>OZ244944.1:656309-1312618 GCA_965222335.1 Sediminihaliea sp. | reverse complement strand
CTCGGTGCTGACGGCCAGGGAGGCACCGGCGGCGATGGCGGGGACGCACAGGCCCAGGCCGATGCCGAGGAAGGCCATGCCCACCGCCAGGACTGCAAAGCGCTCGAAGCCGGCGATCACCGCCGCACCGCAGAGCATCGACAGCAGGCCCAGCTGCAGAATCCGCAGGGGTGCTATTTGCAGGCGCTGCATCACCGTGACCTGCACACCGAAGGTAAACAGGGCGGAGATCATCAGCGCGGCGCCGGTGAGCTGGGCGGTCTCGATCCCGCTGAGTGCCAGTTTGTCCTGTAGCAGGAAGCCCAGGGTCTGCTGGATCCCGGAGAAACCGACGAACAGACCGATGGCGGTGGCGAGGTAGTGGCGGACCCGCGGGTCGCGGAAGCGCAGCCGCACCCGCAGGTGGCGCGGTTTCAGCGCCTGCCGGGGTATTTTCGGCAGCTGGCGCCAGACCATCAGGGCGGCGACCGCCGCCAGGCCCGCGGCGAAGTACAGGGGCGCCAGCAGGCCAAAGGTCGCCAGGGCGCCGCTCACCGCCGGGCCGAGTATGGTACCGAGGCTGTTCGCCGTACCCAGGCGGGCCATGGTCCGGGTGCGGTTCTCGGGGGAGCTGTGATCGGCGGCGTAGGCGGTGCTGGAGGGGTTCGTGGCCGACATCACCATGGACTGGCTGCAGCGGGTCGCCAGCAGCAGGGCGTACAGGGCCGTGCCCGTCACCATGCCGAGCAGGCCCAGGTAAAAGGCGCTGGTGAAAAACAGGGTGCCGACGGTGTAGCCCGCGAGCCCGGTGATGATGATGGGTTTGCGCCCGGTGCGGTCACTCAGCCGGCCCCAGTGGGGCGAGGCCAGGGCGAACACCAGCGCGGAGACCGCGATGATCGAGGTGATCTGCAGTTCCCCCAGGTTCACTTCCCGCCCCAGGGGGGCGAGGATCGCGAACACCAGCGACTGGCCGATGCCGGTGGCCATCAGCGCCAGGATCAGTACCGTCGTCTGGCGCGTCCCCAGGGTCAGGGAATCGGGGGCGGGCGGCGCTGGGGTCATGGCTGTTCGAGCTTGCCCAGTCCCGGCAGCAGGGCAGGGTAGTTCGCCGGGAACAGGCGCGCGATCAGTGAGATATAGCGGGCATCAGCGCCGATCAGCAGGCGCTTCTTGCGCTTTTCGATCGCGCGCAGGATCTGCGCCGCGGCGGTTTCCGGCGAGGTGCGGGCGTACTTCTCGAATTCCGCGCCCCGCTCCTCTGCCGTGGTACCGCCGCCACCGCGGCTGCGACGGGCGATGTTGGTGCGAATGCCGCCCGGGTGCACGCAGCAGACATGCAGGCCGCTGCCGGCCATTTCCTGGCGCAGGGACTCGGTGTAGCCGCGCACGGCGAATTTGGCGGCATTGTAAGCGGACTGGGTGGGCACGCCGATGATGCCGAACACCGAGGAGATGTTGACCAGGTGCCCCGCCGCGCTTTTTTCCAGCAGCGGCAGGAAGGCCATGGTGCCGTGCACCACGCCCCAGAAATTGATCCCCATCAGCCACTGGATATCCGCGTAGTTTGCCTGGTCCACGCGCTCGGCGAGGGCCACCCCGGCATTGTTGATCACGATGTCCACGTGACCGCGTGCCGCGGCGATACGCCCGGCCCACTGGTTCACGGCCTCGCGATCGGCGACATCCACCACCGCCGTCTCCACCAGCGCCGTAGCGCCCAGGCTCTCGCGGGTCTGCGCCAGTCCGGCGCTGTCGACATCCGACAGGTACAGGTCGCAGCCGGCCCCGTGCAGATGCTGGGCCAGCGCCCGCCCGATGCCGGATCCCGCCCCGGTGATAACCGCAATTTTGCCGCTGGCGTAAGCCATAAAAGTCACTCCCTGCTGCTGATTTTTTATCCCTGCGCGCTGTCCGCCCGTCCGGGCGGGGCGGCGGCCGCGAGTTCCAGGCGACACACAGCCTGCTGCCGAACCGCCAGCGAGCGCCGGGGTGCTATCAGTCTGGACAGCTTGACGGGGATCACCTAGAATCTGCGCCCAGTTTGTAAACGCTGGACCTGCACCCGGGTCGCGTTTGTCCCCGAGTAGTACCAGAGCCGATTGTATGACAAAAAGCGAGATGCGGTTGCCCCATCTCGCTTTTTCTTGGCGCCCGGCTGAGGGGGCGCCCGGCAAGGGGCGCCCGGATGCGACTGCGCCGTATCGCGGCAGTGAATGGAGGAGGTGTACTTGTTCAACCAGGCCCTGTTAGCCCTCGAGGATGGCAGTTTATTCCGAGGCCTCTCCATTGGCGCCGAGGGAACCTCGGTCGGTGAGGTCGTTTTCAACACGGCCATGAGCGGGTACCAGGAGATTCTCACCGACCCCTCCTACGCCCGCCAGATTGTCACCCTGACCTACCCCCACATCGGCAACACCGGGACTAACGCCGAGGACGAGGAGTCCGATGCGATCTGGGCCGCGGGCCTGGTGATCCGTGATCTGCCCCTGATGGCCAGCAGCTTCCGCAGCGAGGAGGATCTTTCCACCTACCTCAAGCGCCGCAATGTGGTGGCGATCGCGGATATCGACACCCGCCGCCTGACCCGCATCCTGCGGGAGAAGGGCGCCCAGAATGGCTGCCTCATGGCCGGCGAGCATATTGACGAGGACGCGGCCCTGGCCCAGGCCCGCGGCTTTGCCGGGCTCAAGGGGATGGATCTGGCGAAAGTGGTCAGCGCCGGGGAAAGCTACGCCTGGACAGCGGGTAGCTGGCAGCTGGGCAGCGGCTTTCGCGAGCGCCCGGCAGCAGAGTTGCCCTATCACGTGGTGGCCTATGACTACGGGGTCAAGCGCAACATCCTGCGGATGCTGGTGGACCGCGGCTGTCGCCTCACGGTGGTGCCCGCGCAAACGCCCGCCAGCGAGGTCCTGGCGCTGCAGCCGGACGGTATCTTCCTGTCCAACGGCCCCGGCGACCCCGAGCCCTGCGATTACGCGATTGCCGCGATCCGAGAGCTGCTGGAGACCGAGATTCCCGTATTCGGCATCTGCCTCGGACACCAGCTGCTGGGCCTGGCCAGTGGTGCCCGCAGCGTGAAAATGAAATTCGGCCACCACGGGGCCAATCACCCGGTACAGAACCTGGACGACGGCACGGTCCTGATCACCAGCCAGAATCATGGCTTCGCCGTGGACGAGGCCAGCCTCCCGCAGAACCTGCGGGTCACCCACAAATCGTTGTTTGACGGCTCCCTGCAGGGTATCCATCGCACGGACAAGCCGGCCTTCAGCTTCCAGGGGCACCCCGAGGCCAGTCCCGGGCCGCACGATGCCGCGCCCCTGTTTGAACACTTCATCGAATTGATCGCCGCCAGAACAGGAAACCGGTAAGCCGTATGCCCAAGAGAACCGACATCCAAAGCGTCCTGATTCTCGGTGCGGGTCCCATCGTGATTGGCCAGGCCTGCGAATTCGACTATTCCGGCGCCCAGGCCTGCAAGGCCCTGCGCGAGGAGGGCTTCCGGGTCATCCTGGTCAACTCCAACCCCGCGACCATCATGACTGACCCGGCGATGGCCGACGCGACCTACATTGAGCCCATTGAGTGGCAGACGGTGGCGCGCATTATCGAGGCGGAAAAGCCCGACGCCCTGCTGCCCACCATGGGCGGCCAGACCGCCCTGAACTGCGCCCTGGACCTGGCGAGGCACGGGGTCCTGGAGGAACACGGCGTGGAAATGATCGGCGCCACCAAGGAATCGATCGACAAGGCCGAGGACCGCCACCTGTTCGACGAGGCGATGAAGCGCATCGGCCTGGAAACCCCCCGTGCCGCCATGGCCCACAGCATGGAAGAGGCCTTCCAGGTGCTGGACTCCATCGGTTTTCCCTGCATCATCCGGCCCTCGTTCACCATGGGCGGCTCCGGGGGCGGTATCGCCTACAACCGCGACGAGTTCGAGGAAATCTGCGTCCGCGGCCTGGACCTGTCGCCGACCCACGAGCTGTTGATCGACGAGTCCCTGATCGGCTGGAAAGAGTTCGAGATGGAGGTGGTGCGGGACAAGAACGACAACTGCATAATCGTCTGCTCAATTGAGAATTTTGACGCCATGGGCGTACACACGGGTGACTCGATCACCGTGGCGCCGGCCCAGACCCTGACCGACAAGGAATACCAGATCATGCGCAACGCCTCCCTGGCGGTGTTGCGCGAGATCGGGGTGGAGACCGGCGGCTCCAACGTCCAGTTCGGCCTCGATCCCGACACCGGGCGCCTGGTCATCATCGAGATGAACCCGCGGGTATCCCGTTCCTCGGCGCTGGCCTCCAAGGCCACCGGTTTCCCGATTGCCAAGGTGGCGGCGAAGCTGGCGGTGGGTTATACCCTGGATGAGCTGCAGAATGACATCACCGGCGGTACCACCCCGGCGTCCTTCGAGCCGGCGATCGACTACGTGGTCACCAAGATCCCGCGCTTCGCCTTCGAGAAGTTCAACGCCGCGGACCCGCGACTCACCACCCAGATGAAGTCCGTGGGTGAGGTGATGGCCATTGGGCGTACTTTCCAGGAGTCGATGCAGAAAGCCCTGCGTGGGCTCGAGGTTGGCTCCGCCGGCTTCGAGCACAAGATCGACGTGGACGACCCCGAGAACCGCGATGAGCTGGTGTCGGAGCTGACCAACCCGGGCGCGGACCGCATCTGGTTCATCGGCGATGCCTTCCGCGCCGGCATGAGCGTCGAGGAGGTACACGGCTACTCCGGCGTCGACCCCTGGTTCCTGGTACAGATCGAGGACCTGATCGCCACCGAGGACCGCCTCAAGCCGGTCAACCTGGCCGACATCGACGCCGACACCATGTACCGCCTCAAGCGCAAGGGCTTCTCCGATGCGCGCCTGGCGGTGTTGCTGGCGGTGACCGAGGGCGAAGTGCGCAACCACCGTCACAGCCTGGGGATTCACCCGGTGTACAAGCGGGTCGATACCTGCGCCGCGGAGTTTGCCTCCGCCACTGCCTACATGTACTCCACCTACGAGGAAGAGTGCGAGGCCGCGCCCAGCGACCGCGACAAGATCCTGGTCATCGGCGGCGGCCCCAACCGGATCGGCCAGGGCATTGAGTTTGACTACTGCTGCGTACACGCGGCGCTGGCGATGCGCGAGGATGGCTACGAGACCATTATGGTCAACTGCAACCCGGAGACCGTATCCACGGATTACGACACCTCTGACCGCCTGTATTTCGAGCCGGTGACCCTCGAGGACGTGCTGGAAATCGTCAACCTCGAGAAGCCCAAGGGCGTGATCGTGCAGTTCGGTGGCCAGACGCCGCTGAAACTGGCGCGGGCGCTGGAGGCGCAGGGCGTGCCGATTATCGGCACCAGCCCCGACGCCATCGACCGGGCCGAGGACCGCGAGCGCTTCCAGCGCATGATCCAGAAGCTCGACCTGCGCCAGCCAGCGAACACCACGGTGCGCAGCGTGGACGAGGCCCTGGCGGCCGCCCAGAGCATTGGCTACCCCCTGGTGGTGCGCCCGTCCTACGTCCTCGGCGGGCGCGCGATGGAGATCGTCTACCGCGAGGAGGACCTGCTGCGCTACATGCGCGACGCGGTGCAGGTGTCCGAGGACGCCCCGGTGCTGCTGGACAGCTTCCTGAGTAACGCCGTGGAAGTGGACGTGGACGCGGTCTGCGACGGCGAACAGGTGGTGATCGGGGCGATTATGCAGCACATCGAGCAGGCGGGGGTGCACTCCGGTGACTCGGCCTGCTCCCTGCCGCCCTACAGCCTGCCGGCCGCGGTGCAGGACGAGATGCGCGAACAGATCCGGCAGATGGCCCTGGAGCTCGGCGTGCGCGGCCTGATGAACGTGCAGCTGGCCTGGCAGGACGACGAGGTCTACGTGATCGAGGTCAACCCGCGGGCCTCGCGCACGGTGCCCTTTGTATCCAAGAGTATCGGCGTGTCCCTGGCCAAGGTGGCGGCGCGCTGTATGGCCGGCACCTCACTGGCGGCCCAGGGCATCACCCGCGAAATCGTGCCGCCCTACTTCTCGGTCAAGGAAGCGGTGATGCCTTTCAACAAGTTCCCGGGGGTCGATCCCATCCTGGGGCCGGAAATGCGCTCCACCGGGGAAGTGATGGGCACCGGAGACACCTTTGCCGGTGCCTTTGCCAAGGCCCAGCTCGCCGCCGGTGAACCGCCGCCGCGCAGTGGCACCGCGCTGATCAGCGTCCGCGACGTGGACAAGCCCGGCGCGGTGCGCGTGGCGATTGAGCTGGCAGCCCTGGGCTTTGACCTGGCGGCAACCTCGGGTACCGCGACGGCACTGGAGGCAGCGGGCCTTACCGTGCGTCGGGTGAACAAGGTGCTCGAGGGGCGGCCGCACATCGTCGACATGATCAAGAACGACGAAGCCGATATGATTATCAACACCACCGAAGGGCGTCGTGCGATTGCCGACTCGGCGCCGATCCGGGCCAGCGCCGAGGCCCACCGGGTGTTCTACACGACCACCCTGGCGGCCGCCGAGGCCGTGTGCATGGCCCTGAAACTGGAAAGCGACAAAACCGTGCGCAGGCTGCAGGACCTGCACGCGAGTATAGGGAGTTAAGCGGTATGAGTAATGTACCCATGACAGTGACCGGCGAGGCCGCCCTGCGCAAGGAACTGGAACAGCTGAAAAAAGTGGACCGGCCGCGCATCACCCAGGCCATTGCCGAGGCCCGTGAGCACGGCGACCTGAAGGAAAACGCGGAGTACCACGCGGCGCGGGAACAGCAGAGTTTCGCCGAGGGCCGGATCATGGAGATCGAGAACAAGCTCTCCAATGCCCAGGTCATCGACGTAACCACGATACCCAAGTCCGGCAAGGTGATCTTCGGCACCACCGTTGACCTGATCAATGTCGAAACCGACGCCACCGTGTCCTACCGCATCGTCGGTGAGGACGAGGCGGACGTGAAGAAGAACCTGATCTCGGTCGGCTCACCCATTGCCCGCGCCCTGATCGGCAAGGAAGAGGGCGACGTGGTGACGGTCAAGGCCCCCGGCGGCGACGTCGAATACGAGATCGACCAGGTACAACATATCTAGGTCGGGCCGCGCAGGTCGGGCCGCGCAGGTCGGGCCGGGCCGCGCTAGGCCGGGCCGCGTCAGGCGTCAGGCCGCTCGTGCTGGAACAGGCGCAGCTCGGTCAGGACGAGGCGTGCCACCAGCCGCACCAGCAACTGGTGGTTTTCCCGCTGCACCTCGCCCAGCCCCTGCTCGATTTCCGCGTACAGCGCTGCCCTTTCGTTTTCCGCCAGACCCGCCGGAAGATTGATCTTGAGCTGATAGTGCTCGGATTCGTTCAGCTCCCGGTACAGGGAGGTCAGCTGATCCGCGGCAAAATCGACCAGGGCCTGGTCCGCGCCCCTGGTCTGCAGCAAATTGCGTAACTCGCGATCCAGGTAGGCCAGGGCCTGGGCCTGCTGGGAGGGGAAGGCGAGAATATCGGCCATGGGCAGGCGGCTTACAGCGGGCGCAGGAGGTTGGACAGGCGCGGGTCGGGCTGGGCGCTGCGGCGCAGCAGCAGGATCACGTTGCCAATCGCCTGCGCGACCTCGCCCCCCGTGCGCTGGCTGATTTCCTGTGCCACTGCGGCACGGGCCTCGCGACTGCCCACCGCCAGCTTGATCTTGATCAGCTCGTGATCCGACAGCGCGCGCTCGATCTCACCGAGGACGCCCTCGGTCAGGCCGTTACCCGCAACCGTTACCACGGGCTTCAGCTTGTGGCCGATGGCGCGCAGTTGCTTGGTATCCATGCCGGCGTTCTTGCTCATAGGGTTTCCACGCTACAATGTGTCGCTCAATTCAGGAGGGGTTGGATTTTACACAAGGCCCCCGTCACAGGATACGCCAACACGCAGGGGGTTGTGTCATGGCCAAGAAACGCTCGTCCAGCCGCTCGTGGCTGAAGGAGCACCGGGACGATCCCTACGTGCAGCAGGCCCAGCGCGAGGGCTACCGTTCCCGCGCCTGCTACAAGCTGCTGGAACTGCAGGAGAAAGACCGGCTGATCCGCCCCGGTATGACGGTCATGGACCTCGGTAGCGCCCCCGGTGGCTGGTCCCAGGTGGCGGCGGAACTGGTGGGGCACCACGGCCGGGTGGTGGCCTCGGACATCCTGCCCATGGACAGCCTGGCGGGGGTGGAATTTGTGCCCGGGGATTTCACCGAGGAGGCGGTTTTCGAGGCCATCCTGGCGGCCCTCGGCGATGCCCCGGTGGATGTGGTGCTGTCGGACATGGCGCCCAATATGAGCGGGGTGAACGCGGTAGACCAGCCGCGGTCCATGTACCTGGTAGAGCTGGCGCTGGATATGGCGACACGTGTGCTGCGTCCTGGCGGGTCATTTGTGGCCAAAGTCTTCCAGGGCGAGGGCTTCGACGAGCTGATACGCAGCAGCCGCGGGGCTTTCGGCCGGGTACTCACGCGCAAACCGGGGGCGTCGCGCCCGCGTTCGCGGGAAGTCTATCTGGTGGCCCTTAACTACCAGGGTTGAAACGTGGAGCGGGGCACCCATCTATAGTACATTGGGGGTCAGACCCCTTTTTCAGGGCGCCGCTTGGGCGGCGCCATCTCGCACCAACCCATCGGTGGGACCGGGCGGCTCCGGATTCCGGCTATAATTGAGGAGGAAGGCTGTCGCACCGCCCGTATCGGACGGAAAGTTGGTGAGGTAACAGCGTTGAGTGATATGGCAAAAAATCTACTGCTTTGGCTGGTAATAGCCGCCGTCCTGTTGTCGGTTTTCAACAACTTCAATATGCAGTCGCCGACCGAGCAGGTGGGCTACTCGGAATTCATCCAGGAAATCCAGCAGGACCAGGTGAAGAAAGTGGTGGTGGACGGGCTGTCCATCACCGGTGAGCGCTTTGATGGCTCGCGCTTCGAGACCGTGCGTCCGATGCTGGAAGACCCCAAGCTGATCGACGACCTGCTGGAGCACAAGGTGGAAGTCGAGGGTCGCAAGCCGGAACAGCAGAGCGTATGGACGCAGCTGCTGGTGGCGAGCTTCCCGATCCTGATCATCATTGCCGTATTCATGTTCTTCATGCGCCAGATGCAGGGTGGCGGTGGCGGCCGTGGCGGCCCCATGAGCTTCGGCAAGAGCAAGGCGCGCCTGCTGGGCGAAGACCAGATCACGACCACTTTCGCCGATGTCGCCGGGGTTGATGAGGCCAAGGAAGATGTACAGGAGCTGGTCGAGTTCCTGCGCGACCCGGGTCGCTTCCAGAAGCTGGGCGGGCGGATTCCGCGCGGCGTGCTGATGGTGGGGCAGCCGGGTACCGGTAAGACCCTGCTGGCCAAGGCGATCGCCGGCGAGGCCAAGGTGCCCTTCTTCTCAATCTCCGGCTCCGACTTCGTCGAGATGTTCGTCGGCGTGGGTGCGTCGCGCGTGCGCGACATGTTCGAGCAGGCCAAGAAGCAGGCGCCCTGTATCATCTTTATCGACGAGATCGACGCGGTGGGTCGCCACCGTGGCGCCGGCCTTGGCGGCGGTCACGACGAGCGCGAGCAGACCCTGAACCAGCTGCTGGTCGAGATGGACGGCTTCGAAGTCAACGACGGGGTGATTGTGATCGCCGCGACCAACCGTCCCGACGTCCTCGACCCGGCGCTGCTGCGCCCCGGCCGCTTCGACCGCCAGGTCGTGGTCGGCCTGCCCGATATTCGTGGCCGCGAGCACATCCTCAAGGTGCATATGCGCAAGGTGCCGTTGGCGGAGGACGTGGATGCGTCCAAGATTGCCCGCGGCACACCCGGCTTCTCCGGTGCTGATCTGGCCAACCTGGTCAACGAGGCCGCCCTGTTCGCGGCGCGCGCCAGCGTGCGTACGGTGGGTATGACCCAGTTCGAGCTGGCCAAGGACAAGATCATGATGGGCGCCGAGCGCAAATCCATGGTCATGTCGGAGGACGAGAAGCGCAATACCGCCTATCACGAGGCCGGGCACGCGATCGTCGGCCGCCTGATGCCGGAGCACGACCCGGTGTACAAGGTGAGCATCATTCCCCGTGGCCGGGCCCTGGGTGTGACCATGTTCCTGCCCGAGGAAGACCGTTACAGCCACAGCCGGCGGCATATCATCAGCCAGATCTGCAGCCTCTTCGGTGGCCGCATCGCCGAGGAAATGACCCTGGGCCGCGATGGCGTCACCACCGGCGCGTCCAACGACATCCAGCGCGCTACCGAGATTGCGCGCAAGATGGTGACCCAGTGGGGCCTGTCCGAGAAGATGGGACCGCTGATGTATGACGATGCGGATGAAGAAGTCTTCCTCGGCCGCTCCGCGGGGCAATCCAACAAGGCGATCTCCGGCGAGACCGCCAAGCAGATCGACGAGGAAGTGCGGGCCATCATCGACGAGTGTTACGACACGTCGAAGCGCCTGCTGGAAGAGAACGTCGAGAAACTGCACGTGATGGCCGAGGCGCTGATGCTCTACGAGACCATCGACGCGGACCAGATCGAGGACATCATGGCCGGGCGCAAGCCGCGCGAGCCGCGTGACTGGGGCGGTTCCGGCGGCGCCAGCACCGGCGGTGAGGAGCCTGCGCCGCGCGAGGAAAGCCCAGAGGAACCCGCCAGCCCCATCGGCGGTCCCGCCGGCGAGCACTGACTCGCCGGCTGACCACGTGTCCCCGGCACACCTGACTCACCCGGCGCTGTCCTGCGCCGGGCACCTGCTGGATCTTTCCCGGCCCCTTGTGATGGGGGTCATTAACACCACCCCGGACTCTTTCTCTGACGGCGGGAGCCTGTACCGCGGCCAGGGCCTGGACCTCGACCGCGCCCTGGCGCGTGCAAGGCAGATGTGTGAGGACGGGGCAGTGTTACTGGATATCGGCGGTGAGTCGACCCGGCCCGGCGCCGAACCCGTGTCCGAGGCGGAGGAACTGGCGCGGGTGATCCCGCTGGTGGAGCGGGTGAGGGCGGAGCTGGACGTGGTGATATCGGTCGATACCAGTTCACCCGCCGTGATCCGGGCATCGGCCGCGGCGGGGGCAGGGCTGATCAATGACGTGCGCGCCCTGCGTCGCGAGGGTGCGCTGGCGGCCGCAGCAGAAACTGGCCTGCCGGTCTGCCTGATGCACATGCAGGGTGAGCCCGGGTCGATGCAGAAAGCCCCCCGCTATGACGACGTGGTGGACGAGGTGCTGGATTTTCTGCAGGCCCGGGTAGCGGCCTGCGAGCAGGCCGGCATTCCACGCGAACGCCTGTTGCTGGATCCCGGTTTCGGTTTTGGCAAGAGTGTGCAGCACAACCTGCGCCTGCTGCGGGAGCTGCCGCGCCTGGCCGGGGAGGGTCTGCCGCTGCTGGTGGGCTTGTCGCGCAAGTCCCTGATCGGCAAGCTGCTCGGGCGCGAGGTGCACGAGCGTCTGCCCGCGAGTCTGGCCCTGGCGGTGCTGGCGGCGGAGCGGGGCGCGCGCATAATAAGAACCCACGATGTCCGCGAGACGGTCGACGCCCTGGCCATGTGCGCGGCGCTGGCGGACCTGGAGTCACTATGAAAAAGCGGTATTTTGGAACCGACGGCATCCGCGGCGAGGTTGGCAAGAGCCCGATTACACCGGATTTCATGCTCAAGCTGGGTTGGGCCTGCGGGCGCGTGTTCGCCGGCGCCAACGGCCGCAACGGGCATAACACCGTAATTATCGGCAAGGACACGCGCATCTCGGGATACATGTTTGAATCTGCCCTGGAGGCCGGGTTGGTCGCGGCCGGCGTCGACGTCAAGCTGCTGGGCCCCATGCCGACCCCGGCCGTGGCCCTGATGACCCGGACCCAGGGCGCGGTCGCGGGTATCGTGATCAGCGCGTCCCACAACCCCTTCTACGATAACGGCATCAAGTTTTTCTCCGCCGAGGGCGCGAAGCTGCCCGATGCGGTGGAGATGGCCATCGAAGCGGAGCTCGACAAGGAACTGGTCACCGTGTCCTCCCGGGATATCGGCAAGGTGGTGCGGGTAGACGATGCCGCCGGGCGTTACATCGAGTATTGCAAGGCAACCGTACCCGAGAGCTTCAACCTGCGCGGTCTCACTATCGCGGTCGACTGTGCCCACGGCGCGACCTATCACGTGGCGCCCAACGTCCTGTCAGAGCTGGGCGCCAGGGTGATCAAGGTGGGTGTCTCCCCCGACGGCTTCAATATCAACCAGGGCGTGGGATCCACTGACACCGCGGAGCTCTCCCGGGTGGTGCGCGCCGAGGGCGCTGACCTGGGCATTGCCTACGATGGCGACGGCGACCGGGTCCTGTTCGTGGATGCCGGCGGCGACCTCGTGGACGGCGATGAATTGCTCTACATCATCGCCCGGCACCGCCTGGCCAGCGGTACCGCTGACGCCGGGGTCGTGGGCACCCTGATGTCCAACCTGGGCCTGGAGCTGGCCCTGGAGGAAGCGGGGCTGGAACTGGCCCGGGCCGGGGTGGGCGATCGCTACGTGAAGGAAATGATGGAGGCGCGAGGCTGGCACCTGGGCGGCGAGTCCTCAGGGCACATTATCTGCGCCGACCTCACTACCACCGGCGACGGTATCGTTGCCTCCCTGCAGGTCCTGGTGGCGATGCGGGCGGCGGAGCGCGACCTGGCGAGTCTGCGTCGCGGCATGCACAAGTGCCCCCAGACCATGATTAACGTGCGGGTCAAGGGTCGCGTTGACCTTGGGCGATACCCCGCGGTGGCGGAGGCGGTGCAAACAGTGGAGGCGAAGCTGGGCAGCCGCGGCCGTGTCCTGCTGCGGCCCTCGGGCACCGAACCCCTGGTGCGGGTGATGGTCGAGGGCGAGGATGGCGACGAGGTGAGCGCACTCTGCGCGCAGCTTGCGGAGCAGGTCGAGGCGGCGCTGCAATGAATCCGGCCGCGGCTTGTATCACCCGGGCATCTCGGGTAGGATTGCCGCCGTTTTCACGCTGGGGTCTGTGAATGCGCCGTCCGCTTGTAATGGCCAATTGGAAGATGCACGGATCCCGCGAGAGCGTGGATGCCCTGAGTGGAGCGCTGGTTGCGTCAACGCATCCCGCCACGGTGGAAGTTGCCCTCTGCCCCAGCTTTGTGCATCTGCAGCGGGTCATAGAGAGCTGTGGGAACGCCCCGGTAACGGTGGGGGCCCAGGACTGCAGCCACGTGGCGGCGGGTGCCTACACGGGGGAGGTGTCGGCAGAGATGCTGGCAGACCTCGGCTGTCGCTGGGTGCTACTGGGACACTCGGAACGGCGCCAGTACCACGCCGAATCCGATGACCTCGTGGCCGCCAAGCTGTCGGCGGCGATGGAGGCAGGGCTGCAGGGCGTGCTCTGCGTCGGTGAGTCGCAGCCGGAGCGCGAGGACGGTGAGGCATTCGCCGTGGTGGCGCGCCAGCTGTCGGGTGCGTTGCAGGGGCAGGCCAAACTGGATGGACTGGTGGTTGCCTACGAGCCGGTCTGGGCCATAGGTACCGGGCTGACGGCAACGCCGCAACAGGCCCAGGAGATGCACGCCTTCATCCGCGAGCAGCTGCTGGAACTGGGCGCGGTGTCCGCCGATGATACCCGGCTCCTGTATGGTGGCAGTGTCAAGGGCGCGAACGCGGCCGACCTGTTTACCCAGCCGGACATTGATGGCGCCCTGGTCGGCGGGGCCTCGCTGGACAGCGAGGAATTCGCCAGAATTATTGCGGCGGCCGCGTAGCGGTTGCCCCGTTGTTGCCACTGGGCGATAACGCAATGAATGCCCGTATAAGGGCGAGGAACTATGGAACAGATTATTCTGATTGTGCACCTGCTGGTCGCCCTGGCGATCATTGGCCTGATCATGCTGCAGCAGGGCAAGGGTGCGGACATGGGCGCCTCTTTCGGTGCCGGGGCCTCTCAGACCCTGCTTGGCAGCTCCGGTAGCGCCAATGTGCTGACCCGCGCCACCGCCTGGCTGGTGGTGCTGTTCTTCGCCACCAGCTTTGGCCTGGCCCTGTTGGCCACCCAGAAGACCCAGGTGGTTGAGGAACTGGACCTGGCGATCCCCCCGGCCGAAAGTGCCCAATCCGCAGCGCCGGTGGATTCCGACCTGCCTGAAGTGGACAGTGAGCCGCCGGCGGCGGTACCCGCACCGGAGGGTGACGTTCCGGAACTGTAAAAAAACATGCCGAAGTGGTGGAATTGGTAGACACGCTATCTTGAGGGGGTAGTGAGCTATGCTCGTGCGGGTTCAAGTCCCGCCTTCGGCACCATCATTCTAAACACCCGCGCCACGATTGTGGCGTGCTCGTGCGGCCCTGGCCGGGGGCGTTAAGTCCCGCCTTCGGCACCATCCAAAGGACGAGGCTCCTCTCACGAGGAGTGCTCGTGCGGCCCTGGCCGGGGGCGTTAAGTCCCGCCTTCGGCACCATCATTTAAAAAGCCCGCGCGATCGCTTGGTTTCGCTGCCGAGTGTGAGCTTTCGCACCTGCATTGCTGCTTAGAGTCATTCTGCGCCTAACTCTGGCGGTATGTTTCGCGATACTGGGGCCGGTATTTTTCGCGATACTGGGGCGAAAGACTTTTTTTTGCAAAGATTTTGGTTGTATCCCTCAACCGCTTCACGCAGGCTTTTTACAGTCAAGCCGGTCGACATCCTCCACCTAGCTTGACGCAGGCGGCGATACCCCCCCCCCTCACTCTGAAAAGGATTTCCGAGAATGCGTCACTTACTGTTCCTTCTCCTCGCAATGCTGATAACAATCCGGGCAACAGCTGCACTGCAGGTCAACGTGGAACCCACGACACTCGTGACCAATGAAAGTGGCTCTTCCGTTACCTATCGTGTGGTGCTGGACCAGGCGCCGAGCGCCGGCGAGGTCGTTACGGTTTCGCCTTCAAGTGGCGATGTCACTGAAGGAACCGTGAGCGCTGACGTCACCTTCACCGATGCGGATTGGAGCGAACCAAAGACGGTTACCGTCACACCTGGAGCCACAGGTGATGGGAACGATGGTGATGTCGCGTTCACCATCACCAACACCACCAGCGCGATAGGGGGCACAGCCTCATTTGATGTCGCGCCTACACCCAATGTGTCGGTAATCAATCGAAATAAAGATGGTGTCAGCTCAGTATTTATGGATCCCCCCAGCGGTGGCGCGTTTTACCTTGACGAAGGCACTTCGCAAACCGTCACAGTATCGGTGAGTGGCGCCCCCGCAAACGATATCTCCGTCGACGTGAGCGCCGCCGGCAGCGAGGTAACGCTCTCTACCGGGACGGTCACACTCACGGCTGGTAACGGTTACTCGGCAACGTTTGACGTGACCGCAGCCGATGACGCTGTCAATGATGGTGATCAGGCTTTTACCATTGTTACTGCCCCCGCGGTGAGCGGGGATGCTGCCTACAATGGAATCAACATCCCTGATATTGAAGGGCAGGCTCTCGATACCGATCCGGTGCCGGGTTTACCCCCCGCTCTCGTGCCGGTGGGACTGAACCCGGGCGATGAGTTCTATGTCATTTTTGTGGGCAGTGACACTGTGAACGGGGCGCAGACTTCGGCGGTTTACAACGCCTACGCTGCAACAGTAAAGGCTAAAGATCCCGACACCGATGCCATAGACGGTTGGCAGACACTGTTCTCTCACGACGACGGTACTTTGACGACGCTGTCGGCGTTCGGCACCGAGACTTCGCAACCCATCTATAACACCAACGGGGACAAAGTGGCCGACAACCAGACCGACTTTTACGATGGCACGCTGGACGCTGCGATCGAATATGACGAATCCGGGGCGGCAACGGCTCGGGGCGTGTGGACGGGCTTCAGTACAAGTGGTGGCTCGGTTGGCCGCGGCGACGACACGTTGGGTGGTGTCGATAGTTTGGCAGACGGATGCCTGGCTGGATACTCAAGTGAAGCCTCGAGTCGCTGGACTGTGAACAGCCTCTCTGGGGGCAACGGCTGCGCCAGTGCAAACTTCTCGCTTTATGTCCTCTCGCCCCTACTGAGGGTGCCCGGGTTCACGGTAAGTGGCTCTCTGACCGGCCTGGCGGGTGGATCATCCGTGGTTCTGCAGCTCAACGGCACGGACGACCAAACTCTCAGCGCCGATGGCGGTTTCTCGTTCGCGCCATTGGCTGAGGGTGCAGCCTACGATGTGACCGTCGCCTCCCAGCCCGACGGGCAAACCTGCACGGTGACCTCCGGCAGCGGGACCTCGTCAGGCGGCGATGTCACAGACGTCGCGGTTGCGTGTAGCAGTCTTGATACGGCCACCGCAGCGGTTCCCGGCGGCGGCAGTACAATGCTCAGGATCAGCTCTGAGACGGCGGGCTGTGCCATAAGCTCCTTTAGCATCGTGCAGCCAGATTCGCTGACGCCGGCGCCTCCTGCCGGGCTGGAATTCCCTTTCGGGGTAGCCGATTTCGTGGTTTCCGGCTGCGACTCTGCGGGCGCAACGCTGCGCGTCGAGATTGATTACGGCGCCGCTGTTCCCGCAGGCGCGACGCTGTGGAAGTCGGACCCCTGGCGCCAGATCAGCGGGGCAATAAGCGGCAACACGGCAAGCTATACCTTGACCGACGGGGGAAGCGGTGACGTGGATGGGGTTGCCAATGGCACCATCGTCGATCCAGTCGGTGTCGCTGTGGGCAGCGCCGGCATGGGTTCTGTAAGAACCGTGCCCGCCATGCCGCTCTGGGCGCTGGCTTTGCTGTCTCTGGTTCTGGCAGGGGTGGGTGGCCGTCGATTTATTAAAGTGTAAGTTTCTCGATTTGGGCGTTTCGTTCAGCTCCTGATGGGCTTGCACCGGGGGGGCAACGCCCGGGTCTCATCGACATCAAGTTCGGTAGAAAGGCCTTCCAGCAATGGAGGGCCTTTTTCGTTCCTGACCCCTCAGCGCGTTCTGCCTGGACCGCACCCCAACTTGCGGTATCGGCCATCCTTTTCTACGTTGAAAGGGAATGAATTCTTTTGGGGGCGTTATGCGGGGGATTTTATTGCTGGTGGGCCTGGCGCTCGCCACCCTGTCGGGGTGCAAGATTGTCATCCAGGTACCCAACGAGGGCGGTACTGTGAGGTCCCAGGCCACCGGCGTGACTTGCGGGCCCAGCTCGGGCAACGCGGCCTGCGTGATCGAGGTGGATGACACCGACTTCGACGATACTTTCACGGCAAGGCCGGCAGCCGGCTTTCGCTTCACTGGCTGGCGCAAGAAGAACAGGGGTCTGTGTGGCGGATCTTCCGGGCCCTGTCGCCTCTTTACCTCAGGCTTTGCCGGTAACCCGGACCTGCTTGCGGTGCTGCGCTCCGACCAGGAGTTTTTCCTGGAGCCCGTGTTTGTTGCTGACAGTAGCGGCGGTAGTGGTGGCGGTGGCAGCGGCGGCGGTGGCGGTGGTGGTGCCTCCGGGGCGGCAGCCTGCTTTAATCCGGACCTGGTGCGCCCCGGTGCCCGCTATCGCACCGAGCTGCGTGTCACCAACTCGGACGGCACTTTTACCTTGGACAATGACCACGAGGTTTTCGGTGGTGCCAGCTACGAGGGCGAGCCTGCGAGGCAGGTCGTGATTGATTTCGAGGTTGGCGGTGGCTTCAGCTCCACCGGGCAGATTACGTCCTTCATCCAGGTCGCCGAGGCGCGGCAACGGGTATTTGACCTGTTCACGCAGACCGATACCTTTACGCCGCAGGCAGCGACGACCGAGGTCGAATCGGATCCACCACAGGTTGAGCGGTTCGACCTGTCTCCGGGGCAGAGCTACAGCCAGACCTTCACGTCGAACCAGGTCACCAGATCCCAGGGCCAGTCGCTGCCCAACAGCATCCAGATCACGAATACCACGACCTATATCGGGCGCCGCACGGTCACGGTCCCCGCGGGCACTTTTGAGGCCTGCCTGTTCGAGGAGGTCAGCGAATCCGGGGGGATATTCCCCATCCGCGGCGTGACCCGGAAGTGGTTCGCGGTCGGCAATGGCCTGGTGGTGCGCGAGACCAGTGACGACCAGGATGGCAACGATACCACCGTGCTGCTATCCGCCACGATTAACGGCTCCGCTATCTAGGCGACCTTCAGCCTCACCTCGCGGGATATAGTTACACTTGAAACTATATCCCGCGCCTCCTACACTGCTCCTCACACTGAGCACTGCCGGCCCCTTGTCCGGCTTACAGGAGATTTGACATGGCTGACTTGTTCGACAACCCCATGGGGCTGGACGGTTTTGAGTTTGTGGAATTCACCGCCCCTGAGCCCGGAGTGCTGGAGCCGGTATTCGAGACCATGGGTTTCAGCCGGGTCGCGGAACACCGCACCAAGCAGGTGGCGCTCTGGCGCCAGGGTGACATCAACTTTATCACCAACTACGAGCC
Organism: Sediminihaliea sp.; assembly: GCA_965222335.1. Classification (GTDB taxonomy): domain Bacteria; phylum Pseudomonadota; class Gammaproteobacteria; order Pseudomonadales; family Halieaceae. The sequence goes on along the minus strand of OZ244944.1, from coordinate 1,294,286 downwards.
CAGGAGTCACGCCTGGTACTACGCCCGTGAACACGGGCCGTCGGCCTGTGGTATGGCCTTTCGGGTCAAGGATGCCACCGCCGCCTACCAGCTGGCCCTGGATAATGGTGCCCAGCCGGTGCAGATCGAAACCGGTCCGATGGAGCTGCGCCTGCCCGCGATCAAGGGCATCGGTGGCGCCACGCTGTACCTGATTGATCGCTACAAACCCGGGCACAGTATTTACGACATCGATTTTCACTGGCTCGAGGGCGTGGACCACAAGCCAAAGGGCCATGGCTTCCATACCCTGGATCACCTGACCCACAACGTCTATCGCGGGCGCATGGATTACTGGGCCAGCTACTACGAAGACCTGTTCAACTTCCGCGAAATTCGCTACTTCGATATCAAGGGGCAGCACACGGGACTGTTGTCGAAGGCCATGACCGCGCCGGACGGCAAGATCCGCATACCCCTGAACGAGGAAGCCAAGGGCGGTGGCCAGATCGAGGAGTTCCTGATGGCCTACAATGGCGAGGGCATTCAGCACATCGCTTTCGCCTGTGATGACCTGCTGGCCTGCTATGACCGGCTCAAGGCGGCGGGGCTGAAGTTTATGCCGGCGCCGCCAGACACCTACTACGAGATGCTGGAAGAACGCCTGCCGGGCCACGGCGAGCCCGCGGGCGAGCTGCAGCAGCGTGGCATTCTCCTGGATGGCACCACCGAAGGGGGCGAGCCGCGCCTGTTGCTGCAGATATTCTCTGCCAACCTGCTGGGACCGGTTTTCTTCGAGTTTATCCAGCGCAAGGAAGATGAGGGCTTTGGCGAGGGCAACTTCAAGGCCCTGTTCGAAAGCATTGAGCGCGACCAGCTCGCCCGCGGTGTCATCGGCGACGAGCAAAAACCTGACTAGCGGTTCAGCCGCGGTAACTCAACAGCCAAGGAGAATGATTGTGAAACTTGCCTCACTGAAATCCGGACGTGACGGTGAACTGGTCGTGGTCTCTGCCGACCTCCAGCGCTGCCTGGCCGCCGGGGGCAGCCTGCAGGCTGCCCTGGACAGCTGGGACCAGACCGAACCGCAGCTGCGCGAGCTGGCTGCGCGGCTGGAAGCCGGCGAGGGGAAGCCCTTCAACGAGGCCGACTGCGATTCACCCCTTCCCCGGGCCTACCAGTGGGCGGACGGCTCCGCCTACGTTAATCACGTGGAGCTGGTGCGCAAGGCCCGCGGCGCCGAGATGCCCGAGAGCTTCTGGAGCGATCCGCTGATGTACCAGGGCGGTTCCGATACCTTCCTGGGACCCCGAGACCCCATTGTGATGGCGGATGAAGGCTGGGGCATCGATTTCGAGGGCGAGGTGGCGGTAGTCACCGGGGACGTGCCGATGGGCGCCGGTCCGGAAGAGGCTGCCGCGGCGATTCGCCTGCTAATGCTGGTCAACGATGTTTCCCTGCGCAACCTGATCCCCGGGGAACTGGGCAAGGGCTTTGGCTTTTTTCAGTCCAAGCCCTCCAGCGCCTTCAGCCCCGTCTGCGTGACCCCGGATGAACTGGGCGAGGCCTGGGATGGCGGCCGGCTGCACCTGCCGCTGCTGGTAGCCTACAACGGCGCGCCTTTTGGCAAGGCCAATGCCGGTGTCGACATGACCTTTGATTTCCCCACCCTGGTGGCCCACGCCGCGCGCACACGGGCGCTGGCAGCGGGTACGATAATCGGCTCCGGCACGGTTTCCAACAAGGATGCCGACGGCAGCCCGGGGCGGCCGATCGCGGCCGGCGGACTGGGCTACAGCTGTATTGCGGAAATCCGCATGATCGAGACGATCGAGCAGGGCAAGCCCTCGACGCCCTTCATGCGCTACGGCGACACCGTGCGCCTGGAGATGCAGAATGCCGCGGGAGACTCCATTTTCGGGGCAATTGAGCAGCAGGTATCAGCCCCCGAATAATTTGTGATTTATCGCCCGCGGTCGGTTGACCCGGTGCATGGTGCTACCTATAATGCACAGCCTCGAATTTGGGCAGCAGCGGTACCGCAGCCCAGCGTGAATTGCCAAAGGGGTATTCACGTCGAGGACGTTTTGATGCGGGGTGGAGCAGCCTGGTAGCTCGTCGGGCTCATAACCCGAAGGTCGTCGGTTCAAATCCGGCCCCCGCTACCAATACGGATAGCGGAGCTTCGTAGAAAGTAAACGCCCGATGGGCTCGCTTTCTACCTTGTCCGGCACAGCCGGGCGGAGTTCGCCGGTTCAATTCCGGCACCCGCTACCAATGACGTATCACCCGCTCCTTAATCTGGTGATACGTTGCGCCAAAGCCCCTTCTTAGGGGCTTTTTCGTATGTGCGAAAAGTGCCGAATATCCGGCGGGAGCAGTAACTGTGGCAACCAGGGAGCAGGAGATTCAACAGCTGCTGGCGCCTTCTGTTGAAGCGCTGGGCTTTGAGCTGTGGGGTATCGAATACCTGTCCCAGGGGCGTCACAGCGTGTTGCGCGTTTACATAGAGAGCGAGCACGGCGTGGGGGTGGACGATTGCGCGTCCGTGAGTCACCACGTGAGCAGTGTGCTGGACGTGGAAGACCCGATCAGTGGTGAGTACACCCTGGAGGTGTCTTCACCCGGCATGGACAGGCTTCTGTTTCGTCTCGACCAGTATCCCGACTATGTCGGGGAATGGATCGACTTGCGCCTGCGTGCGCCCTTCGAGGGACGGCGCAAGTTCAAGGGCGTGTTACAGGGCATAGAGGGTGACGAGGTGGTGGTGCGCGTGGATGACCACGAGTACCTGCTACCACACAGCCAGATTGAAAAGGCACGAATTCAACCCCGCAGCTAGGCTGCGGTATGGAACTGGTGAGGCTTGAGATGACAAAAGAAATTCTCATGGTGGCGGAGGCCGTATCGAACGAAAAGGGTGTGTCCGAGGACATCATTTTCGAAGCGATAGAACTGGCCCTGGCGACAGCGACCAAGAAGCGTTACGACGAGGATGCAGATATCCAGGTAACGATTGATCGCGAGACGGGCGATTACGAGACCGTGCGTCGCTGGCTGGTGGTGCCGGACGATGAGGTGGCCCTGCTCGGCACCCAGTTCACCACGGAAGAAGCCATTGAGAAGGACCCTTCTCTCAAGCCAGGTGACGTGTTTGAGGAGCAGGTCGAGAACGTGGGCTTCGGCCGCATTGCCGCGCAAACTGCCAAGCAGGTGATTGTGCAGCGCGTACGCGACGCCGAGCGCGCCCAGGTCGTGGAGCACTACGAAAGCCACGTCGGCGAACTGGTTGCGGGCTCGGTCAAGAAAGTGACTCGCGACAACGTGATCGTGGACCTGGGCAACAACGCCGAGGGCCTGCTGCCCCGCGACCAACTGGTCGGCCGCGAGACCTTCCGCGTCAACGACCGGGTGCGCGCGATCCTGCGCGAAATCAGCACTGAAACCCGCGGCCCGCAGCTGATTCTCAGCCGCTCCTGCCCGGAGATGCTGATCGAATTGTTTAAAATTGAGGTGCCCGAGATTTCCGAAGAAGTCATCCAGATCCGCGCCGCTGCGCGCGACCCGGGTTCCCGGGCCAAGATCGCGGTGAAGACCAACGACCAGCGGATCGACCCGGTGGGTGCCTGTGTCGGCATGCGGGGTTCGCGGGTGCAGGCGGTCTCCAACGAGCTGGATAACGAGCGGGTGGACATCGTCCTGTGGGACGACAACCCGGCACAGCTGGTGATCAATGCGATGGCGCCCGCCGAGGTGGAGTCCATCGTGGTTGACGAGGACAGCGGCACCATGGACGTCGCGGTTGCCGAAGAGAACCTGGCCCAGGCGATTGGTCGCTCCGGCCAGAACGTGCGTCTCGCCAGTGAGCTGACCGGCTGGACCATCAACGTGATGAGCACCGACGAGGCCGCCGAGAAGCACGAGGCGGAAGCGGGCGAAGTCATCCAGGCGTTTATGGACCAGCTGGATGTGGACGAGGAAGTGGCCGAAATTCTGGTCGAAGAGGGTTTTACCACCCTGGAAGAAGTTGCCTACGTGCCGCTGGAAGAGATGGTCGCGGTGGAAGGCTTTGACGAGGAAGTCGCCGAAGAGCTGCGCGCACGGGCCAAGGACGCGCTGCTGACCCAGGCGATCGCCTCCGAAGAGCAGCTCGGCGCGAACGAACCTGCCGCGGACCTGCTGGAGATGGAAGGCATGGACCGGCACCTGGCCTACATTCTGGCCAGCCGCGCGGTAGTGACCATGGAAGATCTGGCGGAACTGGGTGTGGACGACCTGATGGACATCCCGGAAATGACGGAAGAGCGCGCGGGCGAGCTGATAATGACGGCCCGTGCACCCTGGTTTGCGGAGGAGACGGAATAGCCACGCGAATTCGCGGGCAAGTCGGAACGCAAGCACAGGGCAACGGGATAAAGGAGAAGATTGAATGGCGCAGGTGACAGTACAGCAACTCGCAGAAATTGTGGGCGCATCCGTCGATCGTCTGTTAGCGCAGATGAAAGATGCCGGATTGCCCCATGAGGGTGCAGAGGAGGCGGTGTCCGAGGAAGACAAGCAGACCCTGCTGAGTTTCCTCAAGCGGAGTCATGGCGAGTCAAGCTCGGCGCCGAAACGCATCACCCTCAAGCGCAAGACCATCAGCACGCTGCGTACCTCCGGGTCGCAGGGCAAGAAGACCGTGAACGTGGAAGTGCGCAAGAAGCGCACCTACGTGAAACGTGACGCGGAGGAAATGCGCGCCGAGGCGGAGGCTGCCGAAGACACCCAGCAGGCGCAGGATGCCGCCGCCGAAGCGGCTGCTGAAGAGGCCGCGCGCGTGGCCGCGGCCGCCGAGGCGGAAGCAGAAGCCCAGGCCGCGGCCGAGCCGGAGCCGGAACCCGCCCCCGCAGAGCCGGAGCCGGAGCCCGAGGAAGAGCCGGAAGATCCGCTGGACCTGGACCCGGAAGTGCTGCGGCAGCGCGCCGCAGCGCGCCGCAAGAAGCAGGAAGCCGAGGCCGAGGCCGCGCGCAAGGCGGCGCTGGAAGCCAAGAAGCTGGAAGAAGAGCGGCTCAAGGCCGAGGCGGCGGCCAAGGCTGCGAGCGAGAAGGAGCGCGAGGCCAAGCGGCCCAAGCGCCTGCACGATGCGCCCCCCACGGAAGAACCCCGTCGCAGCAAGGGCCCGAAAACGCGCCTGGACCGCAACCTGCCCGGCGCTCGCGGCAAGCAGCGCGGCCACAACCTGTCGCTGTCTGACCTGGAGGCGGCCGAGTCCGGCCTGTCCCGGCGTCGCGGCGGCCGTCGCAAGATGAAAGCCACCCATGCCGAGCACGGCAAACACGGATTCGAGATGCCCACCGAGAAGAAAGTCCACGAGGTGGAGCTGGCGGACATGATTTCCGTGGCCGGCCTGTCACAGCAGATGTCGGTCAAGGCCGGCGAAGTGATCAAGGAGCTGATGAAGCTCGGCGTCATGGCCACGATCAACCAGATGATCGACCAGGACACCGCGACTCTGGTGGTCGAGGAAATGGGGCACAAGGTCAAGCTGATCAGTGCCGATGCCCTGGAAGAGAAGCTGGAGGAGACCCTGGCCCAGCACGAGGGCACCGAGGAGCCCCGCGCGCCGGTGGTTACCGTGATGGGCCACGTCGATCACGGCAAGACCTCCCTGCTGGACTATATCCGCAAGAGCCATGTCGCCTCTGGCGAGGCCGGCGGCATCACCCAGCATATTGGTGCCTATCACGTGGAAACGGATCACGGCATGATCTCGTTCCTGGACACCCCCGGCCACGCCGCGTTCACCGCCATGCGGGCCCGCGGCGCCAAGAGTACCGACATCGTGATCCTGGTGGTGGCCGCAGACGACGGTGTGATGCCGCAAACCGAAGAGGCGGTGCAGCATGCCAAGGCAGCCGGCGTGCCGCTGATTGTCGCGGTCAACAAGATGGACAAGGAAGGTGCGGACCCCGAGCGCGTCAAGAACGAGCTGTCGGCCAAGGAAGTGATTCCGGAAGAGTGGGGCGGCGATACGCAGTTTATCAATGTCTCCGCGCATACCGGCGATGGCATTGAAGCCCTGCTCGACGCGGTGCTGCTGCAGGCCGAGCTGCTGGAGTTGACCGCGCCTCGCGACGTGCCGGCCCAGGGTATCGTGATCGAGTCGCGCCTGGACAAAGGCCGCGGTTCGGTGGCCTCACTGCTGATCCAGAGCGGCACCCTGCGCCAGGGCGATATCGTGCTGGCCGGACTCCAGTACGGTCGTGTGCGCGCGATGCTGGACGAAAACGGCGAGTCGATTGAAGAAGCCGGTCCCAGTATCCCGGTGGAAATCCTCGGCCTCGACGGCACCCCGGACGCCGGTGACCAGTTTGCCGTGGTCGAGAGCGAGAAGCGTGCCCGCGAGGTCGCCGACTACCGCCAGGAGAAAACCCGCGACACCCGCCTGCAGCGTCAGCAGGCCGCCAAGCTGGACAACATGTTTGAGAGCATGACCGCAGGTGAGAAGAAGACCCTGAACGTGGTGGTCAAGGCAGACGTGCGCGGTTCCCTGGAGGCTATCCAGTCCGCCCTGTTGGACCTGGGCAACGAGGAAGTACAGGTCAATATCGTGGCCGGCGGTGTCGGTGGTATCGCCGAGACCGACGTGACCCTGGCGATGACGTCCAGCGCGGTCATGTTCGGCTTCAACGTGCGGGCGGACAACTCCGCACGACGCCTGATCGAGGAAGAGGGCGTGGACCTGCGTTACTACAACGTGATCTACGACCTGATCGACGACGTCAAGCAGGCCCTGTCGGGGATGCTGCCCCCGGAGATGCGCGAGGAAATCCTCGGTATCGCCGAGGTGCGCGACGTGTTCCGTTCGCCGAAGTTCGGCCTCATTGCGGGCTGCATGGTGACCGAGGGAACGGTATACCGGGCCAAGCCGATTCGTGTGCTGCGCGACAACGTGGTGATTTACGAGGGCGAACTGGAATCCCTGCGCCGCTTCAAGGACGAGGCCAGCGAGGTTCGCAACGGCATGGAGTGCGGCATCGGCGTGAAGAACTACAACGACGTCAAGGTCGGCGATTTGATCGAGGTCTTCGAGGTCAAGGAGATCGCCCGCACGCTGTAGCGGGGGGAGTGAGCCATGGCCAAGGAATACAGTCGTACCCAGCGCGTGGCGGACTACCTGCAGCGTGAGCTCGCGGGCCTCATCCAACATGAGGTGCGTGACCCGCGCCTGTCCATGGTCAGCATTACCGGCGTGGACGTCAGCCGGGACATGGGTCATGCCCGGGTGTATTACACCCAGCTGGGCACGGATTCCAAAGACGAGGCAGAGGAGGCCACGGCGGCATTGAATCGCGCCGCTGGCTTCCTGCGCTCGCAACTGTCGCGGGACAGCAAGATGCGCTCGGTGCCCCAGCTGCGGTTCTATTTTGACACCAGTGTCGGCGAGGGCCGGCACATGGAAGACCTGATCCGCAAGGCGGCGGACGCTGACCGGGAGATCGGCCTGCGCTCTGACGACGAGTCCGGAGACTAGATGGCGAGGCGCCGCAAAGGACGCCCGCTCGATGGCATCCTGGTGTTGGACAAGCCCGCGGGTATGAGTTCGAACCGGGCGCTGCAGCAGGCCAAGGGCCTGTACTTTGCAGCGAAGGCCGGCCACACCGGCAGTCTGGATCCGCTGGCGACCGGTGTGCTGCCCCTGTGTTTTGGCGAGGCGACCAAGTTTTCCCAGTACCTGCTGGATGCGGACAAGGGCTACGACAGCACCTTTGTCCTCGGGCAGGCAACCACCACCGGCGATGCCGAGGGTGAAGTGACCGCGGAGGCGGACGCCTCCGCCCTGGACGAGGCGGCGCTGCAGGGGGCCCTGGCCGATTTTCGCGGCGAGATCGAGCAGGTTCCGTCGATGTACTCGGCGATCAAGCAGGACGGCCAGCCCCTGTACAAGCTGGCCCGGGCGGGGCAGGAAGTCCCGCGCAAGTCACGCCGGGTGACCGTGCACAGCCTTGACCTGCTGGCTTTCCGTCCCGGGTCGCGGGCCGAGGTCGATGTGCGCCTGAGCTGTACCAAGGGCACCTACGTGCGCTCTATCGCCGAGGACCTGGGCAAGGCCCTGGGCTGCGGTGCCCACGTCAGCGCCCTGCGACGTACCAGCGCCGGGCCGTTCGGCCTGGGGGACAGTGTCACCCTGGCTACCCTGGAGGCGCTGAAACAGAACGACCGGCTGGAAGAGATGGACCGGTTGTTGCTGCCGGCAGACACCGCGGTGGAGGGCTTTCCGCTGGTTCGCCTGAGCGAGTCGGGCGGTTTTTACATCCGCCAGGGCCAGCCGGTACTGGTGCCAAATGCGCCCCGTAATGGTATGGTGCGCGTCGCGCTGGAAACTGGTGAGTTTCTGGGCGTAGGAGAGATATTGGACGACGGGCGCGTAGCGCCGCGCCGTCTGGTAGTCACCAACGGTTAGGTGACAAGAACCTGTCTGTAAATCTGCACGGACAGGCTCTATTTGGAAACGGCAGCCGCCAGATAAAGGCCTGCCAGGGCAGATTCAAAGAGAGGAATAGAGCAATGGCGTTAGACGCTGAAAAGAAAGCAGAAATCGTTAAGGATTACCAGGTTGGCGAAGGCGACACCGGTTCCCCGGAAGTGCAGGTAGCACTCCTGACTGCAAATATCGAGCAGCTCAGAGAACACTTCACGTCGCACAAGCAGGACCATCACTCACGTCGCGGCCTGATCCGCATGGTAAACCAGCGCCGCAAGCTGCTGGACTACCTCAAGCGCAAAGACGTCACTCGCTATGCCGAGTTGATCAAGCGACTGGGTCTGCGTCGATAAGCTGCATCTTATACCGGGGCCCTGTGCCCCGGTTGTCATGTAAAGAATTGGAGAATAATTGTGAATCCAGTAACTAAATCGTTCCAGTACGGCGGCCAGACGGTCACCCTGGAAACCGGCCGTATCGCCAGGCAGGCGTCCGGCGCGGTTCTGGTAACCGTCGAGAACACCGCGGTCCTGGTGACCGTGGTGGCAGAAAAGACAGCCAAGGAAAACCAGCCCTTCTTCCCGCTTTCGGTGCACTACCAGGAGAAGACCTACTCAGTCGGCAAGATTCCCGGCGGCTTCTTCAAGCGTGAAGGCCGGCCCAGCGAGAAAGAGACCCTGACCTCTCGCCTGATCGACCGCCCGATCCGCCCGCTGTTCGCCGACGGCTTTATGAACGAGGTGCAGGTGATCTGTACCGTGATGTCAGCGGACAAGCACATCGACCCCGATATCCCCGCAATGATCGGCACCTCCGCCGCCCTCGCGATCTCCGGCTGCCCCTTCAATGGGCCGATCGGTGGCGCGCGCGTTGGCTTCAGCGAGGCTGACGGCTATATCCTCAACCCCACCTACGAGCAGCTCAAGGGCAGCAAGCTGGACATGGTCGTTGCCGGTACCGATGAAGCGGTGCTGATGGTCGAGTCGCAGGCGGATGAGCTGAGCGAAGACCAGATGCTGGGCGCGGTGCTCTATGCCCACCAGGAAATGCAGGTGGTCATCCAGGCGATCAACGACCTGGTGGCGGAAGCTGGCAAGCCGCGCTGGGACTGGCAGGCGCCTGCGGTCAACGAAGAACTGCTGGCGGCCGTGGAAGGCCAGGTCAAGAACGACCTGGGCGAGGCCTACCGCATTACCGAGAAAGCGGCCCGTTACGAGCGCGTGGGCGAAATCCGCGCCGCCTGTGTCGAGGCGCTGGCGGTAGAGGGCGGCCCCTCCGCGGAAGACGTCAAGGACATGTTCAAGAGCGTCGAGAAGAACCTCGTGCGCAAGCGCATTCTTGCCGGTGAGCCGCGCATCGACGGGCGGGATACCCGCACCGTGCGCGCGATCGCCTGCGAAGTCGACGTGTTGCCGAAGGTTCATGGTTCTGCCCTGTTTACCCGCGGCGAAACCCAGGCAATCGGTGCCGTGACCCTGGGCTCCACCCGGGATGCGCAGATCATCGATGCCCTTGAGGGCGAGCGTCGCGACCCCTTCATGCTGCATTACAACTTCCCGCCTTACTCGGTGGGTGAAGCGGGCCGTGTTGGCTTCACCAACCGCCGCGAAGTGGGTCACGGACGCCTGGCGCGCCGCGGCCTGGCTGCGGTACTGCCCGATGCGGAAGCCTTCCCCTATACCATCCGCCTGGTGTCCGAGATCACCGAGTCCAACGGCTCCAGCTCCATGGCTTCTGTGTGTGTGGGTTCCATGGCCATGATGGCCGCCGGCGTGCCCCTGCGCGCACCGGTCGCCGGTATCGCCATGGGCCTGGTGAAGGAAGGCAACCAGTTTGCCGTTCTGACCGATATCCTCGGTGACGAGGATCACCTCGGCGATATGGACTTCAAGGTCGCCGGTACCGCCGAGGGCGTGACCGCACTGCAGATGGATATCAAGATCGAGGGCATCAACGAGCAGATCATGGAGATCGCCCTGAGCCAGGCGCTGCAGGCTCGCCTGCACATTCTGGGGCAGATGAACGCCGTGCTGCCGGCACCGCGTGAAGTGACCTCCGAGAATGCGCCCAGCATGATCACGCTGAAGGTCGACTCCGACAAGATCCGCGACATCATCGGCAAGGGCGGCGCAACCATCCGCTCCATCACCGAGGAGTCCGGTGCCACTGTCGATATCGACGACGACGGCACGGTGCGCGTATTTGGCCAGGACCAGGCCGCACGCGACAAGGCCGTGGCCATGATCGAGGAGATCACCGCGGAAGCCGAAGTGGGCGCCGTGTACACCGGCAAGGTGGCGCGTATCGTCGACTTCGGTGCCTTCGTCAACATCCTCCCCGGCAAGGACGGCCTGGTGCACATCTCCCAGATCGCCAACGAGCGGGTGGAGAACGTATCCGACCACCTCAGCGAGGGCGACGAGATCCGGGTCAAGGTCCTGGACGTCGACCAGCGCGGCCGGATCAAGCTCTCGATCAAGGAACTGCTGGAAGACGAAGCCGCCGAGGCAGCGGACACGGCGTCCTCAGACTCCTGATCCACACCTCATCGCAGTAATCCAAGGGGCACAAATGTGCCCCTTTTTTTATGTACAGGATGTACGGTAGATCGCGAGAGGCAGGACGCCGGCAGCGATCAATGCCCAGGATGTACGGTAGATCGCGAGAGGCAGGACGGAGAAATTGGGGACGGATACCAATTTAAGAATCAGGTATCCGTCCCTTTTTTTCTTTAGGTATCCGTCCCCCTTTTCTGGGGAGCCTCCATCGGCGGATAGCCCCGCTTCTGCCGCATCCAGTTGATACCCTGCAGCGCGCCGCTGCCCAGCACGAGCTTGCGTTCCAGGGTGTATTTGCCGGGGAAATTCATCAGCGCCACGCCTGCGATCAGGGTGAGAACCCCCTGTCCCGGGGTGAACAGCATGGCGACCCCCAGCACAGCCAGGATCAGCCCGAGCAGATTTTTGGCGATTACCAGCACCAGGTTGATGGGGGTGGAGTTGGTGGCGTCACGCCAGGATCGCCGGCGTGGGCGGGTGAAGTAGTCCGCGGGCAGGCTGGTGACAGCCCAGGGCAGCATCAGCAGGGTCAGGGTGAGCGCCACGGCGGAGCCTATGCTGACCCACAGCAGGATGTTTTCCCAGTGCGCTGCCAGCTCCACGCTTCAGGCTGCTCCCCGCGAGGCGCGTCTCAGGTGGCGTGGGTCTGCGCTCGACATCAGTGAGACGCGAGCATCCCCCAGTCGGAAGCCGGGTTGACCGCGAGCCGGGCATTGTCGATCAGGCGGGTCGAGCCCAGGCGGGCCGCGGCGAGGATCGCGATCTCTTCGGTGTTCTCGTCCACGGTGCGCAGGGTTCGCGCATCGCGGATGGCGAAGTAGTCGGGTTCGAAGCCCGCCTGCAGCAGCTGCATGCGGGCGTGGGACTCCAGCTGCAGGAAGTTGTCGAAGCCGCAGGCGATGGCTTCGCGACAGGTGGTCAGGGTCTCGTGGATCAGCGGGGCAATACGCCGCTGTTCCGGGGTCAGGTAGCCGTTGCGCGAGCTCTTGGCGAGCCCGTCCTCGTCACGCACGGTGGCGACGCCTTCGATGCGGATCGGGATACACAGGTCCGCGACCATCTTGCGGATGATCGACAGCTGCTGAAAGTCCTTTTCCCCGAACACGGCTACGTCCGGCTGCACCAGGTTGAACAGCTTGCTCACCACCGTGGTCACGCCGTCGAAATGCCCCGGGCGGCTGCTGCCGCAGAGGGTTTCCGAGAGGTCCGGCACCTGCACCTGGGTGTGGGCCTGCATCCCCTCGGGATAAATCTGGTCGACTTCGGGGGTAAACAGCACCTGCACCCCTTCACTGAACAGCTTTTCCTTGTCTGCGGTCAGGGTGCGTGGATAGGCGTCGAGATCTTCATTGGGGCCAAACTGCAGCGGGTTGACGAAAATGCTGACTACCACCACATCACACAGGTGGCGGGCGCGGCGTACGAGGTCCAGGTGGCCCTCGTGAAGATTGCCCATGGTGGGCACAAAGGCGATGGAAAGCCCCTGCTGGCGGTATTCGGCAAGGGCCTTGCGCAATTGCTCATTGGTGGCATGAGTTCGCATATCTACCATATCCCTTGCGGTGGAATGGGTGACGCTAAACCGCTCGTCTGACTCTGGTCTGACGGCGCCTCCGGTACGGTGACGGCGACAGGTTGGGCAGTATGCCCCAAGCCCCGGGCACGGGCAATGGCTTTTATGGGGTGTTTCGGGGGCCTAAATGTTACCTAAAGTAGCGCTGCACCGGGTTATTAAGTAAGCGCTTACTCACAATAGTGCGGTCAGTACAGTCAGGCGTAGCTGTGTTCAGCCGTGGGATACTCGCCGGATTTGACCGCGTCGACGAAGGCTTTGAGTGCCCCCTGGATCGAATCCTGCCCGCTCATGAAGTTCTGCACAAAGCGGGGGCTGTGGGTGGACAGGCCCAGCAGGTCGTGCATGACCAGCACCTGGGCATCGGTCCCGGGTCCGGCACCGATGCCGATCACCGGGATATCCAGCTTGCGGCTGATATCCGCGGCCAGGTCTGCCGGGATGCACTCCAGCACCAGCAGGCTGGCGCCGGCATCCTGGATCTCCACCGCGTCGGCGAGGATCGACTTGGCGCCCTTGGGCGTGCGTCCCTGCACCCGGTAGCCGCCGAACACGTTCACCGACTGGGGGGTCAAACCGAGGTGGGCACACACGGGAATACCTCGCTCAACCAGCATGCTGATGGAGTCACTCAGCCATACGCCGCCCTCCAGCTTCACCATCTGTGCGCCCGCCTGCATCAGGCGCCCGCCGTTCACCAGGGTGTCTTCCGGGGTGGCGTAGGTCATGAAGGGCAGGTCGGCCATCACCAGCGACTCGGGGCGGGCCCGGGTGACGCATTCGGTGTGGTAGACCATATCGTCAATGCTGACCGGGATGGTGCTGTCGTGCCCCTGGATAACATTACCCAGGGAATCCCCCACCAGGATGGTCTCGGCCCCCGCCTCACTGACCAGGCGGGCAAAGGTCGCATCATAGGCGGTGATGCAGACGAACTTCTCGTCATTGGCCTTCATCTTGTCCAGGGTGCTGATGGTGATCTTGCCCATGACGCAAACTATCCAAAGAAGGTGGGGTTGAAATAGTGGCGGCCGCTGCGGATTTCGAGCAGGTAGTCCACGAGGTGACGGTAGTCGTGGTCGCCGTTGGCAAGGTCGATCTCGCTGGCGTTGACGATCAGCAGTGGAGCGTCATCGTAATACAGAAAAAACTCACTGTACACTTCGTTCAGGCTCTCCAGATAGCCCTTGTCGATGCCCTGCTCATAGGCGATACCGCGGCTGCTGATGCGCGATAACAGGACGTCGGTGGAGGCCTGCAGGTAGATCACCAGGTCGGGTCTCGGGGCGTCGATGGTCAGCTGCTGATAGACCCTTTCGTAGAGCTGGTACTCGTCCGACTCCAGGTTGACCCGGGCAAACAGCGGGTCCTTGTCGATCAGGAAATCCGCCACCCGCACCGGCTCGAAGATGTCGGCCTGGCGCAGGTCCTGGATTTTCTCCGCGCGCTGGAAGAGGAAGAACAGCTGGGTGGCCAGCGCGGTCTGCTTGCGGTTGCGGTAGAACTTCTCCAGGAAGGGGTTGTGCTCGGCCTCCTCCAGCAGGGTCTGGTGGTTGAAGCTGGCGGCCAGGCGTTTGGCCAGGGTCGTCTTGCCCACGCCGATGGGACCCTCGACCGCGATAAAGCGCGGTGGCGTGCGCCCCTTCAGGTCGATACCGATGTTCTGACTGTCACCGAGCAAGCTGTGACTCCTGTATGCCCAGGCGAATGCCTGTGCGCTGCAAGCCCCCCGGGGGGCAGCGTTCAATCAATGTACCAAGTTCTGTGCCATCGGGCAGCCGCATTTGCGTGCCACAGAGGTCCGCCAGTGGCAGGAGCACGAAGTTGCGCTCACCCAGGCGCGGGTGGGGCACCTGCAGATCGGGCGCGGCAATCACCTGTGCCGCGAACAGCAGGATATCCAGGTCCAGGGTGCGTGCGCCCCAGCGCTGCGCCCGCTCGCGGCCCTGCCGGTTTTCGATGGCCTGCAGAGCCTGCAGCAGCTCGTGGGGATCCAGCCCGGTCTCCAGCGAGGCCACGGCATTCAGGTAATCGGGCTGCTCGCCCGGGCCGACGGCGGCGCTGCGATAAACCGGTGACAGCGCGAGGAGCCGTGATGCGGGCAGGGCTGCCAGGGATTGTACGGCCTGTTCCAGCTGCAGTTGCGGATCTTGCAGGTTGCTGCCGAGGCCGATGTGGCAGGTGTTCATGCGGTGCCGGTATTGCGCCGCTTGCGTGGCCGCCGCCGGCGGGGTCGGGGGGAGGGCGCCTCGCTGCCGGCCTTGACCAGCGCCTGGTTTTCCGGCGACTGCTGGAATTCGGTCCACCAGGCGCCGAGGCCGTCGCTAACCTCCCCTGCCTCTTCCCGCAGGAGCAGGAAGTCGTAGGCCGCGCGGAAGCGGCGGTGGCCCAGTAGCTCCTGGGCCTTGCGTCCGCCGCGTTTCTCCAGGCGCAGCTGCATCTCCCAGATATCCCGCATGGGCAGGCTGAAGCGCTTGGGGATCGACAGGGACTGCACCGTGCTGGCCACTGCCTGCTGGCCCGCACTGTGCATGGCTTCCCGGGGCGGATCGCCGCGCTCGCGCAGGTTCGCTGCCAGGTCCTTGACCACTGGCCACAGCAGTGCCGCCAGCTGGAATGCGGGGGTTACCGGCTTGTCCTGCTGGATCCGCAGGTCGGTATTGCGCATCGCCGCGGCGACCAGGGCCTGGGCGGTCTCATCCCGGGGCAGCAGGTCGGCGCTGTCCGGGAACAGGTAGCGCAGCAGGTCGTGGCTCTGCAGCAGCTCCAGGGTCCGCGCCGCGTAGCCGGCCAGGAACAGTTTGAGGAACTCGTCAAACAGCCGGGCCGGCGGAATTTCCGCCAGCAGGGGGGCGCAGAGGGGAATCGCCGCTGCGGTCTGCTCCTCGATATCGAAGTCCAGCTTGGCGGCAAAACGGACTACGCGCAGCATACGCACCGGGTCCTCCTGGAAGCGCTCCTCCGGGTCGCCAATGATGCAGATAGCGCGCCGCTCCAGGTCGGCGAGGCCGTGCACGTGGTCGAACACTTCAAAGGTACTGCTGTCGTAGTACAGCGCGTTGACGGTCAGGTCCCGGCGGACCGCGTCTTCTTCCAGGGTACCGAATACGTTGTCCCGCAGGAGCAGGCCGCTGGACGAGCGCCGGGCCTGGTTGGGCTTGCCGTCGCCGCTGTCATGGTGCCCGCGAAAGGTGGTGACCTCGATGATCTCGCGCCCGAAGCGCACATGCACAATGCGGAAGCGACGCCCGATGATGCGGGAATTGCGAAACAGGTCATGGACTTCCTCGGGGGTCGCGTCGGTGGCGATATCGAAGTCCTTGGGGTGGCCGCCGAGGAGCAGGTCACGGACCGCACCGCCCACAAGGTAGGCCTGGAAGTCGTTACTGCGCAGGCGGGACATCACCTTGAGAGCACTGTCACTGATATTTTTTCGGGATATGCAGTGTTGATCCCTTGGGATGACCTTCAAGCGTGATTTGCCCTGTAGCAAAGCCGACAACGACGGGAGTTTATCACACTGACCCGGGCATAACGAAAGATGGGGAAAACCTCAGTTTTCCCCATCCAGGTCGCTTCCAGTTATTCTTATGCCACAGTCACTGTTATTTTTATTGGCTGACGATGAAACTTTCGTTTCTCGCTGCTGACAAACATATTGACAGCATCAGCCTGAGGGCTGGCGGGCTACTTCCGTCGCTGCGTGTTTGGGGCTCAAAAGCCCGTCGCACGGCGAGGCAAAGCCTCAGTACAGGAAATTGATGGGGAAGCTTACTTCCCCAACCAGGTCCTCGTTCTAGCCTGTTATTTTTATTACGGCGTGCTGTTATTTTTATTGTTGTTGCCGCCCCGATAAGTGCAGGGGTTGTGCCAGAAATAAAAAAATACTTATATTTCAATTATTTAACTATATGGGCAGGCTCCCAGACAGGCGTGATATGGGTCTGTTGTTACCTTTTTACTCTCGGGATTGTTACAGTTTCGTGAAGCGGTAACGCTTAGCCGACCGACTTTTTCCGCCGTCCGCCAGCCGCGCTGCCCTTTTTGCGTGGAATTTCAAAGCGCTGGCGCCGCTCCCAAAGGCATTTTCTACTAATACCCAGCTTCTGGGCGAGTTCTGTCTCGCTCATCGAGTCCTGGTGCTCGAGCACAAAGCGCTGGAAGTAGTCTTCCAGGGAGAGGTCTTCCTGGGGGTCGGAGTTGATGTTACGCGGGGTTGGCGGATGCTGGCCTCCACTGACACCGCCGCTCTGGCTGCCGCGGATGCGGTTGATATTGATCAGCTCCAGGTCGATACCCAGATCCTCGTTCTCGATCTCCTCGTTGTCGCAGAGGATCACCGCGCGCTCGATGGCGTGCTCCAGTTCGCGCACATTGCCGGGCCACTGGTAGGTGGTAATCGCCTGGATCGCCCGGGGCGAGAGCTGCATCGGCTGTTTGCCGAGTTTGTCCACCTGTGCCTCGAGCATCTGCTCGGCAAGCTGCAGGATATCCTTGCCGCGCTCGCGCAGGGGCGGCAGGGACAGGCGCAGGACGTTGATCCGGTAGTACAGGTCCTGGCGGAAGCCGCCCTCGGCAGCCAGGCTGCGCAGGTTGCGGTGAGTGGCGCAGATCAGGCGCACGTTGACCTTGCGCGAGGTGACCGAGCCGATCCGGCGGATCTCACCTTCCTGAATAAACCGCAGCAGTCGGGCCTGGGCTTCCATGGGCAGTTCACCGATCTCGTCGAGGAACAGGGTGCCCCCGTCGGCCGCCTCTATCAGGCCCATGCGGCTGGCGTTGGCCCCGGTGAACGCGCCCTTTTCATAACCGAACAGTTCCGACTCGATCAGGGTGTCGGGAATCGCGGCGCAATTCACCGAAATCAGGGTATTGCCGGCCCGGGCGCTGTGCTGGTGCACGCTGCGTGCCACCAGTTCCTTGCCGGTCCCGGTCTCGCCCAGTACCAGCACCGTGGAGTCGGTGGGGGCGACCTTGCGAATATGGTCGTACAGCTCCTGCATCGCGGCGCAGTTGCCGACGATACCGTTGACCCGGGCATCGTCCCCTGCGGCGCTGGTCCGGACCTGGCGCGTCGGATCTTCGCGTTGGGTCGGGTGGTCGGCGATGATCCGCTCAACCGCGGTCAGCATGTCGCTGTGGTCGAAGGGCTTGGCGATGTAATCCACCGCGCCCATGCGCATGGAGTCCACCGCCGAGCGCAGGCTTGCGTAGCTGGTCATGATCAGCACGGGCACGTCCCCGGCCTTTTTGATCAGGTCGGTGCCGGGAGCCCCCGGCAGGCGCAGGTCGCTGATGATCAGGTCGAATTCGGTGAGCTTGTGCTGTGACTCGGCTTCCTGGACGGAGCCGGCCTCGGCCACGCGGTAGTCGTTGCGCTCCAGCAGGCGCCGCAGGGCGTTGCGAATCACGGATTCGTCTTCGACCACCAGGATTTGCTGCATGAGTGTTACCTTGTGTCGGCGGGTTGGACAACATACCGCGACCCCGGGGAATTTTCCAGTCGCTGTGGGGGTCGTTGTAACCTAAGGTTACACTGATACCACGTACTCCGTGGCGTAGGCGCCCAGCGGCAGCTGCAGGGTGAAGCGAGTGCCGGGGCGGTCGTGACCGGGATGCACCGGGCTGTGCAGCTGCACCGTTCCCTGCATGTCCTCCATGATGCTGTACACCAGCGCCAGTCCCAGGCCGGTACCCTGGCCGGGCTCCTTGGTGGTGTAAAACGGCTCGAATACCTGGCCCTGTATCGACAGCGGGATGCCGCAGCCATTGTCTTCCAGGTGAACCTGGGCACTGCCCGCATCGGTCTCTGCCCAGACCCGGATGACGCCGTGGCTGGTGCAGGCATCGCGGGCGTTGGAGAGCAGGTTGATGAAGACCTGAAGCAGCTTCTGCGTGTCTGCCACCACTACCAGCTCGCGGCCACACTCGTTGCGAAACTCCACCGGCTCGGCCTGGTGATCCAGTTGCAGCAGGTTGATCGCCTCGTCCACGCAGTCCGCCAGGTTGCAGGGCACGAGCCGGGTAACGCCATTGCCCGAGCCGACATGGGAGAAGTTGACCAGCGAATCGACGATGCGGGTCACCCGGTCGGTCTGGGTCAGGATGTCGCGGGCAGTTTCGCGCACCTCGTCGGTGTCGCCGTCGTAGTCCAGGTTCTGGGCCAGGCAGGCAATGCCGGTGATCGGGTTGCCGATCTCGTGCGCGACCCCCGCGGCGAGGCGGCCGATGGAGGCCAGGCGCTCACTGTGCAACAGCTCCGCTTCCAGGCGCTCGACATCCGAAATGTCCTCCACCAGTACCAGCCGTTCGCTGCTGCCGCGCTGGCCGGCCAGGGCCTTGTGCAGGGTGAGCCAGCGCGAACTGCCGTCCGGCAGCGCGACCTCGCGCTTGAGCATGGCGTTGTCCTCGTCCGCCAGGAAGCCGGTGAATACCTGGCGCCAGGGGCTGGGCATCGAATCCTGCAGGGAGCCCACCACGCTGCTGGTGGGGATGCCGGTGACCTCCTCCATGCTGCGATTCCACAGCAGGATCTCGCCGTCCGAGGCCAGGGAAAAGACGCCGATCGGCAGGTTGTCCAGGGTCTCCCGGTAATGGCGCCTGAGGGTATCCAGTTCCCCGGCGAGACCGGTGAACTGACCCTCGACCCGGTCGAGCTGGCGCTCCAGCAGGTTGAGGTCCTCGGCGCCGCCGTCGAGGTCGGGCTGGAAGGGGATGCAGCGATTGAGGATGTTGTAGGCCAGTGAGGGGCCCAGCAGGCTGGACAGGTTGGCCTCGATGCGGCCGCGCAGCCGGCGCAGAGCGTAGGGTCGAGATTCGGATTCGTCGAACTGCAGTTCCTGCAGGGCGCGCTGTACCTCAGCCCGCGCCGTGGCCTCGCCGAGGGCCGCCGCCATCCGCTCGATAAATTCCCCGGCGCTGTGCACCGCCAGGGTCCGCCGCGCGGGCCTGGAGAAGTCGTCCATGGAGCAGATTTCCGCTGCCACCTGTTCTTCCTCGCCGTTTGGCGTCAGCAGGGACACCAGCGCGAACACTACACAGTTGCCGCCCAGCGAGAGCAGGCAGGTCACGGCCCAGACTTCGCCGGCATCGCCGAACCAGTCCTGCGCCAGGGCGCCCAGCCAGGCCAACGAGCCACCGCCCAGGGCCGGCAGCAGCAGGCACACGGCCCAGATACCAAGGCCCGTGAGCAGGCCCGCCACCAGGCCCCGGTAATTGGCCCCGTGCCAGTAGGGGGTGGCGAGAATACCGGGGAAGAACTGCAGGGTGCCGATAAATGCGATCAGGCCCAGGTCGGCGAGGCTCTGGCGGCCGTTGACCGCGAGAAAGCACAGGTAACCGGCAATAATCAGGAGGCTGATCAGGCCCCGGCGCAGCCACTTCAGCTGGTCGTAGAGACTCTGCTCGCGACTGATCTGGACAAAACGCCGCGGCAGGATCAGGTGGTTGAGCAGCATATTGGCCAGGGCGAGGGTGGTCACGATGATGGTGGCACTGGCCGCCGACAGCCCGGCGACAAACGCGGCCGCGGTGACGCCCTCCGACTGCATCCCCAGCCCCAGGGCGAGGCCGGTGTAGGCGGGCGGCAGGGAGTTGCCCTGCGCCAGGGTGGCCCAGGTGACCGGCAGCACCGGCAGGCTCAGCAGGAGCATGAACAGCGGCAGCCCCCAGCTCGCGGCGCGCAGGTCCTGGCTTTCCCGGTTCTCGGCAAAGGCCATGTGGAAGATATGTGGCATGCACACGGCACCGGCGAAGAACAGCAGCAGTAATATCGACGTGCCTTGCCCCTGGAACGGCTGCTCCACCAGCCGCAGCGCGTCCTCGCTCTGCAGCAGCCACTGCTGCATCTCCGCCGGGCTGCCAAACACCTGGTAAATCGCTGCCGCCATCAGCGCCAGCATGCTCACCAGCTTGACCAGCGACTCGAACGCGATCGCGGTCACCAGCCCGGTATTGCGTTTGTGGGTCGCGATATTGCGGGTGCCGAACAGGATCGAGAATACCGTGATAATCACGCAGAAGAGCAATGCCAGGCCGTCCTGGCGATCTGCCGAGGGCAGGAGGTTGTCGGTGTCCCCGGCCATGATGTGAATGCTGTCCGCCACCGCCTGAATCTGCAGCGCCAGCAGTGGCAGCAGGGTGATACACATGGCCACGCTGATCGCGGCGCCCACCCACTGGCTGCGAAAGCGGAAGGTCAGGACGTCCGCCAGCGAGGACAGCTGGTATACCCGGCACAGGCGCAGGATGGGGCGCAGCAGCAGGGTGCCGATCATGAACATCAGCGTCACCCCGAGGTAGTACAGCAGGAAGCTCTGCCCATAGCGCCAGGCCAGCTCGTAGCTTGCATTGCTGGCCATGGCGCCGGCGAACACGCCCAGCGACAGCACGTAGGTCGCCGGGTGGCGGGTCAGTTGCCTGGGTATCACCCCGCGGTCGGCGAGGTGGGCGACCAGGAACAGCAGGCTCAGGTAGGCGATGATCGCCACCAGGATCTGCGCCAGGCTAAAGCTCATCGGGGAACCTCGAACGCTGGTTCCACCAGCTGGCGGCGACCGCGGCCAGCCATAGCAGGTGGGGGCGGTACCAGGCCGTTTCGTCATGCCACAGCCATTCCTCGATGGCCGGCATGAAAATCAGCGCCAGTCCCAGGAGCAGCACGATCGCCCGGTTCATGTACATGGAGTGGGTTCCTATGCAGGAGGCTGAAGATACTACTGAAGCCGACTGTGAGGGTAAAGCCGGCTCAGGCGTCGGCGGCGTCCGCCGGCAGCGAAGGCCGCGCGGGCACCGCCTCCCAGCGCCAGCGGGCAGTGGCGGCGGTGAGAATGTCCCCGCAAGTCGTCGCCCCTGCAGGTGGTGGCGGCTGATTCAGGTAGTGCAGGGCGCGGCGCAGGTTGGCCGGTGCCTGTCGATCGTCCAGCGCCGGGGCATGGTTCTGTTTGCTGAGCTTGCTGCCATCGGCGCCAGTCAGTACCGGCAGGTGGTCGTAGGCCGGCCTCGGGTAATCGAGCAGGGTCTGCAGGCAGTGCTGGCGCGGGGTGGAGTCGAGGAGGTCACTGCCGCGGACCACCCGGGTGATGCCCTGGGCCGCGTCATCCACCACCACCGCCAGCTGGTAGGCAATCAGGCCGTCCTTGCGCCGGATCACAAAGTCCCGCAGCCGCTCGCTGTCCGCCCAGTGCTGGGGTCCCTGCCAGCGATCATCCCAGTCGCTGGTGAAACCTGCGGGAACGCGCACGCGCAGGGCCGTTGGCGCTCCCTCGGCGGGGGGCTCGCGCCGGCAGTCACCACGGCAGTTGCCCAGCGGGTCGGTCTGTTGCCGGCTGCAGCTGCAGGGGAAGGTGTGACCCCTTGCGTGCAGCCGTGCCAGGGCGTCGGCGTAAGCGGCGCCGCGCTGGCCCTGCCATAACACGGACTCGTCCCAGTGCAGGCCGTGGTGCCGCAGGCTTTGCAGGATGGATTCGGCGGCGCCGGGCTCTTCCCGTGGCGGGTCGAGGTCTTCCATGCGTACCAGCCAGGCACCGCCGGCGGCGCGGGCATCGAGATAGCTGGCCAGGGCGGCTACCAGGGAGCCCAGGTGCAGGGGGCCGGTGGGGGAGGGGGCAAAGCGACCCCGGTAGGTGGAGTCAGGTGTGGACATGGGTTTGGCGGGCCGCCCGGTTCAGCGGCGGCCGGCCGCAGGCAGAGCTCAGCCCAGTTCCTGCTTCTCCTTGATCTCGTCCAGGGTTTTGCAGTCGATACACAGGGTGGCGGTGGGGCGCGCCTCCAGGCGCCTGATCCCGATCTCCACGCCGCAGGCATCACAAAAGCCGTAGTCGTCCTGCTTGATGCGCTCGATGGTGCCATCGATTTTCTTGATCAGCTTGCGCTCGCGGTCACGCGTGCGCAGCTCCAGGCTGAACTCTTCTTCCTGGGTGGCGCGGTCTGCGGGATCCGGGAAGTTCGCGGCCTCGTCCTTCATGTGCGTGACCGTGCGATCCACTTCCTGCATCAGGTTGCTTTTCCAGTTGAGCAGGATTTCGCGGAAATGCTGCCGCTGCGTCTCGTTCATGTACTCTTCGCCGCGCTTGGGCTTGTAGGGTACGAAGCTCTTGAACTCACTGGGGACAGCGGTGGACTTGGGGGTCGTCTTGCTTGCCGTCTTGCGAGTGGTTTTCTTGGCGGTGGTTTTCTGTACTGCTTTTGGCATGGTTCATTTCCCATACGGCACGCGGCGCGTGCGACTTGCTGATCGGTCGGCGTCGGCCTGCTTGTGATGGCCCTGCTTGTAGTGGCAGGGCGGCCGGCGCTCGTAAGCGCGCAGAAACTACCAGATATCCCCCCTCCGCGCCAGCAAAAAATCGGCCCTTTGTGGCACCGCGCGAATCCGCACTGGCTGCCATGACCGGCACTGTGCGCGCTGCTAGAATGGCGCTTTTGTGATTTCCCCTGGAGCATGGATGAGCACTGTACAGACGCGCGCCAGCGCCGCGGCTTGATGGACTTCGGGCCACTGCGCAAAGGGCGCCTGCTGCGCCGCTACAAACGCTTTCTCGCCGATGTCGAACTGCCGGGGGGCGAGGTGATTACCGCCCATTGCCCCAATACCGGTGCCATGACCGGCTGCCAGCCAGCCGGCGCGACGGTCTGGCTGTCGCACTCCACGGTGAAGACCCGCAAGTACCCCCATACCTGGGAACTGGTGGACACGCCCGCGGGCATGGCCTGCATCCACTCGTCCCTGGCGAACAAGGTGGTGCGCGAGGCGCTCGAGGCGGGTCGCCTCCGGGAGTTTGCCGCCTACCCGGAGCTGCGCAGCGAGGTCAAGTACGGCGAGGGCAGCCGCGCCGACCTGCTGTTGTCCGGGGCGGCCGGACGGGTCTTTATCGAGGTGAAATGCGTGACCCTTTGCCGTGAGAGTGGCTGGGGCGCGTTTCCGGACGCGGTCAGCGAGCGCGGGCGCAAGCACCTGCGCGAGCTGGGGGCCATACGGGATGAGCAAACCCGCTCAGTGCTGCTGTTCTGTGTGTTTCACAGTGGCGTGCGCCGGGTCTGCGCCGCCGGGGATATCGACCCCCGCTATCGCGACGCCCTGGAGCAGGCGATGGCCGACGGGGTGGAAGTGCAGGCCTGGGCGACGGACGTGACCACCCGCGGCCTGGTGCTCGCCCGCCAGCTGCCCTTCAGCCTGGATCCCTGACCAGCGAGCGGCTAGTCCAGGTAAATGTCGCCGCCGCTCAGGGTAAAGGGAACTGCCCGCAGCGATTCGCCCAGGCAGGGGCCGCCCACGCACTCGCCGGTGTGACTGAGGAACTCGGCCCCGTGGCGCTGGCACACGATCAGCGAGGCGTCGGGGGTCAGGGTGGAACCGCCCATCGGGTCCAGGCTGTCATGCACATGGGGGCAGCGGTTTTCGTACAGGAACAACTCGTCCCCGCGCTTGATCACGAGCAAGGACAGGTGGCCTTCCTGGATACTGGTGCTGCTGTTGTCCGGGTAGTCCCCGATATGACCGATGTGGCTCATGCGCTCCTCATTGTCCGCCACAGGCGGGTAAGCTATGGTGTTTCGACTGCGAGCAACCCCTGGACCTGGCGTGCCAGAGCTGACCCTGACCCAACTGACCGGGACCGACGAGGCCCACCTGGTGCGCCTGGACGACGGCCACCGGCTGCATCCAGAGGCGGCCCTCGCCTGGCGTGCCCTGCAGGCAGACGCCCGCGCGGCGGGCTTTGATCTGGCCATTGCCAGCAGCTTTCGCTCCTTTGCCCGCCAGCGCGCGATCTGGGACGGCAAGGCCAGCGGCGCCCGGCCGGTGCACGACGACGCCGGCAGGTCCCTGGACCTCGGCGGGCTCGCGGAAGCGGACAAGGCCGCCGCCATCCTCCGTTTTTCGGCCCTGCCCGGTACTTCCCGCCACCATTGGGGCACGGACCTCGATGTCTATGACGCATCCGCGGTGCCGGCGGACTACGCGGTGCAGCTCAGCCCGGATGAGGTGGGACCCGGTGGACCCTTCGACCCCCTTCACTGCTGGCTGGATGCGCGCATGGCAGCGGGGGAGTCCCATGGATTTTACCGTCCCTATGCACGCGATCGTGGCGGCGTGGCGGTGGAGCGCTGGCACCTGAGTTTTGCGCCGCTGTCGCAGGCCTGCGACGGCCGGGTGGACGCCGCTGTCCTGCGCCAGTGCTGGGACGTGCACGCCCCGGATCTTGCCCTGCGAGGGGTGATCGAGGCGGAACTGGCAGCGATCCTGGAGCGCTATGTCAGGGTGCCGGCGGGCTGGTGCCCTGGCCCCGCAACGGGTGGATAAGCTGCGACAGCGCGGGTGATCAGTGGTCTTCGCTGTTGGCGAAGGCCTCGACGGCGACACGAATCGCATCGCGGGCGGCCTCGGCCTTGCCCCAGCCCTCGACCTTGACCCACTTGCCGTCCTCGAGATCCTTGTAGTGCTCGAAGAAGTGGGTGATCTGCTGAATCAACAGTGGCGGCAGGTCGGTCGCTTCCTTTACATCGCGATAGAGCGGGCTCAGCTTGTTGATCGGCACGGCCACCAGTTTGGCGTCTTCGCCAGCCTCGTCACTCATGTGCAGGATGCCCACCGGGCGACAGGGGATCACGCAGCCGCTGACCACGGTGTGCGGGGTGTGTACCAGCACGTCCAGGGGGTCGCCATCGTCCGCGAGGGTGTTGGGGATATAACCGTAGTTGCAGGGGTAAAACATGGCAGCAGACATGAACCGGTCTACCATGATGGCGCCGCTCTCATGATCGACCTCGTACTTGACGGGGTCAGAGTGCGCGGGCACTTCAATAATCACGTTGATCTCGTCGGGAATGTTCTTCCCGGCGGGTACCAGGTTCAGGCTCATGGGTTTACCTACTGTCTAGAGTGAAAAAAAGGGGGTGAATTCGGGGCGCGGAGTATATCAGGACTCCGCTAAAGCTTGAATGTATCGCGCAGTTTTTTCGGTACCTGCTCCCGCTTCAGGCGCACATAACGCGGCAGGCCATGGCGGTACTCGGGATAGGCCTCGCCGGCGATCAGCGGCGCGAGGTAGTCCCGCGCCGCCTCGGTAATCGCAAAGCCATCCCGGGAAATGTAGTTGCGGGGCATTTTCTTCTCCCGGTTGGCCACCTCCGCCAGAGGGGCCTCGCCGATCTGCCAGCGGTAGCGCTTGCCGGGCCGGCGTTCGATGGTTGGCATCACTGCGTTCTTGCCCGCCACGGCAAACTCCACCGCGGCCCGGCCCACGGCGTAGGCCTGGTCGAGGTCGGTCTGCGAGGCAATGTGCCGCGCGGAGCGCTGCAGGTAGTCCGCCACCGCCCAGTGATACTTGTAGCCCAGCTCCGACTTCACCATCTGCGCCAGGGAGGGGGCGAGACCGCCCAGCTGCTTGTGGCCAAAGGCGTCGACCACGCCGGAATCCGCCAGGAAGCGGCCGTCCGCATACTGGGCACCTTCGGAGGCGACGATCACGCAGTGGCCGTGGCGCTTGACCGTGCGCTTGACCCGGGCGAGGAATTTTTCCCGGTCGAAGGCAATCTCCGGGAACAGGATAATGTGGGGCGCGTCACCCTCTTCCTCGGCGGCGAGTCCGGCAGAGGCGGCAATCCAGCCCGCGTGACGCCCCATGACCTCGAGGATGAATACCTTGGTAGACGTCTCGCACATCGAGGCGACATCCAGCGCGGCTTCGCGAGTGGAGATGGCGATGTACTTGGCCACCGAACCAAAGCCCGGGCTGTTGTCGGTCAGGGGCAGGTCGTTGTCGATGGTCTTGGGCACGTGAATCGCCTGGATCGGGTAACCCATGGACTCGCTCAGCTGGGACACCTTGAGGCAGGTATCTGCGGAATCGCCGCCGCCGTTATAAAAGAAATAGCCGATGTTGTGGGCTTTGAATACCTCGATCAAACGCTCATACTCTGCGCGGTTCTCGGCCAGGCTCTTGAGCTTGTGCCGGCAGGAACCAAAGGCACCGGCGGGCGTGTTCACCAGGCCGCGGATTGTCGCCCGGGTTTCTTTGCTGGTGTCGATGAGCTCTTCGCGCAGCGCGCCGATAATGCCGTTGCGGCCGGCGTAGACCTTGCCGATCTGGCGGCGGTGTTCGCGGGCGGTCTCGATCACGCCACAGGCAGAGGCGTTGATCACGGCGGTGACGCCGCCCGACTGGGCGTAGAAGGCGTTTTTCCTGGCCATGGGCGTTGTGAATCCGTGCTCATTGGCGGCGCGATAGCGCCAGCTGGTTAAAGATTGCGCATCATACGCGAATGCGTCGCGCTTGTGGACCGCAGCGGCAGTTTTCACGGTGTTGCCGCCCCTGTGGGTAGTTTACGACCCCATGCTACACTCGCCGCTGCGCGACAGGAGTCATTCTTGGACAAAGGCCACATCCATATCCTCGGGATCTGCGGTACCTTTATGGGCGGCATTGCCCTGCTTGCCCGGGACATGGGATACCGGGTGACGGGCTCCGATGCCAGCGTCTATCCGCCGATGAGCACCCAGCTCGAGGCCGCGGGCATCGAGCTGAACGAGGGCTATCTACCGGAACACCTGCAACCCGCCCCGGACCAGGTCGTGGTTGGTAACGCCATGACCCGTGGCAACCCCGCCGTGGAGTACATGCTCAATGCGGGCCTGGACTATATCTCCGGTCCCCAGTGGCTGGCGGAAAACCTGCTGCGGGACAAGTGGGTGCTGGCGGTTTCCGGCACCCACGGCAAGACCACCACGACCAGCCTGCTGGCCTGGATCCTGGAATATGCCGGGCTCGCGCCGGGTTTCCTGGTGGGCGGCGTGCCGGCGAATTTTGGCGTTTCCGCGCGTCGTGGCGACACCGATTTTTTCGTGGTCGAGGCCGACGAGTACGACACCGCGTTTTTCGACAAGCGCTCCAAGTTCCTGCACTACCGGCCGCGCACCCTGATGATCAACAACCTGGAGTTCGACCACGCGGATATTTTCCCGGACCTCGCCGCCATCCAGCGCCAGTTCCATCACCTGGTGCGCTGCGTCCCCGGCGAGGGCCTGCTGATCCACCCTGCGGCCAACGACGCGGTGGACGAGGTTCTGGCCCAGGGCTGCTGGACGCCGACCACCAGCTTTGCGGTAGACGCGGATGCCAACTGGCGCGCTGAGCCCGTCTCCGCGGATGGCGCAAGCTTCATGCTGCATGGGCCGGGGGTGGGACCCCCATTGACCGCGGAGTGGGCCTACTTCGGTCGCCACAATATTGAGAATGCGCTGGCGGCGATGGCCGCGGCGCAGCACGTGGGCGTGACGCCGGAGGTGTCGGTGGCCGCCCTGGCCGAGTTCCGCGGGGTCAAGCGGCGCCTGGAGCTGCTGGGCCAGCCCGCGGGCGTCTACGTGTATGACGATTTTGCCCACCACCCCACCGCGATCGCCCTCACCCTGGATGGCCTGCGGGCCCACGTCGGTGAGGGGCGCGTGATTGCCCTGATCGAGCCCCGCTCCAATACCATGCGCCAGGGCCGGCACCGGGAACAGCTGGGCGCGGCGGTAGCCGCAGCCGACCGGGTGTACTGGTACCAGCCGCCGGGTCTCGCCTGGTCCCTGGACTCGGTGATTGCCGACAGCCCCGTGCCCGCGCAACTGTTCAGCGACATCGACGCGCTGGTGAGTGACTGTGTGGAGCAGGCCCGCCCCGGCGACCGGATCGTGATCATGAGCAATGGCGGTTTCGGGGGTATTCACCAACGGCTCCTCGGGGCCCTCGAGGACAGCGCCGCCTGATGTTTGCCTATTTGACTGCCGCCTACGACCGGATCGTACTGCAGCGCCCCTGGCTGTGGCTGGCGCTCGTCGCCCTGCTGCTGGCGGCTGCTGGTTCCCAGTTGGGCAAGATCAAGCTGGACGCCTCCGCCGACTCCCTGATGCTGCAGGGCGACCCCGCGCTGGATTTCTATCGCGAGGTTTCCAGCGAGTACAGCGCCGAGGAGTTCCTCCTGATCACCTGGCAGCCGAGCGCGCCGCTGCTCAGCGATGCGTCCCTGCAGCCGCTGGACCGGATGGCGGATGAACTGCGCGACCTGCAGGGGGTGTCCTCGGTGGTGACGGTACTCGACGTGCCCCTGCTGGAGAGCCCGCCTGTGAGCCTGTCGGATATTACCTCCGACGAGCCCCTGCCCAGCCTGCGCGATCCCGGGATAGACCGGGAGCAGGCGCTGGAGGAGTTCACTACCAGCCCGATCTATTCCCAGCTGCTGGTCAGCCGCGACGGCGAGATGACCGCGGTGCAGGTCAACCTACAGCGGGATGAGCGCTATTTTGAATTACTGCAGTCCCGGGAAGCCCTGCGCCAGCGCGCCAACCAGGGCGAGCTGAGTGACGCCCAGGCCAGGGAGCTTGCCGAGGTAGAGGCTGCCTTCAAGGCGCATACGGCGAAGTCGCTGGAGCGGCAGAGTGAACTGGTCGCCAGCGTGCGCGCCATCGCTGACCGCTACCGCGAGCACGCACGCCTGTTTGTCGGCGGGGTGCCGATGATTGCCGCGGACATGGTGAGTTTCGTGCGCAGTGACCTGGTGCTGTTCGGCAGTGCGATTCTGGGGGTCATGCTGCTGGTGTTGGCGATTATATTCCGCCGCGTGCGCTGGGTGGTGATTCCGCTGCTGACCTGTAGCGCCTCGGTAACGGTGATGCTGGGCCTGCTCGGCTTCCTCGACTGGCGCATGACGGTGATATCCTCCAATTTTGTCGCCGTGTTGCTGATTATCAGCCTGGCGATCTGTATTCACCTGATCGTGCGCTACCGGGAACTGCACGCGGCAGACCCTGGGGGCGAGCTGCACCCGCGAGTGCTGGAGGCGGTCCGCCTGATGGCGGTGCCCTGCATCTACACGGGGATCACCACGATCGTCGCCTTTATGTCGCTGGTGGTGTCGGGGATCCAGCCGGTGATCGATTTCGGCTGGATGATGACCGTGGGCATCATGGTGGCACTGGTGCTGGCGTTTATCATGGTGCCCTGCCTGATCCTGGTCTGGCCCAGGGGGCGTCCCTTCCGCTACGCCGCCGAGGGCGAGCCCTTCACCCTGCATTTTGCCCGCCTGGCCGACCGTCACCACCTGAGCATTATCCTGGTGAGCATTGCCCTGTGCGGCCTGGTGGGCCTCGGCGTGTCGCGGCTGCAGGTCGAGAACCGCTTTATCGACTACTTCAAGGACACCACCGAGATCTACCAGGGCATGGAGCTGCTGGATTCCGAGCTGGGTGGCACCATTCCGCTGGACATTATCCTGCACCCGCCGGACGCCAGTGCACCCCTGCCTGGCCTGGAGAGCACGGCGAGTTCCGAGGAGGCGCCGCCGCCGGCGGAGGACGATCCCTTCCTGGCGGATGCGGAGGACTTTGCCCCGGCGGAGGGTGAGCTTGGCGGCGGCGAGTGGGATGACGATTTCGGCAGCGACAGCTTCGCCTTTGACAGTGGCGACAGCTTCCAGCCCAGCTACTGGTTCACCCTGGAGGGGATGCAGCGCATCGACGCCGCCCACGACCTGGTTGACCGCCAGGAAGAGACCGGGAAGGTTCTTTCCCTGGCGACCACTTTCGAGGTTGTCCGGGGGCTGCTGGGCGAGGATATCGGCAGCGTGGAGCTGGCGCTGGTGCAGAAGAGCCTGCCGCCGGACATCGCCGAACTGATGGTAGAGCCCTACTTCTCTGCGGCGGAGGAGGAGGCGCGGATCACGGTCCGGGTCAAGGAAACCAGTGAGTCCCTGCGCCGCAATGCCTTCCTCAATCGCCTCCAGGGCGAGCTGGAGGAAACCCTGGGGGCGAGTGCCGACGAGGTCCAGTTCACCGGCATGCTGGTGCTGTACAACAACGTGCTGCAGAGCCTGTTCCGGTCCCAGATCCTGACCCTCGGGGCGGTGTTCAGCGCGATCCTGGTCATGTTCTTTCTGTTGTTCCGGTCCTTCAGCCTGGCGATGATCGCCCTTGCGCCCAACGTCCTTGCGGCGGGGCTGGTGCTGGGTACCATGGGGCTTGTGGGCATTCCCCTGGACATCATGACCATCACCATCGCCGCGATCGTGGTCGGTATCGGCGTCGACGACTGTATCCACTACGTGCACCGCTATCTGCGCGAGTTTCCGCGGGACCGGAATTACCTGGCGACCATGTACCGCTGTCACGGCAGCATTGGCCGGGCCATGTACTACACCACGGTGACCGTGGTGATCGGCTTCTCCATGCTGACCCTGTCCAACTTCAACCCCAGCATTTATTTCGGGCTGTTAACCGTGCTGGCGATGGCGGCCGCGGTCATCGGTGCACTGCTTCTGCTACCCTTGTTGCTCATCCTGTTCAAGCCCCTGGGAGCCGAAGAACCCGTCAATGAAGGTTGAAGCAATGAAGTGCCGGGAAGGTTGCGGTGCCTGCTGTATCGAACCCTCCATCACCCGCCCGTTTTACGGCATGCCCCATGGCAAGCCGGCGGGGGTGCGCTGCGTGCACCTGGGCGATGACCTGCGCTGTGGCCTGTTCGGCGATGCCCGTCGCCCGGCGGCCTGCGGGGCCTTCCAGGCGGAGCCCTCCGCCTGCGGCAGCAACCGGGATGAAGCGCTGGTGATCCTGCGCGAGATGGAAACCCTGACCGCGGCGTCGGGTTGAGGCGAAGGCTGTGAGCGCGGAGACCGAGATTCCCCTGTTTCCCCTGTCGGCGGTGTTGCTGCCCCACGGGCGCATGCCGCTGCAGATCTTTGAGCAACGCTACCTGGACCTGGTGCGCGATTGCATGCGCGCCAATACCGGCTTCGGTCTGGCGTGGATTCGCCGCGGCGAGGAGGTCGCGCGCCGTGGCGGGGCCAGCCCCGAGCTGGGTGACTGGGGCTGCTATGCGCGCATCGTCGACTGGGACCAGCTCAACAACGGCCTGCTGGGGATCACCATCGAGGGGAGCCAGCGCTTCCACCTGCAGCGCAGCTGGCGGGCTGACAGTGGCCTGGTCATGGGTGAAGTGAGCCTGGACGAGCCGCCGGCACCGGCCCCGGTGCCCACCGAGGCCGCCTCCCTGGTGGCGGTGCTGCGCAGCCTGGAAACCCACCCCCACGTGCGCCGGATGAACCTGGAAATCGATTACGGGGATGCCTGGCAGGTCGCCTATACCCTGATGCAGCTATTACCGCTGGATGAGGCCCTGAAGTACAAACTGCTGGGGCTGGAGGAACTCGACCAGGTGCTGGCGGGCCTGGATACCATCCTCAACCAGATCAGCGGCGAGGATTGATCACTCGGCGAAGCTGGGCACCCAGCCGCCCGACTCCTTCCACCGGTTGACGATGTCACAGAACAGTTCCGCGGTGCGTTCCGCATCGTAGGCCGCCGAGTGGGCCTCGTTGTTATCGAACTCGATGCCCGCCTCGGCGCAGGCTTTCGCCAGCACCGTCTGGCCAAAGGCCAGGCCCGACAGGGTTGCGGTATCAAAAAACGAGAAGGGATGAAAAGGGTTGCGCTTGATCGCGCAGCGCGCCACCGCGGCATTGATAAAGCCCGCGTCGAAGTGGGCATTGTGACCGACCAGGATCGCGCGGTTGCAGCCCTGGTCACGAATTTCCTTGCGCACGACCCGGAACAGTTCGCCCAGTGCCTCCGCCTCCGGCATGGCCTCGCGGAAGGGATGCCAGGGATCGATGCCGGTGAAATCCAGGGCCGACTGTTCCAGATTGGCGCCCTCGAAGGGCTGCACGTTGAAGTTGCAGGTCTTGTGCACCGCCATCACCCCGTCCTCGTCCATGCGCACGATGGTGGCGGCCACTTCCAGGATGGCATCGGTCGCGGCCACGAAGCCGCCGGTCTCCACGTCCACCACCACCGGCAGGAAGCCGCGGAAGCGATCGCTGATACGCTGGATGTCGGTATCCTGCAAACCTCAGCCCTTGTCCAGCACGCGCCAGGCGACGGTCTCGCCGGCCCGCATGGGCGTCAGGGATTGCTCGCCGAGGGTCAGCGCCGGGGCCACGTCCCGGGGTGTGTGCTGCAGGGTAATTGTGTCTTCGTTGCGCGGCAGGCCGTAGAAGTCAGGCCCGAAATGCGCGGCAAAGCCTTCCAGGGCGCCCAGCGCGTCGCGCGCGGCGAAAGCCTCGGCGTAGAATTCCAGCGCCGCGTGCGCGGTGTAAACGCCGGCGCAGCCACAGGCGGTTTCCTTGGCGGCGGTCGCGTGGGGCGCCGAGTCGGTGCCTAGGAAGTACTTGGGATTGCCCGAGGTGGCGGCGGTGAGCAGGGCCTCCTGGTGGCGCTGGCGCTTGAGGATCGGCAGGCAGTAGTAGTGCGGGCGTACCCCGCCCACCAGCATGTCGTTGCGATTCAGCAGCAGGTGGTGGGCGGTGATCGTGGCGGCAACATTGGCCGGGCTCTCGCCAACAAAGGCCACCGCGTCGGCGGTGGTGATGTGCTCCAGCACCACCCGCAGGCCGGGGAAACGCTGCACGATAGGCGCCAGGTGGCGCTCGATGAACACGCGCTCGCGATCGAAGATGTCGATGTCGGCATCGGTTACCTCGCCGTGCACCAGCAGCGGCAGGTCGTGCTTTTCCATCGCTTCCAGGGTCGGGTAAAGACTCTCCAGGTCCGCCACCCCCGCCTGGGAGTTGGTGGTGGCGCCGGCGGGGTAGAGCTTGATCGCGTGTACCAGTTCCGACGCCGCCGCCCGATGCACTTCCTCCGCATCGGTGTGGTCGGTCAGGTACAGGGTCATCAGGGGCTCGAAAGACCGGGGCAGGTCGCGCATCGCGGCCAGGATCCGGTCCCGGTACGCCGTGGCCTCGGTGACCGTGGTCACCGGCGGTGTCAGGTTGGGCATGACGATTGCGCGGCCAAAATAGCGGGCCATGTCGCGGCAGGTATCGGCAAGCGCCGCCCCGTCGCGCAGATGCACGTGCCAGTCGTCGGGGCGGGTGATGGTCAGTTCAGTCACGGTGTAACCGTAGCGGATATGTGAGGGCGCATGCTACCGCACTCCTCGGCGCTTGGAAAATCGCCGGGCCGCGGGCGCCCGGCGTCGCGGGTGTGCTGGGAATTGCGCCGCCCCGGGAGTAGACTATGCGGCCATTTCCACGAGCCGAACGAGAGCTGAACCATGTCCGAGATCAATAAAGTCGTCCTGGCGTATTCCGGTGGCCTGGATACATCGGTGATTGTCCGCTGGCTGCAGGAAACCTACGCCTGCGAAGTGGTGACCTTCACCGCCGATATCGGCCAGGGTGAGGAAGTCGCACCGGCCCGGGCCAAGGCAGAGGCACTAGGGGTCAAGGAAATCTATATCGACGACCTGCGCGAGGAATTCGTGCGCGATTTCGTGTTCCCGATGTTCCGCGCCAACACCGTCTACGAGGGCGAGTACCTGCTGGGCACCTCCATCGCCCGCCCGCTGATCGCCAAGCGCCTGATCGAGATCGCCAATGAAACCGGCGCCGATGCCATTTCCCACGGCGCCACGGGCAAGGGCAATGACCAGGTTCGCTTCGAACTCGGCGCCTATGCCCTCAAGCCCGGGATCAAGGTGATCGCCCCCTGGCGTGAGTGGGATCTGGGGTCGCGGGAATCCCTGATGGCCTACTGTGAGCAGCATTCGATTCCGGTGGACTTCTCCGGCAAGAAAAAGAAATCCCCTTACTCGATGGACGCCAACCTGCTGCACATCTCCTACGAGGGCGGCATCCTGGAAGATCCCTGGGCCGAGGCCGAGGAAGACATGTGGCGCTGGAGCGTCAGCCCCGAAGCGGCGCCGGACGAGCCCACCTACATTGAGCTGGATTTCGAGCGTGGCGACATCGTCGCCATCGACGGCGAGCGCCTGAGCCCGGCCACCGTGCTGGAGCGCCTGAATGCGGTCGGCGGTGCCAATGGCATCGGCCGCGACGACCTGGTGGAGAACCGCTACGTCGGCATGAAGTCGCGGGGCTGCTACGAGACCCCCGGCGGCACCATCATGCTCAAGGCCCACCGGGCGATCGAGTCCCTGACCCTGGACCGGGAGGTTGCCCACCTCAAGGACGAGCTGATGCCGCGCTACGCCAAGGTGATCTACAACGGCTACTGGTGGTCCCCCGAGCGCCAGATGCTGCAGGCCGCGATCGACCAGTCCCAGGCCAACGTGAATGGCCGGGTGCGGCTCAAGCTCTACAAGGGCAACGTTATCGTCGCCGGCCGCCAGTCGGACGACAGCCTGTTCGACGAGAGCATCGCGACCTTTGAAGACGACGCGGGTGCCTACGACCAGGCCGACGCCGAGGGCTTTATCAAGCTTAACGCCCTGCGCATGCGCATCGCTGCAAGCAAGGGTCGCAAACTGCTGTAAGCTATTGCCGACTGGGCAGGGAAAACCTGTATGCGCGCTGTTCTTCTGTTCTGGCTCTGGCTGCTGGTGGCGGCCTCGTCCCAGGGCCAACCCTCTGCGGCGGTAGAAGCCGCTCCCGCAACGGATGCCGCGGCTGCCGCCGGGCCGGTGCAGCCCGCGCTACACCTGCCCGCTGCCGATGATGGCCAGCTGGTCGCCCCGGTCGTCCTCGATGGTGAGACGCTGTTCCGCCTGCGCGGAGTGTCCGCCGTGCCTGCCGAACGCCGGGCGGGGATTGCGCGGGACGCGATTGTGCGTGTGGCGGAGAATCCGGCGCTCGATCCCACCGCCCTGAGCGCGGAGAAACAGGGCGATCGCTACATGGTTTACGTGGACGGGGAGCGTGTGGCCACCCTGTTCCCCTTTGACGCCGCGATTGAGCAGGTGCCGCTGGAAACCCTGGTTGAAGCGGTGCAAATGCGCCTGACCGAGGCGATCATCGACTACCGCCAGGCGCGCAGCCCGGAGCGCCTGCTGCGGGCCACCGCGGTGCTGGTGGGGATTACCCTGCTGGGCGCGCTGCTGCTCTACGCCGTCCACCTGCTGTTTGGCTGGTTCAGTCGCCTCACCGAAGGGGCAATGAAAAAGCGCCTGGAGCAGGTGGAGCGTGCGTCCCATCGCCTGATCGACGCCTCCCAACTGTGGGGTTGGCTGGGCGGGCTGGTGCGCGGCATTCGCACCCTCGCGATCATCGCCATCGTCCTGAGCTGGATCAATGCCGCCCTCGGTCTCTACCCCTGGACCCGCCCCTTCGCCCGGGATGTGTTCCAGCTGATCCTGAACCCCCTGCAGCGGATCGGCACCGGCATTGTCGAGGCCCTGCCGGACCTCGTATTCCTGGTGATCCTGGCCTACATCGTGCGCTTTATCCTCAAGGCCACCAGGACCTTCTTCCTGCGGGTGGATCGCGGCTGGATCCGGCTGGCCAACTTCGACCGAGACTGGGCGATGCCGACCTACCGCATCGTGCGCATCCTGATTGTCGCCTTTGCCCTGGTGGTGGCTTATCCCTACATTCCGGGGTCGGATTCCGATGCCTTCAAGGGCGTGAGTATTTTCCTCGGCGTGGTTTTCTCCATTGGCTCCTCCTCTTTTATCGCCAATATGATCGCCGGCTACAGCCTGACCTATCGCGGCGCCTTCCGGGAGGGTGACCGGGTGCGGATTGGCGAGTTCGTGGGCGACGTGATCAACGTGCGGGCCCTGAGCACCCAGCTGCGCTCGCTCAAGAACGAAGAGGTGAATATCCCCAATTCCGAGGTGCTCGCGGCGGCGGTCGTGAACTACAGCACTTACGCCGCCGAGCAGGGCATTATCCTGCACCCGGAGGTGGGCATCGGCTACGACACACCCTGGCGCCAGGTGGAGGCCATGCTCCTGCTGGCGGCCGGGCGTACCGAGGGGCTGCAGGAAGAGCCGGCGCCCTTTGTGCTGCAGACCGCGATGGGTGATTTCGCGGTGACCTACCAGCTGAACGCCTTCTGCAGGGATGCCACCGCGGCGCCGAAAATCTACAGCGCGCTGTACGCCGCGATCCAGGACGTGTTCAACGAGCACGGGGTACAGATCATGTCCCCGCATTACGAGGGGGACCCCGAAACGCCGAAAGTGGTGCCCCCGGACCAGTGGCACGCAGCCCCGGCCACCGGCCCGGCGCAGGGATGAGTCTTGTCCCGCAATACAGGAGGGTCTGACCCGTGACAGGTTTTCTGCGGTGGCTGGGTGGCGCTGTCGCCCTGGGTATTTTCCTGTTTATGGCCGCCGGCTGGTGGCTGCTGAACGCCGACGAGATCGAACCGCCGGCGCTGCCCGGCGAGCGGGTGCAGGCCAGTTTGCAGCTGGGCGAGCTGCGCCGTCACTGGTACGGCTACGTGCCGGCCTCCCTGCAGCCGGGGGCGCCGCTGCTGCTGGTCCTGCACGGCTCCCTCGGGGACGGCAAGGGGATTCGCGCGCTCACCTTCTACAGTTTTGACGTGCTCGCCGAGCGCGAGGGCCTGATGGTGCTCTACCCCGATGGCATCAAACAGCACTGGAACGACTGCCGGGCCAGCGCCGCCTATGCGGCCAATACCCAGGATATTGATGATGTCGCTTTTCTGCGTGCGCTGATTGCCGAGGCGGTCAGCGAATACGGGGTCGACCCGGCACAGGTCTACGTGGTGGGGATGTCCAATGGCGGGCAAATGGCCTTCCGCATGGCGCTGGAGGCGCCGGATGCGGTCGCCGGCGTTGCCGCTTTCGTGGCCAGCATGCCGGTCACGGACAACCTCGATTGCAGCCCCCGGGGTGAACCGGTGCCGGTGCTGATCGTCAACGGTACCGAGGACCCGATCAACCCCTACGAGGGTGGGCTGGTGGAGATGCTGGGGGACAACAGCCGCGGCAGTGTGCTCTCGAGCCTGGATTCAGCGGCCTACTGGGCGGGGCTGGCCGGCGACCCGGCGCCGCCCACGCCCCGGACCTGGCCCGACCGGGACCCCGACGACGATACCACCGTGAGCACACGCCAGTGGCGCCCCGGCAGCGCCACCCCGGTGTCGCTGGTCACCGTCGAGGGCGGCGGGCACACCATGCCCCACCCGGTGTTCCGCTTACCGCGCTTCCTGGGCCCCACCAGCCACGAGTTCGACGCGGCGGAGCTGAGCTGGCAGTTCTTCCGCGAGGGCCGGGTGCGGCCCCCGGGCGAGTAGCGGCCTTACTGCTTGTAGATCGAACCGCTCTTCATCACGAAATCGACATCCAGCAGTTCCTCGATGTCATCCAGCGGTGAACCGTCCAGGGCGATCAGGTCGGCGTGCTTGCCCGGCTCCAGGGTGCCCAGGCTGTCGTTCATGTCGATCAGGTCCGCCGCGTTCACCGTGGCCGCGACCAGGATATCCATGGAGGTCATGCCGGCATCCCGCATCAGCACCGCTTCCTGGGCATTGGTGCCGTGGGCGGAGACCCCGCTGTCGGTACCGAAGGCAACCTTGACCCCGGCCTTGTAGGCCTTGCCGAAATTTTGCTGCATTTCGTTGCCTACATTGATCGCTTTTTCCTTGATCGCCGGGCTCATAAAGTCGCTGGTCTCGGCCATGCCCTTGACCGTGTGCCCCGCGAGCAGGGTGGGCACCAGGTAGGCGCCCGTGGACTTGAACAGCTTGATTGCCTCCGGGCCGGTGTAGGTGCCGTGCTCGATGCTGTCGACGCCCGCCTCGAGGGCGGCGACGATGCCGGCTTCGGCGTGGGCGTGGCTGGCGACCTTGCGCCCCATGCGCTTGGCCGCGCGTACCACTTCTTTCAGCTCGTCCATTTCCATCTGCTGGCC
This sequence comes from Sediminihaliea sp., assembly GCA_965222335.1. Lineage (GTDB taxonomy): Bacteria > Pseudomonadota > Gammaproteobacteria > Pseudomonadales > Halieaceae. The sequence goes on along the minus strand of OZ244944.1, from coordinate 1,256,059 downwards.
GGTGCCGGTATTGCGGTCGGTGAGCACGCCCCCGGTGGAGGTGATCTTGATCAGGTCGGCGCCGTACTTGATTGCGTTGCGGGTGGCGCGGCGGCAGTCATAGGGGCCGTCGCAAACGGATTCATCGGTGTAGAACCTGAGTAGCTCGTGCTTCATGCCGGAGACGTCGTTGTGGCCGCCGGTGATCCCGACCCCGCCCGCGGCAATAACCCGCGGCCCGTCGATCCAGCCTTTGGCGATGGCATCGCGCAGGGCGTACATTTCCTGGCTCTTGGAGCCGACATCGCGCACGGTAGTGAAGCCGGCTTCCAGGGTGCGCAGCGCGAACATCAGCGAGCGCATCTGCACCAGCTCGTTGGAAAACCTCAGGTCTTCGCTGTCTTCATCAGGGCCCAGTTCACCCTGCAGGTGCACGTGCATATCCATCAGGCCCGGCATCACGAAGTGCTCGCTGAGGTCCACCAGTTCGGCGTCCTCGCCGAAGCCCTCGAGAGTGCGGTAGCCCGGCAGCACCTCGCTGATGCGCCCGTCCTTGACTACCAGGGTCTGCTCCGAGGTCGGTTTTTTCCCGGGCACCGCCAGCAGGGTGCCGGCGTGAATCACCAGGGTTTCGGCCAGGGCGCTGCCGGCGGTGAAGGCGCTGACAAGGCAGGCGATGGCGAGGGGGCGCGCGGCTTGGCGCAGGGTGCTGATGAGAGTTGGCATGAACAGTCTCCGGGTGAAAGGTGCTCGCAGGCTATAAAGCGCCGGGCCGCTTGTCAAAAAACGGGGTTCAGGCTGGCCCCTAGTGAAAGTCCCGCGACTTCACCTGCAGCGCCTCCAGCTCGTGGCTGAAGTCGTACAGGGCGCCGGCGATAATGTGGGTGACGCCGTCGGTGGTCTCCAGGGTGCCCTTGACCAGCAGCAGGCGGGCGCTCATCAGGGCCTGGCGGAAGTTCGCCTGCACCCGCGGCCATACCACCACGTTGCTGTTACCGGTCTCGTCCTCCAGGGTCAGGAACAGGACCCCCGAGGCGGTGCCCGGGCGCTGGCGGCAGGTGACCAGCCCGGCGATGCGCACGAAACCCTTGTGGGGGACCGAGGGCAGCTCGCTATGGCGCTTGCAGCGGCTGAAGGGATAGCGGCCGCGCAGCAGTTCCAGGGGGTGGGCGCGCAGGGTCAGCTCGGTGGCGCGGTAGTCCGAGAGCACTTCCTCGGCGACTGCCGGGGCGGGCAGCTGCACCGCGTCGTCAAAGTAGGTCGGTGGCGCCTGTAGTTCGCCGTGCAGCAGGGGGCGGGGTGATTCCAGGGCCATGATCTGCCACTGGGACTGGTGGCGGTGGCCGCTGAGGGAGGCGAGGGCGTCCGCGTCGGCCAGGGCCTCCATGTCGCGGCGGTCGAGGCGCGCGCGCTGGCGCAGCTGGCTGACCTGGCGAAAAGGCGCCTGCTGGCGTGCTTCCACCAGGCGCTGCGCCCCTTCCCGGCTCAGGCCCTTCACCAGGCGCAGGCCCAGGCGCACGGGCGGCTCGCCGCTGTCGGGCCGGGCCAGGAGCTGGTGATCCCAGGTGCTGTGGTTGACGTCTGCCGGCAGTACGCTGACCCCGTGGCGGCGGGCGTCCTGGATCAGCTGCGAGGGGGTGTAAAAGCCCATGGGCTGGCTGTTGAGCAGGCCCACGTAAAAGGCCGCCGGATGGTGGCGCTTGAGCCAGGCCGAGACGTAGGCCAGCAGGGCAAAGCTGGCGGAGTGGGACTCGGGAAAGCCGTAGCCGCCGAAGCCCTTGATCTGCTCGAACAGGCGGCGGGCAAAGTCCTCGTCGTAGCCGCGCTCGATCATGCCCCGGGTGAGCTTCTGCTCGAAGCTCAGCAGCTTGCTGTTCTTGCCCCAGTTGGTGATCGCCCGGCGCAGCTGGTCGGCCTCGCCGCCGGAGAAGCCGGCCGCGACCATGGCCAGTTTGATCACCTGCTCCTGGAAGATCGGCACCCCCAGGGTGCGGTCCAGCACCTCGCGGATGGCCTCGCTGGGGTAGGTGACCGCCTCCAGGCCCTGCTTGCGCCGCAGGTAGGGGTGCACCATGTCGCCCTGGATGGGACCGGGGCGGACGATGGCGATCTCGATCACCAGGTCGTAGAAGCAGGCGGGTTTCAGGCGCGGCAGCATCGACATCTGGGCCCGGGACTCGATCTGGAACACGCCGATGGAATCCGCCTGCTGCAGCATGCGGTAGGTGGCGGCGTCCTCCTTGGGCACGTCGGCGATCCCGGCCAGGGCGGGGTGGTCGCGGTGCACCAGGTCCAGGCTCTTGCGAATCGCCGAGAGCATGCCCAGGGCGAGCACGTCGACCTTGAGCAGGCCCAGGGCCTCGATATCCTCCTTGTCCCACTGGATCACCGTGCGCTCGGCCATGCTGGCGTTCTCCACCGGCACCAGGCTGGACATGGGGCTGCGGCTGATCACAAAGCCCCCCACATGCTGGGACAGGTGGCGGGGAAAGCCCAGCAGCTGCTGCACCAGGTGGTAGAACAGCTCCGCCTGGCGGCCGTGGGCGGCCACGCCCTGCTCCTCGAAGCGTTTGGCGAGGTCGCTGGTGCGGTCCCACCAGGCCATGGATTTGGCGAGGTCGTCCACGAACACCGCATCCAGGCCCAGGGCCTTGCCCACGTCGCGCACCGCGCTGCGGGCGCGGTAGGTGATCACGGTGGCGGCCAGGGCCGCGCGGCGGCGCGAGTACTTGCGGTAGATATACTGGATCACCTCCTCGCGCCGCTCGTGCTCAAAGTCCACGTCGATATCCGGCGGCTCGTCCCGCTCCCGGGAGATAAAGCGCTCGAACAGCAGCGACACCTGCTCCGGCGAGACCTCGGTGATAAACAGGCAGTAGCACACCACCGAGTTGGCCGCCGAGCCGCGGCCCTGGCAGAGGATGCGCCGCTCGCGGGCGAAGCGCACGATGTCGTACACGGTGAGGAAGTAGTACTCGTACTCCAGCTCGCCGATCAGGGCCAGCTCGCTGTCGATGCGCCGGGCAATCTCCGGCGGCACCCCGCCGGGCCAGCGCGTGCGACAGCCCTCGTCCACCAGCGCGCGCAGATAGCTGTTGGCGGTCTGCCCCGGCGGCACCACTTCCTCGGGGTACTCGTAGCGCAGCTCTTCCAGGCTGAACCGGCACTGCTCGGCGATGCGCGCGGTCTCCGCCAGCAGGGCCGGGGGGTACAGGCGCTGCAGTTTGTCCAGGTCGCGCAGGTGCTGCTGGCTGTTGCCCAGGCGCCGCCGGCCCAGACGCTGGATGCTGGTGTTGTGGTACAGCGCGGTCAGCACATCGTGCAGGGGCTTGCGCCCGGCCACGTGCATCTGCACATTGCCGCAGGCGACCAGCGGCAGGTCCAGGCTCTTGCCCATGGCCCGCAGCGCCCGGTAGCGGGCGATCTCGTTATTGCCCAGCAGGTGGGTAATGCCCAGCCACACCCGGCCCCGGCACAGCCGCGCCAGCTGCGCGCCGTGGGCCTGGGAAGCCTCGCTGTCGTCCCCGGGCAGCCAGATCAGCAGGCAGCGCTTGAGGTGGAAAATCACATCCCGCAGGGCGACGCGATAGGAGCCCTTGGGACTGCGCCGCCGGGCCATGGAGATCAGCCCCGACAGCTCCGCATAGGCCGCCCGCGAGGGCGCCAGGGCCACCAGCCGCACGCCTTCCTCCAGGCACAGCTCACTGCCGATAATCAGCTTCAGCCCCGCCGCCTTCGCGGCGACATGGGCCTTCACCACCCCGGCGAGGGAACACTCGTCAGTCAGCGCCAGCGCCGCATACCCCAGCGCCGCCGCCCGCTCCACCAGTTCATGGGGATGCGAGGCGCCGCGCAGGAAGCTGTAACAGGACAGGCAGTGGAGTTCGGCGTAATCTGACATATACTGTATAAATATACAGTATAAGGAGATCTGTCAATTTGTGTCGGCGAGATAACCTTAATGGCGAGATCATGGGAGCCGAGCTAAAGTTGATCCCATTTGCTGGTTGTTTTAACCAGGAATGATGTCGGTAGATATCATCAGTGTTGGTCAGACAACGTGAGAACGTGCGGGATCTGGTGACGCTGACAAAGGGCCTGGCCACGCAGGGCGCACAATGCCGCGTTCAGATAGCCGGCCTTGAGAAAAGCTCTGCTGGAGCCTGGAAGATCGGGCATGACTGGACCAGCGGCGAATTCAGATGCAATCGGCTAACGATGAGGCGAGCTTTATGTTCACTGAATCGTTTAAAACGAATTAGCTGTTATGACTTAATCTACATTGGAGCTTTAAAATGAAAGTACTTTTCACAATTTTAATGATAGCTCTAGTAACTGGGTGCAGTGCCAACAGAATTTGGTATGGATCTGATGTAGCTAGGCTCTCTTACGTGCTACTCGAAGCCGAACTAGATGACGATGGCAATGTAACGCGTATAGATCTTAAAACTTCCCCGTCTGCTTCAAACGACGACGGTAAAAATAAGAAGCATCTCGGTGCTTTGATGGCTTGGTCACCTGAGTCTAATGCTGCGTTTATCTCTAAAAGTGGCAACGGTTGTATTCAGCCCGCTACGTACTCCAAAACGAATTCAGCAAATGCTTCAGCCCCGGCCGAAATTATAAGTTCTGGGGTTTCAAGCGGTAATGTTACTGCTGACTTCTCTCAAGCTTTAGAAAAACTAATAACAGTTACTGATCAATCTACTTTTCTCAGTATCGGTGTTTACGGCCTATGCCAGTTACATGCGAACGGCGGATTAACCGATGTACAGCTAACAAGTTTAACAAAGGTTCTCTTCGAGAAAGCTGCCTCCGCACAAGGTTCAGCTAAAGACGAAGAGGATGATTCTGGAAATAGTAATGGCGGCGCAATAAATCCTGGGCAAGACGGTAACCAGTCATAACAAGCAAAGGCAGTCAGGCGCGTAAACGCGCCGCTGCTTTGGGCGTTATGTATCTAAATGATTCGGCGCACCTTCAACATTCTGACCGTAACAGCCGTAATCTTTTTCGGGGTCTTGGTTATACTGGCGGTCCCGTCGTTCTTCGATCCTGCGTTCGAGGTGGTGAATAAAACGGCGCAGCCAGTTTTCGTTGTCGCAGAATGGCGAAATGAAGAAAAGGAACTTGGCAACATTGCCCCAATGTCCTCCTACGAATTCAGCGTAAACGACGAAGCCGCGATGAAGTTCCGTGTCCGCTATCCTGGAGGTGCGGAGACCGAATCTGAACCGATCTACTTCACGAGTGGAATACAGGTCATAGCTACGATTACGAGTGATGCAATCAAAGTAAGGTACGACCATGAAACACTACAAATCGGTCAAGCCGTTCGTCGCTTTTCTCCTCGCTCGGACGCCTGGTCCTCCGCGGCTTGTTGCGCATTGCTTGGCCATTAATGCGCAAACGCCGCTCCACCCCAGCCGCCGCCTACCTAGGCGTTATGTTTCAAAATCCAACATCGGCGCGGGGCCAAACCATTGAATAGTTCCTGGCGAATTACTGGCACCTTTATCCTGCTTGTGGTTTGCCTGTATCCGTTGGGCGTGTGGTTACTGCTGAGGTTTCAGAGCGCAAGTCCATTGATGCTTACCGTCGGGTTGGCAGCTGTTGGAGCCTGTCTCCTTTGCGGTCGTCAACTCCGCTCCCTTGGTTGGCATTGGGGCAATTGGAAGTATCAGTATCAAAGCTACCTGATCCCACTTGCTTATGCTGCGGTTGCCTATGTCGGCATTTGGAGCTTTTCGCTCGGTGGTTGGTATGACAGCAACACTGTCGAGCAGATACGAAGTGGCTACATGCTGGACTCCTGGTCAGATGAATCCATCATTGCATTGCGGTTTGTGCTTACCGCGACTGTGAGCTTCGTACTACTTTTGCCAGGTGTCCTGGGTGAAGAGGTGGGTTGGCGCGGTCTCTTGGTGCCGGCGTTATCCAAGAATCTTAGCTTCTCTCAAGTGGCAATTCTTAGCGGCATACTCTGGTCAATGTTTCATTGGCCACTCATGCTTTTGGGGTTTTATGGTAATTCCGGAACCCCACTGCTGTTCCAACTCGCAATATTTACGGTATGCCTTACATCAATGTCCGTTGTAATGGCCTACTTTCGCTACAAAACAAACAGTCTTTGGCCGGCAGTAACGTTTCACATGAGCCACAACGTATTTCTTCAGAAGTTCTTTACACCCTTGACGGAGGCGAATGAATCCACCGTATGGTTTGCAGATGAATTCGGCGTGGCCGTGCCAATAGTGGCAACCGGTTTTGGTCTTTATTATTGGCGTAAGGGTGTTCGGGAGTTCGGTCGTGTTGAAACATAACAAATCATTGCAGCGGACGTTGACCCGCAGCCCATTTTGCTTCCGCAAAATGGCCCGCGCCTCAAACGCCGCTGAACTCAGGCGTTAAATTTCCAGGGAGAGTGCGTGGGTAAATTGAAAGCATACAAGTCCAGAGGTGAATACAAAGGCGAGCCCATATATCCGCACAAGCATAAAGACGGAACTTATGTGGCTAGCCCATCGCGATTTGAAGTTGACTATGTTTATGTAGATACGGAAGAAGAGCTTGAAGCTTTAGTGCGGTCTGGCCTAGGGGCAAGAATGTCCAGTCCTGATATCAAACAGGCAGCATCTCTTATTTCTGCCAATAACATCGAGTTCACTGATTCCAGCTCGCCTCCGGTCGTAGCAAAAACTGTGCTTCCAAAATTGACCGAGGAAGTAGATCTAGATTTTGACTCGACCAAAAAATCAAGAAAGGAGCAAGCATTCCTTCGAGCGCACATTTCAGGCGGGCGACCGCAAGCAACGTGTGTACTTTGTGAAAACGAGTACCCTTTAGAGTTTTTGGTTGCTGCGCACATTAAGAAAAGATCGGAGTGCTCTAAATCAGAGAAACTCGATTTTGACAATATCGCTGCCTTAATGTGTAAGGCTGGTTGTGATGATATGTTCGAAAAAGGCTATGTTTTTGTCTCTGGCGGTGTAGTCAAGAAAAACGAAAAGCGTTCCACGACTCCCGCATTGGATGTGCTCATTAGAAAAATAGAAGGTAATACTGTAGCAAATTGGGCAGGTAGTTCAGAATATTACAAGCACCATGAATCAAAATTTAACAAGTAGCTGCACCGGGCTCGCTGTCGCTCGCGCGGTGAGCTAGGCGTTAAGTGTAAGGGGAAAAATGCTCATAGATAAGAACAAAGGTCTGATCAATGAGTTTCGCGAACACATAGAAACCGAGGAAGTAAGGGAAGCCTATGACATACTCGTGAATGCCGCGCGAATTCATAAGGACCTTTCATGTCATGCACAGGAAAAGGGCGCAGTTCGTGATTTCAGATTCTATTGTGACGAGAGCACGCAACCTTTTGCATTTATTATAAATAAAAATTCGCTGCTCTTTTACATGCGAGTACCAGCAATCCGCTCTAGGAAATATCCGCTAGGCAGTATCCAGAAAAAAATTGAGCATGTGTCAGAAAATAATCGAGAAGAAGTAACGCTGAAGATTTTCAATGCTCATCAGGCTAGGGCCGTCGTTACTGAGATTCTGAATAAATGGTGGCATTGACACTTAACAAGGCCGGGCACCATCGCGCACTTCGTGCGCTGGACTCGCAATCCGCTGCGCGGTTCCCGAGCCGGTGCCGGCGGCGTTATATGCCCGTGATCGCGAAATCCAGCGCCGCAATAATTTCATCCCGCAAATGGCTCAGTGAGCCAACTGGGTCTCTCAATGCTTTAGTGGGCATTGAGGCAACCTGAGGTATGAGAAGTAATAGATCCTCTCCTTCGTATGTAACCGCCGGGGTAAGGCCTTTCAATTCTTCATTCTTGAAATCGGCCTTTCTTCCCAGGGGAACAACTATGCGAGTTGCAAGATCGGAGATGATGTTACTTTGAATATCTACAATGAAGGGGTAGGCTTTCCGAGTCGCCTTACTGGGGTTGGCATAGACATCGAACTGGCGCATCAAAACTCTTTGTATTCCTCTCCGAAACAGCCATGCTCTTCGACGAATTCGTTATATGATTTAATAGCCTTTCTATTTTCGGATGCCCATTCTTCTGCACCGATTTCTGCAAGCTTAGCTTGAAGTGCTTGTTCCAAAGTTGCTGAAAGGTTTATATCCAACGCTCTGGATTTTTTGAGTAAGTCACTGTTTACGCTAAGGTTCGTCGCCTTTTTCGGGGCTTCCAGATCAAAGAGAGGTTCCATGGTTGTCTCCTCAAAAATAAACAAGCCCAATTATGCGCATACTGATGCGCACTGTAAAGCATATAACAAGAACCGGCAGTCCGCCCCTTCGGGGCCGGACGTCCAACCAGCCGCTTTGCGTCTGGCTGTTCGCCGCTGCGGTAAGCGTTGGGTGTCAGTTATGAGCAAGGGAGATGCTACATGGTTGATCGTCAGAACGCTTGGGGTGCTCTGCCTGGGTTGGACCTTCTTTTTGCTATTCGAATTCCTAATCAATATTCTGGTTATCGTGACTTATGAGCCGCCCGAGTATATGAAAGGGCAGGAAACTATCCGGCTTCCAAACCTAAATTGGAATCCGCTAGTCGGGTCCGCATTTCTGGGAGATCTATCCATTTACTTGTTGAATTTTGGCCAGTTCGTGAGCAAGTTGCTTTTAAAGGGAGCGCATCAGCGTGAAGATACCTAACAAGTCAATCAACTACGCGCCTGCGGCGCCGAACTGGCGTACCGCCAGCCGGCTATTGAAGCGTTATGCGTCACGCAATATCGATTAATCAAATAGACTGAGAGATATACATGACAACTTTTAGACTGCTTCTTATTGTGATCCTGATATCTCTTTCCGGCTATACCGCTGTTGTGGTCGCTAGCCATGGGCTGAATTTACTTCCCGTCTTTTTTGGAGATATGGCCAAGATGGCATGGCCTGGTCAGTTCAATTTTGACTTCATGTGCTTCTTACTACTGTCAGCGACTTGGGTGATGTGGCGCAATGAGTTCTCCCCACTAGGAATAGTCCTGGGTATCCTGGCATTTTTTGGCGGCGCACTATTTCTTAGCATCTATCTGCTTGTGCTGACATTTCAAGATTCACAAAGCATTCAGAGAATTCTTATCGGTGATAGGTCATGATGCATAACCAGGCAAAGCAGTGGGCGGCTGACGCCCCCGGACTCGCTAACGCTCGCCGCTGTTTGCAGCGTTAGGCGGAAGGAGGCGGCGATGGCGGCGGGCCATGAAATCCGAGCGTCTATTGACTCTGAAAGCGTACGCGGGCTACTTCTAATCAACGGCGGCGGAGCCGTTGCGTTATTGGCGTTCCTGTCTGGGGTCATCGACAAGCCTGATTTGGCGGGGCTCGCCAGGGCCGTCATTTGGGCAATCTTTACTTTTCAACTAGGGCTTGCCTTTGCGGTTACCCACAATCGATTTCGTCGCCTCTGCTCTCTCGAGTATGCGAAGAAAGTCGAGAACCGGAAACCGTGTACTGTATTCGGGCGGCAACTACGCGAGCCCTGTGTTTGTCACTGGAGTACAGGTTTCATGTGGGCTTCAATTGTTATGTTCGTCTTGGCTGGAGTTCTAGTGCTTGTAGCGGCTCTTGACGCGGTAGGCTCATGCTAGCGGACGAGTTCCGCCTAACCAGTCAAGACAGCAAGGGCGCTTCGCGCCGGGACGTCAAAACCGATGCGCGGTTTCGCCGCCCCTGCTTGAAGCGTTAAAAGTCACGGAAAGATATGAGTACGCCAAGACTTACTGAAGAGCAAAAAAGAAAGCTCAGACTTTTGGAGCCAAGTCTCAAGATTGCTGCTGCACGCAGAGATTTAGGGGAATGTAAGAAGCTAACTTCTTACATACAGAATATTCTTAGGCCCACCGGTCATGAGACGAGATTGATGCAGTCAAAGAACTGGCTGTTTGAGACAGCTATGGAGGTTGGCGAAGTCGATTACGCAATAAGAGGGTTTTCTGGTGTTCGCCAGAAAGTATCTAAATCGACTCGCCTTTATCTTGAAGCCACTGCTCTTTTAGCGATATGCCACCTCAGGAAACGAGACTTAGATAAAGCAAAGCCTTATATGGTCGAGGCGTTGCGAAGTGAGAAAAACATTAAGTCGGAGGGTGGTCGATCTGAATTCAAGGTTAGCCTGGCTAAAAGGTTTGATGAAGAGGCTTTGCTTGCATCAATAGCAACGGATGATTCTGAATTTATGGACTTAGACAGAATTCAAAGCGATGCGGCAAAACTTATTCAAACAAAGCATGAAGATGAAATTTTGGAGATGCTAGGGGCCAATGTCCCTGAAGGCGCTTTGGATTTCGTAGAGAGAGTACACGCAGAGTCACAAAATTTGCTAACGTATGACGAAAAACTGAGATTACCGTCTCCGGCCACCTTCCAACAAAAGAAAAAACTTGGAAAGGGGATATTGTCAGCTTTTCAGACGGTTATCTGGCAATCACTATGCGACAAAGAAAGTGAAGTCTACAAGATGTGGTTTACAAATGGTCTGCAGGCGGTTTTAGATAAAAAATACCTAACCGGCGCAATCGTTAGTTCCTTGGCCGGTCTAAAAATTGGGATCTATGCTATAGCCGTATATCTGACTTCACTACTAATAAAAATTGGCATTGAAACATTCTGCAACGTCTACAAACCCAATAACTTAATGGCCTTGAGACGGTGACTTTTAACAAGGCGCTGTTGTCGCCGCTATCGCGGCTGGGACAGCCTACACTACGTTTCGGCTGCCCCAAAGCTTGGCGTTCAGTTGTAAATTGAGGTCCAGATGAACATTGAAGATCTTAAACCAGAAGTTCGTTTGCGCGTTATGGACCTCGTTGCCGAGGCTGGTATTGACGTAAGTGATTGGGCCAATTTTAGGGGTGGTGAGGAGAAGGCCGCCTCCAATCCTAAATACTGTTATGAGTGGTCTTACGAGAACACAAGTAAAGAGCTGATCGTTCTTAATCTGTGGTATGACAATCTTGAGTATATTGATAGTGATATTGTTCAGAGATTGAACATGCGAAAGGTCGCCAACAACGTGAGTAGTTCAGCGCAGTCAAGGCGAGCGATAAAAATGGACTTCTCCCTCCAAAAAGCAGATCGGACTGGCTGGCCAATAAGAGTAGTCATCTGTGATGGGGTCCAACGCGAGCAAAAAACAGATCTTACAAAGTCTACTGCGGAATCTCGTTTTCTCGACCCTGAAATCTGGCACCTGCGGTCCTACGATTATGACAGTGGTGACTGCCTCCTTGTGCGTGGTCAGCCGTCATCAAAGTACGTTGATCAGTTCGAGCATTTGGAACTCCCAGAAGGCGAAGCAAAAAGAAAGGAGCCTACGGGACACGTATTTGAAAGGAGCCCCCAGGTCCGAAACTATGTGTTAGAAAGGGCTAGAGGAAAATGTGAATGGTGTGGCGCCAAAGGCTTTGAAACGCGAGCTGGAGCCATGTATTTGGAGACTCACCACATACAACCACTCTCTGAAAGTGGGAGCGATACTGTTTCCAATGTTATTGCTCTCTGTCCAAATCACCACCGTGAGGCTCATTTCGGCAGGGAGACTGAGAATTTCAAGAATGAGCTTTTAAGAGTGGTCGCGAAACTGAACAAGTCAATGCAGCCGACTGCTAAAGCAGCGGATGATTGAAACGTTAGGGGCTCCTACTCCCCCCATAATCCACGCCTTGCTAAAAACGCCTTATTGGTATATTTTCTATACCATCATGAAATTCCAATACGACCAAAGAAAAAGTGCCTCCAATCTCAAAAAGCATGGGATTGATTTTGAGCAGGCTCAATCTCTTTGGGATGACCCGAACTTGGTGGAATTGACAGAGAGATCTGACGATGAGGCGAGATCAATCGTGATCGCTCGCTTCAATCGCCAGTACTGGTCAGCTGTATTTACATATCGAGATGACGAGATTCGATTAATTTCGGTCAGGCGATCTCGGAAAGCTGAGGTAGAGCTTTATGAGAGCTAAAGATTTTGACAAAAAATTCGACCAGGGAAAGGAAGACATAATTGATGACCTGGATCTATCCAGTCTCAAGCGGCCGAATCAAACACCGCGACGAGTTAACGTGGATTTTCCCGAATGGATGATCGCCTCTCTAGACAAGGAGGCGGCAAGACTGGGAGTTACTCGACAATCCATCATCAAAGTCTGGCTGGCTGAACGCCTTGAACACGCCCCTAACAAGTAAAGGCTGCGGACAGTTTCACCGCCGTAGCTTTGGGCGTTAACTTCCAGAGTTTGCTGCAACATGAACAGACTGTTCTTACTAATCCTAATTTTCGCCATCAGTAGCTGCTCTTCAGTACCACTATCGACTATGGCACGAATGAGCACCTTCGATGCTCAGGATTTTGCCGCCCTGAATCCTGATGAACTGCGAGTGAAGGTTTTTCTTCCAACGGGATTCCGTCTGAACACCGGGGCGAGTTGGATGGGCATCGATATGATTTCTTCGTCTGGTCAGCACCAGACAGTTTTTGAACTTCGCGAAGATTCAGTACAGTCGATAGAGGTCTCTAAAGGGCTTTTCTCTGAGCCGGATCAAGCTACATCCTACTTATTGAGACTTAGTCCTTCATCACGAGCTAAGTTCAATGAATTGCAACTTTTTGTTAGCAAAGCCACTGTCGACGACATGAGCATAAGAGTGGTCCCGAAGCTGGCGTCGCGACCAGAAAGCGCTACATCAGTGACAGTTTCGATTGAACTACAGTTGTCTAATTTACAAGGGTTTTTCACTCTTGTAGATTCAGCGCAGATAGCGTTGCCAGAGGTGGGGCGAAGTGAAGAAAGCTAACAAGGGCAAGCAGGCAGACTGGCTTACAGCCAGCTGCTGTTGCGCGTTGGACGACATGGTTCGAGCGTGGCGCGCAGTGTTAGCCTGCTTATGATCGGACATGCTACTGGCTGGTGGGCATTTGGCGGCGAAGCAACCGGAGCATTGTCTGATTCCCAGCGGTTCATCGCCGAGCGATATGCCAATCTGGTTGGCTTCACGCCAAAAGTCTGGCTGGCTGAACGCCTTGATCACTCAAATTGATTTTGGCTAACTGGAATGGGAGCAATTTCCTGTCATTATCTAGCGTCACAACCTTGAGTTCATGAAACAAGCTGGCATTGAAATACTCGTAAGTCCATAGATAATCGAACCCGTGTTTTTGCGCCTCATACCTGTCCGATACGATAATCACGTTCATAATCTCCGCCATACGGATGGCCATATAGCAGAGAGCGCAAGGCTCTCCTGAAGCAATCAATGTCGTTCCTTTCAAAGAAACGCTTTTCTCATTCCGTGAGGCCTCCCTTATCGCCTGGATTTCAGCGTGTGCGGTACAATCCAGATGCGTGGCGACCTGATTTACCCCTTTGCCAATCATTTCTCCATTCTGATTAACGATAATGGCTGCAAACGGCAAACCACCTGCCTTAACATTGCTAATAGCCAAATCAATAACGTTTTCGGCGCGATCTGTGAGAAGTTTTTCAGTATTACGGTTACACACTGGCGAACTCTTTTTTTGATGATGAGGCCAGGGTTGGAATACTGAGTTCAGCTGCAATACTTTCTGCCCGTTCTTTTGCATTAGCCACTGACATGCGGTGCCTCTCGTCTCCGAATTCCTGGTATTCAGCGGCAATCTCATAAATTGTTTCCACACCTAAATATTTGCTCAGTGTCCGTAGGTGCGGTGCCAGGTGACCGGAGTCTTCTCGTATTCCTCCTTTTTCAAAACCAAACTCACCGCTGGAAGTCACTATGACCAATGTCTTACCTGAGAGTAGAGGCTGTAACGGGAAGTCCCCTCGTGAGAGATCGAAATCAAAGGTTTTGTTTACGCGTACAATTTGATCGAACCACGCTTTTAGCTGGGCCGGCATTCCGTAGTTATACATTGGTGAGGAAATCAGAATGACATCGGCTGCTGCCACCTCAGCTATCAGTTTATCCGATAGTGCCAGTCTTTCTTTCTGTGCCGGAGTCCTTTGTTCTTCAGGGGTAAACACCGCGCCAATCCAGTCCTGTGTTATGAAATCGGGTGGATTCATCCCAACGTCACGATAGATATACTCATCTTCAGGTCGATTCTGTTTCCAGGTGTCAACGAATCGAAGAGCGATATTTTTCGATATGGAATCGTGACCCGGGTCTGGGTTGTTGGCAGCTCTGACGCTTGAATCAATGTGTAATACCGTGCTCATGTTCACTTCCTTGGTTGATTGATAACAGGAGCTATTCTGTGACTTTGAATAGACGGCTACAAACGAAAAAGCTACACTTGTAGGTGAGTTAAAATCATCTATAGGATCTATGAGCCAATTATTAACCTGGAGATGAGGTTTGCAGGTATCGTTACAGGCGCTGAAAGCCTTTGAGTCGGCTGCCCGTCGGGGAAGTTTCAAGTTGGCTGCAGAGGAACTTTCGCTGACGCCAACAGCCATTTCACACCACATCAGCAACCTGGAAAGTCGGCTGAATGTAAATCTGTTTCATCGACGGGGAAGGCGGATATCACTCACCGGAACAGGTTTAAGATTAGCTAAAGCTACCTCTGACGGTTTTCGGAAAATCGACACTGCATTGGAAGAGGTGATGAAGGCTGGCAGTGCTGTCCGGGTGACGACGACATCATCATTAGCCGCTATGGTGCTGATCCCCTCCCAGCATGAATTTGAACAGGCCAACCCAGATATTTCTCTGGAAATATCGACCGGCGAGTCGGTCGATAACCAGTCATATGTTATTCCAATTCGCTTCGGCGATGTCTCGCTTGCTGAGGACTCTGATGTCATTAGATCTGAGTCGTTCAATGTATTTGGTGCTTATGGAATGACGTCTCCGTTCTGGTCAAATGAACCCATCACCCTGTTTACCACGGAGTGGAAAAACAAATCGTTACCGCCGCCGCCATTAGCCGCCTGGTTGGAGACAAATGAACTGGATGACTCTAACATTAAACTTAAAAAATTTGATCAAGAGCTTTTTGGGATCCAGCAGGCTATGGCAGAAAATGGACTGGTGTTCTGTTCCACGACACTCACTAGAAGGCTATTAAAATCTAACCTTCTACAGCAATTCGAAACGCGACCAGTCAAATCTGACTTTTGCTATTACGTACCAAACAAGGACAGCTTCGAGACCAGAAGTGCAGCCAGATTTCTGGATTGGATCGAAGATATTTTGAACCAATGACTCGTGCGGGCACTTCTGACTTACTGAGTATTCCCAAGGCAAGTTACCCGTATAACAAGTTGCTGCACACGGAAAATTACTCGCTGCGCTCCCAGTTTTCCGGTGAGCAAGGCATTATATTTATTGAAGCGTCAGTTCACTCTCGTAGGCCGATAGTCTTGTTGTAAAAATATTCTTTCAAGATCGGGCACCATGTGATGATCAATTCA
Source organism: Sediminihaliea sp. (assembly GCA_965222335.1). Classification (GTDB taxonomy): domain Bacteria; phylum Pseudomonadota; class Gammaproteobacteria; order Pseudomonadales; family Halieaceae. The sequence goes on along the minus strand of OZ244944.1, from coordinate 1,240,663 downwards.
AGCGCAAGGAAATCCATGTCATTAACGAAGCTACTCGTCCCAACCTATACGCAAATGCTTGGAACGCTCTCAGGCTGGCTGAGGAAAGCAGAGGAACAAGTATCGAGCGCTGATGCGGAAGCTCTGTTATCTGCGCGTCTAACGCCCGACATGTTTCCCCTGTCGACTCAGATTCGATTTGCGTGCGTGCAGGCTCAAGAGGCAATATTCCGGCTCAAACACGAAGTTTTCCCGAAATCTATCAATGAGCTGATCGAAGAAGGGCGAAACGCAGGCGAGCGCCCCGGTTCGCTCCTGGATGCTCAGGCTCGGATTGATGAAACTATTGCGTTGCTAGAGGGTCTCGGCCCCGACGCCCTGGATGCCAACGCGGATAGGCCACTTGCGCACGAACTTCCGAACGGAATGATTCTCGATCTGTCGGCCGAGCAATACGCCCGCGATTGGACATTAGCCCAGTTCTACTTCCACCTCATGACCGCGTATTCAATACTACGTAGCCAGAAGATCGAACTAGGGAAAGCTGATTACGTAGCGCATATGTTTCCCTATATTCGTCCTGACACGATACCCGAAGGTAAATAGATTACTTTGCCGGCGGCGTTGTGCGCGAGAGGAGGAGGTTTGCATCATCTGGCAGCCCAATGGATTGTGACGCTACTGACGGATAGAAATATTCCCTTTCTGGTGTGTGGGGGGCTCGCAGCAAAGGGTTATGGCTCCGGGCGCGACCTGCGTGACATCGATCTCTTCGTTCCTGGTGAATACTTCGCGTCAGTGGTCCAGGCTGGCCAGGAGTTTGTATCTAAAGCAGCCGCTCACCGACGAGAGGCGGGCTGGGATCTAACCTATGTCCAGTTCAAGTATGAAGGCATCAAGGTGGAGGTGGGTAGCGCAGACGGTGCAAGGATATTCGATGCAGGAAGCGAAACCTGGGTTCCGCTCGGCATCGATTTTTCTCGATATGCGACCGTGCATGTGCTGGGCCTTGAGCTTCCCCTTATGTTGAGGGAAGACCTGGTCCGGTATAAAACCGCGCTCTCACGTCGGGTAGATATCGAGGATATCCGTGCTATCCGTAAGAGCGCATAAACAGGCTTTGCCGGTGGTAAGAGCAATCACACCGGGGCTCGCGTGCCGCCGGCCCAAGCCAGTTTTTCCGCTACGCTGCTGACGGTCGCAAGTAAGATCGAACGGTCTCGTTGAAACGATTCAGGGCACCTTCAAAGCGACCGAATTTAAGGGCGTCGTTGGCGCCGCTGAGCAGCCCTGACTGTATGCTTTCACCGATATCGAAGTCCTCGTTGAGTGTGGTCACAGTCAGTCGGTGGTTCTTGTCCCAATAGTCTTCAGAGTGCTTCGAGTCGGCTGGTTTAAGCGTCATCATCCTCAATTCGCTGCGATCGACTGCCAGCGGGTAAATCCCGATCCAGATCACGTGGTCAGACTGCACCAACAGGGAGTTGCTTGGGAACACATTCAACAGGACATTGGCATGCTCCCGTAAATTCCATTGCTCGCGGGGCTGTTGAGGCAGCTCCGAGATGGATGCTCGTGGCAACACGGAGCGCATATGCGGCCCGAGGCACTGATAACTCGACAAATTGTCGTTGAACAGCGACGCGATGGTGTTTCGGTGTGCTACGCGAAAGTGATACGCCTCGATACCACCCTCCACCAGTATCTTCCAGTTGCAGTGTCGCAGCTGCACTTCTGACGCATGGACCACGAGCTGCCCGGTTCCGGCCCAGGCAAGCGCCGAATCGAACTCATCCAGGTAGTCCTCAACGTCCTGTGGGCCATGCTCCGGCAACAGCCAGATGAAACCATGTCGCTCAGCCGTTGGCACCGGTTTCAAGCCCAGGTCTTGCTTGTTCAAGCCAGGAAAGCCTGCTTCAAAATGTGGGCCATTCACAAACTGCCCCCGGCTATCCCATGTCCAGGCGTGGTAGGGGCAGGAATGCCGCCGTTTACAGCCACTTTCATCATCCACCAGGCGTGTTCCGCGATGGCGACAGACATTGAGAAAGGCTCGAACCTGATTGTCGTCCCCTCGCAGCAGCAGAAGCGGCTTTTGGTTAATGGTGCGGCGAATAAAGCTGTTGGGACCGTCGAGTTCACTGGCGTGGGCGACGATCAGGGGCATGCGACCGAAAATCCGCTGTTTTTCCGCGGCGAAGCGTGTCGCATCTGTGTACTCGTCTACCGGGTTAGTGGTGGGTGAGTCATCCAGGAAAAGCTGCTGTTTCTGCTTTAACCCGATGAGCTCTTCGAGCAGGGCCACCTCTTCATCACGCTGCATTTCGCGGTCCTTACCAATTGGTAGGCTGCGATGATGGCTTACCACATGGTAAGCGTCAAGCTATACTGATGACAGACCAACCGAGGAGAAGTAATGGAAACGCGCCAGCGGATGCTAACCGCCGCCCTGAAGCTCTTCGCCGAGAGAGGATTCTACGGCGCGAGCATGGACCAGATCGCAAGGGAGCTGGGCCTTACCAAGCAGGCGCTGATTCACCATTTTGGGACCAAGGAGAAGCTCTATGGCGCCGTACTTGTGGCGATCTCCGAGCGATTGATGGATGAGGCTATGCAGCCCTCGGCGCGTGACTCGTCCAGCGCTTTCGCCGACGCCGTTGCCCGCATTTATCTGCAAACTCTGCAGCATCGGGAAGATACCCTCGTACTGATGCGTGAACTGCTGGATAACCGTCGTCGTGCCGCCCAGGCGGGCACCTGGTATCTCAAACCATTCCTGGATGGTCTGGCAGACCTGCTGCGTCTTGATCCAAACTGGCAGGCAGCGGAAGAGGCCTCCATTACGACGCACATCTATCAGGTGTTGGGGGCAATCAACTATTTTGCGGTTTCGACCGTCACGCTCGAGAATATGTATTCAGCGGGGCATGTCGAAGCCATGCGCGAATGCTTTCCAGACCAGCTTCGAAGGCTGGCAATGGGCGGGATGAACGCTTGAAACTCAATCGCACTGGAGCTCAGGCGTCAGGTTTTCAGGCTATCGAACTTACTCTCGGGAATCGGAAATGATCTACGCAAGATTCTCCCATGATGTCGATTACGAGGATTTTCATCCGGAACTGGATCAGTATATCCGCTCAGCATTTGAGAACGTACAAAGTGGCCTGCAGTGTGATTCATGGATATGGATAATAGAAGGGAGTGATAAGGTAGAAATAGATACCTTTTACTCGCACAGGCATGAAGTCAAGAGTCCTAATGAGAACTCGGAACTGGCAATAAGCGTCATCAAGTTCCTATGCGAAAAGTACGATCTGGAAATATTGGTTAAGCCTGAATATGAGCCGCACGAGTAAACATCGCTAATGTCATTGCAGGATTTGATCGCTGGCGAGCCTTTTAGCTATATCTCCACCAAGAGCGGGCTCGTTAGCATCTCGTACAAGGGCAAGACTGTGACTAACCTCAGGGGTCGTGAGGCATTCCGTTTTCTTGCCAGGGTCGAGGCTGCGGACCAGGAAGGAAAACAACTTGCGATGGCAAAGGCCACAGGCCACTTTAAGCATGGAAGTGAGCGGGCATCCAAGAGCGCCAGGAACAGAGGGTGAGGCCTACCAGTCAACGACCCATTATAATTTCATTCCACAATCCCCGCGGGGTGTATGGACACGGAATTCTCCAAGTCGCCAGCTGCTCACACCTTTATATCCAGCGAGGCTTATTGGGAAAAAGATGTAGGCGTGTTGCCAGAGTTCGAGGGGCCGGCAGGTTGAGGTCTCATTACATTCATAGTCAGAGCACAAAGCCTGCTTCACGCAGGAATCAACTCACTCTACCTGTCTGCTGAGGCTCTATACACCATGAGAACCCCCACGAAAGACCAACTGCCAATGATCGCAGCGCTTCTCGCCGAGAGTGGCCTGCCAACAGATGATCTTCGAGAGATAGATCTATCGCTTTTTCGAGTTAAAGGGTCGGGTGACAGCCTGGATGCGGTGGGCGGACTCGAGCAATATGGCGAATCGGCTCTGATACGCTCGGTGGCAATTTCACCCGCTATGCGAGGGCGCGGCGTTGCGGGGAAGCTGCTTGGTGAACTGGAGGAGTTGGCGAAGAATCGCGGAATCCAGAGCCTCTACCTTCTCACAGAGACTGCGGAGCGCTTTTTCGGGGCCAAGGGGTATTCAGTTGTAGGTCGCTCTGATGTGCCTCCGTCAGTTCAGAAAAGTCGCCAGTTTTCCTCTCTTTGCCCGGACACGGCAACCGTCATGTTCAAGCGGATAGGTGTCCGGGCGGAAGCCGGAGAATGAAAGAGTTTTCGTTGCGTGGGGCGCATGCAGATGAATTGCAGGCGCTGATTACGATAGACGATGAAGCGTGTGAGCTCTACGCCACAGCCGGTCTTGAGTTTGAGCTAGGGAATGACCACCCTTTCAGATGAACAGCGCAGGTGCCACCTGGCTGACGGCCTGGCGTAAAGTGTCAGTTTTTGCTGTCTTCAACTGCTTGTATTTGTTGCAGAACGTCCTCTGCTTCGGCCGTTAGAGTAGAGTACGTTCTGATGTCACCGTTTCTTTGGGCGTGCATGGCCCGCTCGAGTAGTATCGCGTGCTGTTTCTTGAGTTTTTTGACAGGGTTGCTCTTAAGAAAAGAAAACATGCATGGTTCCCTCGGGTTCAGGTGTAGTTAAATACGAACAGTGGTTGAGAAGGGATCAAACCTGGGCGGATGATATTCTCACTTTTCCAGTCGACAGATAGCCGGGAAGTCATTGCGCTTTTTTCTCGCGTATTCTCTGCGTCTGAAGGCGAGGAAGAGGGCAAGAGCACTGCAGGCCTTGTTGCAAACCTCATTAACAATACCAGCCCTGCAGATTTGATCGGGTGTGTTGCAAGAGACCAACGCAAAATACTGGGGAGTATATTTTTCAGCCGCTTTATTGTGCCAAGTGCCCAGAGTGCATTTCTGCTATCGCCTGTCGCCGTTGATACGGGTGCCCAGGGGTCCGGGATAGGCCAGCGGCTTATAATCTTTGGCCTCGATCATCTGAGGTCAAGGGAAGTCGATCTGGTGTTTACCTACGGCGATCCCGCCTTTTATGCCAAAACGGGATTCGGGCAGATAGGTGAAGATGAAGTTACAGCGCCATTTCCGCTGAGTCAGCCGGTTGGCTGGTTGGCGCAGTCTCTGACTGGGAGCCCCATTCGTGCCATGCGTGGCTCATCAAAGTGTGTCGAGGCACTGAGTGACCCAAGCTACTGGTAACCAGGCGGCCAGGCTGCTAAAGCGGCCGCGGGGTTATGCGGGCACAAATTCTCAATCGACGTGTAGAAGCATTTACGAGGAATGACGAATGGCCACCTATCCCGAAGCGTTGGACCATATGCTAGCTGCATGGAATGAACCCGACCCTGCCCAGGTTAGAGCGCATCTTGAGAAAGCGCTGGATTCCCACGTTCGATTCGTCGACCCATCTATCGACATTACGGGTATCGACGGATTCGAGCAGAATGTCCACGACGTTAAGTCAAAAATTCCTGGGGCAGTCTACTCGCGAGTGAGTGGCGTGGATTCCCAACACAATTTTCATCGCTACCACTGGGCGATTCATCAACAAGGCCAGTTGCTCCTGTCTGGATTTGATGTAACCGAAACCAATGAGCAAGGCAGTGTAACTTGCGTAATTGGGTTTTTTGGCGAGATTCCGAGCACTTAGCGACCGACGGTTTACACTGACTGTTTATCTGCGAGCGCGCGGCAGGGGTTCATTGCCGCAGACATCAGGGGCGATGGCCTCGCCGAAATGGCAGACTGGTTGCTTGGGCGAGAGGGTAGACGGGGTATGTTTCCAGGCTGAATCACCCCCTGCGTCTGCGAAAGCGGGTGCCAGGTTTCCTGGCCTATACTAGGGTCGTGGTGCTTCCTAGCGTCCATAAAGTATTCGAGAGGCAAAACCCCATGTCGCATTCGAGAAATCGAAACATCGGTCTGCGAGCCCTATGTCTTCTGCTCGCTTCTGTGATTTTTCTAACACCAACAGGAGCCGGTGCCCAGGAACCGGTTGTGTACTCTGATGGCGCCCGAGGCGAGGTCATATTTCCGCAGGGGGCGCGCTCCTTCGCGGATCAGGTGGTCAGTTTCGAGGTGGGGTCGCCCGACGCGGGTGAGGTTTCGAGCCGGCCTCGCGATACACTGGGTCCGCCTGACTACAGTGCCGCCAGCGACGCAAATTATTTGACCCTCGGGTGTGCGGGCTCGCTCGTACTGGCGTTTACTGACAATAGTCTTGTCGATACTCCCGGGCCGGACCTGCATATATTCGAGATTGGTCCATACGTTGAGGCGACCGGTTTGGCGATATCGGAAGACGCGGTTGATTGGATACGTGTTGGCAGAATCGAAGGCGGTAAAGCTGCTGTCGACATCGCGCCTTTTGCCCGCCCTGGAGCCGCTTACCGCTACGTAAAGCTGGTTGATCTCAAACAGTCATGCCGCGACTACCCGGGCGCGGACATCGACGCCGTCGGGGCGATTGGTTCAGCCAGGAAAATCACCCTGGACAGTGCGGTTCTGTTTGATTCGGGGCAGTACCTAATCAAAGAGGCGGCCACCAGTGCATTGTCAGAGGTTGCCAATGAGTTGGCCTCGCTATCCATTGAGGAAGTCGTCGTTGCCGGGCACACGGACAACGTGGGCTCAGATTCTGACAACCAGTTGCTCGCCCAGAATCGAGCCCAGGCAGTCGCCGATTACCTCAGCATGGAGCCGGGGCTGGAAGAGGTCATCTTTGAGACTCGATCGTTTGGTGAATCCAGGCCAATTGCAACCAACGCGACCGCGGAGGGCCGGCAACGCAACAGGCGCGTTGAAATCACCGTGCTCGGTACTTCAGAGCATGAAATCAATGTCCAGCCCACGAAAATTCTCGGAATCTGGGATTCGTCCGAGGGCTTGATGCAGCTGCACACAGGTAGCGGTGACAGTGTTTCCGGCGAGTACGGTGACGATGGCGGGCAACTCGCCGGCGAGTTCTCTCAGCAAGATGAGTTCAATGGCTACTGGATTCAGCCCCGCTCATCGCGAGAGTGTGCAACGGAGAAGGGTGGAAGCCTGTACTGGGGTCGTATCACGTTGCGCTTTGAAACCGTGGATCGCAACTTATTCAGTGGTTACTGGAGTTACTGTGACGCCGATCCGACGACCGCAGGCTGGGATGGCAAGAGGTTATTGTAGCCCTTTGCCGGGACGGCCCGGGGTAGTGTTAGCCGATTTACCCCATCCCGTTCCAGCTCTCTTGGCGCCCCTGTCTGGTAGGCCCTTGTGGCTGACCATCGGTCAACGCTTCCTGGTGCGCAATGACAAGCTGCATGTCACGCGGTAAGCATTTGCGGCATATTAGAATGGCGCGGGCAGTTAACTTAGCGTCCCCGCGCTGCGCGCCTGGCGTCAGCGGGCCGGGAATAGGTAGACTGTCACCAGTACCCGGGCGTTAACTGGCATGGAAGAACCCGTTGAAATTTGAAATTTCAAGCGATCTGGACATCACTCCCGAGGATATCGCTGGAATGTTGACGATGGAGGGTGTAAACAGGGAGCTGAGCCCGCTCATCCGTATGACGGTTCCCCCGGCATGGTCGGGCAAGGCAATTTCCGAGTGGCCGACCGGTAAAATGCTTTTTTCAAGCTGGATACTGCTTTTCGGTATCCTTCCGGTTGATAGACACAATTTCATGATGCAGTGCGTCGATCACCAGCGGGGTTTTGCGGAATCCTCCAGCTCCTGGATCAACAAGCTGTGGCGCCACCGAAGGGAAATCGATTCCTGCGGCACCTCATATCGGGTGGTGGATTCTGTGGAGTTCCAGTGCAGGCTGCCCCTGCTGGAGTGCATCCTGGGGCCTGTTTACCGGTTCGTTTTCAGGCACCGTCATCAGGTCCTGAGATCATACGGCGAAAGCAGGCGTGGCTAAGCAGTCAATTGAGCAATCATGAGTGCAGCACATGAGTATCAATCTACGGCCGCTTAACAAGGACGACGTCAACTACTCGAAGGTTATTGATCTCTATCGGGAAGCGTTTACGGGTGCGCATCACTTTCCAGCATGGCTTCTTCGATTCAAGCTCAGAAAGGGAAAGGCAGGCTTTAGCATTCTGTATGATGATGAGGCCTGGATTGGTCTTATCTACGCCACAGAGCATAATGACATTGTATTTGTGCACTTTTTTGCGATACCTGATTCATTACGCTCAGGTGGTTACGGAAGCAAGGTCATTCAGTCGATCAGGGGTGTTCATCACGGGAAAAGAATTGTCCTGAATATTGAAGAGCTTGATGAGCAAGCGGAAGACCTACAGAAAAGGGTCAGGCGTAAAGCGTTTTATGCAAGCAATGGGTTCGATTCTTCCGGGTATATGGTTACAGAGCCCGCAGAGAGGCTAGAGATGCTGATACTGGGCGGAACTATCAGCAAGGAGGAGATTGAATCAATATACAAGAGCTTCTTGGGTTCCATTCTGGGTTTTATCATGCGGCCTCAAGTAGTAAGAAAATCGGAGTTACAATGAGAGTTTATCGGTCTCAGAGATCCTGCCCAGTTAGCTTTGATTGAAGACAAGTAAACTGTCAGCGGTAATCGCATGAGCTCGTGCCGAATAAATCAAGGAAATCGCTGTGAAAGAGACTGTTAAAATCAATTATGTCGAAATGCCCTCCGTAAACATCGAATCCACAAAGACGTTTTTTAGTGATGCTTTTGGATGGTCGTTTGTAGACTACGGCCCCGAGTACGTAGCGATCGAAAATGCCGGGATCGATGGTGGGTTCTTCAAGTCAGACCATGTCGCCACAACTGATAATGGCAGTGTGCTGATTGTCCTTTATAGTGCCGACCTGGAAGCGACGCTCGAGAAGGTGGAGATGAATGGCGGAACGATCGTCAAGGATATATTTCCTTTCCCGGGGGGGCGCCGTTTCCATTTCAAGGACCCAAATGGCAACGAGTATGCGGTATGGTCAGAGCCGTTCATGGAAGAGTCCGGTGAAATGTGAGGTGTCGAGAAATGTCTACGTTCTATGTAACTGTCACCGATAATCAGGATGCTACGGCGAAATATGGAAATCAGAGCATACCAGGAAGAAGACAAAGTAGCGCTCATCGCGCTCTGGCGTGAGTGTGGCCTGGTGGTGGAACAGAACGATCCCGCTAAAGACATCGACAGAAAGCTCAAGGTGGACCCGGACCTGTTCCTCGTGGGTACGCGGGACGGTTCGATTGTGGCAACAGTGATGGGGGGCTACGAGGGCCACCGGGGGTGGATCAATTATCTGGCGGTGAAGCCATCCGAGCAACGCAAAGGCTACGGGCAAGCCATCATGTCGGCCGTTGAACTGCTTATCAGGCGAAAGGGATGCCCCAAGATCAATTTGCAGGTTCGCGCATCGAACAAGGGAGCAATCGCGTTCTATACAGCCCTAGGTTATGGCGACGACAATGTGACGGGGCTGGGTAAGCGCCTTGAGCACGACGCGTAGTGGAATATCAATAAACGCGTTCGTAACGGGGCGTCACCCGGGGCGCTGGGCCGGTTCACTTGCGGGCACGGCGATCGACCGTCCAGATAATGGGGGCATTGCATTATGCCGATGAGCGCCATCGGGGAGTATTTCTATTTCCTGATGGTAGTGTCGCTGTACGGCGCCCCTGTAGCTCTCCTCCTGCTTGTACTCGCGTGGCGCTCGGGAAAGCTCCGGCGTGCGCTTGTGGTATTGGTGATTGCCCCACCGGTCATTGCCGGCATTATGCAGGCCAGCTTTCAGCTCTCTATTGTGTCCATGAGTCGTGACTACGATGCGACGCAGAAGGCAATTGAGTCATGGATTGGCGCCGGCGATCGCGACCACGCCCTCGATGGGCTTTACCTCGGCACGGTGGAGATAAGAGCGGGTGTGCCGGCCAGGCATTACCGATTTGTATTACCCGAGAATGTCGGCGACGGGTCGATCGAGGTGTGGCTGCCGGTCGACGGGGCGCACCAGCCAGGTCGCCTTGTGCTGCGCCCAGGTACTGGCGAGGCGGGGCGCGCCACCGCACCCGCCCGGCTGCTGCTGCAATCACGCACGAATACGCTCAATGCGGCCGTGGCGCCCGCGCGCTACTTCACGGAACTTCACCCGTCTATCGACCGGGACGCCCTCGGTCCGCATACACTCATCGCGCTAATTCGACCACGTTCAAGCGCTGTCATCCACCCTCACGTACCGCCGCGTGAGAACGCCTGGCGTTACAGTCCTGTGGAACTCGTTGTTGAATGACTCGGCGTTTCGATTGAGGTCTTGCTCATGCAGCTGAAGTCTGGCGATACGTATGCAATTAGCGTATATACCAACCCTGCGATTCAATGTTCCAAAGGACTCCTGCGATGAAACCTGGTGCAATCAGCAGCGCTCTTTTGGCATTAGCATGCTTCGCCTCGGCGGTGCTTTCCGCCGGTATCCTGGGCCCCGGGATGTGGGCGGCGATGCTTGTGGCTGCGGGTCTGCTTTTTGCCGCAAGTCCGTACGTGCCGGCCGTGCAACCTGCCGCGCGAACACTCTCCATGCTGGGTGGCATACTGGCGCTTGTTGCAGTCGGGCTCGTGCTGCTGGCTGCCACCACCGGGGGCTCATTTCGTTTGCCTGGCGATCAGGCCGCACTGCTTGCGGTGCTGGGGGCCGGGGGCATACTGGGCATCGTTGTTAACAAAACGCTGTGAGCAAACCAACAGGGTCCATGCCTGCCCGGGCATGTTTTAGAAACTTGGGGTATAAGGGCGGGGGCATGTATAACGCCGTTGGCGTTCCCGACGAAGCTTCTCGCATACTCCTCTTGGCCGAGTCTGCTATGGTGTCGATTGATGGGGGCTAATGCTGTTACTGCCTTCAGAGATAGTGGCAGCCTTGAATGCATACCCCGCTAACCCAGAGGCAATCTGACTTATTTACGGAGGTGGTAACATGATGCCCGTAAAAACCTATTTCGCCATATCCGCAATCCTGATGCTCCTGGTATCAATGCGGGGGCTTGCGGAGGAAGCGATCTCGGCGTCACCCGGTGATGAGAGGATTCAATGGGGGGCATGCCCCGCCTTTTTCCCTGAAGGTTGCCAAATCGCCGTGCTGCATGGGAACCCTTCAGAGCCTAACGCCGATATCTATTTCAAGGTTCCGGGCGGCTATGACCTCCCGGCGCACTGGCATACTTCCGCCGAGAGAATGGTTCTGGTGTCGGGTGAGTTGGACGTGACTTATCAGGGCCAGGAAACTACGCACCTCAACGAAGGCATGTACGCCTACGGGCCGCCCAAGGCAGTTCACGAAGGGCGATGTATCAGCAAGGCAGACTGTGTGCTGGTAATCGCATTTGAAGAACCAGTTGACGCTTATGAGCACGCGGCACCCTGATGAGATGTGGTGTGCTGACTGAGATATTCGGATAAAGGTACTCTATGGAGCCAATCGATTGGCAGGACTTTCAGAAGGTGGATATTCGCGTGGGCACCATTGTCGGGGTAGAGGATTTCCCCGAGGCGCGTAAGCCGGCTTACAAACTGCGGGTCGATTTCGGTGACGAGATCGGGATCAAGCAATCCAGTGCCCAGATCACGGATCTCTATCAATCCGATTCGCTGCTCGGCAAGCAGGTGCTGGCCGTGGTGAATTTTCCACCCAAGCAGATTGGCCCCTTTATGTCCGAGTGCCTCGTCACCGGTTTCCACCGGCCCGACGGGTCGGTGGTGCTGTCTACCGTTGACATGCAATTGCCAAACGGCGCGCGCCTGGCCTAGCTGGGCTGGTTCCCCCGGGTTACTGCCGTCCAAGGAGCGTGCATGACCTACTATGTACTCAAGATCATGGTGACCACGGTACTGGTGGTGCTGATTTCCGAGATATCGAAGCGAAGCTCCCTGGCGGGGGCGGTTCTGGCGTCTGTGCCGCTGGTGTCTGTGCTGGCTATGATTTGGCTCTATGTCGACACCCGTGACGTGGAGAAGATCAGTGCGCTGGCCTCCAGTATATTCTGGCTGGTGCTGCCCTCGCTGGCCCTGTTCCTGGTTCTGCCCCTGCTCCTGAAGATTGGCTGGGGGTTCTACGCGAGTCTGGGGACGGCGATTCTGGCCACTGTCCTCAGCTATTTCGCCACGGTCCAGGCCTTGGGCTATTTCGGGGTCAAGCTGTGATCTGTGCCCGGCATCCCGCCTGAGACCATGAACACCGATACGCTTTACCTACTTGGCGCCGATGTGCTGCTCATCATTCACACAGGCTTTGCCGTGTTTGTGGTACTCGGCCTGTTCGTCGTCCTTCTCGGCGGGCTTCTCTCCTGGTCCTGGGTGAGGAATCCATGGTTTCGTCTGGCACACCTGGCGGGCATAACCATCGTCGTTCTGCAGTCCTGGGCCGGTGTGATCTGCCCGCTCACCACCTGGGAGATGGCCCTGCGGGAGCAAGCCGGTGGCGCGGTGTATGCCGGTTCGTTTATCGCCCACTGGCTGGAATCATTGCTCTACTACCGGGCGCCGGAGTGGGTCTTCGTCGTGGTCTACACGCTATTCGGGGCGCTCGTTGTGGTCAGCTGGCTATGGGTGCCGCCGCGCCGCTTCGGGGCCGCTGAGGAACCCCACCAACAGTCGGTGAGTTCCGGCGGCATGACCTGGCAAACCCGTGTCAGGGTGCTGCTGGTGTGGCTGCTGATTCTTGCATTGGCGGTGGCCAACGGCTCGCTGCGAGAGTTTGTGCTCACGCCCCTGCTGGGTGTAACCCCCGGTTTCCTGGTCAGTGGCGTTCTGCTTTGCGGCCTGATCCTGCTCGTCGCCTATGTATGCCTGCCCTGGCTCCGTGTGAATGGCACCAGCCAGCTGCTCTCGGTGGGGGTGACCTGGCTACTGCTGACCCTGGCGTTTGAGTTCGCCTTGGGTCTGGCTCAAGGGAAGTCATATGCCGAACTGCTCGAGGCCTATCATTTTCAACAGGGCAATATCTGGCCGGTGGTATTGCTGGTAACCTTGGTAGCACCTTACCTGGCGGCGAAACTGCGGGGCACAGCGCATGAGCAATGAGAACACCGGTGTCGATCTACCGGCGGATGTGGTGGCCGAGCTGGAAGCCAACCGCAAGATCGCGGCGATCAAGCTGTTGCGAGCCGAGCGGGGCATTGGCCTCAAGCAGGCCAAGGAAGAGGTAGAGGCCTACCTTGCGGATAATCCCAACAGTCCGAGCCATTCCATGCCGGAGTCCGATACCGGCATCGGCCGCATCGTGATACTGATCATTGGGGTCAGTGTCATTTACGGGATATATCGCTACTTTTTTTAAGCATACCGTCAGTGGCCGGGGCGATGCCCTGGGCGAGGGGGGAGACAAGCATGGCGAGCGTCGAGGAAGCCTACAATTTCAAGGCCATTGATACGGCGGTTGCCACGGCCGGTGTGCTCAGCCCGGCCCAGCTTGCGGTGTTGGGCAAAGAGGGCTATGAAGCGGTGATCAACTTGCTGCCAGTATCCAGCGACTACGCGGTGGCTGGTGAGGAGCGGATCGTCGTGGAGCAGGGTATTGCTTATCACTACCTGCCGGTCGACTTCGCCGCGCCAAGTGATGCGGATTACGCCGCCTTCGTACGCGCCGTGGATGCCTGTGCCGGCAAGCGGGTCCTGATCCACTGCGCCGCCAACTACCGGGTCTCGGCTTTTTATGCGATCTATGCGCACGAGCATCTCAGCTGGTCGGCGTCCCGGGCCCGGGCGCATATCGAGTCAATATGGAACCCAGCGGAGCACCCGCCCTGGGATCGCTTTGTGGCCGCGCGCATCCCGGCGAACTAGCACCACTCGATGACGGCGCTATACTTGCCCGCATCAGGACCGGCACCGAAACGAGATTGTCACCATGGCGATCAACCAATACCTTTACCAGTTGCACCCTACCCGGGTGGAAATGCTCACCGCCGGTCCATCTGCCGAGGAGGCCCGGGTGTTGCAGGATCACGTGGCCTACCTGGAGCAGCTGACGGAGGCGTCGGTTGTCCTGATGGCGGGTCGCACCCAGGCGCAGGACGAGGCGACCTTTGGCCTGGTCATACTCAGGGCGGACTCCGACGCTGAGGCGCGGGGTATCATGAACAACGACCCCGCAGTCAGCGAGGGCGTGATGCGGGCGACGCTGTTCCCCTACAGGATCGCGATGCTCAGTCGTGAGATTCTTGCAAGCGTTGATGATTGACTGGCGGGAGGAACGATGAGCCTCAGCCATGCAGCGCCTCCGGTAGAGTAGGCCCTTATGTCCGATACCCTGTTTGCCACGCAGCGCCTGAGCTGTCGCCGTTGGCGAAAAACCGATCTCGAAGCGATCTACGCGGCATACTCGGATCCCGAGGCCATGCGCTGGGTCGGGGACGGCACCCCCATCACCCGTGACGCCTGCGAGCGCTGGTACGGGATCACAGTCAACAACTACACCGAGCGGGGTTATGGCATGTTTGCGCTGGAAAGCCGCGGCGATGGCGGGGTGGTTGGCTTCTGCGGCATTACCCACCCCGACGGGCAAGTGGAGCCCGAGATCAAGTACACCATCATGCGCGAGCTGTGGGGCCAGGGCTATGCCAGTGAGGCAGTGCCAGCGCTTGTCCGCTATGCGATAGCTGAGTTGGGGCTGGCATATATGATCGCCACGGTAGACCCTGAAAACCTCGCTTCCCAGCGGATTTTGAAGAAGGCGGGGTTTCAGCAGGCCCCCGCCCGGACCGAGTCCGACGGCTCCACCACCCTGGTCTTCACGGTCATCTCCAGTTCCTCCTAGGGCCCCGCCCTATCCGCCGCATTGCACCAGCGCAGCGGCTATACTGAAATCAACAGGACAGGCCAATATTCGTAAGGTGGGGAGGATGCACGGATGAAGTGCTATTTGGCAGCCGTAATGCTGTTCCTGTCTGTGCATGCGCAGGCGGATGTGGGGGCAGACGTGAAGGCCACGGTGGAGCAAAACCTTGTTGCCTGCGCGGATGAGGATCTGGCGGGCATGCTTGCCACACTGCACAGCCGGTCGCCGTCCTACCTGTCCACACAACAGGCGATGGACCAGGTGTTTGCGGCCTATGATCTCGACTACACACTGATTGGTTTCTCGCTGGTCGGCGCAGACGACGAGTATGCCTATGCACGGGTTAAGCAGCGGACGGAGAAAGTAAGCGGGCCCGCTTTCCGGGATAATGACATCGACATGTTGCAGATATTCAAACGGGAAGATGGTGCATGGAAGCTCTGGACCCAGGCCAATCTGGCAATCACCTACCTGTAAGTTCCTTGCGGGGCCCGGTTACGATGGCATTGATGCGCGCATGGTAAGTAAGTCACCACGCTGGCACGCGGAGACCCATACCACCCACCGTTCGGGGTGGGTGCGGGCGGCCGTGCTGGGCGCCAATGACGGCCTGGTGTCCACTGCCAGCCTGGTGCTGGGTGTGGCAGCGGCCGGCACCGAGCCCGCCGCCGTGCTGGTCGCCGGGGTGGCGGGGCTGGTGGCGGGTGCCATGTCCATGGCGGCGGGCGAGTACGTGTCGGTCAGCTCGCAGGCGGACATGGAACGCGCCGACCTGGCGCGCGAGAAAAAGGAGCTCGCCGCCGCGCCGGCCTTTGAGCACGCTGAGCTGGCCGCGATCTACGTGGAGCGCGGCCTGGATAGTGAACTCGCTGCGAGGGTTGCCACCCAGCTGATGGCGCACGATGCCCTGGGCGCCCACGCGCGGGACGAACTGGGCATTACGGACGCCCTGGCCGCGCGGCCGGTGCAGGCAGCGCTAACCTCGGCAGCGGCCTTTGCCATCGGCGCCGCAGCGCCTTTGCTGGCTGTGATGCTGGCACCGCCCAGCGTGCTGTCCTGGGCCGTAGCCGCGGTGTCGCTGCTCTCGCTGCTGCTGTTGGGCTGGGCTTCCGCGCGCTCTGGCCGCGCACCACTGTGGCCCGCAATTGCCCGGGTGGCCTTCTGGGGTTCCCTGGCCATGGGCCTTACCACGGCGGTGGGTTCCCTTTTTGGAGTCATGGGTTAGGCTAGGGGAGGCACAAGAAGCTGCTGCTGAAACAGGTACAGAAGGGTCGGCAATGCGTAGGGCGTTGAAATTCCTGCACACCATGGGGGCGATCGGTTTTTGCGGTGCGCTCGCCGCGCTGTTGGCTTTGCACGCGTCCTTGCCCGACCCCGCCCGGCTCGAGCAGTTTGCGGCGGTACGGATCAGTATGGGCGCGGTGGCCACGTGGCTGCTGTTGCCATCGATGGGGCTGGTAGTGGTCAGCGGGCTACTGGCGATGGCCTTTGGCGACAATTTCCACAGTGCTGGCTGGGCCTGGGCCAAGCTCGCGACCGGGGTCCTGGTTTTCGAGGGCACCCTGGTGGCGGTGCAGGGCCCGATGGAGCGCGCTGCCCGCGACGCAAGGGCCGCGCTGGGCGGTGAGCTGTCCCCGCTGGAGCTGGTGGCGGCACTGCGCGCCGAGTGGGGTTCCCTGTGGGTGATCCTCGGGGTGGCCATCATCAACGTGGTGCTGGGTGTCTGGCGCCCCCGGTTCTCCCGCCGGCAGCCCGTATGAAGACGATGCCCAGGCTGCTGATATTCGGTAATTCCGGCTCGGGCAAGTCGACCCTGGCCGCGAGACTCGCGAGCGAACGGGGCCTGCTGCACCTCGACCTCGACAGTCTGGCCTGGGAGCCGGAGATGCCGCCCACACGGCGCCCGCTGGCAGACGCCTGCGCGGAGATCGATGCCCTGCTGCGAGCGGCGCCCGGCTGGGTGGTGGAGGGTTGCTACGCGGACCTGCTCGAGCACCTGATGTCCGCGGCATCGACGATAATTTATCTCGACCTGCCCGTAGACGCCTGCCAGGACAACGCCCGGCGTCGCCCATGGGAGCCACACAAGTATCCCTCGCAGGAAGCCCAGGACGCGAACCTGCCCATGCTGCTGGACTGGATAGCTGAC
This sequence comes from Sediminihaliea sp., assembly GCA_965222335.1. Classification (GTDB taxonomy): domain Bacteria; phylum Pseudomonadota; class Gammaproteobacteria; order Pseudomonadales; family Halieaceae. Next base: position 1,223,684 of record OZ244944.1, on the reverse strand, counting down.
TACCCCGGGCGCGGCGATACCTTCTCGCGAACGGCCCACGAGGCGCTGTTTCAAGCCTTTACTGGCGCCAGGTTCCGCCTGGCTTCCAGCGCCGAGGCCAGCGCTTTTGGCGCGGAGCCATTATGACGGCGGTGACAACCTGGTACCTGGAGATGACCGACCCGCAAGAGCTGCGCCCGAAAGCGTCACCCGGCGGCCTGGAGGTGGTCGAGGCCGAACACAAGGAGTACCGCTTTAACCGCTTTCTGTACCAGCTCGTGGGCGAATCCTGGCAATGGACGGATCGGCTGGCGCAGAGCGATGCCGAGTGGCAGGCAGAGGTGGAGAGTGACGACCTGCGGACGTGGGTAGCCTATGCGCGCGGCGGCATTGCCGGCTACTACGAGCTGCAGCGCCAGGACGGAGGTAACGTGGAAATACGCTACTTTGGCCTGGCGCCGCGCTTTCTCGACCAGGGTATTGGCGGCTTTTTGCTCAGCCATGCGCTGCGCTCCGCCTGGGACTGGGATGCCGCCGTGAAGCGTGTCTGGGTGCACACCTGCAGCCACGATCATCCCAGCGCCCTGCGCAACTACCAGGCACGGGGTATGCGCCTGTATCACTCCGAGGTCAGTGAGGAGGGCTAGCGATCACCACCGAGCGAGAGGAAACCCTCTACCTGGCCCTCCGGTATTTGTAGCTTCAGGCTCGCATCAAGCGGCTTTTGCGTTATACCCTGCACGCGCCTATAGTCAGCGATATCGCGCGGACGCCAGTCGCGCACCCCCAGGACAGTTCGTTCACATTTTAACCAGGCACTGATATGAAAATTGGAATTCTCTCCCGCAATCGCAATCTCTATTCCACCCGGCGTTTGGTGGAAGAGGCCAAGGCACGGGAGCACGAGGTGCGGGTCGTGGACGTCCTCAAGTGCTACATGAATATTACGGCCAATGATCCGACAGTGAATTACCAGCGCTCGGCGACGGTCGTCGAGCCCCTGCAGTTTGACGCAGTGATTCCGCGTATCGGCGCCAGCATCACCTTTTATGGCTGCGCGGTTCTGCGCCAGTTCGAGGTGGGGCATACCTATTCGATTAACGAATCGATCGCGATCACCCGCTCACGGGACAAGCTGCGCGCTCACCAGCTGCTAGCTCGCCGCGGCATTGGCCAGCCGGTCACCGCCTATGCCCACTCCGCCCAGGCCACCGACCAGCTGATTGAGTCGGTAGGCGGCGCGCCGCTGATTCTCAAGCTCACCAGCAGCACCCATGGTAATGGCGTGCTGCTGGCGGAAACCAAGAAAGCGGCAGAGGCCCTGATCAATGCTTTCCGCGGTATCGGGTCGGATTTCCTGGTGCAGGAGTTCATCAAGGAGGCGGGCGGTTCCGATATCCGCTGCTTCGTGGTTGGCGAGAAGGTCATCGCGGCGATGCAGCGCAAGGCGGTGAAGGGGGAGTACCGTTCCAACCTCCACCGCGGCGGCACCGCCGAGGTGATCAAGCTGCGCCCGGACGAACGGCGCCTGGCACTGCGCGCGGCCAAGGTCATGGGCCTGGACCTGGCCGGGGTGGATATTCTGCGCTCCGCCCACGGGCCGCTGGTGATCGAGGTCAACTCTTCACCGGGGCTGGAAGGGATCGAGGCCGCGACCGGCATCAATGTGGCAGGGAAGATCATCGAGTATATCGAGAAGGATTCGGTCGCCGGCCCCAACAAGCCCAAGGGCCGGGGCTGATCACCCACGCACCCTGACTGCAAGCGTTTGCCCATGCTGTCCGGGGATTCGCCGCGTGCCGGCCTGAGTATGCTGCAAAGGGTATGGCAGGTTTTCTGGCGCTTTCTGCTGCTGGGCTGTGTCAGCTTTGGCGGCCCCGCGGCCCACATCGGCTACTTCCAGAACCAGTTCGTGGCGCGCCTGCGCTGGCTGGGGGAGGAGGAATTTGCGCGCTTGCTCGCCTTGAGCCAGTTCCTCCCCGGACCTGGGTCCAGCCAGCTGGGCTTTGCTATCGGCCTGCATCGCGCCGGCCTCGCCGGCGCCTGCGCGGCCTTTCTCGGTTTCACCCTGCCCTCGGCACTGCTGATGTACCTGCTGGCAACCTGGCCCGGCCTCGCCGGCGCCGCCGAGGGGGCCGGTGTGGTGCACGGCCTCAAGCTGCTGGCGGTGGTGCTGGTGGCGGACGCCACCTGGCAGATGGCCAGCCGCTTCTGCGGGAGTGCCGTGACCCGTGGTATCGCCCTGGGGGGCGCCATGGCCCTGCTGGCTTTCGACGGCACCTGGGCCCAGTACGCGGTGCTGCTCACCGCTGCGACCCTGGGGGCCTGGGTACTGCGAGAACGCCATCCAGCGGTCGCGGATACCAGCGGCGCCGGTGGCCTGCGCATGCTGCCGCTGTCGGTTTTTGCGGCGCTGCTGCTGGCGCTTATGTTGTTGCCGGCCGCGGCCCCTGCCAGCTGGCGTCTGCTGGCGGATTTTTATCTTGCCGGCAGCCTGGTCTTCGGCGGCGGGCACGTGGTGTTGCCGCTGCTGCAGGAGGCGGTGGGCAGTGCCCTGCTCCAGGGGGATTTCCTGACTGGCTATGCGGCGGCCCAGGCCGTGCCGGGGCCGATGTTCTCCCTGGCGGCCTACCTCGGCGCACAGTTGCAGCCAGGCGCGCCGGCGAGCGGTGCGTTGATTGCCCTGGCGGGCATATTTCTGCCGGGCTTTTTGCTGTTGCTGGGCCTGCAGGCGCGCTGGCAGGCCCTGGCGGCGCGGCCCGCTATCGCCGGCGCGGTGAGTGGGATCAACGCCGTGGTGGTGGGCTTGCTGTTGTCAGCGCTCTATGACCCGGTGTTTGTCTCGGCCGTGTTGGCGCCGGCGGATATGGCCGCGGTGCTGGGAGGTTTCCTGCTACTGTCAGTGTGGCGCCTGCCGGTGGCCTGGCTGGTTCCGGCTTTCGCCGCGGTGGGTGTGCTGCTCGCCTGATGACAAACCCGGATGGCGTTTCCCGCCAGTCGGTTTAAACTAGGCGAGCAAAGGGCGGCCGCAGCGGCTGGCCCGGATTCTGTCAGATAAAAGGAGAGAGCATGGCTAACGAGGGTTACCACGAACCGATTGAAGAACTCAGCGACAAGACGCGCGATATGCACCGCGCGATCACCTCGCTAATGGAGGAACTGGAAGCGGTGGACTGGTACAACCAGCGTGTCGACGCCTGCAAGGACGCCGAACTCAAGCGCATTCTGGAGCACAACCGCGATGAAGAGAAAGAGCACGCGGCCATGGTGCTGGAGTGGATTCGTCGCCAGGACGAGACATTTGACGGGGAACTGAAGGACTACCTGTTTACGGACAAGCCCATCGCCCACAAGTAGGTGTTGCTGGCCGGGCCGGGCCTGGCCGGGGTCTGGGATGACCTCGCCCCGGCCCTCAGGTGCCGCGGCTACTGCATGGATATGTCCATCAGCTGCCATTCGCCTTTCTGGTTGTCTTCCTCGGTGTAGCGGTACTTCACGGTAGAACCGTGCGGTACGTTCTCGATCATCGCGTTCTTGGGTTCCTTGAACTCCAGGCGGTTGCGGCGATTCATATTGCAGTCGGCCTGCTTGCCGCTGGTCGCGGAATGAAAGGCCACGTAAACGTCCTTACCGGCCGCCTTCGCTTTCTGCTTGTCCACGGTCCCCTCCAGGATGCAATCCCGGGTGACTTCGGCGCTGGCGCCTGCGGCACCCAGTGTGAGTACTGACAGCGCTACGGCGTGGATCATTTTCTGCATGGTCATGGTGTACCTCCTTGACTCGTCTCACGACGGGCATTGTGTGCGTCTGCTGACGCTTCTTTTATTTCATCGTGTTCTCTCCGCGGCCTGTGCGGCCAGCAGAGGTGCGGGCGTGTCCCGCTCTGGGCCCGATTGCTGCCTCTGAGAATCATAGTACGGCTTTCTTTGCAGGCTTATCTATCGTTGACATCTTTTTGTCATAATAAATTCATATTTATCCTGTAAGGTGTCGTGCCGGCGGGCTGAATTAAAAAATACCATTAAAAACAACAGGTTATGTTTTTTTCAAGAGCTTTGCCCACGCGTTCTCAGGCGAAAATCCCCTGCAGATACCACTGTCGTCCGCGACGGTCATGAAATAACCAGTAAAGTTCGCCCGATTTACCCCGGCCGATGTAGTAATCCCGGCAGACCGGCTCCTGCCACCAGTTGTCCTCGATCCGCTCCGGGCCGTGCAGCAGGGTGAAGGATTCGGGGCTGGCCAGGGGCTGGGGCTGGGGCATCAGCCAGAAGGGCCGCTGTGCGCAGACCGGGGCTGTTGCGCTGGCCCCTTCGGCGACCTCGTTGCCGACCCGGGCGGCGAACTCGGGCAGGTGCTCGTCGCGACAGCCGACCTGCTGCACCGCCTGCAATCCCAGGCGGCTGCGCAGGCGGTCCAGCAGGCTGCCCAGCGGCTCTTTCTGTCCGGCGCTGGCAAACAGGTCGGCGGCGGGCTGCTCGCCGGCGCGCAGCTGGTCGCAGTGCAGTGACAGGCCCTCCACGCCCACCTGCAGCTGCAGACGATCGAGGTGGATGCGGGTCAGACGGTACCAGCTCTGCCAGTCGCCCTGGCTGCAGCTGCTGCGCACGCTCATGCGGTGCACACTGCCGTCCACGCCGGTCAGCTGCCACTCCAGCTCCGCGGCGGTCAGCTGGGTGTGGCGCAGGAACAGGCACAGGGACTGCAGCAGCACCTGGATAGCGGGCAGTAGCTCTGCATTGGCGCGCACCTCGTAGCCGTACCAGTGGGCGTCATCGAAGCGCGTGGGTGGCGTAAATGCAGGTAGCTGGTCCAGTTCGCGACCCATTACCCGGTCCAGGCTGGCGACGAAATTACGGCCACAGCGCCGGCCCAGAGCGGCTGCCGGCAGGGACAGGATATCGCCCAGGGTATGCAGGCCGGCCCGGCGCAGGGCGTTGACCGCGGTGCTGAACTCGTCCTCCAGCAGGCCCAGGGGCAGCGATGCCAGCCGTTGCGCCAGGGGTCGCTCGCAGGTCATGGCTTCCTGCTCAGCGTGGGATAGCAGCCAGGCGGCGCGCGGGGTTTCCGCCAGGCCGAGCCGGGCGCTGTAGCCGCGGCGCGCCAGGCCGCTGTCGACCTCCGCCAGGAGGGGTGCCAGGCCCCGGAACAGGGTCAGGCAGCTGCCGATTTCCAGCAGCAGGCAGTCCGCCCGCCAGGGGTGCAGGGAGGGGGTGATACCGTAGGCCCAGCAGCAGAGCTGCTCACGGCAGCGCTCTTCGGCCGCCTCGTCCCGCTCCCACAGGCGCAGGGGCTGTGGCTCGGCCAGGGCGCGCGCCGTGGCGGTGCCCATGCCGGGACGAATACCCAGGCCCGCGGCACTGTCGTTGGCGCACAGTACGCGCTGGCGCTGGATCACCACCACGGGCGCTTCATCCGGGGGGGCGCCCGGGTCAGGGCCGCCCGGGTCAGGGTCGCCCGGGTCAGGACCGCGGGTACCAGAATTGCCATGCCCGTGCTCCAGGCTCTCCAGCGCCAGGCGGTGCAGGCGCAGGCATAGCCAGAGGCTCACGGGGCCTTACCTGGCCACTCCCGGCCGGGCCTGACCTGGCCGGGCCTGACCTGGCCGGGCCTGACCTGGCCGGGCCTGCAGGCGGAATATTCGGGGGGCATTTTCCCCAGTATAAGTTGATAAATACTGTACATATATACAGTATTTATCAACTATCCGCGCCTGTCCAGCAGCGCCGGGGCCGACTGGAAATTATTCCCGCAATCGGCGATCATGCGCATCCTCTGAATACCCCCAAACTAACAACCCTGATGCCACAGTAGTGAGGTAGTGTTTTGTTGTTGAAAAAACCCGCCCAGACCCTGGCCCTGGCTGTTGCCAGCGCCCTGTTCCTGACTGCCTGTTCAGAGAAAGAGCAGGCCACCGAAGCCACGCCCGCCACGCCCGCCGCCGCCCCGGTGGCCGAGACCGTGACCACGGCGAATGCCACCGAGGCTTTCCGCGCCTTCCTCGAGGAGAACTACGCGGTCGACATGGCCCGGGCGCCCTATACCGCCAGCTACCGTGGCATCAAGACCAACAATGACGAGTGGAACTCGGTGTCCGAGGCCCACCAGCAGGAGACCCGGGAGATTCTTGAAGCCCGCCTGCAGCAGATGCAGGCCTTCGATCGCGCCGCCCTGTCGGACGCGGACCAGCTGTCCTACGACCTGTACAAGGCAGACCTGGAACGCCGCATTGCCAGCGACGACTTCCGCCACCACAAGTTCGTGATCCACCAGTACCGCGGTCCCCACACCCAGGCCGCCAGCAACCTGATCAATATCCACAGTGTCGCCAATGTCGAAGAGGCCGAAGACTACATCGGGCGCCTGAACGACATCGCCACCTGGTTTGACGAGGTGATCGAGCAGCTGCAAATCCGCGAGCGCAAGGGCCTGCTGATGGCGGACTGGCAGTACCCGCAGATGGTGCAGTCGGCGAAGAATGTCATCACTGGCGTGCCCTTCGACGACAGTGCCGTGGACTCCGACCTGTGGGCAGACTTTCAGGACAAGGTAGCTGCCCTGGAGATCGCCGACGCCGAGCGTGAGCGCCTGTTGAAAGAGGCCCGCAGCGCCCTGGTCGACACGGTCAAGCCGGCTTACGAGAAGCTGATCGGCGAACTCCAGAGCCAGTCCGGAAAGGCGACCGAGGCAGACGGCGTGTGGAAATTCCCCGAGGGTGAAGCCTTCTACGCCGAGCGCCTGCGCTGGTTCACCACCACTGAGCTCAGCGCCGACGAGGTCCATGAGCTGGGCCTGCAGCAGGTAGCCCGGATCCACGAGGAGATGCAAGCGATCAAGGAGCAGGTCGGCTTCGAGGGCAGCCTGAACGAGTTCTTCGAGTTCATGCGCACCGACGAGCAGTTCTACTACCCCAACACGGACGAGGGGCGCGCGGCCTACCTCGAGGAGGCCCGCCGGCTGATCGATGTCATGCGCGAGCGCCTGCCGGAGCAGTTTGGCCTGCTGCCGGAAGCCGAGCTGGTGGTCAAGCGGGTGGAGCCTTTCCGCGAGGATGCTGCAGGCAAGGCCTTCTACCAGGGGCCGCCCTCGGACGGTTCACGCCCCGGTATTTACTACGCCAACCTGCGTGACATGGCCGACATGCCCAAGTACCAGATGGAAGCCCTGGCTTACCACGAGGGGGTCCCCGGTCACCACATGCAGCGCGCGATCACCGCGGAGCTGGATAACATTCCCGAGTTCCAGAAGTACGCCAGCTTTACTGCCTACACCGAGGGCTGGGGCCTGTACAGCGAACTGCTGCCCAAGGAAATGGGCTTCTACGAAGACCCCTATGCCGACTTCGGTCGCCTGGCCATGGGGCTCTGGCGCGCCTGCCGCCTGGTGGTAGACACCGGTATTCACAGCAAGCGCTGGACCCGGGAAGAGGCTATCGACTACCTGGTGGAGAACACGCCGAACCCGCGTGGCGACTCGATCAAGGCGATCGAACGCTACATCGCGATGCCGGGGCAGGCCACGGCCTATATGATTGGCAAGCTGCGGATCGTGGAACTGCGCGAGCAGGCCCGGGAAGCCCTGGGCGAGAACTTCGACATTCGTGAGTTCCACGACGAGGTGCTCAAGGACGGTCCCGTGCCGCTGTCACTGCTGGAGCAGAAGGTCGAGGCGCTGATCGCGAGCAAGCAGGCCGGCTAGGCAGGATTGCCTGCGCGCTTATACCACGGCCCTCTCCAGCAGGAAGGTGATCACCACCTTGATCAGGAAGCCGAAGATGCCCAGGGCCAGGCCGATATACAGGATCAGGGTGCCGAAACGGCCGGCGTTACTGCTGCGCGCGAGATCCCAGACAATAAAGATCATAAACAGGATCAGTGCGCCGACCCCGAGGGTCACGCCCCAGTCTGTCAACCATTCATCGATGGGGTTCTCTCCTCCGGGGTAACCGGGCGGCGGTCAGTGCTGCGATTATGGGAGCGCCGGTGACGCGCTGTCAAAGCAACCCGCTACTGCAAGCCCGCATCGCAAACCCGGCTCAGCCAGCCCGGGCCGAGTGCCCCGCGAGAACCGGGTCATCGACTGCCGGTAGTTCCCACAGCTGTGGCTGGTGGGGGATGTCCTGGTCCGGCGAGAGGCTCACATCCTGCCGCTGGATGCCGCCCCGCTGCTTGAGGATATGTACCTGCCGGTACTCGCGCATCTGCAGGCGCAGCCCGGCAGGGGCGTGGTTCTGCGCGGCCTGGCTGGCCCGGAACAGTACCGCCAGGGTGTCGCTGCTGGCGGCAGCCAGCTGCAGCTTGCGCAGCTCGCTGTAACGGTAGTCCGCCGCCCCCAGCCAGCTGAACACGATGCTGCAGGTGCTGCTGCGCAGGGCCTGTTCGGTGCTCCACAGGAGGTCTTCCCGGCTCTGGGGATGGACCAGCAGGACCTGCCCGGTATCGATACCGCGGGCGGCCAGCAGCGGCGCGTAGGGAGTGTAGGGCGGGGCGATAAAGGCCTGCCAGCGACCCTGTGTCGTGAGCTGTTCCATGGCCGGGAGGAACAGGCCCATGGCGCCCATGCCGCAGCCGTCGCTGAGGACCTCGATACTGGTGCCCCGGGGCCAGCCGCCCTGCACCAGGGCCTCGTCGAGCTGGCGGTAGCCGGTGGCGAGGCCCTCGCCGGCGGGAGTATCGTCGTTGCCGTGCATGCCCGGCGGCGCGAATACGGGCCGGTAGCCACGCCAGGTGTCCTGGCGCTGGATGATCTGTTCGAGGCGGTGCTGTGCGGTGGTCATGGCCGGTAATCCCCGTTATCTGCAAATGCTGTATGGATATACAGTAGTTGAGCCCCGGGGCGAATGCAAGGCGCCACGGCGGTGGCAAAATACCGGCGGGTCTGGATGTGTGCGCCTGCGCGACAGGTTGGCGGTTTCGAATCGGGTGGTGCTGGAAGCCGGCTCGGGCGAGCCGGCAGTGCGGGAATCAGGCGGCGAGGGCGCTGGCCAGGCGGTCCAGGTGGTCCCAGGGGCGGCCATCGGCATAGCCCTTGATGCTGCCATCCACCGCGGTAGCGCGTCGCAGCAGGGCGCCCAGCGAGGCCAGGCTGTGACGGCGCAGGGCCGCTTCTACCAGGGGCGCGCGGCTTTGCCATACGCGTTTTGCCTGCAGCGCCCGGGCCAGGGGCTGGCCCTGCTCGCAGGCAACCTGTAGTTCATACAGGGAACGGATTTCGCGCAGCAGCGCCCACAGGGCCACGGCGGGCTCGGTGCCCTCGCCGCGCAGGCCGTGCAGCATGCGCAGGCTGGTTGTGGCGTCGCCCTGCAGGGCAGCATCGACCATGGCAAACAGGTTATAGCGGGCATTGTCCAGGACCGCACCGGTCACGGTTTCCAGGTCCACGTGCTGTCCCGGCGCCAGCAACTTGAGCTTCTCCACTTCCTGCACCGCCGCCAGCAGGTTGCCCTGGACCCGCTCCGCGAGCAGGGCCAGGGCATCGTCGTCGACCTCCAGGCCCGCGCCCTTGAGCCGCTGGCGCAGCCAGCGCGGCAGCTCCGCGGGTTTCACTTCCCACAGCAGGACGAAGGCCCCGGCCTTGTCCAGGGCCTTGAACCACTTGCTCTTCTGGGAGGCCTGGTCGATCTTGCCGCTGACCACCAGCAGGACGTCGTCACCGCTGCTGCGGTCCAGGTATTCGTTAATCGCCTTGCTGCCCTCGGCGCCGGGCTTGCCGCTGGGCAGGCGCAGCTCGATCAGCTTGCGGTCGCCGAACAGGGACATGTCGGTGGCGCAGTGCAGCAGGGCCTGCCAGTCAAAGTCCTTGCCCACATCCAGCACTTCCCGGTCGCTGCATCCGGCCGCGCGGGCCGCGGCGCGCACCTGGTCGCAGCATTCCTGGACCAGCAGGTCCTCGTCCCCGGCGATCAGGTAAACCGGCAGGCACTCGCTCTTGAGGTGGCCCGCGAGTTTTTCCGGGTACAGGCGCACGCCGTCAGCCGGCGTCGGCTTGTTCGGTACTGGCGGCGTAGAAGCCGATGCGCCGCAGGATCTGCTGCGCCAGTTCGCCGCGCATCTCCCCCTTGATGATGCGGATCTCCTCCGCCTTGCCGACCACGTTGCGCGGGTCGTTCTCCATCTGCTTGACCACGGTGGCCTGTGCGGGCGGCATCACCGTCTTGTTGGAGGCTGCCTGGACCACGGCGAATTGCGACTCCATGGTCAGCTCGAACTCCGCGGCGCGGGCTTCGGTGTTGATCGACAGGTTGCGCTGGGAGAAGCGCTCCGGCCCCAGCTGCAGGGTGTAGGCGGCCTCCTCGCGGTCCACCCAGGCAATGCCGTTGGCGGAGAAGCGTGCCCTGAGCTCGCGACTGAACTCGCTGTTGGGATTGCCGGTGTCCAGGTGCATCTGTTTCCAGCTCTCCGGCAGCGCCGTGGCACTGCTCTGGCCACGCAGCTGGAAGCCACAGGCGCTCAGGGCGAGGCTCAAAAGCAGCAGGGTCAGGCGGGGAAAGAGCTTGGGCATACGGCCTCCAGCGGCGTCAGTTCGCAACAATGTTAACCAGTTTTCCCGGCACCACAATCACCTTGCGCACAGTGACATCGGCGAGGAATCGCTGCACGTTTTCCTGCTCCAGGGCGATGGTCTGCAGCGCTTCCTTGTCGGCGTCCGCGGGCACGGCCATCCGCGCACGCACCTTGCCGTTAACCTGGACCACGATATCGATGGAGTCGCGGGTCAGGGCCGACTCGTCGACCTGCGGCCAGGGTGCGGTGAGCAACTCGCCCCCCTGTCCCAGGGCCTGCCACAGGGCCTGGCTGGCGTGGGGCACGATCGGATTCAGCATCAGGACCACCGCCTTCAGCGCTTCGTCCATCACCGCGCGACCCTGGTCGACGCCGGTGTCGAGCTTGCCCAGCTCATTGCACAGTTCCATCACCGCGGCGATCGCGGTGTTGAAGGTCTGGCGCCGGCCGAAGTCATCACTGACCTTGGCGATGGTCTCGTGGGTCTTGCGGCGCACGGCCTTCTGCGGGTCGTCCAGGCGGGCGGGGTTCAGCGGTTCCACCGCGCCTTCACTGACATGGGCGTGCACCAGCTTCCACAGGCGCCGGAGGAAGCGGTTGGCGCCCTCGACGCCGGAGTCGCTCCATTCCAGGGACTGCTCCGGGGGCGCGGCAAACATGCTGAACAGGCGCACGGTGTCGGCACCGTAGCGATCAATCAGTGCCTGCGGATCCACCGTGTTGCCCTTGGACTTGGACATCTTGGCGCCGTCTTTCAGCACCATGCCCTGGGTCAGCAACCGGGTGAAGGGCTCGTCGGAAGTCACCAGGCCCTCATCGCGCATCAGCTTGTGGAAGAAGCGCGCATACAGCAGGTGCAGGATCGCGTGTTCGATCCCGCCCACGTACTGGTCCACCGGTGCCCAGTAGTCCGCCTCGCCATCGAGCATGGCGCTGTCGTTGTTGGCGCTGGCGTAGCGGGCGTAGTACCAGGAGGACTCCATAAATGTGTCGAAGGTGTCAGTTTCCCGGGTGGCCGGCCCGTCGCAGCGCGGGCACTGCGTCTGGTAAAACTCCGGCATGCTTTTCAGCGGTGAGCCGACACCCTCGAAGGCGACCTCGGTGGGCAGGATCACCGGCAGGTCCGCTTCCGGTACCGGCACCGCGCCGCAGCTCGTGCAGTTGATAATGGGAATCGGCGCGCCCCAGTAACGCTGGCGCGATACGCCCCAGTCCCGCAGGCGGAAATTGACCCGGCGCTGGCCCTTGCCGTCCTGTTCCAGGCGGTCGGCGATGGCATTGAAGGCGGTGTCGAAGTCCATGCCGTCAAAGTCACCGGAGTTGACCAGCCTGCCTTTGTCAGTGAACGCGGCCTGGGCGAGGTCGCAGGGTTCATCGCCGATCGGCTCGACCACCTGGTGGATGGGCAGGCCGTATTTGCTGGCGAACTCCCAGTCGCGCTGGTCGTGTCCGGGCACGGCCATGACCGCGCCGGAGCCGTATCCCATGAGCACGAAGTTGGCGACCCAGATGGGTACCTCGTCGCCGGTCAGCGGGTGCGTCGCGGTGCGGCCGGTGTCCATGCCCAGCTTTTCCATGGTCGCGATCTCGGCCTCGGCGACCTTGATATGGCCCTGCTCGCGCACGAACTCCGCCAGCACCGCGTTGTGTTCGGCGGCCTCCTTTGCCAGGGGATGCTGTGGCGCCACCGCCAGGTAGGTGACGCCCATCAGGGTGTCGGGGCGCGTGGTATACACGCTCAGGGGGGAGCCGTCCGGAAGGCTGAAGTCCAGGTTGACCCCCTCGCTGCGGCCAATCCAGTTGCGCTGCATGGTGCGCACCTGTTCCGGCCATTCGTCCAGGCCGTCGAGGTCATCCAGCAGCTGCTGGGCGTACTCGGTGATCTTGATAAACCACTGGTCGATCTCGCGCCGTTCCACCGGGTTGTCGCAGCGCCAGCAGCAGCCGTCCACCACCTGCTCGTTGGCGAGCACGGTCTGGTCGGTCTCGCACCAGTTCACCTCGGCCTGCTTCTTGTAGGCCAGGCCCTTGTCGAACAGCCTGGTAAAGAACCACTGTTCCCAGCGATAGTAGGCGGGGTCGCAGGTGGCGAACTCCCGGTCCCAGTCGTAGGCAAAGCCGAGCCGGCGCAGCTGCTCGCGCATGTAATTGATATTCTGGGAAGTCCAGCTCGCGGGGGGCACCTGGTTCTTGATCGCGGCATTTTCCGCCGGCAGGCCGAAGGCGTCCCAGCCCATGGGTTGCAGCACGTTCTTCCCCTGCATCCGCTGGTAACGGGCAATCACGTCGGCAATGGTGTAGTTGCGCACATGGCCCATATGCAGCTGGCCGCTGGGATAGGGGAACATCGCCAGGCAATAGAACTTCTCGCGCTGGTCGTCGCGATGTACGGCGAAGCTGTTGGCTTCCAGCCAGTGTGCCTGGGCGGCCTGTTCGATGGCCTGGGGGTCGTAGTGTGCGTCCATGTGATCAGTAGCTTCTCTTTCCAGGTGCGCTCTCGCAGTGGCGAACGAACCTGGCACCCCGTGAGCGCCAGTGCGCTCAGGTGCGCGAAGTTCGCAGTGTGCGAGGTCAAAAATAAAGCCGCGATTTTAGCAGCTATTCACCCGGGCGGCGACGTCGGCGGGGGCCTACTCCCCCTCGCGCCAGATTGCGCGGTGCATCAGGGCCATCAACAACAGGGCGAGGGCACAGCCGCTCACCAGCGGGGTAACGCCAAAGCTGCCAAACGGTGTGCGCCCCAGCATCACCTGGGCCTCCCCGGTGAGGGTGGTGGTGACAAACTGCTCGCTCTGGCCCAGCAGCTGCCCGCGGTGGTCGATGATCGCGGACACGCCGTTGTTGGTGCCGCGCAGCAGGTAGCGGCCATTTTCCAGGGCCCGCATGCGGGCCATCTGCAGGTGCTGCAGGGGGCCAATGGAGTCCCCGAACCAGCTGTCATTGCTGATCGTTACCAGCAGGTCGGCGTTACGCGCGGCACCGGCTACCAGGTGCGGGTAGACAATCTCGTAGCAGATAAAGGGCGCCACCCGGAAGCTGCCGGCGAGCAGGGGTGGCTGTTCCGCGGGGCCGCGGCTGAAGGCGGACATGGGCAGGTCGAAAAAGGCGATCGTGCCCCGCAGCCAGTTTTCCAGGGGCACGTACTCGCCGAAGGGCACCAGGCGCTGCTTGTGATAGAGGCCCTCGCCCAGGCCCAGGGCGATGATACTGTTGTGATAGCCCCCCTCGCCGCTGCGGTAGGGTACCCCGGTAATCAGGGTGGTCTCCCGCAGCTCGGCGCGTCGCGCCAGGGGCGCGAACCAATCCTCCACGTCCTGGTAGAAGCGCGGGATCGCGGACTCCGGCCACAGCACGATGTCGTGCCCGAACAGCGGTTGCGCGGTGGCCTCGTACTGGGCCAGGATGCGCGGCAGCCAGGACGGCCGCCACTTGTGTTCCTGGGGAATGTTGGGCTGGTAAATGGCCACACTCAGGGGCTGGTCGCTGGCCGGGGCCACCCACTCGATCGGTTTGAGGATCGCGCCACCGAACCAGAGCGTGGCCAGGATCACGCTGTAGGTCACCACCGCGGCCGGCTGGCGGCTGCGCCAGGCCAGGAACAGGCAGCTGCCGCTGATCGCACAGATAAAGCTGAGCCCGAACACGCCCGCGATGGGTGCCCAGCCGGCAATCCAGGTGTCAATGTGGGCGTAGCCCAGATAGAGCCAGGGAAAGCCGGTCAGCAGCCAGCTGCGCAGCCACTCGAACAGCATCCAGAGCAGGGGGAAGCCAAGCAGCATGCCGCCGGGGAGTCCCCGTATCGCGCGCACGTAGCACCAGGCAAACAGCGCGTGCAGCAGGGCGAGGCCGGCACAGAACAGGGTCGTGAGCAGGATCGCCAGGGGCACCGGGGCATAGCCGTGCACGTGGATGCTTACGTAGACCCAGGAGGCGCCACTGCCGAACAGGCCGAGCCCGAACAGCCAGCCGCGCCACAGGGCCTGGGCCGGCGTGCAGGTGCACAGGAGCGCGCAGTACAGGGCACAGGCAACAATGCCCGCGGGCCAGATTGTCCAGGGGGCAAGTGACAGGGTAACCAGGGCGCCGGCCAGCGGTGCCAGCAATGGCATCAACCAGCGCCTGTTTGCCGCCACCGGCGCCGCGACACTGGTCACGATTTACTTCTCCAGGGGGCGCATGCGCAGGCTGTGGATCTTGCGCTGGTCAGCGTTGATCACCTTGAACTCGAAGTCTTCGATGGTCGTGATCTCGTTGCGGGCGGGCATGTGGCCAAAGGCCTGGATCACCAGGCCGCCGATGGTATCGAATTCCTCGTCACTGAAATCGGTGTCGAAATGTTCGTTGAATTCATCGATCGGCGTCAGCGCCTTGATAAAGAAGTCTTCCTCGCTGATCTTGCGGATGAACTGGTCTTCCTCGGCATCGGTTTCGTCCTCGATCTCGCCGACGATTTCCTCCAGCACATCCTCGATCGTCACCAGGCCGGCGACGCCGCCGTACTCGTCGATCACGATCGCCATGTGGTTGCGATTCTCGCGGAATTCGCGCAGCAGCACGTTGAGGCGCTTGCTCTCCGGCACCACCACGGTGGGCCGCAGCAGGTCCCGGATATTGAATTCCTCGTGGTCCTTGTTGAGGATTTCCGGCAGCAGGTCCTTGGCCAGCAGTACACCCAGGACGTCGTCGGGGCTGTCGCCGACCACGGGGTAGCGGGAGTGGGCGGAGCGGATGATCTGGGGCAGGATTTCCTCCAGGGTCGACTCGGCCTTGATCACCACCATCTGCGCCCGCGGGATCATTATATCCCGGGCCTGCATGTCGCTGACCTTCATCGCGCCTTCCATGATGCTGCGCGCGTCCTCGTCAATGACCTCGTTCTCGGCGGCGATGGACAGCACGTCCTCGAGGTCGTTGCGGCTGTAGGGGTCGGAGGAAAAAAGCAGGGCGATTTTCTCGAGCCAGGACTTGTCGCCTGACTCGCTGCTTGATCGATCTTCGCTCATGGCGCGGCGTGCTCCTTGAAGGTCTCTTGCCGGTAAGGGCAGGGGAAGCCCAGTTCCGCGAGGATGCGGGTTTCCATTGATTCCATCTGCGCCGCCTCCTGCGCTTCCATATGGTCATGGCCCAGCAGATGCAGGGTGCCGTGCACGAGCATGTGTGCCCAGTGGGCGCTGGCCGCCTTGCCCTGCTCAGCGGCCTCGGCGGCGATCACCGGGGCGCAGATGACGATATCTCCCAGCAGCGGCAACTGCAGCGCGGGGGGCAGGTCGGCGGGGAAAGACAGCACGTTGGTCGGCTGCGGCTTGTCGCGAAAGCGTTGATTCAGGGCGGTCATCTCGGCGTTATCTACCAGGCGCACACTGACCTCGGTGTCCCCGGCATGCCCCCCGGCGGCGAGGGCTGCGGCGATCCAGCGGCGTATGTCGTCCTCTTCGGGTACCGGGTCTGCGGTGGCGCTCTGGATGTCCACGGTGAGGGTCATCGCCGGCTCTTGTCGAGCGGGGTAGTCCTTTCCTCGTGGGCGTCGTAGGCCTCGACAATGCGCTGTACCAGGGGGTGGCGCACGACATCCGTGTTGCCGAACCAGGTAAAGCCGATGCCGTCCACGTCGCGCAGGATGTTGGCGACATGGGTGAGGCCGGAGTGGGCCCCCCGCGGCAGGTCAATCTGGGTGGCGTCGCCGGTGATCACCGCGGTGGAGCCGAAGCCGATGCGGGTCAGGAACATTTTCATCTGCTCGCGGGTCGTGTTCTGCGCCTCATCGAGAATGATGAAGGCGTTGTTCAGGGTGCGCCCGCGCATGAACGCCAGGGGCGCGACCTCGATGATATTGCGCTCGATATACTTGTTGACCGTCTCGAAGCCGAGCATCTCGTACAGGGCGTCGTAGAGCGGCCGCAGGTAGGGGTCGATCTTCTGGCTCAGGTCGCCGGGGAGAAAACCCAGCTTCTCGCCCGCCTCGACCGCCGGGCGCACCAGCAGGATGCGGCGCACCCGCTCCTCGAGCAGGGCTTCCACCGCGCAGGCCACGGCGAGGAAGGTCTTGCCCGTGCCCGCGGGGCCGATGCCGAAATTGATATCGCAGTGCTGGATCGTGCGCACGTAGCCCTGCTGGTTCTTGCCCCGGGGCTTGATCGATGCGCGCTTGGTGCGGATCACCTGGATCGCCTCGACCTGTCCGTCGGCGCGCTGCGCCATGTGCTCCAGTCCCGACTGCTGCAGGTTCAGGTGCAGGGACTCGGGGGTCAGGCCCACGCCCTGGCAGACCTCCGCATACAGGTGGGTCAGCAGGTTGCTGGCGGCGGTCACGTTGGGCGCCGGGCCGGTCAGCAGGAACTGGTTGCCGCGGTTGTTGATCGTGATGCCCATGCGCTGCTCGATCTGGCGCAAATGACCGTCCAGCTGGCCACAGAGAATGGCCAGATGTCGGGCGTCATTGGGTTCCAGGGAAAGGCTTTGCTGTGTCGACTTCGCTGTCGCGGTTTCGCTGTTCAAATCGCTCTTCTGCCACGAATGGCTGGGGGGTTTAAGTGAAGGATATACCGGATTAACGCCCAGTCAACCACGCACCAGCTGGCCGCGGAGGGAATTGGGCAGGGCCTCCTGGACGTGCACATCGACAAATTCGCCGATCAGGGCGTGCTCGCTGGAGGCAAAGTTGACGACCCGGTTGTTCTCGGTGCGCCCCTGCAACTGTCCGGGGTCTTTCCTGGCCACCCCGGTCACCAGCACCCGCTGGGTGGTATCCACCATGCGCCGGCTGATTGCCTGGGCCTGCTGGTTGATGCGGGTCTGCAGGATCTGCAGGCGCTGCTTCTTGATCTCCTCGCCGGTGTCGTCCGGCAGCTCTGCCGCCGGGGTGCCGGGGCGGGCGCTGTAGACGAAGCTGAAAGAGGTGTCGAAGCCGATCTCCTCCACCAGCTTCATGGTGGCGGCAAAATCCGCCTCGGTCTCGCCGGGGAAGCCGATGATGAAATCGGAGGAAATGCTGATATCCGGGCGAATCTTGCGCAGCCGGCGGATCCTGGATTTGTACTCCAGCGCGGTGTGGCCGCGTTTCATCGCCATCAGGATACGGTCGGAGCCGCTCTGCACCGGCAGGTGCAGGTGATCGACCAGCTGCGGTATCTCCGCGTAGGCGTCAATCAGGGCGTCAGAGAACTCCACCGGGTGCGAGGTCGTGTAGCGAATCCGGTCAATGCCGGGAATACGCGCCACGTAGCTCAGCAGCTCGGCGAAATCCACGGTCTCACCGAGGTGATTCTCGCCGCGGTAGGCGTTCACGTTCTGTCCCAGCAGGTTGACCTCGCGCACCCCGCCCTCGGCGAGGTGGGCGATCTCGGCGATCACGTCATCCAGGGGCCTGGAGACTTCCTCGCCCCGGGTGTAGGGCACCACGCAGAAGGTGCAGTACTTGCTGCAGCCCTCCATGATCGAGACGAAGGCCGTGGGGCCTTCCACCTTGGGCGCCGGCAGGCGATCGAATTTTTCGATTTCGGGGAAGCTGACATCCACCACCAGGGTGCCCCCGGGGCCGCTCAGGGCACTGCGCCGGGCCATCATTTCCGGCAGGCGGTGCAGGGTCTGGGGGCCGAAAACCAGGTCCACGTAGGGCGCGCGCTTGCCGATTTCCTCGCCTTCCTGGCTGGCCACGCAGCCGCCGACCCCAATCACCAGGTCCGGGCGCTTCTGTTTCAGCTGCTTCCAGCGACCCAGCTGGTGAAATACCTTCTCCTGGGCTTTTTCCCTTATAGAACAGGTATTTAGCAGCAATACATCAGCCTCCTCCGGGTTTTCGGTGGGGACCAGGCCATGGCTTTCGCCGAGCAGATCGCGCATGCGTGCGGAGTCGTACTCGTTCATCTGGCAGCCGTGGGTTTTGATGTACAGCTTCTTGCTCACGTGTCTCCGTATCGGGCAGGTGCTGGCCGCGGGCGCCCGGGCCATGAAAAGGGCGCGGATTATACCGATTTGGCGTATAAAAACACACCCGGACGGGCCCCGGGAGACGTGGAAATATTCGCCGATGGTGGTACCATTGCCGCCCCCGAAATCCCGGACAGTGCCGCATACCCGCGGCGACCGCAGTGTCCGGATCCTGCAGAGGCATTGATGGCAACCCAACCCGTGTACAAGGTGATCTTCCAGAACGGCAACCAGGTGTTCGAGGTATTCGCGCGCCAGATCTACCAGAGCGACATGTGGGGCTTTATCGAGATCGAGGAGTTCGTCTTTGGCGAGCGCTCACAGATCGTGGTCGACCCCAGCCAGGAGAAGCTGAAGAACGAGTTCAGCGGAGTCAAGCGAAGCTATATCCCCCTGCAGGCGGTGATCCGTATCGACGAGGTCGACAAGGAAGGCACGGGCAAGATTTCCGAAGGCACCTCGCGCGAGGGCAACGTGGCCAGTTTCCCCTTCCCCGGGGTGCACCAGCCGGGCCAGCACAGCGACGAGTAAGCCCCTCGCCGGGCCCGCTCAGCGCTTGCCCAGGCGCTGCTCGATGCTGGCCAGGCGCACGCAGAGTACAAAGGCCTTGATCGCCGCCTCCACGTCTGCCACCGAAGGTACAGTGGGGGCGATACGGATATTGCGATCCTCCGGGTCCTTGCCGTAAGGGAAGGTCGCCCCCGCCGGGGTCAGCTTCACGCCGATATTGTCCGCCAGCTCCACC
Organism: Sediminihaliea sp.; assembly: GCA_965222335.1. Taxonomy (GTDB): domain Bacteria; phylum Pseudomonadota; class Gammaproteobacteria; order Pseudomonadales; family Halieaceae. The sequence continues at coordinate 1,204,532 of OZ244944.1, read as the reverse complement.
ACCGCCCGCGCCAGGCCGGGGCGGGTATCGAAGGAGATGAAATAGCCCCCCCGCGGCGAGGTCCACTCGCCCATGCCGGTATCCGCCAGTTCCCGCTGCAGGGTGTCCAGCACGATCTCGAACCGGGGCCGCACCAGGTCGGCGTGGCGCGCCATATGCGCCGCAATGGTCTCGCGGTCGCGCAGGAAGCGCACGTGCCGCAGCTGGTTGACCTTGTCCGGGCCGATGGTCTGGAAGGCGAGGTGGGCCCTCAGGGTGGCCAGGTTGCGCTCGCTGCTGCCAATGCAGGCCACGCCGCCACCGGCAAAGGTCATCTTGGAGCTGGACGCGAACTGGAACACCCCGTCCAGGGTGTTCTCGGCGCGGCAGAGGTCGGCGATCGAGGCCACTTCGGGGGCGTCCTCGTACAGGGCGTGCACCGCGTAGGCGTTATCCCACATTACCAGGAAATTCTCGCCCGCGATTTGCGGCAGGCGGGCAATGCGCGCCACCGTGTCGTCACTGTAAACGCAGCCCGTGGGGTTGCCGAAGCGGGGCACACACCAGATGCCCTTGATTGCCGGGTCCGCCTGCACCAGTTTTTCCACCTGGTCCATGTCCGGTCCGGTGTCCAGCATGGGCACCGGGAGCATCTCGATATGCAGGTATTCGCAGATGGAGAAATGGCGGTCGTATCCGGGGACCGGGCACAGGAATTTCACCGGCTCGAGATTGGCCCAGGCCGAGTCCGGCCCGCGCAGGCCCTGGTGCATGGCGAAGTCCACCACCTGGTACATCAGGGTGAGGCTGCTGTTACCCCCCACCAGAGTCTCCTCCGGGGGTGTGCCGAGCAGTGCCCCGAACAGCGATTTCGCCTCCGGCAGGCCGTCGAGACCCCCGTAATTGCGCACGTCCGTGCCATCGGCGGCGCTGAAATCCCCCGCGAGAATGCCGTCCAGGCCATCCGAGAGGGCCACCTGTTCCTTGCCCGGCTTGCCCCGGGTCAGATCCAGCGCCAGTTTGTTGTCTACCAGCTGGTCGTATTCGTCCTGCAGCGAGGCGAGTTGCTGTTTGAGCTCCGCTTCGGAGGCCTTGTCGATGTGCACCTGTGACTCCTTGTATTTGCCGGCCGGGAGGGACCCGGCCGGGATGGCCCCGGCCCGGGGTGGTCGGGCAGTATAACGCCTGCGCCGGCGGCCGAGTACCGTCGGCTTCGCTTGAATTGTCGCCGGCCGTGCCCATATCAACGGGATGGTCAATAATATGGCACGACTGGCGAGGCGCTATGACTGATACGGAAACCTGGGCAGAAGACAACGACGTCGAGCAACCCGGTGGAGAACATCCGCCGGCAGTGGCCGACGATGTGCTGCCCGAGACCCTGTACCTGATTCCGACACCGGCGCGGCCGTTTTTTCCCGGTCAGGTGCAGCCGGTCGCGATCAACCTGCAGGAGTGGGCGTCGACCCTGAAGGCGGTATCCAAAGCGCAGGTCAATGTGATCGGCCTGTCCTATGTCGACCGTGCGGACGCGGAGTCGCTGGACCCGCGCCAGTTCCCCGAGATCGGTTGCGTGGTGCGACTGCACCAGCCCCCGGACGCCAATGGCTCGGGTAATTTCCTCGCCCAGGGCCTGAAGCGTTTCCGCATCGTGCGCTGGCTCAGCGACAAGCCGCCCTACCGGGTGCAGGTGGAATATCCCCGCAGCCAGGGCGACACCCAGAGCGATGAGGTCAAGGCCTATGCCATGGCCTTGATCAAGCAGATCAAGGAGCTGCTGCCGCTGAACCCGCTGTACAGCGAAGAGCTTAAGCAGTACATGGGCAATTTCAATCCCAACCAGCCCAGCCTGCTGGCGGATTTTTCCGCGGCCCTGACCAGTGCCTCCGGCGACGACCTGCAGGAGATCCTGGATACCCTGCCGCTGGTTTCGCGGATGGAGAAAGCCCTCACCCTGCTGCGCAAGGAAGTGGAGGTCGCGACCCTGCAAAGCAAGATCACCAGCCAGGTGAACGAGAAGGTGTCCGAGCACCAGCGCGAGTTTTTCCTGCGCGAGCAGCTCAAGGTGATCCAGAAAGAGCTTGGCATTTCCAAGGACGACCGCACCACCGATGTGGAAATGTTTCGCGAGCGCCTGGCCGGCAAGACCGTGCCGGAGCAGGCCCAGGAACGGATCGAGGACGAACTGCACAAGCTGTCCATCCTGGAGGCGGGCTCACCCGAGTACGGTGTGACCCGCAATTACCTCGACTGGGCCACCCAGGTGCCCTGGGGGGTGACCTCCGATGACAACCTGGAGCTGAAGCACGCGCGCAAGGTACTGGACGAGCATCACGACGGCCTCGAGGATGTGAAGGACCGCATCCTGGAGTTTCTCGCCGTGGGTGCGTTCCGGGGCGAAATCGCCGGCTCCATCCTCCTGCTGGTGGGCCCGCCGGGGTGGGCAAGACCAGTATCGGGCGTTCCGTGGCGGATGCCCTGGGCCGCAAGTTCTACCGCTTCAGCCTGGGGGGCATGCGTGACGAGGCCGAGATCAAGGGCCATCGTCGCACCTATATCGGCGCCATGCCGGGCAAGTTCGTGCAGGCGCTGAAGGAGGTCGAGGTCGCCAATCCGGTGATCATGCTGGATGAAATCGACAAGATCGGCGCGTCGTTCCAGGGCGACCCTGCGTCGGCCCTGCTGGAGGTGCTGGACCCGGAGCAGAACGGCGAGTTCCTGGATCACTACCTCGACCTGCGCGTCGACCTCTCCCAGGTCCTGTTTATCTGTACTGCCAATCAGCTGGACACGATTCCCGGCCCCCTGCTGGATCGCATGGAGACCCTGCGCCTGGCCGGCTACGTGGCCGAGGAAAAACTGCAGATCGCGAAGAACCACCTGTGGCCGAAGCAGCTGGCGCGCCACGGCCTGCAAGAGGACCAGCTCAAGATCAACGATCCGGCCCTCAAATACGTGATCGAGTCCTACTGCCGCGAGGCGGGGGTGCGCACCCTGGAAAAACAGCTGGCACGGATGATGCGCAAGTCGATCGTGACCCTGCTGGAATCCGACGAAGACAAGCTGCGGGTGGGCAAGAAGGATGTCGAGGCGCTGCTGGGCATGCCGCCGTTCCAGCGGGAGAAGCCGCTGCGGGGAATCGGCGTCGCCACGGGCCTGGCCTGGACCACCATGGGTGGCGCCACCCTGGGCGTGGAAACCTCGCAGATACACACCCTTAACCGGGGCTTCAAGACCTCGGGCAAGCTGGGGGATGTGATGAAGGAGTCCGCCGACATAGCCTACAGCTATGTCATCGCACACCTGAAGGACTACGGCTGTGATCCGGATTTCTTCGATATGAGCATGGTGCACATGCACGTGCCCGAGGGCGCCACGCCCAAGGACGGCCCCAGCGCCGGGATCACCATGGCCACCGCCCTGGTGTCCCTCGCCCGCCGCGAACGCATCAAGCGGCCGCTGGCGATGACCGGTGAGCTGACCCTCACCGGGCAGGTGCTGCCCGTGGGCGGTATCCGCGAGAAAGTGATCGCCGCAAGGCGTACGAAAATCATGGAGCTGATCCTGCCCCAGGGTAACCGGCGCGACTTCGAGGAGTTACCCGACTACCTGCAGGAGGGGATCACCGTGCATTTCGCTCGCAGCTACCGCGAGGTTTTCGAGTACGTGTTCCACGAGCACCGCCGGGACAAGTCCCTGCACTAGCAGCGGGCCACGGCCGCGACGCGACTAGCTTTCCGGGTAGGTCGTAATCTCGTGCTCATTGCCCCAGGGGTCCGCGAAGTAGAGCGACCGTGACAGGCCGTGATCGGCCTCCCGCAGCGGCAGGTTGCGGGCCTGGAGGTACTCCCGCCAGCGGCTGAAACCCTCGCTGTCGGCACCCAGGGCAATGGCGCTGATGGGCGTGTATTGCTCTCTTGCGAACAGGGCAATATGCACGGTGTCGTGCTGATCCCGCATCACCAGGGGACCGCTCCCGGTATCCCATACCCGGAACCGCTCCACGACCTGAAACCCGAGATGATCGGCGTACCACTCGGCGGCGGCTGCCTTATCTGGCACGCACAGGTGCACGTGATCCACGCCCTGCAGGGCCGGGACATTGTTTCTGGAATGCTCTTGCATGCTCTGCTCCTCATCCTGATTGAACTGCTGGAGGAATGAGCGTAAAACCTCAGGTTAACTTGAGGTCAAGAGGTTTTTTTATGGAGTCTGGCAGTGAGGGCCTGAGTGTCGGGCAGGTGGCAAAGCGGGCCGGGGTCACGGTCGCGACCCTGCACTTCTATGAAAGCCGGGGCCTGATCAGCAGCTGGCGCAATGCGGGCAACCAGCGCCGCTACCGCCGGGGGGTACTGCGGCGGATCGCGGTGATCAAAACCGCCCAGCGGCTCGGCCTCTCACTCACCGAGATCGCATCTGCCATGCAGGAACTGCCGCTGGAGGTAACGCCGTCCAAGGCGGACTGGGCGCGCCTCTCCCGCCGCTGGCGGCAGCAGCTGCAGGCGCGGATTGATCAGCTGGAGCGCCTGCGGGATCAGCTGGATGGCTGTATCGGCTGCGGCTGCCTGTCGCTGCGCGAGTGCAGCCTGCGCAATCCGGAAGATGTCGCCGCGCAGGCGGGAGAGGGCGCTGCGTACCTGGCGCCCTGATCCGTCGCCGCCCTCATCGTGGTACAGCTCAGTGATCGGTTCCGGTTGGCCTGGCCTCGCCGCAGTGCCAGCAAAAATCGAAGCTGGCCGGGGAGGCGGTGCCGCAGCGTGCACACGTCCAGTCCGGCTGCTCCTGGGGGCTTTGCAGGTCGGTAATCAGGGCGCTCGCCCGTTCGGCATCCCGGTCCTCCAGCACCCATAGCTCCGGCCAGGCATCAATGGGTGCCAGTTCGCCGATTGCGCCGGAGGCGTACTCGTTGCGAATCCGGGAGCCGATACCGGCACGCTCCAGCAGGCTCTGCATCTGGCTGACCATCACCAGCTGGGGGTGAGCGTACACCTGCTTCATCCCGGGACCCTGGCGCTGAGCACGGCGCGGCGCGGGGCCGGATAGCCCTCGATGGTGCGGGTGTGGTCATCGGGGTCGAGGAAGTTGGCCAGAGAATGGAAGCGCATCCACTCGGTGCTGCGCTGTTCCGCGGTGCTGGTGGTGGAAACATCGACCAGGGTCGGCGCGGTGAATCCGGTTTTGCGCAGCCAGCCGATGAGGGTGTCCACGCTGGGCAGGAACCAGACATTGCCCATGCGCGCGTAGCGACCCTCGGGTACCAGCGTGGCGCCGGCCTCGCCCTCGATCACCAGGGTTTCCAGCACCAGCTGCCCCCCGGGACGCAGGCAGTCGCGCAGTTCCTGCAGATGGTCCATGGGCGAGCGGCGATGGTAGAGAACGCCCATGGAAAATACGCTGTCAAAAGCCTTGAGCCCGCGGGGTACATGCTCGATGCCCAGCGGCAGCACCCAGACCCCGGGCTGCTGCAGGTATTTTTGCAGGGCCCAGTACTGGAGGACGAACAGCGGTGTGGGATCGATGCCGATGACTTCCGTCGCCCCGGCCCCGGCCATGCGCCAGCAGTGGTAACCGCTGCCGCAGCCCACATCCAGCACCCGGCGGCCCTGCAGGTCGTCAATATGCGGCGCGATCCGGTCCCACTTCCAGTCCGAGCGCCACTCCGTGTCGATGTGCACGCCGCAGAGTTCGAAGGGACCCTTGCGCCAGGGGTGCAGGCCCTGCAGGGCTTCAGTAAGCCTTGCACGGGTGGCGGCATCCAGCGGTGTGTCGCTGTCGACGCCTACCCGTGCGCGGTCCAGGAGGCGGCTGCGTACAGGCAGGTCCGGCAGCGCCGCCAGTGACTGTTCCCAGCGCGGCACGTCACCGTAGCGCCGGGGTGACAGGCCGGCGGCAATCTGCTCTGGTAAATGCGCCGCCCAGGCCTGCAGCGAATCCGTTTGCCAGCGCTGGATGAGGGGCTGGTAGTCGATCATTTGAGGGCGATAAGGGAGGCGAAATTGAAGCACTGGAACCACACATCGCAGGCGCTGAAGCCGACGCCGGCGATGCGCGCCCGGTGCTGGGGCAGGGTATCGCGCAGCAGAACGTCCTCAAGGGCGCTGCGCTTTTGCGCGATTTCCAGATCGCTGTAGCCGTTGGCGCGCTTGAAGTCGTGATGCAGTTCGATGTTCAGGGCATCCAGGTGCGGGTCCTCGAAGGTGACCTTTTCCGACAACACCAGGATACCGCCCGGGCGCAGCCCCTGGTAAATCCTGTCCAGGATCCGCTCGCGCCGTTCCCGGGCAATAAACTGCAGGGTGAAGTTGAGCACCACCACCGAGGCATCCTCGATCTGTACTGTTTCCAGGTCGCTGCACACCAGTTTCACCGGCAGCTCGTGGGTGTCGGTGGCCATCACGCTCTGGCAGGCCCGCAACATGGCGGGCGAGTTGTCCACGCCGATCAGTTCGCAGTCGGAGTACCGCACGTGCTGGCGCATGGCCAGGGTGGAGGCGCCCAGGGAGCAGCCGAGGTCGTAGAGCCGGCTTCCGGGCGTCGCGTAGCGCCCGGCCAGCAGTCCCGTCATGGCGACGATGGTGGTGTAGCCGGGCACCGAGCGCTTGATCATGTCCGGAAAGACCTGCGCCACGCTGTCATCGAAGCGGAACTTGGCGGGTGAGCCTACCGGCTCGGCATAGATGTTGTCGTGGGAGTCAGGCACGGTGCGGACGGGGCTGCAATTTGTGGAGGCCGAGTTTAGCATCAAATCGGCCGCCTCACCCGCCGGGGTGGTGACTTGCCTGCAGCGCCGGCGCACAATACGCGTTTTTCGAGGGCATAGGAGCGGCGATGAAAGGCACGCACGAATACGCGGGTGATCCGCGCAATGACAGCATCCTGATCGAGATCAATGGCGAGCACTTCCCGCGCAATGAGGCGAGGATTTCGGTATTTGACTCCGGTTTTATCCTCGGCGATGGGGTGTGGGAAGGTCTGCGCATGGAGCGCGGCACGGTGCTGTTCCTGGAGCGCCACCTCGAGCGCCTGTTCGAGGGCATGAAGACCCTGGATTTCGCGCCGGACTTCAGTCGCGAGGAGCTGACCCGGCGGATCTACCGGCTGCTGGCGGCCAACGGGATGGAGGACGGTGTGCACATTCGCCTGATGGTGTCGCGCGGGGTCAAGGCCACGCCCTACCAGGATCCCCGAATGACGATTACCCCGCCCACGGTGGTGATTATCCCGGAGTACAAGGAAGCGCTGCCGGAAACGGTGAACAAGGGCGTGCGCCTGTACACGGTCTACGTGCGTCGCGGCTATTCTGACGTCCAGGATCCCACCCTCAACACGCACTCCAAGCTCAACTGTATCGGCGCCTGCATCCAGGCGGCCAAGGCCGGTCACGATGAGGCCCTGATGCTGGACCCCCACGGCTTTGTCGCGACCTGTAATTCCACCCACTTCTTTATTGTGCGTCGCGGCGAGATATGGACCTCGACCGGCGACTACTGTCTGGATGGGATTACCCGCGGCAAGGTGATCGAGATCGGGCGTGAACTGGGGCTCACGGTGCGCGAGAAAAACTTTACCCTGACAGATGTGTACAACGCCGAGGAGGCGTTTGTAACCGGCACCTTTGCCGGTCTGGTGCCGGTCACCGAGGTCGACGGTCGCGTCGTTGGCGAGCCGGGCGAGCGGCCCATGATCACGCGCCTGCAGGATCACTACCGGGTCTGGGTGCAGCGCTATATCGACGGCCCCGGCCGCACGCATCCGAGGGACTGAGATGAGCGTGGTAAGGATTGCGATGTGGTCCGGGCCGCGCAACATCAGCACCGCGCTGATGCGGGCCTTCGAGAACCGCGATGATACCGTGGTCGTGGACGAACCCCTGTACGGCCATTACCTGAAAACGACCGGGCTGGAGCATCCCGCCGGCGACGCGGTGATGGCCACCCAGGTCTGCGACTGGCGCCAGGTGGCGACGGCGTTGACCCGGGAATTGCCGCCGGACACGGATGCCGGCCAGTGCCGGGTGTTCTACCAGAAGCACATGACCCAGCACATGCTGCCGCAGATTGCCCTGGACTGGACCGACAGCCTGCAGAACTGTTTCCTGATCCGGGAACCGCGCCGGATCATTGCCTCCTATGCCCGGGTGCGCCCCGATTTCGTGCTGGAAGAGCTGGGCTTTCCCCAGCAGTGGGCTCTGTTCGAGCGCGAGGCGGATCGCACGGGCGAGGCGCCGCCGGTGATCGATTCGGCGGCGACCCTGCAGCGCCCCGAGGCGAGCCTGCGGGCCCTTTGCGACCGGGTGGGGATTGCCTTCAGTGAGAAAATGCTGAGCTGGCCGCCGGGACCGCGGGACAGCGACGGGGTCTGGGGGCCGCACTGGTATGCGGCGGTGGAAAAGTCGACCGGGTTTGCGCCGCCGCGGGAGGACCCGGATGAGGCCGTGGCCATTCCGGCGCGATATGAATCAATGTGTGAAGAGGCCGAGCGTATCTATCGTGCGCTTCACGCACACGCGTTGTTGCCGCGCGAAGGTGCTACCAGCTAGTTAGCGCTGCGAATCAGGATAGCGTCTTCGCTGCTGTACTGGCGGCGCGTGCGTGCACGCTGCTGAAATTCGGCAAAGGGGGTTGTACAGGCCTGATAGTCGTTGGCGCTCTCTTTTCCCGGACGGGAAAACTTGATGCTGCCGAGGAACTCAACCAGGCTGATTTTGCCGTTATTTTGCGCTGTCATGGGGTACTGCCCGCTACGTTTGCTGCATTGACACCCGGAGTGTAGCGCCAATGCAGCGAATAACGGTGTGAAAAGTACCCACGTCAAGTGTGAAAATTACGGGCTGTCGGTCGCCGCTGCCGGGATGCTGTCGCGGTACTGGTCCCAGTTGCGCACCAGTTCCTGTACCACCTTGTTGCCGACCAGGTAGGCGTTCTCCAGGGCCGCGTCCAGGCCCGCGTAGCTGTCATGCTGCTCCTCGCGCAGGTAAGCCGCCGGTGTTTTACCCGCAGGCGGCATGGTGAAGTTGGATGCCGTGCGCAGGACCATGACCCGGTTCTTGTCCACTCGCCCCGCCTCGTGCAGGTAGGTCAGCGACTGCAAGGTGCCGGTGTCCTCCATGGCCGAGCTGACGAATTCGCCCTGGCCCTCGGTCCAGTAATCGACCCATTCATTGGCCCAGTCGTTCAACAGTCTGCCGTGCCAGAAGGTCATCGCGGCCAGCTGGTCTCCCTTGAGCACAAAGGGTTTGCGCTGGGCCACGGGATACTCGGGATAGAGCTTGCGGGTGGCTTCCAGGGCCGGGTCGTCGGGCAGCGCCATGTCGCGGGTCAGGTCGAAGGCCCAGTCAACCAGCGCCGTATTCAGCTGGAACATTTCGCCCAGGCTGTAGGACAGCCGCTCCGGGTCCCCGGGCCCCTGGCTGAACAGCGGGAAATAGCCACTGTCCCAGTCTTCCGGGATTTCACGCGGGTCGATCTCGTGGGCGAGATCGCCGTCGACCAGGTACTCGGCCCAGGCGACCGAGCCGAGTGAGGCGTCGGCGGGGTCGAAGCCGGAGATGCCCGCGACCAGCCAGTAAGCCTTGCTCAGGTCGAAGCGCGGATCCAGGCCCAGGGCCATCACGCTGGCCGCCGCGTTGGCGGTGCCCATGCCGGTGACAATGCCGAGTACGCCAAGCTCCTCGTTGTAGTGAATGTCGTGGTGCATGTGCGGCGCAGGAAATACGGTGTCCAGGGGCAGGCGTTCATTCCAGCGCTGGAACTCCCCGGCATCGTCACCGCTGTCGGCCCCGGTCTCGAACATGGTCACGATCACGACCTTGATGGGCAGTGGGTCTGCGGCGTGGGTGAAGGGGGTGGTGACAAAGCACAGGGCAATTAGCAGGGTGGTAAGTCTTTTGTTCATAAGGGTCCGTGAGTCAGTGGGTTTGCAGGAAGGATTCTATCTCGTTCAGCTGCGGCGCGCTGACCTGCGCGCCCAGCACCCGCACTGACAGTGCGGCGCCGGCCTGGGCGAAGCGAATGGCATCGGCCAGGTCCCGGTCATTGGCGATTGCTACTGCCAGGCAGCCGTTGAAGACGTCCCCGGCGGCGGTAGTGTCCACAGTTTCCACCTTGAACGCGGGAAAGCCCCGGGTGCTGATGTGCCGGTCGCGATCGCGCTGGGACAGGAAGACCCCCTGGTCGCCGCGGGTGATCAGGATATTGGTCACCCCCCGCTGGTGCAGCGCACCGGCGGCGGCGGCCGCGGAGCGCTCGTCGGTCACGGGCACGCCGGTAAGGGTCTCGATTTCCGCCAGGTTGGGGGTCAGGTAATCCAGGTAGGCGAACAACTCATCCGGCAGGGTGGTGGCGGGGGCGGGGTTGAGAATCACCTTGCAGCCCTTCTCATGCGCCAGGCGCGCGGCGTAGACCACGGTTTCCAGCGGGGTTTCCAGCTGCAGCAGGACCACGGTGTCGGGGCCGAACAGCCCCGTGGCCCGGTCGATATGGCCCGGTTCCAGGCAGGCATTCGCGCCGGGGGCCACGCCGATGGTGTTCTCGCCCTTGGCGTCGACGAAGATCTGCGCCACCCCGGAGGGGGTCAGCGGGTCGATCAGGCACAGACCCGTGTCGATGCCGTCTCTGGCGAAACCCTTGAGTGACTCCTGGCCGAAGAGATCATCGCCTACCGCGGCCACGAAGCTGACGCGACCGCCGGCCCGGGCCGCCGTCACCGCCTGGTTGGCGCCCTTGCCGCCGGGGGTGGTGGTGAACTTGCCGCCCATCACCGTCTCCCCGGGGCCAGGCAGATAGGGCACCTGGATAATCATATCCGTATTGGAAGAACCGATTACGACCACACGCTTCATGGGCAGGGCATCACAGGTTGGAATAGATGATCATGCCCAGCCCGACAAAGAAACAGGCGAACATGGCGGCAATCAGGGGCGAGGTGCCGGCGGGGGTGTCCTTGAACTCCTTCCAGATAAAAACCCCCCAGAAGGCGGCGACCATCGTTGCGCCCTGGCCCAGGCCGTAGGATACCGCATAGCCGGCTTTGCCGGCGGCGATGATATTGAAACAGAAACCGGTTGCCCAGATGGCGCCGCCGAGAATGCCCACCAGGTGCAGGCGGGGTGTGCCACGGCTGAAGTACTCGCCGGGGCGGGCCGGTTCCCCGCTGATGGGCCGGTACATGAGCGGCACCAGGAAAACCAGGTTGGACAGCAGCAGGCCGATACCGAATACCACCGCTGCCGAGTAGGGGGTCATCAGGCCCGCTTCGGGGCTGGCAAAATCAAAGGACATGGACTGGGCCACGAAGCGATAGAAAAAGCCCATCGAAATGCCGGCAATCACCGAGATGGTGAGGCCCTTGCCCACCGCCTGGGCACTCTCCCCGGGCACCCGCCGGTAGATCAGGGCATCCAGCAGAATCGCCACCACCACCAGGCCGACTCCGAGGAACAGCAGAAAGGGGCTGATGACCTGGGCGGGGTCGTAGTTGGCGAGCACGCCGATCACCAGGGCGAGGCCAATACCGACCGGAAATGCCACCGCCATGCCCGCGATGTCGATCGCCACCACCAGCAGGATATTGGCAAAGTTGAACACCGCGCCGCCGAGCAGGGCCATCTTGATGGCGTCGCTATTGGCCTGGGAAATGTCCGGGACAAAACTGCGTCCCTCGTCCCCGCTGCTGCCCAGGGTAAAGGCCAGCAGCAGCGCCAGCAATAAGACGCCAATGGAGTAGTCCCAGTAGAACAGCTGGAAGCGCCACTCCTGGGTGGCCAGCTTCTGGGTGTTGGCCCAGGAGCCCCAGCACAGCATGGTCACGAAGCACAGGGCCACGGCCACGGCGTAGGATTCAACGATAAACATGCACAGCCCTCTTTTTTAGTGTCTTTGTACAGGCTCCAGAAAAACAAACCCCGGGTCTGAGCCCGGGGTTTGTCCATGGCCACCGCTACAGTGTAGAAGATGGCCGTGAGGCGCGCTACGCCGGCCAGGCCGGCGCGGGCCGACTTACCACTGGGACATCAGGGAGATACCCCAGACCCGCGGTTCGTTGGTAAAGCCGGTCAGGTTGTTGAAGTCGATCGCCCCCTGGACGTTCTCCTCGTCGGTGATGTTGCGGCCGAAGAGCGCGATTTCGTAGCTGTCGTCGCGCAGGCGCCAGCCCAGGCGAACGCCACCCTCGAACTGGTCCTCGGTGCGGAACTCCACCGCGTCGTAGAGGAAGATCTGGGTGTCGCCCTGGTAGGACCAGTCGGTAAAGGCGAAGAACTCCGATTCGCGACCCACCGGTACGGTGTAGGAAGCGGTGAAGTTATAGGTCGTCTCCGGGGCGTTGGGGAAGGGGTTGCCATCCACAAATACCAGGCCGCTCGCGTCCATCGGGTCGAGCGGCGTGCAGAGCCCGCTACCACAGGGTGCCACGCGCAGGTTCTGGTCCTCGATCTCGGTGTCGGCGTAGGCGGCACCCACGGTGACTTCGAAGTTCTCGGTGATCAGCCACTGCAGGTCCAGCTCCGCGCCCTGGCCGGTGCCCTGTTCGGCGTTGACCAGTTGAATGGAGTTGTCGGCGCCGCCCACCGCAGTGAACTGGATGTCATCCACCTCGTAATAGAACACCGCGGCGTTGATACGCGCCCGGTTATTCGCGAACTCGGCCTTGTAGCCCAGCTCGAAGGAGGTGATGGTCTCGGAATCCGCCACCGACGGGGGCGCCCCGAAGGCCACGTCGCGGCCCTGGATGGTCGGCGCGCGGAAGCCGGTGCCCACCTTGGTCCAGATCGTGCTGTTGTCGCTGATGGCATAGGACAGGGCGATATCGCCGCTGACCTGGTCGTCCTGGACACTGATGTCATAGCCCGGCGCAGTGAGGTCCTTCTCGTCATCGGTGTAGCGCAGGCCTGCGGTCAGGGTGAGCAGATCGGTGAGGGCGTAGTCGCCCTGGCCGAAGATCGCCCAGGTGCTGTTGTCATGGGTCACCGTGGTGGGCGGTACGAAGAAGGGGCTGGTTTCCACATCCAGTTCGGAATCGAAGAAGAACGCGCCGACCTGCCAGTTGAAGCGCTCGCCGTAGTTGCTGCTCAGGCGCAGCTCCTGGGTGAACTGCTGCACTTCGGCGGCGTCCTGGGTCTGGGAGGGGAAGGGAATAAAGCCCGGCCCGGACTCCGGCAGGAACACGGCGCCGAAGCCGCCGTCGATATCACCCAGGCTGCGCCCGTCGGCGTCTTCTGCCGCGGTGATCGAGGTCAGGGTCATGGCGCCCAGGTCGTAGTCCAGCTTGAGGTTGATGCCGGTGTTCTTGTATTCCTGGGGATTGTTGTCGCCCTCGTCGAAGAACACGGTGTCGCGGTCGTAGTTCTCGTTCAGCTCGTTGCTGCCCGGGTCGAAGATGTTGGCCCGGAACACGGCGGCGGTGCCGTCGAGGTCGCGGTGGTGAGCACCGAGCAGGGCGCTGAAGCGGTCATTCGGCTCCCACTGCAGGAAACCCTTCACGGCCTTTTCCTTGAAGCCGCCCAGGGCGTTGTCTTCCCCGGTAAAGCCGTTGTCGATGTAGTCTTCCCGGCTCTGGTACAGAACGGCAATACGGCCCGCCACCGTGTCGGTGAGGCCGCCACCCATGGCACCTTCAAAATTTACCGTGCCCAGGGTGCCGATATCCACCTTGGCCTTGCCGGAAGGATCCTGGCTGGGCTTGACCGAGTCAAACTTGACAATGCCCGCGGTGGTGTTGCGCCCGAAGAGAGAGCCCTGGGGGCCGCGCAGCACCTCGACGCGGTCGATATCAAACAGGGGGAAGCTCTTCAGGACCACGTTCTCCTTGACTACTTCGTCCATGATGATGGACACCGGCTGGGACGCGGCGAGGTCGAAGTCGATGTTGCCCAGGCCGCGGATATAGAAACGCGGAGCAACGCGGCCATTGGAGGACTCCACGTACAGCCCGGGCACCCGGGCGGACAGGCCGCGGATGTCGGCGCCGCCCTCGAAAATGGCGCTGAAGCGTTCGCCGGAAAGGGTGGCGACTGACAGCGGAACGTCGAGCAGACTCTGTTCGCGCTTCTGGGCGGTGACGATAACCTCCTCCAGCTGCGCGTGGGCGGGTACGGTGCCAGCGACGGCGGCTGCCACGGTGGTCGCCAGGGCCAGCCGGGGTGCGGTGATCCTATTCATGGTGTTCTCCTGGGGTATGGGGCGATTGTTTCTGGTGATTAGCGATCATGTGCAGGGTTCTGACGACCCCGGCTGGTGTTATTGGCACATTTATGCAAAATCTACCGTCATTGGTCGGTCGGCGCAGCCTCGACCGGCAAAAGTACCAGAATTGGCTGGGAACTTATGAGATGACACAGGGAATGCCATGCTGAAGTCCATTGTCGCCCGCTTTCTGGCCGGCGCGCTGCTGCCACTGTCGCTCGCTGGCGGCGCCTGGGGTGCTGCCAGCCAGCCGGACCTGGTGGTGTACGGAGATTACGTCCTGACCATGAATCCGGCACAGCCCGAGATTCGCAATGGTGCGGTGGTGGTGGACGAGGGGCGCATCGTCGCGGTGGGGTCGCGCCAGGAAATCGACGAGCGCTACCTGGCCAGGCGCAGCATCCCCGGCGACGGGCGCATCCTGATGCCCGGCCTGGTCAATGGCCACACGCATACCGCCATGACCCTGTTCCGGGGCATGGTGGACGACCTCGACCTGATGACCTGGCTGAACCAGTATGTGTTCCCCATGGAGGGGCGCTTTGTGACCCCGGAGTTTGTGCGCGCGGGGACCGAGCTCGCCTGCTGGGAGATGATCCGGGGGGGTACCACCACCTTCGTGGATATGTACTTCTACCCCGACGAGATCGCCGGCGTGGTTGAGCGTTGCGGCCTGCGGGCCATCGTCGCCTCGCCGCATATAGATTACCCGAGCCCCGGCTTCAGCGGCTGGGATGACTCCTTCGCCGCGGCGGAGGATTTCGTGCGCCGCTGGCAGGGCAGGCACCCCCGCATCACGCCCGCGTTCGCGCCCCACGCGCCCTACACCGTGTCCGCGGAACATCTGCGTGCCACGGTGGAGAAGGCGGCGGCCTTGCAGGCACCCATTTCCATGCACCTGGCGGAGGCGCCGGCAGAGACCGCGTTTATCGCCGAGCAGTACCAGACCACGCCGGTGCAGCATGTGGAGGGGCTGGGCATGTTCGGGCAGTCGCTGATCGCGGCGCACATGGTCCAGCTGAATGACAAGGACATTGCCCTTACCGCCGCGGCCGGGGTCGGCGCGGTGCACAATCCCACCTCCAACATGAAGCTGGGCGCGGGTATTTCACCGGTGCCGGCGATGCTCGCGGCGGGGGTCAACGTGGGCCTGGGTACCGACGGCGCTGCCAGCAATAATGACCTCGACCTGTGGGAGGAGGTGCGTCTGGCGGCGCTGTTGCACAAGGTCAACAGTGGCGACCCCACGGCCCTGCCCGCCACCCAGGCCCTGGACATGGCCACCCGGCTCGGCGCTGCGGCGATCCATATGGGCGGGGAGATTGGTCAGCTACAGGTGGGGATGGCGGCAGATATGATCCAGCTGCAAGTGGACAAGACCCACCAGCAGCCGCTGTACGATGTGACCTCCCACCTGGTCTACGTGCTCGACAGTACCGACGTGGTGACCACGATTGTGGCCGGCGAGATCCTGATGCGCGAGCGCGAGGTGATCACCATCGACGAAGATGCGCTGCGCGCGGCGGTGGCCCGCCACAGCGACAGGATCCGGCGTGCCCTGAGCGCAGTGGATGAGCCCGAGGATGAATCTGACGAGGCGCCGGCCGCGGCGGATGCGTCGTGAGGGGGCTGCGCGCCGGCCTGGCCAGCGTGGCTTTTCTCGTCGGCCTCCCGGCCGGCGCCGAGGAGACAGGCATGACCGGGACAGCCCCGGACCGGCAGACACTGATTGAGCAACTCGGCCTCGAGGCGCACGTGGAGGGCGGCTATTTCCGCCGCACCTTTCAGGCGGACCATCGGGAGCAGGTGGCGGCCCCCGACGGGGAGCGCTACACCATGACCTCCATTTATTACCTGCTTACCCGGGAGTCCCCGGTGGGCCACTGGCACCTGAACCGCTCGGATATCCTGCATTTCTATCACCTGGGCGCGCCAGTGCACTACTACCTGATTCACCCGGACGGGCGCCTGGAGACCGCGGTGCTGGGGCCGGATCTCGCCGCCGGCCAGCAACTGCAGCTGGTGGTCCGCGGCGGGGTGTGGAAGGCCTCGCACCTGCCCGGGGGGGACTACGGCCTGATCTCCGAGGCGGTCTCACCGGGTTTCGACTATGCCGACATGACCCTCGGCGAGCGCGAGCGCCTGCTGCGGGAGTTTCCCGCGCATAGAAATGTGATTGAGCGCTTCACCCGGCAGTAGGCCGGTTCAGGGCTTGATGGATTGCTCCATGCGATCCACGAAGTTGGCCAGCTCAGGCTTGTGCTCCCGGATTTCGTCGATCGTGAGCCCGTCCAGCTCGTGGGGAAATACCAGCCAGTCATCGGTCTCGTGCACGTAGTAGTCGGGGACCCGCTGGGTCTTGTTGTTGCCCGGCTTGTAATAGGGAGTAGCGATCCGGATATCCGGCGTGTTGCGCTTGCAGGCGTCCTTGAGGTCCCTGATAGTCTGGTCGATGGACAGCCCTGAGTCGTGCACGTCATCCACTATCAGCAGCGAGTGCTCCGCCTCAAGGCGCTTGATCAGGTAGGTCAGGCCGTGCACGCGCACGTGTCGGCTGCGCTGGCCGATGCCGGTGTAGGAAGAGGTGCGGATGGCGATGTGATCGGACTTCACGTCGAGCACGTCCAGGAGTTCCTGTACCGCGATGCCAACCGGCGCACCGCCGCGCCAGACGCCGACGATATAGTCCGGGCGATAGCCGCTCTCATAGACCTGCCAGCCCAGCCGGAATGAATCTTCCAGCAACTGCTGGGCGCTGATGTAGTGCTTGTGCATGGGGCGGTTCCTCTCACCGGGCTAGCAACGGCAGGCAAGGTTACCATAGCCGCCCGCACCCCGGTCCCCCTGGCGCGGGCCGCCCTGACGTGGGCCGCCTATGGTGCCTCTTGAGGTGATTGCGTAAACTGCGTTTTTTTACCTCGCGGGCCCGGCCCCGGATAGCAGACGATGCCAAACCAGACCCAGGGCCTGATCGGGCACTATTTCCAGCTTGCCGAGCACGGCACCACCGTGCGCACTGAACTCGTGGCGGGGGCCACCACCTTCGTCACCATGGCCTACATCATCTTCGTGAACCCGCAGATGATGGCGTCCGCTGGCATGGATCCCCAGGCGAGCTTTGTCGCTACCTGCCTGGCTTCGGCCCTGGCCTGTTACCTCATGGGCTTTTATGCCAACTGGCCTGTAGGCCTCGCCCCCGGCATGGGCCTGAACGCGTTCTTCACCTACACCGTGGTCGCCGACATGGGCTACTCCTGGCAGGTCGCCCTCGGGGCGGTGTTCCTGGCCGGGGTCCTGTTCGTGATCATGAGCGTCACCCGCATCCGGCGCTGGATGCTGGACAGTATTCCCCTGGACCTGCGCGTGGCCATGGGTGCCGGGGTCGGCCTGTTCGTCGGTTTTATCGGCCTCAAGAGCGGCGGCATTATCGTCGCCAGCGATGCCACCTTCCTGACCCTCGGCGACCTCACCCAGACCGGCCCCTTCCTGGCCTGCCTGGGATTTCTGGCGATTGCGGTGCTTTCCATTCGCCAGGTTCACGGCGCGATCATCCTCGGCATCCTGGGCATCACCCTGCTGGGCCTGGCCCTCGGCGAGGTGCAGTACCAGGGGCTGGTCTCGGCACCGCCGAGCCTGGCGCCCACCCTGTTTCAGCTGGATATTCCCGGTGCCCTGGACGTGGCGATGACCAGTGTGATTATTGCCTTCCTGTTTGTGAACCTGTTCGACACCGCGGGTACGCTGCTGGGGGTGGCCAACCGCGCCGGGCTGGTCGATGCCGATGGCAATATCCAGAATATGGACCGGGCCCTCAAGGCCGACAGCACCTCCAGCGTGCTCGGCGCCTTCCTCGGGTGTGCACCGGTGACCAGCTACGTGGAAAGCGCCGCGGGGGTGGCCGCCGGGGGCCGCACGGGCCTGACCGCGGTCACGGTGGGAACCCTGTTCCTGGTGGCAATATTTTTTGCCCCCCTCGCGGGGATGGTGCCGGCCTTCGCCACTGCCGGCGCGCTGATCTACGTGGCCATGCTGATGCTCACCGGACTGCAGGCGCTGGAGTGGGAGGACCCCACCGAGGTGGTGCCGGCGCTGATTACCGCGGTGATGATTCCGCTGTCCTTCTCCATTGCCAATGGTATTGCGGTGGGCTTTATCAGCTACGTCGTGATCAAGCTGTGCGCCCGCCGGCGCGGGGATATCACCCCAGGCGCCTGGTTCCTGGCCGCCATCTTCCTGGCCAAGTTCGCATTCATGTAAGCGTTTACGGGGCTGGGATATAATCCCCGCGTCTTCGCGACAGGCAACGCGTCCCCACCCGTCACCACGGAGAGAATCATGCTGGAATCACTGCCACGACTGCCCGACGATCCCATCCTGGGCCTGGCTGCGGAGTGCCGCGCCGACCCCAACCCCGACAAGGTCGACCTGACGGTTGGCATTTACATGAACGAGCAGGGTATCTGCCCGGTGTTCGCTGCCGTGCAGCGCGCCCAGCAGGCGCTGGTGGCGGAAGAAACCACCAAGGCCTATATGCCGCCCGCGGGTGACCCGGCATTCAATACAGGGATGCGCAGACTGGTACTCGGCGCGGGCAGCGCGGCCCTGGTCGAGGGCCGGGTAAGCAGCATCCAGGCACCGGGGGGCTGCGGCGCACTGCGAATCGGCGCCGAGGTGATCAACGCCGCGGCACCGGGCGCCAGGGTGTGGGTATCCGACCCGACCTGGCCCGTGCACCTGCCGCTGCTCGGCAGCGTCGGCCTGCAGTTCGAGACCTACCGCTACTACGCGCCGGCCAGCCACGGGGTGGACTTCGACGCCATGGTGGACGACCTGGCGGCGGCCCGCCGCGGCGACGTGGTGCTACTGCACGGCTGCTGTCACAACCCCTGCGGCGCCGACCTGAGCCTGGACCAGTGGGCGACCCTGGCGGAAATGGCGGAAAAGCAGGGTTTCCTGCCCTTTGTCGATATTGCCTACCAGGGCCTGGGCAGTTCCCTGGAGGAGGACGCGGCGGGATTGCGCCTGCTGGTGGAGCGGCTGCCGGAGGTCGTGATCGCGGCATCCTGCTCCAAGAACATGGGTCTGTACCGGGAGCGCACCGGGATCGCCATTTTTGTGAGCGAGTCCGTGGACTCCGCCGCGGCACTGCTGAGCCAGGCCCAGGTCGCGGCCCGCCGGGTCTACTCCATGCCCCCAGCCCATGGCGCACTCATCGCCGGGCGTTTGCTGGCGGATGCCGACCTGCGCGCGGACTGGGAGCGGGAGCTGCAGGGCATGTGCGAGCGCATCAACGGCCTGCGCAGGGAGCTGCGGGGCAGGCTGGAGGCCACCACCGGGCGTGATTTCGGCTTTATCGAGCGTGAGAACGGCATGTTCTCCTTCCTCGGGTTGAGCGTGGAGCAGGCCCGGCGGCTGCGCGCCGAGCACAGCGTCTACCTGTTGGACTCCTCGCGAATCAATGTCGCCGGGGTGAACGCGAACAACCTCGAATACCTCGCCGCTGCGGTCGGCGCGGTGCTCGCGGATTAGGCGGCGGCGGTGAATATCACCACCCGCTGGCGGTGGCTGCAGCGCAAGGCGGCACGCACCCTCTGGGTCGTCGCCCTGTTGTACTTTGTGGGCGGCCTGATATCGGTGCTGCTCGGCGTCTGGTTGACGCCGCTGATACCGCAGGGGGCATCTGACTGGGTAACTCCCGATGCCGTGAACCGGATTCTGGGAATCCTCGCCTCGAGTATGCTGGCCGTGGCGACTTTTTCGATGGCCACCCTGGTCACGGCACACGCCTCGGTGACCGGCAACACCTCGCCCCGGGCGACCGAGCTGGTGATCAACAACGATGTGACCCGACACGCGCTGAGCGTCTTTATCGGCACCTTCCTGTTCAGCCTGGTGGGTATTGTCGCCCTCAATGCGGGTGTCTACGGCAGTCGTGGCCACGTCGTTCTGTTTGCGGTCACGGTGCTGACGATTCTGTTGATCGTCGTCGCCCTGTTGCGCTGGATCGAGCACCTGTCGCAGCTGGCCAAGGTGACGGAGACAGCCGAGCGGGTGGAAATGGAAACCGCCAGCGCCCTGCTGGGGCGCGCCCGATTCCCCGGTATCGGGGGGCGGCCCTGTGCGGATGTTCGCGCCCGCATTCCTGACAGCGCGCGCCCGCTCTATGCCAATACCGTCGGGTACGTACAACACATCGATATGGCGGCATTGCTTCACACCAGCGACACCCACGATCTGGAGCTCTTCGTGGTGGCGGAGCCGGGCACTCTGGTGCATCAGAACAGGGCGCTGATTTACCTCGAGGGCGGCGAGGTAGACGACGCCGTCCTCGCCGGCATCGAGGCAGCTTTCTCCCTGGGTAGCGTGCGCACTTTTGACTTCGATCCGCGCTTTGGCTTGATGGTGCTGGCAGAGATTGCCTCGCGCGCCCTGTCCCCGGGCATCAATGACAGCGGTACAGCCATCGATACGATCGGGCGCGCCACACGGCTGCTGTCGCAATGGGCCACGACGCCCCGGGAGGATGAAGACGGTGGCGCGCAGGTCTGGTTTCCCGAGCTCTCGCCGGCAGACCTGTTACAGGATTTCTTCGCCCCGGTGGCGCGCGACGGTGCGGGAATTTTTTCCGTGCAGGTGCGCCTGCAGAAGGCACTGGCCGCCCTGGCAGAGCTGCCCCACGAAAGCCTGCGGGCGGCGGCGCAGCTGCAGTCCGGGCGCGCGTGGGAGCGCGCCAGCAATGCGCTCGCCATGCCCTGGGAGCGCGAGGAGCTCCGGCCGCTGGTGTTGCCGGCGGCGTCCTAGTCTTCCAGTTCCGCCCAGCGCTCAATCGCGAGCTCCAGGTCTTCCTGCACTTCGTTTAACTCCGCCAGCGTCGCCTCGATGCTGGCCTTGTCACCCCGGTAGAACTCGGGGGCGGCAACGGTCTCTGCCAGCGCGGCCTGGCGTTGCTCCAGGGCGTCAATCTTTGCCGGCAGCGCCGCCAGTTCGCGCTGTTCCTTGTAGGACAGCTTGCGCGGCTTTGCCGCCGGGGTGGCGGGTGCCGGGGCCTGTGTGGGCTGCGCCGGCGCTGCCGGGCTGGGCTGTGCCGTGGGGTCCTGCAGACGCCCGCCCCTTGCCTCCCAGTCGCTGTAGCCGCCTGCCTGCTCCTCCACGCTGCCATCCCCGGGCAGTACCAGCAGGCTGGTGACCACGCTGTCCATAAAGTCGCGGTCGTGACTGACCAGGATCACGGTGCCGTCGAAGTCGAGCAGGATCTCCTCGAGCAGCTCCAGGGTCTCGATATCCAGGTCGTTGGTGGGCTCGTCCAGCACCAGCAGGTTGGCCGGCTTGCTGAACAGCCGGGCGAGGACCGCGCGATTCTGCTCGCCCCCCGACAGCGCCTTGACCGGCGTACGCACCCGGTCCGGGGTGAACAGGAAATCCCCGAGGTAGGAAATGGCGTGCTTGCGCTTGCCGTTGATGTCGATGAACTCCTGGCCCCCGCAGACGTTGTCGATCAGGTTCTTCTCCGGGTCGAGGTGGCCGCGCAGCTGGTCGGAGTAGGCGACCTCCAGTTTGCTCCCGAGCTTGACCGTGCCCGTGTCCGGGGCGAGCTCGCCCAGCAGGAGCTTGACCAGGGTCGACTTGCCGGTGCCGTTGGCGCCGACGATGCCGATGCGGTCGCCGCGCTGGATGATGGTGCTGAACTCGCGGATCACCGGCTTGTCGCCGAAGGCCTTGCTCACCTTGTGCAGCTCCGCCACGATCTTGCCCGAGCGGCTGGCTTCCTCCACGCTGAAGCTGGCCTGGCCCACCCGTTGGCGGCGATTGCGATGCTCTTCGCGCATGCTCTTGAGCGCGCGCACGCGGCCCTCGTTGCGGGTGCGCCGGGCCTTGATGCCCTGGCGGATCCAGACTTCCTCCTGCGCCAGCTTCTTGTCGAACAGCGCATTGGCGCGCTCCTCGGCGGCCAGTTCCTGCTCCCGGTGGGCGAGGAATCCGCGATAGTCCCCGCGCCAGAGGGAGAGGTGACCCCGGTCCAGCTCGGCGATGCTGTTGACCACGTTCTGCAGGAAGCGCCGGTCGTGGGTGATCAGCACCAGGGCGCCGCGAAACTGCTGCAGCTGCTCTTCCAGCCACTGGATGGCGGGGATGTCGAGGTGGTTGGTGGGCTCGTCCAGCAGCAGAATATCCGGCTCCGAGACCAGGGCCTGGGCCAGCGCCACCCGCCGCCGCCAGCCGCCGGACAGGGAGGCCATGGGGGCGTCCGCCGGTAGCTGCAACTGGGTCAGGGTGGTTTCCACCCGCTGCTGCAGGGCCCAGCCGTCGGCCGCCTCGAGTCGGTGCTGCACCCGCGCCAGCTCGTCCATGTCCACCTCTGCACCCTGCTGGGACAGGCGATGGTACTCGGACAGCAGGGCGCCGGTTTCGGCAAGGCCCGCCGCCACGACCTCGTAGACCGTGACGTCTTCCGCGCCCGGCAGGGTTTGCTGCAGCCGCGCAAGACGCACACCGGGGCGCAGCCAGCGCTCGCCGGCGTCCAGACCCGTGTCCCCCGCCAGGACCTTGAGCAGGGTGGTCTTGCCGGTACCGTTGCGCCCCAGCAGGCCCAGCTTTTCGCCGCGGTGGATGGTGAAGTCCACCGCGTCCAGCAGGGTGTGGGTACCGTAGTGCAATTGCGCGGCGTCGAGTTTGAGCAGGGGCATGGTGGGCCTGTCGGGATGAAAGGGCGGGCATTCTACGCCAGCCGCCGGCGCCGGCGCCAGCGGCGGCCCATCTTGTGCTCAAGTTGCGCAAAGGTCGTGAACCTGCGTCGCGCGCCGACTTCGGTTATCATGGCGCCCGCTTTTTCACCGAGCTGACCTAGGGCACCTCTGAACAATGGGAATGTACTCAGGCTTTCAGGCAATGCCGCAATCAAGGCGCCGCTTTGAAGGCAGGCTGGTTGCCTGTCGAAAAGTGGCAACGCGGAGTGCGGCATTGCCTGAAAGCCCCGCAGGGCGGGCCCTGAAGCGGCCAGCGCTTCGTTGCGATCCTTGGCAAGGGCTACGGCCATTGCCGGCGGACCGCGCCTCGCTCTGGCCGCTTCAGGGCTCCGCTGAGCACAATTCCCATTATTCAGAGATGCCCTAGACCGCAGTGGATACCCTGATCTCCCAACCCTCCCGCTATCATGCCCGCGCCTACGAGCGCCAGGTGGCCGGCTGGCTGATCCTGTGTGCCGCGGTGATTTTCGGCATGATTCTGCTGGGGGGCGTGACCCGCCTGACCAACTCGGGGCTGTCCATGGTGGAGTGGAGGCCGCTGATGGGCGTGCTGCCGCCGCTGACCGAGGAAGCCTGGCAGGCATCCTTCGCCCAGTACAAGGCCTACCCGGAGTACCAGAAAATCAACCGCGGCATGAGCCTCGAGGAGTACAAGGCGATCTTTATGCCGGAGTACCTGCACCGGGTACTGGGGCGGATCATCGGCGTGCTGTTTTTCTTTCCCATGGTGTATTTCATGTGGCGGGGCAGGGTGCCGCAGGGGATGCAGCCCAAGCTGTGGGCGCTGTTCCTGCTCGGGGGCTGCCAGGGCCTGCTGGGCTGGTACATGGTCAAGAGTGGCCTGGTCGATAATCCCCACGTGAGTCAGTACCGCCTGACGGCCCACCTCGGTCTGGCCTTTCTGATCTACGCCTTTATGCTCTGGCTGATATTCGACCTCTTGCTGGGGCGGGCGAGCCGGGATCGGGCCCCGCCGCCGCTGGGTCAGGCCAGCCTGTGGCTGGTTTTCTTGATTTTCGGCATGATCCTGACCGGCGCCCTGGTGGCGGGCACCAAGGCGGGGTTTGCCTACAGCACCTGGCCGCTGATGGGTACCAGCTTCTTTCCCCCGGGCCTGTATGCCGGCGTCCCTGCCTGGCGGGACGCTTTCGAGGACATCACCACGATCCAGTTCAACCACCGCATGTACGCCTACGCCCTGAGCGTGATCTGCATTGGCTTTGCAGTGGCTGCCTGGCGCCGGGTGCCCACCAACCGGGTCCGCCTGGGCGTGGTCCTGCTGCTGCTGGCGCTGGTGATCCAGGTGATCCTGGGTATCAGCACCCTGCTGCTGCATGTCCCGATCAGCCTCGCTGCCGCGCACCAGGGCGGCGCCGTACTGCTGTTGTCAGCGGCCCTGTTCCTCAGCCACAGCCTGCGCCGGGCTCCCGCTAACGGTAGGTGACCACCAGGTAGCCCGACAGCGGGGCTTGCCCGGGATTGCTGATGGTGTGCTCGACGTCCGCTCGATAGTGGGCGGAATCTCCCCGCGCCAGGTCCGAGCAATGTGCGCCGGCGGTAACCCGCGCAGTGCCGCTGGCGACCGTGAACAGTTCGCGAGTGCCGTCAAAATGTGCTGCACTGTGCAGGGCGGCACCTGGCTGCAGCACCACTTCATAAAATTCCACGTCCTTTTCCAGGTGCAGGGGCGACAGCGTGCGAATCTGGCACTGGGCGTCGTCACGGAAGAGGTGGCCGGGGTCGTCCCCGCGAACCAGCTCGATATGGCCGGCGGCGGGATCGTCTACCAGTTCACCTATACTCAGGCCGAAGGCCTGGGCGATGCGGAAGGTGACCGCCAGGGTGGGATTGGCCTGGCCGCGCTCGATCTGGCTGAGCATCGAGCGGCTCACGCCCGAGGCAGCGGCAAGCTGCTCGAGGGTGAAGTGGTTGCGCTGGCGCAGTTCGGTCACCCGCTCGCAAAGCACCTTGCTGGCGGGGTCCACGTTGGGTTTGGTCATGGCGGTTTCTACTATATAAGAAAAAAATCTTGTATACGGAAAAAGGAACGTCTAGGATACCGGAAATTATCCACGATAGTGAATTAAGGTGGCAAGCGAACGATGAAAGCACTGGTAAAGAAAGAGGCGACCACGGGCCTCTGGCTGGAGGATGTCCCCGAGCCCCGGGTAGGGATCAACGACGTCCTGATCAAGGTCAAGCGCACCGCGATCTGCGGCACCGACATGCACATCTATAACTGGGATGCCTGGGCGCAGAAAACCATCCCGGTACCGATGGTGGTGGGTCACGAATTCGTCGGCGAGATCGTCGAGGTGGGCTCCAACGTGATCGACTTCCGCCCGGGGCAGATCGTGTCCGGGGAGGGCCACGTGGTCTGCGGCCGCTGCCGCAACTGCATGGCCGGGCGCCGGCATCTCTGCGCCCGTACCAGTGGCATCGGGGTGGATCGCTCCGGGGCTTTTGCCGAGTACCTGGCGCTGCCCATGTCCAATGTCTGGGAGCACTCTCCCGGTATCGACCTTGACGTGGCCGCCCTGTTCGACCCCTTCGGCAACGCGGTGCACACCGCGCTACAGTACGACCTGCTGGGCGAGGATGTGCTGATTACCGGCGCCGGGCCGATCGGCGCCATGGCGGCGGCGGTGTGCAAGCACGCCGGTGCCCGGCATATCGTGATCACCGACCTGATCGATGCCCGCCTGGAACGTGCCGCGGCCCTCGGCGCCACCCGCACGGTGAATGTCAGCCGCGAGAGCCTGGCCGAGGTGCAGCGCTCGCTGGGCATGGAGGAGGGCTTCGACGTGGGCCTGGAGATGTCGGGCAATCCGCGGGCCTTCAACGACCTGCTGGCGAACATGTGTCACGGCGGCAAGGTCGCGATCCTGGGAATCCCCGGGGAGGACACCGCAATTGACTGGAATACGGTGATCTTCAACATGCTCACCCTGAAAGGCATTTACGGCCGCGAGATGTACGAGACCTGGTACAAGATGTCGGTGATGATCGACTCGGGCCTGGATATCTCACCGGTGATCACGCACCGCATGGACTACACGGAATTTCAGCGGGGTTTTGATGTAATGAACGCCGGCGAGGCGAGCAAGGTCATTCTCAACTGGGAAGCCTAGCGGCAGTGGTTATTCGGTAAGCAACTTTGGCGGACAGAGCGAGGCAGCCATGTACGGAGATTATCAGCAGCACCTGGCGGGCGAACTGGCGGAGATTCGCGAGGCGGGCCTGTACAAGTCAGAACGTACCATCACCACCCCCCAGGGGGCCCACGTGGGGGTACAGGGTGACCGCGAGGTGCTCAACCTCTGCGCCAACAACTACCTGGGCCTGGCCCAGCACCCCGAGGTAAACGCCGCCGCGGCCCGGGGGCTGGAAGACTGGGGCTACGGGATGGCCTCGGTGCGCTTTATCTGTGGTACCCAGACCCTGCACAAGCAGCTGGAGGACAAGATCAGCGCCTTTCTGGGCACCGATGATACGATCCTTTACCCCTCTTGCTTCGACGCCAACGGGGGCCTGTTCGAGACCCTGCTGGGGGCTGAGGATGCGGTGATCTCGGACGAACTCAACCACGCCAGCATCATCGACGGGGTACGCCTGAGCAAGGCCCAGCGCTATCGCTACAAGAACAGCGACATGGCCGACCTGGAGGCGCAGCTCAAGGCGGCGGATGCCGCCGGCGCCCGGTTCAAGCTGATTACCACCGACGGGGTGTTCTCCATGGATGGCTATATCGCCCGCCTGGATGAAATCTGCGACCTCGCCGAGCGCTACGGTGCCCTGGTGCATTTCGACGACTGCCATGCCACCGGCTTTGTCGGTGAAGGGGGTCGTGGCACCCACGAGCTGCTCGGCTGCATGGACCGGGTGGATATCATCACCGGCACCCTGGGCAAGGCCCTTGGCGGTGCCAGTGGCGGCTATACCGCGGCGCGTGCCGAGATTGTCGAACTGCTGCGGCAGCGCTCGCGGCCCTACCTGTTTTCCAACACGGTGGCGCCGCCGGTGGTGGCGGGGGCGATCAAGGCGATCGAGCTGGTGAGTGAAGAACCCGGACTGCGGCAGACCCTGGCCCGCAATACGGCACAGTTCCGCGAGGGCCTGCAGGCACTGGGCTTTGAACTGCTGCCGGGGGAGCATCCCATCGTGCCGGTAATGCTCCACGATGCGGCGCTGGCGGCGAAATTCGCAGAGGCCGTGCTGGAACAGGGGGTTTACGTGGTGGCCTTTTCCTTCCCGGTCGTGCCCCGGGGCAAGGCGCGGATCCGGACCCAGATGTCCGCGGCCCTGAGCCAGGACGACATTGAACTGGCGCTGGATGCCTTCGCCCGCGCGAAGGCGCGCCTGGGCTGCTAGCGCCGGCGGCCGCTACCAGAACTTCGGGGTCTTGTCGTCCTTGCGGCGACCGGCCTTCTTGCGCCGGTCCTGCTTGGTGGGATCAAAGCGAACTTCCGCTCGCCGGTCCTCCGCGTAACGCCGGTTCTGCTTGCGCCGCTCGGGCCCGGTGTATTTCTCGTTGCCGTCGTGGTCAACCACGTATCCCGGTGCGTGCAGATCCTGTGATTCGAAGCGTGACTTTTCACCTGCCATATCGGTCCCTCCTCATGCCGTCATAGGTTAGCACCTGAGCCGGAGTAGCGGTGATAGCTTTCCACGCAATGTAGCGAATTGTCAGCGAATTTCTCCGGCAGCGCGCAAAAATGCGAAGCCCGTCACGTATCAAGCGCTTTGGCAGCCGCTCAAACTGTGACCCGTACCGCAATCTCCGCATGGCTTTTGCAGGGTTTCTGGCTTATCCTCGTTGCCCAAATAAATCTTTCTGATTCAGTCGTTTAGCGAATACTCGCGAGGTTGGATCGAAGCGGTACCCCGGGGGCAAAACCATTGAACACCGTCAGCACCGATGACACCCTTTTGCAATGCCTGTTGGCACTGTGTCGCTATCACGATGCTGCATCCACGCCGGAAGCACTGCGCGGCGGCCTGCCGCTTGAAGACGGTTTTCTAACCCCCGCGCTGTTCGAACGCGCGGCGAGCCGGGTCGGGCTCGTTTCCCGCGTCGTGCAGCGGCCGGTCGCGGAGCTTGAGCCGGAGTTACTGCCAGCGGTGCTGCTGCTGGAAAACGAGCGCGCCTGCCTGCTGATGGGCTGGTCTGCGGACGGGGAGACCGCCAAGGTCGTCTTTCCGGAGCTGAACGAGTCAGTGGTCGATGTGAAGGCGGAGAAGCTGCGTGCCCTCGACAGCGGTCGCAGCATCATCTGCCGGCCGCGCTTTCGCTTTGACCAGCGAGCCCCGCGCACCGGCACCTCCGATCGCGGCCACTGGTTCTGGGACGCCATTCGCGCCAACGCGCCGGTCTACCGGGATGTGCTGCTGGCGGCCTTTTTTATCAACGTGTTTGCTCTCGCGCTGCCCCTGTTCACCATGAACGTGTACGACCGGGTGGTGCCCAACTACGCGGTAGAGACCCTGTGGATGCTGGCCGCCGGGGTCATCATCATCCTGCTGGCGGACATTACCCTGCGCACAATGCGCGGCTATTTCCTCGATCTGGCGAGCCGCCGGGTGGATATGCGCCTGTCGGCGGAGATCATGGAACGCGTGCTGGGTTCGCGGCTGGAGCACCGGCCCGTGTCGGTGGGGTCCTACGCGGTCAACCTGCGCTCCTTCGAGACCGTGCGCGACTTCATCACCTCGGCGTCGATCACCACCCTGATCGACCTGCCCTTTGCCCTGATCTTTATCGCGGTGATCGCCTGGATCGCGCCCATGGTGCTGATTCCCATCGGTATCGGGCTGCTGATCGTGCTGGGCTATGCCCTCGCCACCCAGGGCAAACTGCGGGAGCTCACCGAGACTACCTACCGCGCGGGTGCCCTGCGCAACTCGACCCTGATCGAGAGCCTGGTGGGCATGGATACGATCAAGGCCATGGGCGCGGAGTCGCGGATGCAGCGCAAGTGGGAAGACGCGACCTCCTTCCTTGCCCACGTGGGTGTGCAACTGCGCCTGGTGTCCAACTCCACGATCAACGTCACCCAGTGGAGCCAGCAGATGGTGACCATGTTCGTGATCGTCACCGGGGTCTACCTGATTACCGCTGGCGAGCTGAGCATGGGGGGGCTGATCGCCTGCACCATGCTCGCGTCCCGGGTGATGGCGCCCTTTGGCCAGGTGGCGGGGCTGATCACCTCCTACCACAACGCCGAGATTGCCCTGAAGAGCCTGGACGAAGTGATGGCCACGCCCCTGGAGCGGCCCGAGGGCGCCCAGTTCCTGTCGCGGGAAATCTTCCGTGGGGATATCGAGTTCCGGCACGTCTCCTTTGCCTATCCCGGCAGTGAGATGGAATCCCTCAGCGACGTCTCATTCCGGATCAAGCCCGGTGAACGCGTGGCGATCCTGGGTCGCGTGGGTTCCGGCAAGTCGACCCTGCAGAAGCTGGCGATGGGGCTGTACCAGCCCACCGGGGGCGCGATCATGATCGACGGCATCGACCTGCGCCAGCTGGACCCGACAGAGCTGCGTTCGCGCGTGGGCTACGTGCCCCAGGACGTCACCCTGTTCTACGGCAGCCTGCGGGACAACCTGACCCTGGCCCACAGCAATGTGAGTGATGCCCAGCTACTGCGCGCGGCCGAAATCGCCAACCTCGGTGACTATATCAACCGTCACCCCAAGGGCTTCGACATGCTGATCGGCGAGCGCGGCGATTCCCTGTCCGGCGGCCAGCGCAAGTGCGTGGCCCTGGCCCGGGCAGTGGTCCACGACCCCCCCATCCTGCTGATGGACGAGCCCACTGGCTCCATGGATCATTCCACCGAGGTGGCGGTCAAACAGCAACTGCAGGAATACGTAAAAGGCAGGACCTGGGTGGTGGTGACCCACCGCAACTCCCTGCTGGAGATGGTGGACCGGATTATCGTGATCGATAATGGCAAGCTGGTGGCCGACGGCCCCCGTGACAGCGTGGTGCAGGCCCTGCAACAGGGCAAGATCGGGGCGGCGAAATGAACAAGCGCCTGCCCGAGAGCGAATTCGATGCCCCTGCCAGTCCCCCGCGCAAACGTCGCTACCTGGCGGACTGGCTATTCAAGCCGTGGATGAAAAGTCCCGACGACGCCCCGCGCAACTGGCAGCAGGACGCGCATCGTGCCTATGTCTCACAGCAGCCACTGCGCGCGCGAGCGCTTCTGTATATTGTTGGGGTGATCGTTATCGCGCTGGTGGTCTGGGCCGCCGTGGCCGAGGTCGACGAGGTTACCCGTGGCCAGGGCAAGGTGATTCCTTCGCAGCAGGTCCAGGTAATCCAGTCCCAGGATGGTGGCGTGGTCACCGAGATCCTCGTGCGCGAGGGGAATATCGTCGAAAAGGGCCAGCTGCTGGTGCGCCTGGATCAGACCCGCTCCGCCTCTGACCTGCGCGAGACGCGGGTTGAATTGGAAGCACTGATGGTCAAGGCCGCGCGGCTGCGGGCTTCGCTGCAAGCCGAACCCTTCGAGCCATTGGAAAGCTGGCGGGAATCCGTGCCGGAGATCGTGCAGCAGGAGCTGGAGCTGTACAAGTCCGACATTGAGCAGCTGGCGCTGGACCGGCAGATCGCTGAGTCCCAGCTGCTGCAGCGGCAGGAGGAACTGGCCGAGACCCGCGCTCGCTCACGCCAGCTTGGCCGCTCCCTGGAGCTCACCCGCCAGGAAATGAGCGTCACCCGGCCGATGGTGCAGTCGGGCGCGGTATCCCAGGTGGAAATTTTGCGCCTGGAGCGTGAGGTCAACCAGCTCAGTGGCGAGTATGAACAGTCGCAGTCGGCGATCAAGCGCCTCGCCTCTGCCATAGACGAGGCCGAGCGCAAGGTCAGCGAAGTGGAGGTAGAGTTTGCCAGTGAGCTGCGCGAGGAACTGACCGAAACCCTGGCCCGGATTAACGGGCTGCGCGAGGTCAGCACCGGTCTCTCTGACAAGGTTCAGCAGACCGAGGTGCGCTCGCCGGTGAAAGGCACAGTGAAACAGCTCTACTACAACACCATTGGCGGCGTGGTATTGCCGGGCAAGGAAATTGTGGAGGTGGTGCCCCTGGACGACACCCTGCTGGTGGAGGTGCGAATCCGGCCCAAGGATATCGCCTTCCTGATTCCCGGCCAGGAAGCCCTGGTCAAGTTCACCGCCTACGACTTTGTGGTCTACGGTGGCCTGGACGGGGTGGTTGAACATATCGGCGCCGACACCATCATGGACGAAGAAGGTAATCCCTTTTACGAGATTTATGTTCGCACCGACGAGCCCAACCTCGGCGACGACATGCCAATTATTCCCGGAATGACGGTGGAAGTGGATATTCTGACTGGCAAGAAGACCATCCTGGCGTATCTTATGAAGCCGGTACTGCGCGCCAAGCAGTACGCCCTTACGGAGCGTTGATGGACCAGCTCTTTGTTACCCCTGATGGCCAGTTGCGCTCGCGCTGGGCGGAGGCTTTTGCCGACGCCCGCGCGTATGCCCAGGTCAGTGATGCCAGCGCCAGCGGCGGCGGCGAACACATCCTGTGGCTGGATTTCACCGGGCAGGATCAGGTGGAGCGCCGGGCGCGCCTGCGCGAGGCAGTCGCCGCGGGCAGCAAGGTCGTGGTGATGACGCCGACCCCCGGTGAGTCGGAGGCCTTCCAGGCCCTCAATGAGGGGGCCTTCGGTTACTGCCACGTGGAGGCGGTGCCGCAGCAACTGCGCGAGATTGCCCTGGTGGTGGAGCACGGCGGGCTGTGGATGCTTCCGCAGCTGGTGCAGCGGGTCATGGCGCTGTCGCTGCGGGTGGTGCCCACGCCGGCGCCGGAGCGCCCCGAGCTCGACAGCCTGACCCCGCGGGAACTGATGGTCGCGGAGCAGGTGGCCCGTGGTGCCAGCAATGCCGAGATTGCCGCCGCGCTGGAAATCGGTGAGCGTACGGTCAAGGCGCACCTGTCCTCTATCTTCGAAAAGCTGGCGGTTCGCGACCGGGTGCAGTTGGCGTTGGCGATGAATAACATCCCAACCTACACATCTGTGAACTGACGCACA
Organism: Sediminihaliea sp.; assembly: GCA_965222335.1. GTDB lineage: Bacteria > Pseudomonadota > Gammaproteobacteria > Pseudomonadales > Halieaceae. The sequence goes on along the minus strand of OZ244944.1, from coordinate 1,172,565 downwards.
CTCCCGCGCGTTTTTACTGCCCCAAAGTACGATACCCCTTTATCTTCACTGGCCTATTATCAACGCTCGGATAAAAGGACGGTGTCGAAGCATTCGACATCAGCAGATGGATTAAAGGAACTCATCATGGCCAATTCAGCAATCGCAACAGTCGTAGCCGTTGTCGGCACGGCGTTCGCCCGCAACGAAGACGGTGAGATGCGCGAAATCCGCCCCGGGGACGTGATCCTCGAGGGCGAGACCGTGGTTACTCCCGACGGCAGCTACGTCGAGCTGTCCATGAGTGATGGCAGCCCCTTCGTGGTGTCCGGTGTCGAGGAGATGACCCTCACCAGGGACCTCGTGGCGGAGCGCGCCTCCGGCGCCGACGAAAGTGCGGTTGAAGACGAGTCCATCGACGCCCTGCTGGCTGCCCTCGAGGGCGACGGCGATATCGGTGATGTGCTGGAAGCGACTGCGGCCGGTGCCGGTGGTGCTGGCGGCGCTGAAGGCGGCGGCCATAGCTTTATCCGCCTCGGTCGAATCAGCGAGGGTGTGGATGAGTTTGCCGGACTGGCCGCGCCTTCCAGTCCCGCGGCCGAGGGCCCTGCCGAGCAGGACCCTGATCTGCTCCCGGTCGACGCGATCGATGACGTGGAGACTACCGAGCCGAATACGCCGGTAATCATCGACGTCCAGGAGAATGATATTTTTGTCGAGGGCGGCACTGTTACCTCGGTGACCCAGCCTCAGAATGGCACTGTCGTCATCAACAGCGACAACACCGTGACCTACACCCCGAATGACGGCTTCTTCGGTGAGGACACCTTTACCTATACGGCCATCAGCGCCAACGGTGAGGCGTCTGATACCGCGAATGTGACCGTGACCATCCCGGAGCCGCCGCCCCCGCCGCCGCCCCCGCCGGTCCTGACCCTGAGCATCGATGATGTGACCGTGGTAGAGGGCAATATCGGTGAGCTGACCGTCACCCTTTCCGGTCCCAGCGACCAGCCGGTAACTGTGGCCTTTGCCAGCCAGGACGACACGGCAACCGTGATTGGCGGGGACTATAACCCGGATACTGGCGAAATTACCTTCGCCCCCGGCCAGACCTCGGCGACCATTCAGTTCCAGACCAACGAGGATAACCTGCAGGAAGGTACCGAGCAGTTCCTGGTCAACCTCAGCAACCCCAACGGTGCGGAAATTGCCGACGGCCAGGGTGTTGTAACCATCGTTGACGACTTCACCCCGAGCATCAGTATCAACGATGTCACGGTGACCGAGGGCCAGGTTGCGACCCTGACCCTGAGCCTGTCAGCGGCCGTGGGCGAGGCGGTCACGGTCCAGTTCGCCTCCGCTGATGACACCGCGACGGTAGTCGGCGGTGACTACGACCCCGGCACCGGTACGATTACCTTCCCGGCGGGCACCACCGAGGTGACGGTTAGCTTCCAGACCAATACTGACAACCTCGAGGAATTGACCGAACAGTTCCTGGTGAATCTCAGCAACCCGACCAACGCCGTTATCGCGGATGACCAGGGTATCGTGGAGATCGTGGACGCGACCGAGCCGCCGCCTCCGCCGCCCCCGCCCCCGCCGGGCAACAACCCTCCGGACGCGGTGAACGATGCTTTCACCACCGAGGTCAATACCCCGGTTTCCGGCAATGTGTTGCCGAACGATAGCGACCCGGACAGCGACCCGCTGACCGTGATTGCCAATACCCAGCCGGGCAACGGTTCGGTGGTAGTCAACCCGGATGGCTCGTTCACCTATACCCCGAACAACGGGTTCGATGGCAGTGATACTTTTACCTACACGATCACCGATGGCGAAGGCGGGACGGATACCGCGACGGTAACTATCACCATCGACGACAACCCGGTGGATCTCAATGTGCCGGTAGCCGGTGATGACGGCACGCTGGTCAGCGAGTTGGGCCTGCCCGCGCGGGATGGCGAACCCGCCGGCTCTGCGGGAGACGACAGCGAAACGACCTCGGGCCAGATTACCTTCAGCGGTAGCGACGCGCCGTTGACCATCAGCATCAACGGCAGCCCGGTCTCCGTCAACGATAGCGTTGCCGGCGAAAATGGCTTTGGCACCCTGACGGTGACCGCAATCGACCTGGTCGCAGGCACGCTGGACTACAGCTACACGCTGGAGGACAACACCAACGGTGATGACACCGTGGACACTTTCACGGTGTCAGTGTCTGATGTGGATGGGGATACCGAGAGCGGCACCCTGACCATCGAAATTACTGACGATGCGCCGACGGCGCTGGACGACAGTAACAGCATTGCCGAAGGTGCCTTTGGTCCGGTCTCCGGCAACGTGGTCACCGAGAACGACACGGTGGGCGCGGACGATGCCTCGGTTACCGGGGTCACCGGTACACCGGTGGCGGAGTACGCGGGCGCCTTTGATTTTGCGATCCAGGGTGACTACGGCGTGCTGGAACTCAGCGCCGACGGCTCCTACCAGTACACCCGCGACGCGGGTACGCCGGGCGGAGTGAGCGATGCCTTTACCTACACCCTGACCGACGGTGACGGCGACGCGGATACCGCGGTGCTGACCATCGACATCGGCAACGGTGATGTGCAGGTCAACGTGCCGCAGATTGGCGGTGAGACCACCACGGTCTTCGAGGAAGCACTGGCGGCGCGCCCCGGCGAACCGCAGGGCTCCAACGAGCCGGCAACCACCGAGAGCACTTCCGGCACGGTGAACTTCACGGCGACGGACCAGCCCATTACCCTGACGGTAGATGGTGTTGAGAAGACCGCCGGGCAGACGGTGGTTACGCAGAAGGGCGTCCTGACGATCGACAGCATCAACGCGGCGACGGGCGAGATCGGTTACACCTATGAGCTGACGGACAATACGCTGGCGGATCCGGACCAGGACGACTTCGTGTTCCGGGTAACGGACGTGGACGGTGACTTCGACGAGGACACCCTGTCGATTGCGATCATCGACGACGCGCCGACGGCACTGGACGACAGCAACAGCGTTGCGGCCGGCGCCTTTGGTCCGGTCTCCGGCAATGTGGTCACCGAGAACGACACGGTGGGCGCGGACGATGCCTCGGTTACCGGGGTCACCGGTACACCGGTGGCGGAGTACGCGGGCGCCTTTGATTTTGCGATCCAGGGTGACTACGGCGTGCTGGAACTCAGCGCCGACGGCTCCTACCAGTACACCCGCGATGCCGGTGCACCGGGCGGAGTGAGCGATGCCTTTACCTACACCCTGACCGACGGTGACGGCGACGCGGATACCGCGGTGCTGACCATCGACATCGGCAACGGTGATGTGCAGGTCAACGTGCCGCAGATTGGCGGTGAGACCACCACGGTCTTCGAGGAAGCACTGGCGGCGCGCCCCGGCGAACCGCAGGGCTCCAACGAGCCGGCAACCACCGAGAGCACTTCCGGCACGGTGAACTTCACGGCGACGGACCAGCCCATTACCCTGACGGTAGATGGTGTTGAGAAGACCGCCGGGCAGACGGTGGTTACGCAGAAGGGCGTCCTGACGATCGACAGCATCAACGCGGCGACGGGCGAGATCGGTTACACCTATGAGCTGACGGACAATACGCTGGCGGATCCGGACCAGGACGACTTCGTGTTCCGGGTAACGGACGTGGACGGTGACTTCGACGAGGACACCCTGTCGATTGCGATCATCGACGACGCGCCGACGGCACTGGACGACAGCAACAGCGTTGCGGCCGGCGCCTTTGGTCCGGTCTCCGGCAATGTGGTCACCGAGAACGACACGGTGGGCGCGGACGATGCCTCGGTTACCGGGGTCACCGGTACACCGGTGGCGGAGTACGCGGGCGCCTTTGATTTTGCGATCCAGGGTGACTACGGCGTGCTGGAACTCAGCGCCGACGGCTCCTACCAGTACACCCGCGACGCGGGTACGCCGGGCGGAGTGAGCGATGCCTTTACCTACACCCTGACCGACGGTGACGGCGACGCGGATACCGCGGTGCTGACCATCGACATCGGCAACGGTGATGTGCAGGTCAACGTGCCGCAGATTGGCGGTGAGACCACCACGGTCTTCGAGGAAGCACTGGCGGCGCGCCCCGGCGAACCGCAGGGCTCCAACGAGCCGGCAACCACCGAGAGCACTTCCGGCACGGTGAACTTCACGGCGACGGACCAGCCCATTACCCTGACGGTAGATGGTGTTGAGAAGACCGCCGGGCAGACGGTGGTTACGCAGAAGGGCGTCCTGACGATCGACAGCATCAACGCGGCGACGGGCGAGATCGGTTACACCTATGAGCTGACGGACAACACGCTGGCGGATCCGGACCAGGACGACTTCGTGTTCCGGGTAACGGACGTGGACGGTGACTTCGACGAGGACACCCTGTCGATTGCGATCATCGACGACGCGCCGACGGCACTGGACGACAGCAACAGCGTTGCGGCCGGCGCCTTTGGTCCGGTCTCCGGCAATGTGGTCACCGAGAACGACACGGTGGGCGCGGACGATGCCTCGGTTACCGGGGTCACCGGTACACCGGTGGCGGAGTACGCGGGCGCCTTTGATTTTGCGATCCAGGGTGACTACGGCGTGCTGGAACTCAGCGCCGACGGCTCCTACCAGTACACCCGCGATGCCGGTGCACCGGGCGGGGTGAGCGATGCCTTTACCTACACCCTGACTGACGGTGACGGCGACGCGGATACCGCGGTGCTGACCATTGATATCGGGGATGGTGACGTCGAGGTCTTCGTGCCTGCAGCCGGTGGTGATACCACCACGGTTTCCGAACTCGGCCTGCCGGGTCGGGACGTCGGTGATGGTGCCGAGCCAGAGGGCACGGGAGAGGCTGCCAATCCTGCAGCGGAAACCGATGACAGCGAAACCGTCGCTGGCAGCTTCACCTACAGTGCTGCAGACGTACCCGTTGATATCACGGTTGCCGGCAGCCTGGTGGTTGACGGCGGCGTGCTGGTGACGGCAGGTGATGCCAACGTGATCACCACCGACAGGGGCGTACTGACGATTACCGGCATAAACACTGGCACGCAGACCGTCAGCTACAGCTACACCCTGACCGACAATGTTGACCACAGCGGTGGTGCGGTGACCGATGATTTCGCGGTTGTCGTGTCGGATGCAGATGGTGACTCCGACAGTGACACGCTCTCCATCGCGATAGAGAACGATGCGCCGGTTGCCAATGACATCGTTACCGGCGTTGACGAGGATTCCTCGGTGACCTTTGCCGCCGATTTCGTGCCGGGGGCCGATGCAGGTGTAATCACCGCGATCAATGGCGAGGCTCTGGTCTTTACCGACGACGTCAGCCAGGCCGTGGAGACCGGTGACGATGCGACCCATGATGGGACCGTGGTCTATGATCGCTCTACCAACCAGTTCACCTACACGCCGGTGGCGCAGTTCCCTGAGGCAGGAGATGCCCAGGACGCCTTCACTTACACAGTTACAGACAGTGATGGCGATACTGACGACGGCACGGCGACGGTTGACGTTAACGCGATCGCCGACATGCCTTTCAATGAACTCACCGTGGATACGGCAGTCGAGCGCCAGACCAACAATGTCAACCTGGATATCGGGGATGGCCAGTTCGGCGTTGGCGGAATCCAGGGTGATGACGTTATTAACGGCACACCCGGCGAGGACTACAGTGAGACATTCGACGTGCCGCTGTCCTTTGGGCAGACATTCGCCAACCAGGTCATTACGGTGGACATCACTGCTAATGTGTCGGGTTCATGGAACTACGACGGCAGTGGCCCGTTCTTCGATGACAACTGGGGTATCGGCATTAACGGCCAGACCGTGGCACAGTTCTTCTACAACGCCAACATTAATGCCCCGCTGGATGTGACGATTCCCTCCAATGGCCAGTTGAACGTCTACAACTTTGCCAACCCGAGCTCGGTCAACAATAACTTCTCGATCAATGGACAGCAGATCATGCTGGACGTGGAACTGGACGAGAACGGCGAGGCCCTGATCACCTTTGGTGCGGCGACCACGCAGCAGTCCGAGTTCGTGGAACTCACCGCGGCGGCGACTGCCAACCTGCCGGATACGCTGATCTACACGCTCGACCTCAGTGCCGCGCTCGGTGACGACGACTTCGACGGCAGCGAGAGCCTCAGTATACGGATCGAGGGCGTGCCGGATGACGCGGTACTCGAGGCACCACCCGGCAGCCCGCTTACGGTGACCTTACTGTCTGATGATCCCGGCGGGACTTCGACTTACAGTATTGAGAGTACGGCTGAATCGATCCAGAACGATAGCCTGCTGCTTCAGATCAATCAGACGGGCACGCCCGGAAACTATACCGACCCGCAGTTCACCCTGGACCTGTTCTCGGTGGCTACCGAGGCGTCGAATGGTGACTCGGCTGAATTTGGGCCCTTCCGTGTCACGGTAGACGGTGAGTCCGTGACCAATGTCGGTTTGGTAATCGATGGGGTAGTAGAGGGAATGAACTACGTCACTTCCTCTGGCCTCTCCGGCGTCACCGATGAGTCGGGCACGTTCCGCTATGCCAGCGGCGATACCGTGACATTCAGCGTGGGCAGTGCGGTTCTGGGTTCCTTTGTCGCGGATGAAGTCATGTCTGATGGCAAGGTGTTCCTGCAGGAGATTGCAGGCGTAGGGCTGGAAAACCTCAATGACGAGTACGTTGAGAACATGGCTGTGTTCCTGCAGTCGCTGGATAGTGATGGCGATGCCTACAACGGTATCGTTATCAATGACGGCATTCACGACGCCTTCTCTGCAGAGGACTTTGACCTGGCCACCATGTCCGAAACGGAGCTGGCGTCTGTGTTGACAGCGAACGGGTATACCCCGGTCACGGAAGATGATGCCATGCAGCACGTCAAGGACATGATTGTCGAGCACGCGGGTCACACCGAGTTCGATGAGCGTGTCTCTGATGCCACGCCATTGCTTGCCACCGAGGGAGACGACGTGTTCGCCTTTGCCCTCGATGGTGAGGGCGAGGCGCCCGCCGATGTCAGCATCGCCGGCTTTGGTGAATCCGGCGAGGATTCGCTGGATCTGCGCGATCTGCTCCAGGGCGAGGAAGCCGAGGACGCCAATCTGACTGACTACCTCAACGTGACCTACGATGGCGCGGATACGGTAATCCAGGTCAGTGCGGAAGGCTCATTCCGCGGCGATCCCTCTGCAGCGGCGGTAGACCAGACCATCACCCTGGAAGGCGTGGACCTGGTCACCGGTCACGACGATATGGCCTCCGTGATCCAGAACATGCTGGATAGCGGCAAGCTCTCTATCGACCAGTGATCATCTGAGCTAAGATCAACCCCTGCCGCCCAAAGCCGCAGGGGTTTTTTATGTACAGGAGGTACGGTATGTCGCGAGAGGCAAGGATGCCGGCAGCGACGATGTCCACGGATGGACCGGGCCGCGTAGGCGGTATGTCGCGAGAGCCGGGGAGAGCCTGTCACCTCTCACCGGGTACAACCTACCGGGAACGACGCAGCGGTTAATGGAGATAGTATGCCCTTCGTAAAGCGTGACCAATCAGGCACCGTAACCGCGGTAAGCCAGCTGCCGGGAGAAGGGTTTGAGCCAGCCAAAGAGGATGATCCAGCGCTGCAGGCGTTTTTGGCCTCCCTGGGGCAGGAAGCCCAGCAGATCAGTGCAACTGACCAGGACTTCGTGCGGGTGCTGGAGGACGTGGTGGAGTTGCTGGTCGGCAAGGGTGTGATCCTGTTTACCGAACTACCACCCTCAGCCCAGGAAAAGATGCTGCACCGCCAGCGTCTGCGTAGTTCCCTGGGCCAGCACCTTGACCTGCTGGGGGATGACTAGTCCAGGTCTTCAATGACCGGTCCGGTGATGCCATCAATACCGACTTCCCTGAGCATTTCGCGCTCATCAGGTGTGCGCACGCCCTCCGCGATCACCTTCACGCCCACGGAGTGACCGACGGTGCACAGGGTTCGCAGCAGGGTCTGGTTGGCGACGTTGGTATCCACATCACGGACGAAGGACGTGTCCACTTTCAGGTAATCCAGGCCCACATCGTGGAGCTGGCCGATCTCTGAAAGCTGGTGGCCGACATGCTCGATGCCCATCTTCGCATTGTACTGCTTGGCCCGTTCGCACAGGCGTTTGAAATTGTCGAGATGGCGGAAGGCCATCGCCTCGGGCACCTCCATCCATAGCATCTCCGCCGCATCAGGGTGGGATGAGAGGCGCTCGCTCATCCACATGGGGAAGCCGGGTTCCACCACCGCTGCCACGGACAGGTTGATGGCAATGGGCTTGTTCCTCACTGCAATCATGCGCAGCGCCAGGTCGATCACATGCTGGTCCAGTTCGCTGGACATCTCCAGGCGATTGATCCACGGCAGGAAAGCGCCGGCGGAAAGCGTTTCTCCCTCCCACTCGAGTCGCACCGGGCACTCGAGGTGAATCAACTTCTTGTTCAGGTCAATCACGGGGAAGGCGGCGAGGGAGAATTTGTCCTCGCGCAGTGCTGTTATGAAAATATCGCGCCAGTGCGCCATCTGTTCGCGCATGGGGAGCATCTGCACGTCGCCCTTGTAGGCGACGCTGACGGCGGATTCGCCCTCGCGGTCGGCGGCGAGCAGGGCGCCATCCAGGCGGGTCATCAACTCGCCGATCGATTCGCCATGCACGTAGACCGTTGCCGCTGCAGGCAGGGTAACGTCTTCCTGCATGCTGCGGCTGTTCAGTACATCGCGGATACCCTCCTGGGCTTCGCGCGCGACCTTGTCCGCCTCGATGGACCGCGGTGCAAGAAGTGCAAAATCGGAGCCATTGAGGCGCGAGGCGGCCCAGCGACTGTGCTGGGACACGATGCCATTGAGTGCCGCGCCAATCTCTGCGAGTAGGCCATCGATAGCCTTGCGCCCGTATACCTGGTTCATCTGCGCGAGGCCGCTCACGCGCAGCAAGGTCAGGGTCCCGGTCGCATTCACATCATCGCTCTCCAGCGCGGCGTCAAGCGTCTGCATAAACGGCTCGCGGTTGGTCAGGCCCGTGACCTTGTCAATATGTGCCTCGCGCTGCCACTTCTCCAGGCGACGTGCTTCATCGCGCAGTACCGCCTGGATTCGCGCCGAGAGGTTGTTCATGGCGCCGACGACGCGGCGGAACTCCAGGGTCCAGGGCTCGTCGGTGGTGATAAAGCGGCGCTCGCCGATTGCCTCTGCCTGCCGTACCACATCGTCAAGGGGGCGTAGTATGATGCGCAGCAGATAGCTGCCGAGCATCCCCGCAAGGATCATCGCCGCGAGGAATACCAGTGCCAGCTGCTGGGTGCTCTGCCACAGCTCTTTGTAAGCAAAGCGCGAGTGGCTGCGCAGGGTCAGGGTGCCCACCTGCTGCCAGCCTTTCTGTACCTCGGCGTAGCCAGGTTCCACGTCTATCGGCAGCAAGCTGACGAACCAGGCGGGTGCATCGGTGATTTCCTGCTTATCCTCGCGGCGGATGATAACGTTGCCCTCGGGGTCCACCAGCTCAATCATCTCGTAGTGGCCGGTATCAAACTGGGCGGCCAGGGTCAGCTCCAGCAGGACTTCGTCGGCGTCCTGCTGGGTCAACGACAGGGCCAGGGCCGTGGCGTTGTCTGAATTCTTCATGTACAGCTGCTGCTCGAGGTACTGCTTGGCCGACAGGCTGTTGACCACAAAGCTGCCGCCGAACACCAGCGTCAGCAGGAAGATGATGGCGAACCAGAGTTGTTTGAAGAGTGACATGATGTGCTCCGATGATTGCCGGGGGCTAGCCCAGTCCGTCTGCTGACATGCGCGCCAACACGTCCCGCCAGCGCGAAAGCTTGGCGCCGGGGTCCTTGGTAGCGGGCGCGGCGGCGCCGCCGACCCACAGGCCCTTACTGTTGAAGCCGAAGACCGGTTTCAGGTCCGAGCGCTGGGAAGCGGGACGGACGTCGTCGATCATATTGTCCAGGATCAGGGGCATGCCCCCGGGAGTCTCGTAGTAGGCCAGTACCATGTGCGCCTGGAATACCTTGCTGTAGGCACCCCCAATCTGTGCCTTGACGTAGGTGATTCGCAGCTTGTTGATGTCGACACCCGCCAGCAGCAGGGTCATGTACTTGGCGATGCTGAAATCCTCGCAGTCACCGGCGCGCCGGGCCATGGTTTCCAGTGGCGTGGCCCAGTAGTCCTTTTGCTGCCAGACCTCGGGATCTTCCTGCCAGCGAATCCTCTGATTGAAGAACTGATTGGTAAGTCTGACTTTTTCTGGATCCGGCAGGGGTTTTATCTCGTCTATCAGGGCGCGCCAGTTGGCTACCGTTTCGGCAGTGTTCGGTCCGTAGCGGGAGAGCGCCAGGCTTTGCATCCGGTCCAGGTTTGCCTGAGCCATTCCCACGGCCGCAGCCACCAGCAGGGCCGCAGCCAGGCCTAGCGCCAGCATTGCATCACGGGGTTGTAGGACCCGCTCGGACATAACGTGTTCTCGGTAGGAAACCAGTTCAGCCGTGTTCCAGGTCAGCAATTGCCACACCGGCTGGGCCGGGCCGGTCAGTCAGCCCGTAGTTTAGTGTACAAACAGGGAAGATTGCTGCTGTTTGACAGGTCCGGGTCAGATGAGGGCGCCAATTTGTGACCAATGTCATAAAAATCGAAGTTATACCTTTCTTTTCCTGCACTTAGCATATAATCCTGCAGTGGAGAGTGAACAAATCACGGCAGGACGCCGCAACTTTTTGAACAAGACCGCAGGGAAGAGAACATGAAATGGAACCGCACACTGATTGGGGCGGCCGTGGGTGCCGTACTGGGACTCCATAGCGTGATCACGCTGGCTGAATCCGTCACAGACTTCGAGTCGGCAATCAAGCAAGCTGTGTTGGAAAACCCCCGGGTCAAAGCCAACTGGTATGAGTTTGAGGCCAGCCGCGAGGCCCAGCGCGTGGCGCAGGGGCGCTACTATCCCAGTGTTGATGTGAACGCGGATATCGGACGAGAGGAGCGCGAGACGCCGCTGGTCGATTTCGGCGACTATTCCCGCGACGCTACCCGCTTCAGCATTACCCAGATGTTGTTCGATGGCTTCCAGACCCGGGAGGACGTGCGCCGTGCCGGCTTCGAGAAGTTGAGCCAGTATTACGAGTTGCAGCGGGCCTCGCAGGAAATCGGTCTCGAGGCTGCCCAGGCCTATCTGGATACCCTGCGCTTCCAGCAGCTGGTGAAATTTGCTGAGGAAAACTATGTTTACCACCGTCAGGTGTATGACAAGATCGCCGAGCGTACCGGCGGCGGTGTCAGCCAGGGTGTCGACCTCGAGCAGGCAGCGGCCCGTGTCGCCCTGGCAGAGTCCAACCTGCTGACCGAACTGACCAACCTGCACGATGTTCGTGCCCGCTTCCAGCGGGTGGTCGGCGACCTGCCGGCGGATAACCTGACCATGCCCAACGTACCTTCAGCAATGATTCCGGAGCTGCGTTCCGCAGCCCTGGAGCAGGCCTATGCCAGAAGCCCGGAAATCGACGCCGCGATTGAGAACCTGCGCGCCGCGCAGGCCGCACTGAATGCGACCAATGCACCGATGATGCCGCGCCTGGACCTCCGCTACCGCAACGAGATCGAGCACGACACGGACGGTCTGGAAGGTCGCTACGATATCGAGGCCCTGGAGCTGGTGGCGAGTTACAACCTGTTCCGCGGCGGCTCGGACAGCGCACGCAAGCGCGAGTTCTACAACCGCTACAACGCCGCGATCGAGCAGCGTAAGCAGGCCTGCCTGAACGTGCGCCAGAATACCATGATCGCTTTTAACGACATTCGCGCCCTGGAGCAGCAGGTGGTGTATCTGGAGCGCAACAAGCTGTCCCAGGACAAGACTCGAAAGGCCTATCAGGACCAGTTCGATATTGGCCAGCGCACCCTGCTCGACCTGTTGGACGCCCAGAACGAGTACTTTGACACCCAGCGGGCCTACGCCACGGCGCAGACCAACCTGCTGGCGGCAAAGGCGCGGACTCTGGCCAACTCTGGCCTGCTGCTTGACGCCCTCAGCATGGACGGACTCAACGACGACGAGATCGCCAAGCTGGACCTGGACCTCTCCCGCGGTGAAGACGAGAACGACAAGGCGCTTTGCCCGCCGGAGCCCCCGCCCCCGACAGCGGTGGACACCGAGGAGCTGTTTGCCAGCCTGGTGGCCGGCAACAATCGCTACCGTGACATGGGTGAGAACCGGGTCGGCGTGGAGCTGAATGTACAGTTCGCCCATAACTCTTCCCGTATCACCAGCGACTTCGATAGCGAGATTGCCCGCGCCGCGGCATTCCTGGCGGAAAACCCGGGCGTGGTCGCCAGTGTTGAGGGTCACGCGGACAGCACAGGCGAGGATACCTACAACCAGTGGCTGTCCGAGCGTCGCGCCGCCGCGGTGCGCCAGATGATGATCGACAAGCATGGCGTAAGCCCTGCCCAAATCACCTCCGCTGGCTACGGCGAGACCCGCCCGATCGCGGATAACAGCACACCGGAAGGCCGGTCCCAGAACCGCCGCGTGGAACTGGTCCTCGACGGCAACGCCGGCAGCCAGTAGACCCTGCCGAACACGATCAAGCCCGCGCCTCGACGCGGGCTTTTTTGTGCCCTCAAAAAAGGGGTCAGACCCCTTTTTCGAGGGTGGCAGGTTACAGGTTCACAGAAAAAGAAAAGAAAAGGGGTCTGACCCCTTTTTCTACGTGGCCGGGCCTGCGCGGCCCGGAATATGCTGTACATAAAAAAAGGGAGCCTGGGCTCCCTTGGGGTTCGTTTCGAGGTGCGGCGTCAGAACATGTACTTGAGCTTGGCGCCGTAGATGCGGCCTTCCTCGATGAACTTGGTGTGCGAGCCTGCCAGCACCGGGGTGTCGAAGCTCTGGGCGAAGGCCTCCTCGTCGAAGATGTTGCGGCTGTACACCATGAATTCCCAGCTTTCACTGCGCAGGCCGGCCCTCAGGTTGACCTTGGTGTAGGCGTCGATGACGTCCAGGGGGTCGTTGTCGCCGGCGGAATTGAACTCGTCCCGGTAGTTTGCTTCACCGCCGAAGAACAGGTCATTACCGTTGCCCAGCAGGACCGAGTAGTCGAAGAAGGCCGAGGCGCTCCAGTCAGAGGCATACAGGGTCTTTTCGCCGGAGAGGTCATTGTCGGTAAAACCTTCCGGGGTGCCGCAGAGCGGGTCCACATCGAGCTGGATTGCGGTACAGGGGCCGTTCTCAAACTCATCGTAGGTGGCATCCAGCCACGCCGCGTTGGCGCCGATGCGCAGGTTGTCGGTCGCCTGCCACATCATATCCACCTCGATGCCCTGCACCTCGGATTTACCCGCGTTGGTCACACCGAAGCCGACGCCCTTGAAGATCGAGGTCTGCAGGTTGTCGTACAGGGTGTAGAACGCGGCCCAGTTGAGGGTCATACCGCCGCCCAGCAGCGTGTGCTTACCGCCGATTTCGAAGGCATCCACCTCCTCGTCCTCAAACTCAAATTCATCGTTGGGCACGGTCGGGTCATAGCAGGCCTCAATCGGCTGGCCCGGAACACAGGGGAAGGTGGCAGTGTCCAGCTGTCCAGGGGCCTGATCATCCGCCGCAGTAAAGCCGCCGCTCTTGAAGCCCTGGGAAAAACTGGCGTAGAGCATGCTGTCGCCGGTCACGTCCCACTGTACGTTGACCGAGGGAATCCACTTGTCGGTACTGCGATCCTCGGCGAAATCGTAGCGGTAGGTGTTGAAGTTGGTGGCTTCAATCAAACCGAGGAAGAAGTTGTCCGAGGGGTTGTCGATGCCGGTGAGATCGTCGCTCAGGAACTGTGAGCTGATTACCTCCTTGTCTTCCTCGGTGTAGCGCAGACCCAGAGTCAGCCGGAGAGTGTCGCTGAGGTTAAAGGTACCCTGACCGAAGACCGCGTAGGAGTCGGATTCCAGATTGTAATAATGGTTACGCGCGATCTGGTTGGCGGTATAGGCGCCCCCGGTGAGCAGTGGGAACAGGCTGTTCACTCCCAGCAGGGCAGGCACCAGACCGTCGACATTGGTGTCAATGGTTACCCGCCGGTCAAACTCCAGTTCGTTGGTTTCATAGTAAACACCGGCGACGTAGTCGAAGAATTCGCCACCCGGGCTCGCAAAACGGAACTCCTGGCTGAACTGCTCGAAGGTCTGGTCGTCATCCCGGTGAATAAACTGCAGCGGCAGCCAGTCCACGTCCACGCCATCAATGTACTGGTACTCGGACCAGCCGGTAATGGAGGTAATGGTGCCGCCGCCGACGTCCCAGTCCACATCGAGAACGAAGTTGTCGTACTCCTCGTCATTGGAGTCGGGGTTGATGCCGATGCCAATGCCGTCAGACAGGCTCTGGCCGTAGCCGTTATCCTTGAACACGGTGTATTCGCGGTCGCGCTGTTCTGAGATCTCCGGATAGAACGTGTCAGTCAGGGAATAACCGATGCTGGCAAATGCCGAGCGATTGGGAAACAGTTCGTCCCGGCTGGCAGGATCCAGGTACAACTCGGTGGAGGAGGGCGCGCCGATGCGCTCGAAGTCCATGTTGCTGTACTTGAAGTTGATATCCAGGGTGTCTGTAGGTTGCCAGACAACCGTCAGGCGCATCCCGGTCTCATCGATCTGGCCCTCGGGCTTGTCCAGGAAGTCGTTGTGGGTATAGCCGTCGGTCTTGCGGTGCTTGAATGCCAGACGAGCAGCGAGTGAATCCGTAAGTGAGCCCTCAATGCCGCCTTCGTAGACCTGGCCGTCGTGGGACTCGAGCGCCGCCGATATATCGCCGGTAAACTCCTCGCCCGGGTTGGGCGAGCGGGAAATAATATTTACGGCCCCCGCCACCGTGTTCTTGCCGAACAGCGTGCCCTGGGGGCCCCGCAGCACTTCTACCCGCTGGATATCGAGGAAGCCGGAGCGGTACTGGCGACCTCGGCCCATGTAGATGCCATCGACGTACATGCCCACCGACTGTTCGAAGCCCTGGTTGTTACCCGAACCGACCCCGCGCATATAGATATTGGTGTTCACCGACGCGGAGGCGATGTGCAGATTGGGCACATAGTCAGCCAGGGCCGCCATGTTGGGTATGCCCGCCTCGGCGAGTTTCTCCCCCTGCACCGCGGATACGGAGATCGGCACGTCCTGCAGACTTTCGGCGCGCTTCTGCGCGGTAACGATCACTTCTTCCAGCATCTGGGCCTGGGTGTTGGAAGCAGTAATGGCGAGTGCGACGGCGGCCACGAGCGGCGCCCGCTGAGACAGAGCAGACATAGTCCTTCCTCTTTATCTTTTTTATAGGTTTTGCTGCGCCATAGTGAGGATCAGTGCACAGCTAAGGTCATCCTAGGTGATGTTGACACCTGTCGGCAAGGGCGAGAGAAGACAAAATCCGCATTTTTGAAAGACCCTGCCGGCAGCAGTCGCCGCCGGTAAGTCATGGTGTGATTTGCAGGGAGGGGCTGCAGGCCGCTTGTTTATGCTTATCGCGGTCCTGGAGCGGGATGGGGGGGAGTATCAGTTGGTGGCGACCATGTTGTCCCGGGCGCGGAACTCGTTCAGCTCGGCGTTGTAGGCGTCGGCAACGGTTTCAGCCAGGTACACATAACGGGCGTTCTGCAGCGGATGCACGCCGGCGCGGCACTCCAGGTACTGCTCGATGGTCTCGACGTATTCGCGCACGGCTTCCTGTGCCTCGTACATGACTTCGTGACTGACGGTGGCGCCATCGGGAATCACGGGCTGGCTCTGGGGCAGAGTAGCGGGGCACTCGGCGAAAGTGTGGCTTGCGAAGAGAAGGGCTGGAATAGCTAGCAGGTGCTTCATGGTTGTTACCTCGTCGGTGTCGTGTTGGTGTTCAGGTTGCTACCGCTTGCTTGCGATGTGTTACCTATATTCCCATACGCAGGTAGAAAAGCAATGGTTTAATCGCCCGGAGTGAATATTTTATCTTATTGAAATAAAAGACATTATTTTGTCATTTATAGGCGTTGCACCGCGATGTTACACGAAGTAACAAGTGATGCATCGGAGTGGTGCCAAAATGTGCGCACCTTGCGCCAGGCGATCAATTGCGCACCACGGCGGTGCGTATCGTCGAGGGAGCTGCCAGCAAACGTGTCGCTTGTTGTCACCCCGGGTGCTGGCTATGATCAGGGACTTTGCGCCGCGAGCGCCCCGGAGACAGCCTGCCATGCCGACCGCTTTGTTCCGCGTTACCGCCCTTGCCAGTGTGCTGATGCTGGTGCTATTGGCCCCCGGGCTGTCTGCCGACAACAGCGCCGACGAGCGCCTGCAGGCGCTGTATGAGCGGGAGTATGCCTGGCGGCAGGGCTGGCACGGCAAGGTGCAGGATGAGGCCGGGGAGTGGCAGCCGGGTGAGCGCCTGGCGGAGGTCGATGCGCGGGCCCGCGCGGCGCAACTGGCCTACTGGGAGGCCGCCCTGAAGGAACTGGACGAGATTCCCCGGGAAGCGCTCAGTCACGAGGCGAAAATCAATGCCGACGTGTTCCGCCAGATTGTGACCACGCTTGCCGATGAAGTGCGTTTTAAAGCCTACGAGGCACCCTTTAACTCGGACAGCTTTTTCTGGACCGGCCTCTACCCCCGCCTGGGCGGATTCGAGGATGCGGATGCCTACCGTCGCTATATCAGCCGCCTGGAAGATCTCCCGCGTTTCTTTGCCGATCACACCGCCAATATGCGGGCTGGCCTGGCGCGTGGCTTCAGCGTACCGCGGGTGACCCTCGCGGGGCGTGACAAGTCGATGGAGCCCTATCTGCTGAGCGGCAGCGACAACCCCTTCTGGACGCCGCTTGCCGACATGCCTATGGCGATCCCGGCCAAAGAGCAGGCGGCGCTGCGGGAGGCCGCGGCGCAGGCAATCGAGGCGGCGGTAGTGCCGGCTTACAGCGAGCTCCTGACCTTCTTCCGGGAAGAGTATATGCCGCAGGCGCGTGAGACCCTCGCGGCCCGCGAGCTGCCCGATGGCGAGGCCTACTACCGCGCGCAGATTCGTGGGTTTACCACCCTGGACCTGAGTCCGGAGGCGATTCACCAGCAGGGGCTGGCGGAGGTCGCGCGGATTCGTGCCGAAATGGAGGCGACAATCGAGCGCACCGGCTTCGAGGGCGATTTTGAGGCCTTTCTTGCCTTCCTGAGGGAGGATCCGCGCTTTTACGCCAAGACGGGCCGTGAACTGATCTCCTACGCCGCCTATGTGGCCAAGCGGGTGGATGGCAAGCTCGGTGAGACTCTGGGTTTCCTGCCCCGGCGCCGATTCACCATCCTGCCGGTGCCGGACTCGATCGCACCCTTCTATACCAGTGGTCGCGGCGGCCTGGATAGCTGCCTGTTCAATACCCACGACCTGCCGTCACGGCCGCTGTTCAACATGACCGCGTTGACCCTGCATGAATGCGCGCCGGGGCATGCCCTGCAGGCGGCCATCGCCAAGGAAGCGCCGGGGCAGGTGCCCCAGTTCCGCCGTGACAATTATTTCTCCGGCTACGGTGAGGGCTGGGGCCTGTACACCGAGTGGCTGGGTACCCTGATGGGGGTCTACGAGACACCCTACGAGGACTTCGGCCGCCTTTCCTACGAAATGTGGCGTGCCTGCCGCCTGGTGATCGATACCGGAGTGCATCACTTTGGCTGGAGCCGCGAACGGGCCCAGGCCTACCTGCGGGAGCACACGGCCCTGTCCGAGCACGAAGTGACCACCGAGATCGACCGCTATATCTCCTGGCCCGCGCAGGCGCTGGCCTACAAGCTCGGGGAAATCCTGATCCGCCGCAAGCGCGCGGAGGCCGAGGAAGTCCTGGGCACGGACTTTGACCAGCGCTACTTCCACGACGTGATTCTCGGCCTGCGCTCGGTGCCGCTGCCGGTGCTGGAGCAGGAGCTGGACCGCTGGATCGCAGGCGGCGGCGAGACCCCCTATCCGGACCTGCGCTGAAAGCGACCTCTGCCGGCGTCCCCGACCGGCGCCTGCCCGTAGATGCACGTGATTTGTGTAGGGCCGAATTTATTCGGCCTCAGCCCTGAATTTGTGCGCGGGTCCGGCCGAATAAATTCGGCCCTACGGGGGTGGCTGCAGTGGAGCGGGGTTGTTTCCGGATGCGGCCTGGTCAGGCCGCGTCGGCGATCGTGGTGCGGTGCAGCAGCCGGTCGTGCCCCTCGTAGCCGCCGGTGGCACAGTGCAGCACGGCGCGGTTGTCCCACATCAGCAGCATGTTCGGTGCCCAGCGATGGCGGTACTGGAATGCTTCCCGGGTCTGCCATTCGTAGAGTTCTACCAGCAGGCCCATTGCTTCCTCCTCGGGCATATCGGCGATGCCGATGATGTAGCCGAGGCAGCCGTACAGCATTTCCTCCCCGGTCTCCCGGTGGCGACGGATCAGCGGGTGCGCCTGCGTGGCCATGGCCGCGGCGTCGGGGCGGATATCCATGCTGCGATCCGAGGCACGATCCTTTTCGCCATACATGCCGTCGGGGGCATAGCCGCCCCGGGCGGAGTGGATGGCCGTGCGGCCCTCAATCCTGTTGCGTAGGTCCGATGGCATCTGCGCTAGCGCGAGTTGCTGGTTGACGAACAGGGTGTCCCCGCCCACCGGGGGGATGGTAATGCCGTAGAGGCAGGTACCAGCCGGGGGCGTGCGCTGGAAGCTCCAGTCGGTGTGCCAGTTTTCGGCAAACAGTGGCGCCTGCTCATCCGCGCGGCGCTGAATGGCGATCACGTGTTCGCGATCGGGTATCGGCGCGATAAACGGGTCGTCACCAAAAGGCCCAAAATACTGGCTGAAACGCTCGAGGTCGTCATCGTCCAAATCCTGGTCCGGAAAGGCCAGGACCTTGTGTGCCATCCAGGCGGCGCGGATTTCCGCGATCGTGGCTTCGCTCAGAGGCTGGCTGAGGTCGACCCCGGTCAGGCTCGCGCCGCAGGCCTGCCCCGAGGGGGTCACGTTGATACTCATGGTCATGCGCTCCTGCTTATTTTTGCCGGGGAGTACAGCACAGGCCCCGGGAAATGTGTAGGGGCTTTTGCGCACAAACGGTGGCGGGAGTATGCTCGGGGGATGATCGCAAACGGGCAGGAGAAGCGCGCTTGAAGCGCCGGGCGGCGGGCAGGTCTGGCCTGTGGGGAATGCTGCTGCCGCTGGCGATGCTTGTCGCCCTCGGCCTGGTCACCGGTATTGCGCCAGCCGCGGCGGCAACGGGCCCTGAATCGACGCACGCCGACTGGCTATCGGTCCTGCCTGCGGTCACCGCGATTATTCTCGCCCTGGTATTCCGCGCCGTAATCCCGGCCTTGATTGTCGGTGTCTGGGTGGGCGTGATCATTCTCTACGGTACCTCGCCCGGCGATATTTTTCGTGCGCTGCTGGATGTGTTCCATGTCCGGGTGCTCGATGTCATGGTGGACCGCGACTACATGTCGATCCTGATGTTCACGGGCATGATCGGCGGCATGGTCGGGATCATGGCCCGCAGCGGCGGGATGCAGGGCGTGGTCAACCGGGTAATCCGCTGGGCGCACTCCCGGCGCCGTGGCCAGCTGTCGGTGTGGCTGGTCGGATTGATTATTTTCTTTGACGATTACACCAACACCCTGGTGGTGGGCAATACCGTGCGTCCGGTGACCGACCGCCTGCGCATCTCCCGGGAGAAGCTTGCCTATATCGTCGACAGTACCGCCGCGCCGGTGGTCTGCATCGCGGTATTCACCACCTGGGTGGGCTACGAACTGGGGCTCATTCAGAAGGCTGCCGAGGGGCTGGGCGGCCTGCAGGAGAGCCCTGTCAGCCTGCTGCTGCACGCCATCCCCTACAGCTTTTATCCCATCCTGGCGATTGTGTTTGTCTTTCTGGTCGGGGTCACCGGGCGGGATTTCGGTCCCATGTACCGCGCCGAGCAGCGCTGCGAGAACGGGGAGCCGCCGCTGCAGAGCGCGACCCAGGCGAGTATGAATATCGAGGTGCCGGAGGGCACGCCGCAGCGCGCATTCAATGCGGTGGTGCCGATCCTGGTGCTGCTGTTGACCTGCGTGGTGGCCCTGTACCGCAGCGGTGAGGGTGACACGGTCTGGGAGATCATGGACTCGGCGGACATCTACCAGGCCCTGCTGTGGAGCACCTTCCTGGGGGCGGCGACCGCGGGCCTGCTGGCGCTGGTACAGCGCATCCTGAAACTGGAGGCGGTGGTGGAGGCCTGGACCGAGGGCGTGTCGATCATGGTAGGGCCGCTGGTAGTGCTGGTGCTGGCGTGGACCCTCGGCGGCGTGATCGAGGATCTGGGAGCGGCTGATTACCTGGTGCGCCTGGGGGATGACTACCTGACTTCGGCCTGGATCCCCGCGGTCACCTTTGTGCTGGCGGGCATTACCGCCTTTGGCACCGGCTCCTCCTGGGGGGTGATGGCCATCCTCCTGCCGCTGGTATTGCCGGTTGCCTGGAGTGCGGTGCAATTGCCCGGTGGCGGTGTGGCGCCGGCGGATATGCCCCTGGTGTACGCGACCATTGCCAGCGTGCTGTCGGGGGCGGTCTGGGGCGATCACTGCTCGCCCATTTCCGACACCACGGTGCTGTCGTCCGCCTCATCGGGCTGCGACCATATTGCCCACGTACGCACCCAGCTGCCCTATGCGCTGCTGGTTGGCCTGGTTGCCCTGGGGGGCTGCATTGTCCCGGTCAGCCTGGGCGTGCCGCTACTGCCCTGCCTGCTGATCTCCGCCCTTGGACTCTATGGCATTCTGCGCCTGCTGGGCCGCCAGGTAACCCCGGGGCTGCTTGCAGAGCGCCCGGACTAGCCCGCCCGGGCTTCCACCTCGCGCCAGACGCGCATCAGGTTGCCCCCCAGGATCTTGATAATATCTTCCTCGCTGTAGTCTCGGCGCAGCAGCTCGGCCACCAGGTTGGGGTAGGTCGAGACGTCCTTGAGCCCGGTGGGCAGGGTGGGCCCCACGCCGTCGTAGTCCGAGCCGAGGCCGACGTAGTCCACGCCCGCCACCTGAACCACGTGGTCAATATGGTCGGCGACGTCGGTCACGTCGGCAAAGGGGTAGGGGTGCTTGCTGTAGTAAGCCTCGCGGAATGCCTCCGGGTCGCCCGCGGGTGCGCGTTCGGCGACTGCCGCTGCCGCGGGGCGGAACTTGTTGCGATGGGCGTTGGCCTCGGGGGTCACGAAGCTGGAGCCGAAGTTGATCATGATCACGCCGCCGTTCTCCGCCAGGGCGCGCAGGGTGGTGTCATCCATATTGCGCTCAAAGTCCGGCACCAGCGCGCGCAGGGATGAGTGGGATGCGATGACCGGGGCCTCGCTGACCTGAAGCACCTCGGCCGCCGCCGCATCTGACAGGTGGGAGATGTCCACCATGATACCGAGCCGGTTCATTTCCGCGACCACCTCGGCGCCGAAGGGGCTCAGGCCCTGCCACAGCCTGACATCGTCATAGGAGGAATCGCTGATGTGGTTGGATTCCGAGTGGGCCAGGGTCACGTAGCGAATGCCGCGGTTGTAGAAATGCCGCAGCCGGTCCAGGTCGCCGGCAATCGGCGCCCCGTTCTCCATGCCCAGGGCCAGCCCAAGCTTGCCCGCCTCGAAGGCCGCCTGGGCCTCCGCGGTGGAGGTCACCATGGTGAATTTGTCCGGCGCCCGGGCCACCAGCGCTTCCACCTGGTCGATCAGGGTGTTGGCGAGGTCGTAGGCGCTGCCGTCGTGCTCGCTGCTGGCGGGCGTATAGATCGACATAAAGGGGAGGTTAAGGCCACCCGCCTTGGCGCGGGGATAATCGAAGTCACCCTCCTCGGTCGTCCCGGTGACATCCTCCCATTCGCGGTGCAGGCGGTAGGGCACATCGATGTGGGTATCCACCAGCAGGTTTTGCCGCGCAAGTTCCAGCGCGCGCTGTTCGATATCATCGGCCAAGGCCTGCGGCAGCGACAGGGTGAGGGCCAGGGCGGCGGCGGTAGGTAGGTGCAATCTGAACCTGGGCATGATGTCTCCGTCGTGCTTGGGTGAAGCGCAGAGGATACCCGAAGCGGGATCAATACCCCAAAAGTCAGGGCTTATCGGTGGGTGGGTTATCCTGGGATACCCAGACCAGCTCCCCGGTGTCGAAGCCCAGGTCTCTGGCGCGAGCCTCGAAGTCCGCCTTCGCTGCGGCGGAGACTATCGGCGTGCGCGACAGCAGCCACAGGTAGTCCCGGTTGTAGCCCGTCACGTAGGCCTGCTGGTAGTTGTCCCCCGGTAGCGCAAACACCACATAGGAAGCGTAGAAGGGGCCAAAGAAGGAGACTTTCAGGTGTCCGAGCTCAGGGCGTTCCACGAACCGCGCCGTGCCCACGGCCTCGTCCCACTCACCTTCCTCCACGGCGTAGCCGCGGTTGACGACCTGCACGCTGCCATCGTCGTTCAGGGCGTAGCTGGCGGTGACATGACTCAGGCCCTCCTCGAACACATGGTCCAGGCGGGCGATTTCGTACCAGGTGCCGAGATAGCGGGAGACGTCGAAATTCTCCACCGGCTCGATGTCCTCGGGTACGCCGGTGCAGGCGCCGGTAAAGGCCAGGCTGATCAGGAGAAGTGTGTTGCCGAGAAGCGTGCGCATGGGATGCTGTGGTCCTTGATGGGGTTGTGGACATTGTGGCATGGATCGCTGCCGAATCGTCGGACCGCGGCTTGCCCGATAAAGCGGGGCAGGCTCTCCTCCCACTCGCGATTGACCATCTGTGCGGCCCGGCACTTCCATGGGCAAAAAATGCAGGGCCCTGGCGGGCCCTGTGCGATGGTGATGTGACGTTTAGCGAATGCGCTTCATGGCGGTCATGTAGCCACGCAGTCTGCGGCCGACGACTTCCACCGGGTGACTGCGAATGGCCTCGTTGACCGCAATCAGCTCCTGGTTGTCGACGCTGTTGTCGCCGGCGATGCCCTTGCCAATCACGTCAGTTTCAATGCCTGACATAAAGTCGGCGAGCAGGGGGCGACAGGCGTGATCAAACAGGTAGCAGCCGTATTCCGCGGTGTCTGAGATCACCACGTTCATCTCGTACAGTTTCTTGCGCGCGATGGTGTTGGCGATCAGCGGTGTCTCGTGCAGGGACTCGTAGTAGGCCGATTCGTCGATGATGCCCGCGGACACCATGGTCTCAAAGGCCAGCTCAACGCCCGCCTTGACCATGGCGATCATCAGCACGCCGTGATCGTAGAACTCCTGTTCGCTGATGTCGGTAGCGGTATTCTCAGACTTCTCGAAGGCGGTCTCCGCGGTGGCGGCGCGCCACTTGAGCAGGTTGGCGTCGTCGTTGGCCCAGTCTTCCATCATGGTGCGCGAGAACTCACCGGTCATGATGTCGTCCTGGTGCTTCTCATACAGCGGGCGCATGATTTCCTTGAGTTCCTCGGCGAGATGGAAGGCACGAATCTTGGCGGGGTTGGATAGCCGGTCCATCATGTTGGTGATGCCGCCGTGCTTGAGTCCTTCGGTCACGGTCTCCCAGCCGTACTGGATCAGCCTGGAGGCGTAGCCGGCATCAATGCCCTTCTCGACCATTTTGTCGAAGCAGAGGATGGAGCCGGTCTGCAGCATGCCGCAGAGAATAGTCTGCTCGCCCATGAGGTCGGATTTGACCTCGGCGATAAACGAGGACTGCAGGACCCCGGCCCGATGTCCGCCGGTGCCGGCGGCGTAGGCCTTGGCCAGTTCCAGGCCCTCGCCCCGCGGGTCGTTCTCGGTATGTACCGCGATCAGGGTGGGTACCCCGAAGCCGCGCTTGTACTCCTCGCGCACCTCGGTACCGGGGCACTTGGGGGCGACCATGATCACGGTGATGTCCTCGCGGATCTGCATGCCTTCCTCGACGATATTGAAGCCGTGGGAGTAGGCCAGGCAGGCATTCTGCTTCATCAGGGGCATCACCTGCTTGACCACGGAGGTGTGCTGCTTGTCGGGCGTCAGGTTGAGCACCAGGTCTGCCTGCGGGATGAGCTCTTCGTAGCTACCGACCGGGAAACCGTTCTCGCTGGCGTTCTTCCATGACTGGCGCTGCTCCTTGATCGCGGCATCGCGCAGTGCGTAGGACACGTCCAGGCCGCTGTCCCGCAGGTTCAGGCCCTGGTTCAGGCCCTGGGCGCCACAGCCGACGATCACCAGCTTCTTGCCGCGCAGCGCTTCCACGCCATCGGCGAATTCGGAACGGTCCATAAAGCGGCACTTGCCCAGCTCGCGTAGCTGCAGGCGCAGGGGCAGGCGGTTGAAGAAATTTTGTCCCATGGGGGGCTCCTCGGTATCGATTGCTTGGGGTAGTGATTCAGGATGGGCACGATACGCCGATTTGTGATTTGCGTAAAACGCTATATAAAGAATACTGTATTGCGTAAAATGAGATGATAGCGGCGACCGGGATGAGGCGGCGACACGATTGTGGATACGCGCGAGTTACAGATCTTCCTGTCCGTGGCGGACACCCTGAACTTCAGCCGCAGTAGCGAGCAACTGCACCTGAGCGTGAGTGCCGTCAGCCGCAGCGTACAGCGGCTGGAAGAGGGGATCGGCTGTCGTCTGCTGGAACGTGACAAGCGCCAGGTCAGGTTGACCGTTGCGGGGCGCGAGTTCCGCGCCTATGCGCGGCGCACGGTTGACGAGTGGCAGCAGATGCGACGCCATCTTGGTGGCGGCCCGGCCCTGGCGGGTGAGGTCAGCCTCTACTGTTCCGTCACCGCGAGTTACAGCGTACTGGCGCCCGTGCTGGAAGCATTCCGCGCGGCCCAGCCGGGGGTCGAGATTCAGCTGCATACAGGCGACCCTGCGGACGGGATCGACAAGCTGCTGGCGGGCCACCACGATGTGGCGGTGGCCGGCCGGCCCGAGCGCCTGCCCCGGCGGCTGGCATTCCTGCCCCTGCAGGAGAGCCCGGTGATGTTCTGCATGCCCGGTGCCGACTGCAGCGTGCGTAGGCAGGTCCTGTCGGGCGACCCCTCCGCGCGGGACTTTCCCTGGGAATCCCTGCCTTTTATCGTGCCCGAGCGGGGCGTCACCCGGGAGATGCTCGACGCCTGGTTCGCAGAACAGGGGATTACGCCGCGGATTTACGCCCAGGTCGCCGGTCACGAGGCTATCGTGGCGATGGTGGGGCTGGGACTGGGGGTGGGGATTGCTCCGGAACTGGTGATCGCCACCGGCGGACTCGCGGGGCGGGTCAGCCCCCTGCCGACATGGCGGCCGCTACCGCCGCTGGGCATTGGTCTGTGCGCGCCGAAAAAGTCGCTGGAGGATCCACTGGTGCGCTCACTCTGGGATGTGGCGGCCAGCACCTTTGCCCGGCCAGTTTGATACACTGGCGGTTGACAGCCTAACGGAATCGCCATGAATCCCGAGCAACCTGACAAGCCCGATGCGGGCGCGGAGCCGCCCACCAGTGTCACGCCCTCCCTGGACCTCCTCGTTGATGAACACGAGGAGGAGGTCTCGGAGAACGGGCGCACCGTTCGCCGCCAGGGGATTTACCTGCTGCCCAACCTGTTTACGACCGGGGCGCTGTTCGCCGGCTTTTACGCGGTGATCGCGGCGATGCGTGGCGATTTCGAGAGCGCCGCGATCGCGATTTTCTTTGCCGGGATCTTTGATGGCCTCGACGGGCGCATTGCGCGCCTCACCAATACCTCCAGCAAGTTCGGTGCCGAGTACGATAGCCTCGCGGATATGGTGTCCTTCGGTGTGGCGCCGGCGCTGGTGATGTTCAGCTGGGCGTTGGGAGACCTGGGTAAATTCGGCTGGAGTGCGGCTTTCATCTACGTGGCCTGCGCCGCCCTGCGCCTGGCGCGTTTCAACACCGCCGCGGAAACCGCGGACAAGAACTACTTCACTGGCCTGGCCAGTCCGGCGGCGGCAGCGATTATCGCCAGCACCGTGTGGGTGTGTCACGACCTCGGCTGGGTGGGCGAGGCCCTGCCCTCGGAGGTCGCGGTGGTGGTGGCGCTGTTGACCGCCGCCGTGGGCTTTCTGATGATCGCGAATTTTCCTTACTACAGCTTCAAGGATGTGGACTTCCGCGGGCGTGTGCCTTTTGTGGTGATCATCCTCGTGGTCCTGGCCTTCGGATTGGTGACCCTGGACCCGCCGCTGATCCTGTTGCTGGCGTTTCTGCTGTACGCCGGCTCCGGACCGGTGTTGTTGTTACGCAAGCTGCGTCGCGGTGAGGCAAAGCCGCGATAAGGGTTGCGCCCGGGTTCCTGCTACCAACGCCTGGCATCACGCTGGCGGTAGTCTATAGTCCCTTTATACACCGCCTTGGCGCGGTCGGCGTCAGCGTCTGTTTTTTTGCCTCGGGGCATTGCAGTGGGGGGCGGAATACGTACAATGCTGCCCGCACCTGAGGGTGTGGCGGCGGAGGTTTCTGGCCTCTACCGCGAACGGTAAGAAATCTGCAAAATATTTATCGAAAGCGCTTGCGGCGGCAGAGGCTATCCGTATAATGCGCATCCTCGGTCAGGGGGCAGGCCTTAGCTGGCACGCCAGAAACCCTCACCGATCTCCCTGAGTCCCGGCGGCCAGGGTGTTGTTTAACAAGAAGACGAAGACAGATGTGTGGGCACTTGTTGAGGTAGTAGTCACGACTATTATCAGACACAAGTGACTCATTGATTCATTACGAATTCTTGATTTTCGAGTGTCTGAGCCGAGATTTGGTTGTTGCCGTGGGGTAACCACGTAAATGACCCCTCTTAATCCTTCGGGATAGAGGATAAAGATTAAACTGAAGAGTTTGATCATGGCTCAGATTGAACGCTGGCGGCAGGCCTAACACATGCAAGTCGAGCGCGAAAGCACCTTCGGGTGTGAGTAGAGCGGCGGACGGGTGAGTAACGCGTAGGAATCTACCTGGTAGTGGGGGACAACTCGGGGAAACTCGAGCTAATACCGCATACGCCCTACGGGGGAAAGCGGGGGATCTTCGGACCTCGCGCTATCGGATGAGCCTGCGTTGGATTAGCTTGTTGGTGAGGTAAAGGCTCACCAAGGCGACGATCCATAGCTGGTCTGAGAGGATGATCAGCCACACCGGGACTGAGACACGGCCCGGACTCCTACGGGAGGCAGCAGTGGGGAATATTGCGCAATGGGGGCAACCCTGACGCAGCCATGCCGCGTGTGTGAAGAAGGCCTTAGGGTTGTAAAGCACTTTCACTTGGGAAGAAAAGCTGTTGCCTAATACGCAACAGCCCTGACATTACCATGAGAAGAAGCACCGGCTAACTCCGTGCCAGCAGCCGCGGTAATACGGAGGGTGCGAGCGTTAATCGGAATTACTGGGCGTAAAGCGCGCGTAGGCGGTTTGTTAAGTCGGATGTGAAAGCCCCGGGCTCAACCTGGGAATTGCACCCGATACTGGCCGACTAGAGTACGAGAGAGGGAGGTAGAATTCCACGTGTAGCGGTGAAATGCGTAGATATGTGGAGGAATACCGGTGGCGAAGGCGGCCTCCTGGCTCGATACTGACGCTGAGGTGCGAAAGCGTGGGGAGCAAACAGGATTAGATACCCTGGTAGTCCACGCCGTAAACGATGTCTACTAGCCGTTGGGGAACTTGAGTCCTTGGTGGCGCAGCTAACGCACTAAGTAGACCGCCTGGGGAGTACGGCCGCAAGGTTAAAACTCAAATGAATTGACGGGGGCCCGCACAAGCGGTGGAGCATGTGGTTTAATTCGATGCAACGCGAAGAACCTTACCAGGTCTTGACATCCAGAGAACTTTCCAGAGATGGATTGGTGCCTTCGGGAGCTCTGTGACAGGTGCTGCATGGCTGTCGTCAGCTCGTGTCGTGAGATGTTGGGTTAAGTCCCGTAACGAGCGCAACCCTTGTCCTTAGTTGCCAGCGCGTAATGGCGGGAACTCTAGGGAGACTGCCGGTGACAAACCGGAGGAAGGTGGGGACGACGTCAAGTCATCATGGCCCTTACGACCTGGGCTACACACGTGCTACAATGGAACGCACAGAGGGCAGCAAACCCGCGAGGGGGAGCGAATCCCACAAAACGTTTCGTAGTCCGGATCGGAGTCTGCAACTCGACTCCGTGAAGTCGGAATCGCTAGTAATCGTGAATCAGAATGTCACGGTGAATACGTTCCCGGGCCTTGTACACACCGCCCGTCACACCATGGGAGTGGGTTGCTCCAGAAGTGGTTAGCCTAACCTTCGGGAGGGCGATCACCACGGAGTGATTCATGACTGGGGTGAAGTCGTAACAAGGTAGCCCTAGGGGAACCTGGGGCTGGATCACCTCCTTAAACGATAGTGACACTTCTTGATGAGTGCTCACACATTTGTCTTCGTCTTGTACGGTTGATGCGACGTTAATCCCGAGCTTGTCCTGTTAGCTCTTTGAGATACGCCAAAGTAAATCGAAGGGCTGTAACGCAGGATGCGGTTGGTCTGGCAAGGCGTTTTGCGAGTGATGGAGGGAGTGTGCTGGAAAGCACATGACCGACTGAGCGAGTAAAACAACGCGGCCAGAGCAAGCGCAGACCAGTTACAGCAGGCCTGTAGCTCAGTTGGTTAGAGCGCACCCCTGATAAGGGTGAGGTCGGCAGTTCAAATCTGCCCAGGCCTACCAAATCGCCGCTACTCTTCGTTGCAGCATCACTCGCATAGCAGGCTATGCGTCGCGATACTGCGCCTCGATTAGCAACGATTTGGTTTACTTGGCAGGTTATCGAGATTGCTGCAAGTACGTTTCTGGGGCTATAGCTCAGCTGGGAGAGCGCCTGCCTTGCACGCAGGAGGTCAGCGGTTCGATCCCGCTTAGCTCCACCATCCTTCCCGGGTGGTGAATCCAACGCATCAATAAATCCAGGTTTAAGGGCTTTTGGACAAGAGTCTTTAAATCTGGTTTTTACGACCGGACAGTTCTTTAACAAGGTAAATCAAGCTGAGTCTTTGGATTGTAACCTGAGACTATGACCTACGGGTTGTGGTGGAAGGAGCGATCCATAGATAAGAAGTTCTTGATGGCGGGTTTCAATTCCCCGCTGTCAAAACGAGTTGTAAATACAACACTGTGACTTAAGCGTCACAACATCCGGCGGGCAGGCACTTTGATCGGTGCCTGTCTCAAAGTACCCGACCTATGCTTAAGGGGGTCGGGGAACAGTCTGCGAGATCAGATGACTTCGGTTATATGGTCAAGTGACTAAGCGCATACGGTGGATGCCTTGGCAGTCAGAGGCGATGAAGGACGTAGGAGCCTGCGAAAAGTCTCGGGGAGGTGGCAACCAACCTTCGATCCGGGAATGTCCGAATGGGGAAACCCACCTGGTGCAAGCCAGGTATCTCTAGCTGAATACATAGGTTAGAGAGGCGAACGCGGGGAACTGAAACATCTAAGTACCCGTAGGAAGAGAAATCAATTGAGATTCCCTCAGTAGCGGCGAGCGAACGGGGATGAGCCTGCAAGTGATAGCATTTTGGTTAGTGGAACGCTCTGGAAAGTGCGGCGATAGAGGGTGATAGCCCCGTACACGAAAACCTCGATGTGGTACTGAGCTTGCGACAAGTAGGTCGGGACACGAGATATCTTGACTGAAGATGGGGGGACCATCCTCCAAGGCTAAATACTACTGACTGACCGATAGTGAACCAGTACCGTGAGGGAAAGGCGAAAAGAACCCCGGAGAGGGGAGTGAAATAGAACCTGAAACCGTGTGCGTACAAGCAGTGGGAGCCCCATCTTCAAGCCATTTCGGCTGGAGAAGCTGCCATCGGCCTGTTTAGGGTTGTCATCGCGTAGCGATGACCAACCGCTAAAACAAGGCAGAGATGGTTTGAAGATGGGGTGACTGCGTACCTTTTGTATAATGGGTCAGCGACTTATTGTCTGTAGCAAGCTTAACCGTATAGGGGAGGCGTAGGGAAACCGAGTCTTAATAGGGCGTTCAGTTGCAGGCAATAGACCCGAAACCGGGCGATCTATCCATGGCCAGAGTGAAGGTTAGGTAACACTGACTGGAGGCTCGAACCCACTTATGTTGAAAAATGAGGGGATGAGCTGTGGATCGGAGTGAAAGGCTAATCAAGCCCGGAGATAGCTGGTTCTCCTCGAAATCTATTTAGGTAGAGCGTCGTGTCTTACCCTGGGGGGTAGAGCACTGTTTGGGCTAGGGGGTCATCCCGACTTACCAACCCCATGCAAACTCCGAATACCCAGGAGTACAATCACGGCAGACAGACGGCGGGTGCTAACGTCCGTCGTCGAGAGGGCAACAACCCAGACCGCCAGCTAAGGTCCCCAAACACTATTAAGTGGGAAACGATGTGGGAAGGCGAAGACAGCTAGGAGGTTGGCTTAGAAGCAGCCATCCTTTAAAGAAAGCGTAATAGCTCACTAGTCGAGTCGGCCTGCGCGGAAGATGTAACGGGGCTAAATAGTGTACCGAAGCTGCGGATGCGTGTACTTCACTTAAGTTCATTCAGCGAGCTTGTCGACGGCGAAGCCGGCGACCAAGCGCCCCCGAACGTTGAGTCGTGGGGTAGGGTGATTGAGCCCTGGTGAGTGGATTTAAGGAAGTACACGCATGGTAGAGGAGCGTTCTGTAAGTGGTTGAAGGTGTGCCGGGAGGCATGCTGGACATATCAGAAGTGCGAATGCTGACATGAGTAACGATAAGGGGGGTGAAAAACCTCCCCGCCGGAAGATCAAGGTTTCCTGCGCAACGCTAATCGGCGCAGGGTGAGTCGGCCCCTAAGGCGAGGGCGAAAGCCGTAGTCGATGGGAAACGGGTTAATATTCCCGTACTTCTTCATATTGCGATGGGGGGACGGAGTAGGCTAGGCCATCAGGGCGTTGGTTGTCCCTGTTTAAGGTTGTAGGCTGGTTGCTTAGGTAAATCCGGGCGATCAAGGCCGAGAGCTGATGACGAGTGTTATCGAAAGGTAACGCGAAGTGGTTGATGCCAAACTTCCAAGAAAAGCCTCTAAGCTTCAGATATGAAGGAACCGTACTGTAAACCGACACAGGTGATCAGGTAGAGAATACCAAGGCGCTTGAGAGAACTCGGGTGAAGGAACTAGGCAAAATGGTACCGTAACTTCGGGAGAAGGTACGCCGGTTTGGGTGATGGGACTTGCTCCCTGAGCCTGGGCCGGTCGAAGTGACCAGGTGGCTGCGACTGTTTATTAAAAACATAGCACTCTGCAAACACGAAAGTGGACGTATAGGGTGTGACGCCTGCCCGGTGCCGGAAGGTTAATTGATGGGGTTAGCTTATGCGAAGCTCTTGATCGAAGCCCCGGTAAACGGCGGCCGTAACTATAACGGTCCTAAGGTAGCGAAATTCCTTGTCGGGTAAGTTCCGACCTGCACGAATGGCGTAACGATGGCCACACTGTCTCCACCCGAGACTCAGTGAAATTGAAATCGCTGTTAAGATGCAGTGTACCCGCGGCTAGACGGAAAGACCCCGTGAACCTTTACTACAGCTTCACAGTGGACTTTGACTTTATTTGTGTAGGATAGCTGGGAGGCTTTGAAGCAGTGGCGCTAGCCATTGTGGAGCCGTCCTTGAAATACCAGCCTGGTAAAGTTGAGGTTCTAACTCAGGCCCCTGATCGGGGTCGAGGACATTGTGTGGTGGGTAGTTTGACTGGGGCGGTCTCCTCCCAAAGAGTAACGGAGGAGCACGAAGGTGCGCTAATCATGGTCGGAAATCATGAGGTTAGTGTAAAGGCACAAGCGCGCTTGACTGCGAGTCTGACAAGACGAGCAGGTACGAAAGTAGGTCTTAGTGATCCGGTGGTTCTGAATGGAAGGGCCATCGCTCAACGGATAAAAGGTACTCCGGGGATAACAGGCTGATACCGCCCAAGAGTTCACATCGACGGCGGTGTTTGGCACCTCGATGTCGGCTCATCACATCCTGGGGCTGAAGCCGGTCCCAAGGGTATGGCTGTTCGCCATTTAAAGTGGTACGCGAGCTGGGTTTAGAACGTCGTGAGACAGTTCGGTCCCTATCTGCCGTGGGCGTTGGAGAATTGAGGGAAGCTGCTCCTAGTACGAGAGGACCGGAGTGGACGAACCTCTGGTGTTCGGGTTGTGTCGCCAGACGCATTGCCCGGTAGCTATGTTCGGACAGGATAACCGCTGAAAGCATCTAAGCGGGAAGCCCCTCCCAAGATAAGTTCTCCCTGGGACTTTAAGTCCCCTGAAGGGCCGTTGAAGACTACAACGTTGATAGGCTGGGTGTGGAAGCGCTGTAAGGCGTTGAGCTAACCAGTACTAATTGCCCGTGAGGCTTGACCATATAATCCAAGTGATCTGCTGCACGCAGTTGAGGTGCAGGAGCAGAGCAGGGTGTTGTGATCGAGTCGCAGAAGTTGTGAAGAAGTGGTACTGCAAGTCAGGTACCGAGCAGCAGCGCGTTTGAACTGACAAATCAGCTTGATTTACCGACTTATTTGACGAGAGTAGGCGGCACTGAGGTGCGTGAGACCCAACCCCGTCAAGCCAGTTTGCCTGGCGACAATAGAGCATTGGAACCACCTGACTCCATTCCGAACTCAGTAGTGAAACGATGCATCGCCGATGGTAGTGTGGGGTCTCCCCATGTGAGAGTAGGTCATCGCCAGGCTTCTAAAAAAGAAAACCCCTGCAGCAAAAGCTGCAGGGGTTTTGTTTTTTAGGATGCGTGATTCTCTCCCCCGTCCAGACGCAGCCCGCAGGGCTGCCATGTGAAAAGCCCTGCACCGCAGGTGCGGGCTTTAAGCGCCGCAGGCGTCCCGCAGGGATAGCGAGCAAAGCTCGCTACTTAAAGTAGGTCATAACCAAGCCGCAGGCTTGGCACCAACGCGCACCCGGCGCGACTATCAAAGCTCCCCGGCCCGGCCAGGTCCAAAAAAAACCTAGCCCCCCTCAGCCTCAGCCACCGCCCGATGCGCCCGCTCAATCACATAATGGTGAATATTCTCCGAGTCCTGCTTACTCAACTCGCCACCAAACCCAACCATCCCGTTCTGCCAATGCATACCGCCGAGTACGACCGCATCCCACTGGGCGTGCTTCTCCGGGGTCAGGGCGCGCAGGTCGGGTGTGGCACCGCCGCTGACAGCGCCATCTCCGTGACAGAAAACACAGTACTGGAGGTAGGTTGCCTTGCCGTCGGCGACCTGCTCCGCCGTGCCCTCGAGTGGAGGGGGATCAATCACCAGTTGCGGTTGGGTGGCGGGTGGCAGGGCCTCTTTACCGTCCAGCTTGAACACCAGTAGCCGGCTACGATTGGGGATGGGACCCGCGGTCAGGGCCTCACCGCCGACCAGGGCCAGGGAGCCGCCCCAGCCAGCTACAACGGCGACATACTGTTCACCGTCCAGGCGATAGGTGACCGGGGGCGCAACGATGCCGGTCTGGGCGTCAAAGGACCACAATTCTTCACCGGTATCAGCGCGGTAGGCCACAAACTCGCCCTCCGCGTTGCCCTGGAACAGCAAATTTCCGCCAGTGGACAGCATGCCGCCATTCCAGGGGCCTGCGAGGCTTACCTCCCAGCGCGGCTGGGCCGCCACAGGGTCCCAGGCCACGATTGCACCGTTGACGGCGCCCAGAACTGCCGCTTTAACTTCAGGATCATCCGGCAGGCTCGCGGGTCCGCTGTCGGTGCCCGTGTTCCAATAGCCCTCGCGATACTCAAACTCTTCGTCGGCCGCATAAACCCAGGGCACATCCTGCTTGGGGATATACACCAGCCCGGTCTCCGGGCTGTAGCTCATCGGGTGCCAGTTGTGGCCGCCAATCGGGCCAGGCAGGTGCAGGCCCGAGTCACCCTCAACGTAGCGGGCGGCACCGGTTTCCACCGGCCTGCCGGTTTCCATATCGACGTGCGACGCCCAGGTCACGGTGGCGTAAGGCTCGGCGGATAACAGCTCACCCGTCTTGCGATTGAGCACGTAAAAGAAGCCGTTCTTGGGCGCCTGCACGATCACGGGCCGGGTTTTCCCGTTCCACTCCAGGTCGACCAGGATCATGTGCTGGGTAGCCGTGTAATCCCAGGTCTCACCCGGCGTGGTCTGGTAGTGCCAGACATAGCTGCCGTCATCGGGATTCAGGGCGACGATGGATGACAGGTACAGGTTGTCGCCGCCGTCGGGGCTGCGAATCTGCCGGTTCCAGGGTGCGCCATTGCCAACGCCGATGTACAGCAGGTTCAGCTCGGGGTCGTAGACCATGGAGTCCCAGACTGTGCCGCCACCGCCGATCTCCCACCATTCGCCACCACCCCAGGTCGCGGCAGCGCGCTCCATGGCGGGCGATTCAAAGCCGTCTTCCGGATTACCGGGCACGGTGTAGAAGCGCCAGCGCATCTCGCCGCTGGCGAGGTCGTAGGCCGAGACATAACCCCGCACACCCAGTTCGCTGCCACCGTTGCCGATAACCACCATGTCCTTGACGATCCGCGGCGCCCCGGTGATGGAGTAGGGGCGGCTGCGGTCTGTGGTTTGTACTGCCCAGCGCTGCTCGCCCGTGCTGGCATCCAGGGACACAAGACGGCCGTCCAGGGTCCCGAAGAACAGGTTGCCATCCCTGTAAGCGACGCCACGGTTTACCACGTCACAGCACAGGTGCACCGCCCATTCCCGTGGCACCTCAGGGTCGTGGAACCACAGCAGCTCGCCGCTGCGGGCATCGTGGGCATAGACCATGCTCCAGGAGCCCGTGGTGTAGATCACGCCGTCAATCACCAGGGGTGTGGCCTCCAGGCCGCGACTGGTGGGGTAGTCGAAGTACCAGTAGAGACCCAGGCGCTCGACGTTGCCGGCGTTGACTTCACGCAGGGGACTGAAGCGCTGCTCATCGCGCGTGCCGCCATGCAGGCGCCACTCCACATCCGCCGGCACGGCGGCCTCGACCGGGGCTGCGGCGGGGTCATTCGGTGCGGGAGGCTCGCTCCGGTTACAGGCGCCCAGGGCCAGCAGGCCGGTCAGGGTGAGGGCAAGAGTGGGGATTGATTTATTCATCGCGGCGAAGTCCTCTTTTTATTGTGCTTATTGTAATCAAAAAAAAAGGCCGGGCGCAGGCGCCCGGCCTTTAATCTGCGGCAGGTTTCGCGCTCTGGCTATTAGCCCTCGAAGGCCTTGCGCGGCTCGGTGGGGCCTTCCGGCTCCACGCCCTTGAGGTAAGCCATCATGGTGTCGGCGTCTGAGACTTCGAAGGGATCTGTGGGGCACAGGTCACCAAAATCGGGCTCGACGAACAGTTTCTCGATCTTGCCATCGTCCACCAGCATGGAATAACGCCAGGAGCGCATGCCGAAGCCGAGATCTGACTTGTCGACCAGCATGCCCATTTTCCGGGTGAATTCGCCGTTACCGTCCGGCAGGAGGAAAATGTTCTTGTTTCCCTGCTGCTTGCCCCACTGGAACATGACGAAGGCGTCGTTCACGGACACACAGATCACTTCGTCCACGCCCTGGGCCTTGAACTCGTCGTAGAGCTCGTCGTAACGGGGCAGGTGATTGGAGGAGCAGGTCGGTGTAAAGGCGCCCGGCAGCGAGAACACAACAACCTTTTTGCCGCCGAAGATGTCGTCGGTGGTCTTTTCTTCCCAGCGGAACGGGTTGGAGCCTTCCACGGACTCATCGCGTACTCGGGTTTTAAAAGTGGCGTGTGGAACACGATCCAGGTTGCGCATAAATACCTCCTTACAGGTCAATACAATAGTGTTGCCCCCTTATACGGGGAACCCACTGTGTTGGATGAATGTCTTTACCTGGGCAGGAATGCGCAGGTATGTTGATTACAATGCATAGCTTACAGACTGGAGGACGGTATGGGCAAGGACTGGACGCAGCTTTCCCCCGAGGAACATCGGGTGATCGTGGAGAAAGGCACGGAACCCCCCTTTTCGGGGCGTTACAACGACTTTTTTGAGGGGGGCGTCTACACCTGCAAGCGCTGCGGTGAGCCTCTGTATCGGTCCGAGGACAAGTTTCCCGCCCACTGCGGCTGGCCCAGCTTCGATGACGAGATCGAGGGCGCAGTGAGGCGAGAGACCGATGCCGATGGCCGGCGCACGGAAATTCTCTGTGCAGCCTGCGGTGGCCATCTGGGCCACGTGTTCGAGGGGGAGATGCTCACCGCGAAGAATCTGCGACACTGTGTGAATTCGGTGTCGATGGATTTTTTGAGCCATGACGAGTTATTGGAAGGAGAGGGTAAACAGATGCAGAAAGCCTATTTTGCCGGCGGTTGTTTCTGGGGCGTGGAACACCTGATGCGGCAGCAGCCCGGGGTTGCGGACGTGGTCTCCGGTTACATGGGGGGACACAAGGAAGACCCCACCTACCGCGAGGTGTGCGCCAGGACCACCGGTCACCTGGAGGCGGTGGAAGTCAGCTACGACCCCTCCACCGTTGACTTCCAGACCCTGGCCAAGCTGTTTTTCGAGATTCACGACCCTACCCAGGAAAATGGCCAGGGGCCCGATATTGGGGAGCAGTATGCCTCGGCAGTCTTTGTCAACGACGCCGAGGAGCAGGCCGTCGTAGAGGAGTTGATCGGACTTTTACGAGATAAAGGCCTGAACGTGGTAACCCAGATCCTGCCCGCGAGCAAGTTCTGGAAGGCCGAGGAGTATCATCAGAACTACTACGCCAAGACCGGCAAAATGCCCTACTGTCACGCCTATACGCCGCGCTTTTAGGCGGCGTCGAGCCTGGACAGGTACTGCGCCACGTCCACCTCATCAATCTGTTCCGGTGCCAGGAAGCGCTCCGCGTAGCGCCGGTACACCCCCTCGCGCAGGAAGAGCTCGAAGCTGTCCCGGTCGATGTGGTCGTCGAGCACCATCTTGTGCAGGATGTCGATCGCGACGCTCACCGGCTTGGCCTTCTTGTAGGGTCGGTCACTCGCGGTAAGGGCCTCGAACACGTCCGCCACCGCCAGCAGGCGCTCGGGGATGCTCAGGGCCTCGCCCGGCAGCTTGCGCGGGTAACCCGAGCCCTTCATGGTCTCGTGGTGGGTCGAGGCGTAGCGGGGCACGTTTTTCAGCTCCTCCGGGAAAGGCAGGCTCTCCAGCATCTTGATCGTGCTGATCATGTGCTCGTTGATCTTGAAGCGATCTTCCGCGGTCAGGGTGCCGCGGGAAACCGACAGGTTGTACACCTCCCCGAGGTTGTACAGGTGTTCGGGCACGTCCATGCGGATACCGAACTCCGGCGGGTAGTCGGTGGAGCGGTCCCGCTGGATGATGTGCTCCGGCTTGTCCGCCAGCAGCGGCTCGGTGGCGGGCAGCGCCGGTGGCGGGGTGTCGGGCAGGCGCAGTTCATCCACCGGTGACAGGCCCAGGCGGTCGTCGAAATGCCGTTGCCAGGTGATCCGGGCGATGTCCCGCAGGCGCTGCTGGGCGTCGGGATCGAGGAACTCGCCGCCGACGTTGCAGTCGGCCACGAAGCGGAAGTCGTCCTGCAAGCGCTTGCGCTCGCACTCCAGGGTCTCGCGCAGCCGGGGCTCGTCTGCGGGGTTCTCCAGCAGCCCCTTCAGGTAGGCGATCTCGGCATCGCGCCACAGGACCTCGAAGCGCATGCGCACCTCGTGGATGCGATTGTAGATGGTCTCGAGCTTGCTGCCCTTGTCCACCACGTGCTCCGGCGTGGTGATCTTGCCACAGTCGTGCAGCCAGGCGGCGATCCGGTATTCGCGCCAGCGCTCCCTGTCGGACAGGTCGAAATCGCGGAACGCGGGCAGGTCGGAGCGGGAGGCGCTGTCAGCGAGCATCAGGGCCAGTTCCGGGACCCGCTCACAGTGACCGCCGGTGTAGGCGGACTTGTCATCAATGGCCTGGGCGATCAGCTGGATGAAGGAGTCCATCAGTTCCCGCTGGGCCTGTTCGTGCGCCTGGATGGCCTCCACCATCTCCACCATGGACTCCGACAGCTCGTCGATTTCCTTGATCCGGGAATGTGCGCGCTGGACCTCGTCGTAACGGCGATCCCGAACCTTGTCATTCTCAATATCGAGTTGCTTGATGGGACGGACGATGGGGGAAGCAAAGCTCCAGGACAGGGGCACCAGCAGGAGCAGGAAGCCCGCGGTGATGCCCAGGGAAAACATCACTTTTTCATTGAAGGGGCCGAGGACCGACTGTCTCGGCACAAGCACGCCCAGGTGCAGCCGATTGCCCGGCAGTTTCAGCAGGGGCTCGGTGTAGGCGTAGTGCGCCTGGCCCCGGAATTCCACCGGCAGCAACTGTCCCTGCGCCAGGGGATCGCCCGCCATTTCTATCAGGGCGCGGGAGGGGACGGTGCCCGCGGTGATGCTTTCACTTTCTTCCTGCAGCCCATGGTCGAGCCACTTCGCCGCGAGCGCCTCGCGCTGGGGTGGGCCGATGGCCGCGATGGCGCGATTGAGCAGCGCCGCCAGCGCGGTTTCCCCCGGCTGCACAAACATCTGCAGGTCGTCGGGCATGCTGACGCTGTTGAAGTCGATATCCGTGTGGTACATCAGCCCATCGAGGAAGTAGTGGCGCTGTACGTAGCGCAGGATGGGTTCGTTATCGAGCGTGGCGAAAGCCTCCCCGGCACGCACCCTGCGCAGGGAATCTGCGGGACTATCGGTGGGCAGGATCTTGATCTCGGGAAAGTACTCACGCGCAGTGGCGGCGACGGCCCAGCCCCCCGGGATGGCCACGGTCTTGCCTGCCAGGGCATCGATGTTCCGGATCGGTGCGGCGTCATCCCGGGTGACCAGCACGAAGGGCAGCTCGGCAAAGGCGTCGACTTCCTCGCCCCAGTGGCGGTTGGCGTCGGAGATACCGATGGGCTGTAGTACTTCCAGCTTGCCTTCGCGGAATTCTGCCACCAGTTCGGTCCATTCCAGGCCGTTGACGAAGCGCACCTTGAGTCCTGTCATTTCGGCTATCAGGCGGATCACGTCCACGGCGTAGCCCTGCGGCTCTCCCAGCAGGGCGTAGTCAAAGGGCGGCCAGTCCATCTCGTTGGAAACGCGGAGGGTGCCCTGCTCCGCCACCAGCGCCCGCTCGGCCTTGCTGAGCTCAAATTCAGGCACCGGAATCTCGCCGGCAGCGTCGTTGTCCAGGGTAGAGGCAACCAGCCCGCCATCCGGGTGGAAGACAAACATTTCACTGGAGGAGGACAGTTTCTGCTCGCGCAGGAACGCCTCCAGGGATGCCATGGTCCGGTCCAGCCCCAGGACGATGTCGGAGCCGCGTACGGCGCGAGACGTGGTCTGGCCCGGCAGGTTGAGCTGGGCGAACAGATAGGGCTCGCTCAGTTCGGTAGTGCCGCTGGCCAGGGCCTGCGTATACCAGTCCCGGTTGCGCACGTCGTAGTCGGTGGGTTCAGTGCGCGAGGCGCGTATGTTCATTTGCTCGTCGAGGTAAACGAACTCGCGCTGGTTGCCCTCGACCCGGACTACCACCCAGCGATCGCTCGGCAGGGCGGTCAGGACAGCATGGGCAACGTCAGTGTGATGCAGGTTGATCAGCTCCAGGAAACTGCCGTCCCCGCGCCCGACGTACATGCCGTAGAGCTGGGGGTTGGCCGCCAGGATACTGCGAAAGGTCTCTAACTGCGCCTGCTCCCGCTCGGGATCCAGGAATACCGGGTTTTCCGAGAGTAGCCTGATTATCGAGGCGTTGCGCTCCAGTCCCGCGTTAAACTGCTGGGTAACGCCATTGGCGGCGGTGGTGTACACCCGGGTTGCGGCTGAGGTCGCCAGGGATTCAGAGAAATAGTACTGCAGGCCAATCGCGATGGCCGCAGTCAGGGTGGTGGCTACGACAAAGATCATGACCACCGTCATGCGAATGGTGATACGCCTGGGTAGCTTCAGCACGGGAAATCACCGGGCAGTCCGGGACAGAGCCCCAGACTAGCATGACCGGGGATGAAATTAATGTCGGCCTGGCGCATATCAGGCAGCATGATTCAGGTACCTTGCTACATCGACGTCATCAATCTGTTCCGGTGCCAGGAAGCGCTCCGCGTAGCGCCGGTACACGCCCTCGCGCAGGAAGAGCTCGAAGCTGTCCCGGTCGATGTGGTCGTCGAGCACCATCTTGTGCAGGATGTCGATCGCGACGCTCACCGGCTTGGCCTTCTTGTAGGGTCGGTCACTCGCGGTAAGGGCCTCGAACACGTCCGCCACCGCCAGCAGGCGCTCGGGGATGCTCAGGGCCTCGCCCGGCAGCTTGCGCGGGTAACCCGAGCCCTTCATGGTCTCGTGGTGGGTCGAGGCGTAGCGGGGCACGTTTTTCAGCTCCTCCGGGAAAGGCAGGCTCTCCAGCATCTTGATCGTGCTGATCATGTGCTCGTTGATCTTGAAGCGATCTTCCGCGGTCAGGGTGCCGCGGGAAACCGACAGGTTGTACACCTCCCCGAGGTTGTACAGGTGTTCGGGCACGTCCATGCGGATACCGAACTCCGGCGGGTAGTCGGTGGAGCGGTCCCGCTGGATGATGTGCTCCGGCTTGTCCGCCAGCAGCGGCTCGGTGGCGGGCAGCGCCGGTGGCGGGGTGTCGGGCAGGCGCAGTTCATCCACCGGTGACAGGCCCAGGCGGTCGTCGAAATGCCGTTGCCAGGTGATCCGGGCGATGTCCCGCAGGCGCTGCTGGGCGTCGGGATCGAGGAACTCGCCGCCGACGTTGCAGTCGGCCACGAAGCGGAAGTCGTCCTGCAAGCGCTTGCGCTCGCACTCCAGGGTCTCGCGCAGCCGGGGCTCGTCTGCGGGGTTCTCCAGCAGCCCCTTCAGGTAGGCGATCTCGGCATCGCGCCACAGGACCTCGAAGCGCATGCGCACCTCGTGGATGCGATTGTAGATGGTCTCGAGCTTGCTGCCCTTATCCACCACGTGCTCCGGCGTGGTGATCTTGCCACAGTCGTGCAGCCAGGCGGCGATCCGGTATTCGCGCCAGCGCTCCCTGTCGGACAGGTCGAAATCGCGGAACGCGGGCAGGTCGGAGCGGGAGGCGCTGTCAGCGAGCATCAGGGCCAGTTCCGGGACCCGCTCACAGTGACCGCCGGTGTAGGCGGACTTGTCATCAATGGCCTGGGCGATCAGCTGGATGAAGGAGTCCATCAGTTCCCGCTGGGCCTGTTCGTGCGCCTGGATGGCCTCCACCATCTCCACCATGGACTCCGACAGCTCGTCGATTTCCTTGATCCGGGAGCGCACACGAATCACGCTATCGTATTCCCGCAGCCGGATTTTGTCGTTCTCCAGCGCCAGCTGGCGCACCGGGGTGACAATGGGCGAGGCGAATAGCCAGGACAGCGGCAGCAACAGCAACAGGAAGCCGCCGGTGATGTAGATTGATAGCAGGACCTTGTCCATCAGGGGGGCCATGACTTTCGCCTGGGGTACCAGGACGGCGTAGATCAGGTTGTCGGGGGATTCTTCGGTTGGCGCCACGAACAGAAAGTGCGGCTCCTCGCGGTAGCGTGTCTCCACCAGCCGACCCTGCAGGTCGGGGTTGCCGGCGATATTGATCATCGCTTCTATGGGCACGGTGTCGGATCGGGCGGCGCCGACAGCCTGTTCATAATCCAGCCAGCGCGCGCGCAGTTGCTCCCGATGCTCCGGTGTGATCGCTTTGATCGCCCGGTCAATCAGCGGGCGGAGGTCGGCGCTGTCCTCATCCAGCAGCATGTGAAGCTGGTCTGGCACCGCGCCATCGCCAAAACTGAGGTCGGTATGGTACTGGAGGCCGCTGATGAAGTAGTGCTGTTCGACGTAACGCAGGATTTCCTCGCTATCGAGGGCTGCGGCGATCTCCCCGTTTTGCACCTGCTTCAGTGCCTCGACGATGCTGCCCACTTCCACCACGCTGACATCGGGGAAGCGCTCGCGGATTATCGGGATGACCGACCAGCCCGCGGGGATAGCCAGTTCCTGCCCGGCCAGGTCTGCCGGGCTGCGAACCGGGTTGCGTCCCGGTGGCGTGACGATGGCGTAGGGCAGGGAGAAGTAGGCCTGGGTCGGGGTGCCCCACCGAGCATTGTCCTCGGTGAGCAGTACCGACTGCAGCAGGTCGATCTTGCCCGCCCGAAACTCGGCTGATAGTTCGCCCCAGGTAAGGCCATTGACGAAGTCCATTTCCAGCCCGGTCATGTCTGCAACCAGGCGCATGATGTCGATTGAATAACCTGTTGGCTGGCCGGTCACGGCGTAGTCAAAAGGTGGCCAGTCCATCTCGTTGGATACGGTGAGTGGCGACTGGGCCTCGACCAGGGCCTGTTCTTCGGCGCTGAGCTCGAGGCGCTCCGACTCGGGGCGGGCGTCGGCGACCTGGTCCTCGGCGGTGGTGGCGGCCAGGAAACCATCCTTGCGGTAGACGTAAACGTCACCGAGCCGTCCGGCGTTCTGATCGCGCAGCCAGTCCGAGATGGCAGCCAGGGTGAAATCGAGACCAATGACCATGCCGGTGTCGCCGATGCGCTGAGCCACGGTGCGGCCGGGCTCCTGGAGCTGTGAGAACAGGTAGACGTCCGAGCGGTAAACCTGCGGTGAGTTCATGGCGCCCGTGTACCATGGTCGCTTGCTGGCATCGTAGTTGGTGGGCTCCTCTCGCGCCACGCGCAGGCTAAAGTCCGCATCGTAGTATTCCAGGCGCCGGACCGGGCCGGTTCCGCCGGCCTCGACCGAGACCACCAGCCAGTGATCTGTGGGCACCGCCCGATGGACACGGCGCGCCTGCACCTGGCTGTCGAGGTTGATCAGTTGCAGCAGGCTGCCGTCGGGTCGCCCCACGTAGATGCCATACAGTAATGCTTCTGCCGAGAGCACGCCGGCGAAGGTCTCCAGGATTTCCATCTTGCTGCCCGCGTGGAACAGCTCCGGGTTGTCTCGTAGCAGACGCAGGGTTGTGGCATTGCCGGCACCGAAGGTACCGAGAGCGCTCGCGATATCGCTGCTGGCCTGGGTGAACAACTGCGTGGTGGCCTCACGGGCGAGCTTGTTGCCGAAGTAGTAGTGCATGCCAATTGCGAGGGTAGCCGTCAACAGCGTGGCCAGGATGAAAACCATTACCACCGTCATCCGGACCGTGGTCTTGAGTTTCCCGTTCTTGATCTGCACGTGAGTGACCTGTCGAAGCGTACTGCCAGAGAGATAG
Source organism: Sediminihaliea sp. (assembly GCA_965222335.1). Lineage (GTDB taxonomy): Bacteria > Pseudomonadota > Gammaproteobacteria > Pseudomonadales > Halieaceae. The sequence goes on along the minus strand of OZ244944.1, from coordinate 1,129,418 downwards.
TAAAGAATATTAAGGCGAGGATGTATAGGGTTTGTGTGCAGGCATTGATCGCTACCGAATCGTCGGACCGCGGCCTCCATGCCTCTCGCGATCTACCGCCTGCGCGGCCCGGCCTGCGCGGCCCGGTACATCCTGTACATTGATCGCTACCGAATCGTCGGACCGCGGCCTCCATGCCTCTCGCGATCTACCGTACATCCTGTACATAAAAAAGGCCGCGTGGGTTGCACGCGGCCTTTGGAGTTGGGTCCGTTTCCAGCAGTGCCCTAGCAGACCGGGTTGTTCGGGTCGGCCTGTGGTGGTTGGGGCGCGTTGTTAATATAGCTGCAGCCGATCACCTCGGGGGGGGGAGGCGCACCCTCGGTGGGGTCCAGGCTGATCGTCACGGTGCCCGAGCCCGTCTCGACCGGGCAGCCCTGCGCGGTCTGGGATCCCGGGTTGTCGCCACTGGCGCCGCTGACAGTGAACGGAACCACGAACGCGCCCGGCGCGGTAGTGTTCGGAGCAACGACCGGGAAATCCCCGGCGATCAGGCAACCCCCATCACCCTCCACGTTTACGGAGGAGCCGGCAGGCGGGCGGTTATTGAAAATGTCGGCTACCAGCACCTCGTAGGAGACGTTTTCACGTACCGAGTTGGGCACGCCGAAGAACCAGCCCAGGGCATCGCCGGCGGAGAGGATCAGCACTGTCTGGTCCCTGACGTTGACCAGGCTGCGGCTACACCAGACGCCGTCTCCCTCGGGAGGGCAAAGCAAGCCATTGTAGCGCGGGGGGTTATTGTTGTTGTTGTAGCGGTTGTCGTTATTGAAGTCGACAAAGGTTTCCTCTGCACCCGAGATACAGGCTATGGAAGTGCCTGTAGCGCAGTTTGGCTGGGGGGGATTGAATACGCCGTCTTCGTTATGGTCAATAAAGGCCTCTGGCAGGTTTTCGAAAAGGTCCTGCTCGGCTTCATCCATGATCCCGTTGCCATTGCGGTCAATGAAGGACTCCTCGCCTATTGCGGTAACCAGAATGGTCGAGCGCCCGCCGCGTACCGGGCCGAGATCATTGTCCGAGGGTCCGGAGTTTTCGATGCTGACCACTGCGTTGCGGGTGTCCGGCAGGGTCGGGAATCGCGGCTCCTGGCTGCGCCATTCCACGGAGCAGGCACCATTCACTGTGTTGCAGCTCGGGTCGATCGAGCCATATTCGGTCGTAAACAGGGCGCTGGTACCATCGGGCACCGGGTTGTTGAACTTGTCTGCCATGCGCACGGTGATCTGGCGGGTGATACCGTCCATACTGAAGCCGTTTTCGATAACAAAACCGCCCTCGACAGACAGGCTGATCGAGTTCTGATCGGGCAGACCCGTGCTTACGGTGAGGATGTCTGAAACCGTTGACAAGCTCCTGCCCGAGCCGTCGTTTGCAATGACCGAGGCAATCACCCTGACTACGGTCGAGACATCACCCGAGAACAAAGTGACTTGAACCAGCCCGTCAGCGTCGCTAATGGCGGATGCGGGCGACAGGCTCAAGCCACCGATTTCGGTGCTGAGGTCAAAATTGACTTCAACGCCCTGCAGCGGCTCATTGGCGGAGTTGATAGCCTGAAAGGTCACAACGGAGGACTCCTGGCGATCGCCGCCACCGCCTGTGCCTTTGAGCACGATTAATTCTGGTTCGGCGGAAACGAATGTCAGGCTGTTTGCCTGGGGTGAGCCGATACTGAGGGTTGCAAAGGCCTGACCGCCACCACCCTGAATACTGGCGGTGATCTCGTCGTTGCCTGAGCAGGTCTCGCTGGTGTACGTGGTGCTGGCGCGGCCGGCACTGGTTGTCAGCGGGCTCTCAGGATCCAGTGAAGACTTACCGGTCACCAGGCACTCACTGCTCAACTCGATGATTTCCGCGGTGTCGACCCGGTTGCCGTCCTCGTCAACCACATCCACGAACAGTTCTGCTGAACCCTGGTAGACCAGATCGGTTGCCGGCGTCACGCCGATTTCATTTTCGATGAAGTTGCCGTTCTCAAATCGCCCAAGGCGTAATGCTGCCTCGGCGACCTGGTAGTTGATGCTCGCACTCACGGCGCCAGCCGGTGCGTCAGCGCTGACGTCCACGCTGCTGCCTCCCACTGCTCCGGTGCTGCTGAGGGTGAATGTGGCTATTCCCTCGGCGTTTGTCAGTGCAGTTGCTGCGTCAAGCACACCGAGCGTGGTCGTAGCGTTGACCACGACATCGGCGATGGCGCGCCCACCCGCGCTGTTGCGCGTTACCCTGACCGTCAAGGTGGCCGGTGTAGTGCTGGTTACGGTGTTGGTGGGCTCGCCCTGGGAATCCAGGAGCGACAGGGTTAGAACGTAGGTATCGAGGTCACCATCCCCCTCGCCGAGAAAACCGCCGCCGCCACCACCACCGCCACCGCAGGCAACCAGGGTGAATAGAAACGCGGCGCAGGCCGCAAGTCGGGTAGTCGTGGCGAACCGAGTGATCATTATCTTCCCCTTGTGCCCGCTGTAGAAGGTCTTATTTGTCCCCAATGGTACGGATCGATTCTGCGCTGTTTACGATCAGAGTCAATCGTCCCCCTAGCTTATGTGCCACAGATTAACACGGTTATTACACAAAAACTCCATGTAGAACATGGTGATACGGACTTTTTGTGATTTTCTCCACAAACACTCTGCTGGCGCGCCCGGCGGGCGCCTGAAACCCGGCAAATTCCCCGATAAACGCGGAAATAGGGCGATCTACAGCAATCCGGCGACCCCCAGCAGCTTGACCACGCCCAGGCCGGTGGCGATCAACACCACAAAGCCCCCGAGGAGGTTGGCCAGCGGCCCGTTGACGTGCGCGCCGAGGGTCGCGCTGCGGTTCATCACTACCAGCAGGAAGACCGCGATCACCGGCAGCAGCAGGCCATTGGCAACCTGGGCGAAGAGGATCGCGGTCAGGGGGCGGGTGCCCAGGGCAGCGAAAGCGGTGCCGGTGAACAGAACCAGCAGCAGGATGACGCGGAAGCCGGTGGCCTCAAGATGGCTGCGCCAGCCCAGGGCACCGGTGACCGCGAAGGCCGCCGCCAGGGGTGCGGTGATCGCGCTGGTCAGGCCGCCGGCGAACAGTCCGGCGGCAAATACGTAGCGTGCCCAGGAGCCCAGCAGCGGCTCCAGCTGGACTGCCATGGAGTCCCCGGTGAAGGCCAGCCCGGTGTGAAAGAAAGCGGCAGCCGCGGTACTCAGGATGGCCAGGGTGATCAGTCCGCCCAGGCCGATCGAGAGGCCGGTATCCAGGCGCGCCTCGCGCAGCGCCTGGGCAACCGGTATCGACGCGGGCCACTTCTGGGCCACGGCGTTGGTGTGCAGGAACAGGTTGTAGGGCACCACGGTGGTACCGATCAGGGCGATCACGGTCATGATCGAGCCCGGGGGCAGGCTGGGCTGAAACAGACCCTCAATCACCGCCAGCGGCGCCGGTGCGACCAGCGCCGCGGTGAGCAGGAACACCACGCTCATGCCCAACACCAGCACCACCAGGACTGATTCGAGAACCCGGTAGCGGCCACTCAGGAGCAGAACCCCGGCGGCCACGCCAATGATCAGTGCCCACTGCCCATTGCCCAGGGGGCTCACCAGGTCCAGGGCGAGGGCGGCGCCGGCGATGTTGCCCGCTTCATAGGCGGCGTTGCCGAAGCCGACCGCGGCCACCACCAGCAGGACGGCAGCTCGCCCAAGTATCGGGCTGGCAAAGGCCTGGCGCAGAGCTTCAGCGAGTCCCTGCCGGGTCACCAGGCCCAGGCGCGCGGCCATTTCCTGCAGGACAATGGTCGCAAAGATGGAGAACAGCAGGGCCCAGAGCAGGGCGAAACCGAAGTTGGCGCCGGCGCTGCTGGCGGTGGTGATCGTGCCGGGGCCGACGAATGCCGCGGTGACCAGCAGGCCCGGGCCGAATTTGCGCAGGTGGTGGGCGAGACGCATGGTGGATTCCAGTTGGGCGGTGACCACAGCGAGTGTACCAGTCCAGGCGCGGGCTGGTCGCCGCTGGCGGCGTTACACGCCACGGGTGAACTGCTAAGATGCGCGCCATGCCGCCCCCCAGCTCGCTCTCGGTTTCCCTGGTGCTGTACCACAGCGACCTTGCGTTGTTGCGTGAGACGGTAGAGAGCCTGGCCGTGGCGGTGTCCGCAGCGCGTGCGGCAGGGGTCCTTGCTGAGGCGGAGCTGCTGGTAGTGGATCACACGCCGGACCCGGAATATCACGCGGCCGCTCGCCACGAGGTGACGGCTGCATCCGGTGCGGACCTGCCCCTGGTGTGGATTACCGTCGAGGGCAACCCGGGCTTCGGTGCCGGGCATAACCGCGCCCTGGCCCGGGCGGGCGGTGAGTATTTCCTGGTCCTGAATCCCGATGTCAGCCTGGAGCCCGCTGCTCTGGCGGGCGCTGTCACCACTCTCGCAGAGGCGCCGGATATCGTCCTGGTGGCGCCGAGGGTGGTTGGCGCCGGGGCCGAGGTTGGCCACCTCTGCAAGCGCTATCCATCGGTCGCGGCTCTCACGGTTCGGGCGCTCGGATGGCGGTGGCTGCAAGGCCTGTTCCGCGCGCGCCTGGCGGTTTACGAGATGCGCGACCTCGAGATTGACGACGGCGTGCAGGACGTACCACTGGCCAGCGGCTGCTTTATGTGCGTACGCAGCGCCGACCTGCGCCAGGAGGGAGGTTTCGATGAGGCGTTTTTCCTCTACTTCGAGGACTTTGACCTGTCCCTGCGCCTGGGACAACTGGGCCGCGTGGTATTGCAGCCCGCGGTGCGGGTGGCGCACCACGGGGGCTATGCCGCGCGTAAGGGCTGGCGCCATATCCGCCTGTTCGCGGCCTCCGGGCGTCGCTTTTTCGCCCGCTATGGCTGGCGCTGGCTGTAGTTGCTAGACTGCCGCCCTCCGCTTGACGATTCGCCCCATGGACGAGCAACGCGCTATACACCAGCAACACTACCTGAACGCCATGGGTGTCACGCGGCTGGTCTCACGCCATGCCCTGCCGGGCGCCGCGCCCAGCCGTCGCCTGCCGTTGCCGGTGGTGTCGCCGGCCGAGACCAGACCGACCGAGTTACCGGCAGCCCCCGCACCGACCGCGCCGCCCGCCCCACCAGCATCGCCCGCATCGCGCGAGCAGGCCCCCGCGGACCCGTCGCCCGCCGAGACCGCAGGCGCCAGCGTGCGCTTCAGCATGGCCGCGGTAGTGGCGGGTGGCTATTTGTGGTTGGAGGAAGTTCCCCGGGGGGTGATCCCGTCAGACGCGGTCGCCCTGATCCGGGCGATGGCCGCGGCGGTGCAGGGGGACGACGCCGCCCCGGAGGTCGCCCAGTTCGACTGGCCGCTGCACAACAACCGGCAGCTGGACCAGGGTGAGGACGCCGCCCGCGCGGCCCTCGGCAGCTTTCTGCAGCGGCGCATAGAAGGTCATGCCTGCCAGGCAGTCATGCTGCTGGGCGAGGACGCCGCTCGCCGTCTCGAAGCCATCTCCCTGCCCGACATTCCCCGGCAGCCCCTGCCCGCGACTGCCGAGATGCTGGAGAACCCGGCGCTGAAAGCCCGGGCCTGGTCGGTCCTCAAGCCCCTGTGCCGGCGCCTGGCCTGAATGCGGCGCCGCGGCGCGCGCAGCCGGCGGATGCGCCCCTGCTCCTGCAACTCGACCGCGCCGTGTCACTGTCTCCCTGGTCAGCCGCAGAGTACCGGCGCCTGTGCGCCCTGGACCCCGACGCGGATGAGGGCATCCTGGTGATCGATGCGGGTGCTAGTGTGGCTGGATTCGCGGTCTTTGCCCGGCTAGTGGACGAAGGGAGTATTCACAATGTGGTCGTGGCTCCCGAGCGGCAGCGGCAGGGTCTGGGGCGCGAGTTGGTCCTGGCGATCCTGGAGGCCGCCCCGGGAGTGCGCCGCTGGCTGCTGGAAGTGCGGGCGTCGAACACCGCGGCCCGCGCCCTGTATCGCGAGCTCGGTTTCAGCGAGGACGGCCGCCGCCCCGGGTATTATGCGGCAGCCGGCCGTGAAGATGCTGTACTGATGTCTCTGAGCCTGGGGAAAAATGTCAATGAACGTGCTTGAAACCGAGTGGTGGAACATGCTGGTGCCCCCGGAATGGTGGGCGGAGGCCGAGGACGACAGTATCCTGGTCGGGGACCTCGACGACGTGGGATGTATCGAGATCAGCACCCTGCACAAGGAGGTGGGGGAGTTCAGCCAGGCGGAAATCCGTGCCATCGCCGAGGCGGAAGCCGAGGGCGACTGGCCCTGGAAAGCGGTGACCGTGGGCGAGTTCCAGGGCTGGCACGCGAGTTACCTGGAGACCGGGGATGTCGCGATCCGCGAGTGGTACCTGGGCAACGGCAGCCTGCTGCTGTTCATCACCTACAGCTGTGACGGCGAAAACCGCGGCATGGACGATGCCGCGGTGGACGAGATCCTGGATACCCTGCAACTGGCCTCGCCAGAATAACCAAATGGGGACGGATACCTAATTATTTGGGGACGGATACCTGGCTGGGTGTTGTCGCCGTGAGTTTATCCCGGGGCGGCGCCGCGGCGACGGCTCAGGAAATCGTCCCCGTGACCCGGACCCGCTTGGCGCCCTTGACCGGGCGCGCCCGCCGGGCGTCCTGGTGGCGCTTGATCTGGGCGTCGATCAGGTTCTTGGCGGCAATGATCAGGCCGGTAAAGATGAACGCACCCGGCGGCAGGATCGCCAGCAGAAAGGCCTGGTAATCGTCCACCAGCACGAGCTTCCAGTCCGCCGCGCCGGCGCCGAACAGCAGGTCCATGTTGGCAAAGATCGCCCCGGTGCCGACCAGCTCGCGCAGCGCACCCAGCAACACCAGCACCACGCCGAAGCCCAGGCCCATCATCAGGCCATCGACCATGGCCGGTCCCAGGGCGTTCTTGCTGGCATAGGCATCCGCGCGCCCCAGGATGACGCAGTTGGTGGTGATCAGGGGCAGGAAAATCCCCAGGATCTGGTAGAGCTCGTAGGCGAAGGCCTGCATCAGCAGTTCAATGCAGGTGACCGCAGACGCGATGATCATCACGAAGACCGGCAGGCGTACCGCATCGGACACAATATTGCGGATCAGCGAAACTGCGGTGTTGGAACAGAGCAACACCATGGTGGTGGCGGCGGCGAGGCCCAGGGCATTCACCACCGTACCGGTGACCGCCAGCAAGGGGCACAGGCCCAGCAGCTGCACGATCGCCGGGTTGTTCTTCCACAGGCCGTTAAGGGTAAGCGTCGAGTATTCACCGGCTGCCATCAGGGTGCCTCTTGTGCCGTGTTGGTGGCAACGGCTTTGCCGCCGCCAAACAGGTCATTGTGGTGTGCGCGGGCGTATTCCAGGGCGCGCCGGGTCGCCGCCACCACGGCCCGCGGCGTGATCGTGGCCCCGGTGAACTGGTCGAACACCCCCTGGTCTTTCTTGACCGCCCAGCCTGACGGTTTCGGATTGTCCAGGGAGCGCCCGTTGAAGTCCAGGATCCAGTCCGACTTGGCCAGTTCCACTTTGTCGCCCAGGCCTGGCGTTTCCCGGTGGTTGAGTACCCGCACCCCGGCCACCGAGCCGTCCCGGTTGACGCCCACGATCAGGTCGATCGCGCCTGAGTAACCATCAGGCGCCCGCACCGGGATGATCGCGGCCACGGGACGGCCCTGCTGGCGCGCCAGGTAGATCGGTTTGTCTTCCTTGAGCGCGAGCTGAGCCCGGTCCTGCACGGCCACGGTGTCGTCGAGTATCGCGTTGTCGTGGCGCGATTCCGGGATAATCTGCAGCAGTGCCCGGCGCTCCGCCTTGCGCTGCTCCGCGGCGATGGTATCGCGGGTCAGCAGGTAGGTGCCGGCGATCAGCAGCGTGGTGACGATCGCGAATACGCCCAGCAGCAGACTGTTGCGGGTAATCGACTGGCCCAGCATCAGCTTTCCTTCCCGGGCCGGCTGTGGCCGTAGGTACGGGGCTGGGTGTAGTGATCGATGAAGGGTGCGGCGAAATTCATGATCAGCACCGCGAAGGCAATTGCATCGGGGTAATTGCCGCGCACGCGGATGATATATACCAGGGCCCCGATCAGGGCGCCGTAGATCAGGCGTCCGCGCAGGGACACCGCCGAGGTCACCGGGTCGGTGACGATGAAGAAGGCGCCGAACATGGTCGCCCCGCTGAGCAGGTGGAACAGGGGCGAGCCGCCGCTGGCCGAGCTGCCACCGTCGTAGAACAGGGCCGCGAGCAGGGCCAGGCTGACCAGCATCGCGACCGGTGCGTGCCAGGTGAAAATGCGCCGGTACAGGAGCCAGCCGCCGCCCGCGAGGAAGGCCAGGTTAACCCACTCCCAGGCGAGCCCGCCCCAGCGGCCAAAGGCGGGGTTGTTGGCCCAAAGGGTCTCGACCAGGAAGCTGTTGTTCTGCTTCAGCACGTCCAGCGGCGTGGCCATGGTCACGGCGTCATAGGTCGAGGGCAGGAAGCAGGCGCGCAGGGCCTCGAGCAGGCCCGGCACGGCCTCACCCGCGCCCCGGGGGGCTGCCCAGGCGGTCATCTGTACCGGGAAGGAAATCAACAGCACCACGTAGCCGACCATGGCCGGGTTGAAGGGGTTGTAGCCGAGGCCGCCGTACAGGTGCTTGGCCAGCAGGATGGAGGACGCCACCCCGACTGCGACCAGCCACCAGGGGGCATAGGGCGGCAGGGCAATACACAGCAGGGTCGAGGTGACCAGCGCGCTGTAGTCGCCCAGGTAGTCCCGGGGATTGCGCCCGCGCAGGGTCAGCGCCAGGGACTCGAAGGCCACTGCCAGCAGCCCCCCCCAGACAATGTTCACCACGGTGCCAAAGCCAAAGAAATGGGTCAGCACGATCACCCCGGGCACGGTGGCCAGCAGGACTTCCTGCATGACCCGGGAGGTGCTCATGGGGCCGTGGGCGTGGGGCGAGCTCACCCGCAGCAGACTCACGAGGTGGTCTCCTCTTCCGTATGCGCTGCCAGCGCCTGCTCGGCCTGCTCGAGCTTCGCCCGGGTCTTGTCCACGCCGGTCTGCAGGGCGTCGACGAGGTTCGACCCTTCGGCCTGGGCCTCCTCCAGCTTGCGGGTGGCGGTATCGAGGCGCTTGCGCGCGCTGGCCACCGCCTGCTCCAGGCGTTCGCGCTCGCCGCCGGCGCCGCTTGCCGTCTGCTGCTGCGCCGCCTTCTTCGCTTTCGCACGCTCGATGGCCGCCTGGATCGGATCCTCGGCGCCATCGTCGCCCTCCGCGGCGGCTTTCTCCGCGCGCAGCGCCGCGGCCTTTTTGCGCGCGGCCCGTTTCGCCGCCTTTTCGGCTTCCTCTGCCGCCAGGCGCTCCTGGCGGGCCTCGAAGCGCAGGCGTGACTGCTCGGATTTTTCGTGGTCGCGACGCTGCTGCAGGATGTCGGACTTGGACGCCCGGTAGTACTGCACCAGTGGTATGTGCGACGGGCACACCCAGGAGCAGGCGCCACACTCGATACAGTCGAACAGGTTGTGCTGTTCCAGCTTCTCGTATTCCTTGCCGCGGGAGAACCAGAACAGCTGCTGTGGCAGCAGGCTCGCGGGACAGGCCTCGGCGCACAGGCCGCAGCGAATGCAGGCCTGCGCCGGCGGGGGAGTGGGTAGCTCGGCCTCGGTGGGCGCCAGCAGGCAGTTGGTGGTTTTCACCACCGGCACCTGCGGGTCGGCGAGGGTAAAGCCCATCATCGGTCCGCCCATGATCAGCCGGTTGTTCTGCGCCGCGTCGTAGCCGGCAATCTCCAGCAGGTGGGACATGGGGGTGCCCAGGCGCACTTCAAAATTGCCCGGGTGGCGCACCGCCTGCCCGGTGACCGTGGTGATGCGACTGATCAGCGGGCGCCCGTGCAGGATCGCCGCGTGGATCGCCGCCACAGTGCCCAGGTTCTGGCAGATCACGCCGATATCGGCGGGCAGTCCGCCGCTGGGTACCTGGCGTCCGGTGAGCAGTTCGATCAGCTGTTTCTCGCCACCGGAGGGGTACTTGGTGGGAAACTCGACCACCTCGATCCCGCCATCGCCCGCCGCGGCGCGCAGCGCGGCGATGCCCTCGGGTTTGTTGTCCTCGACCCCGATCAGGGTGCGCTGTGGCTGGATAATATGACGCAGAATCCCGGTACCGCTGACGATCTCCGCCGCGCGCTCCCGCATCAGCGCATCATCTGCGGTGATATACGGTTCACACTCGGTGCCATTGATAATCAGGGTGTCGATGCGCGCGCCGGGCTTGCCCTGCAACTTGACCGCCGAGGGGAAGCCGGCACCGCCCATCCCCGCGATACCCGCATCGCGGATCATGTGCAGCAGCCCGGAGACCTCGGTATCACGGTAGTCCGCCAGCCCGCTGTGGCTGGTCCACTCATCCTGGCCGTCACAGTCAATCACGATGCACGGGGCGCGATAGCCCGAGGGATGGGGGATCGGGCGCTCCTCGATCGCGCTGACCGTGCCCGAGCTCGGGGCGTGCTGGGGCACGCTGACGAAGCCGTTGGCCTCGGCGATGACCTGGCCGGTGAGCACGCGTTCGCCCACCGCAACCGTGGGCGTGGACGCCACCCCGATATGTTGTGCCAGAGGAACCACGAGCTGGGCGGGAAGGCCGGCATCCCTGATCGGGCCGGTCAGGGACTGGTGCTTGTTTTCCGGCGGATGAATGCCGCCGTGGAAGTCGAACACGGCACTCATGCGGCGCGCTCCCGGGGCGCGTCAGTAGCGATCACCTCCAGGTTGCGCTCGCCCAGCTGCGGCAGGGGCCAGTGCCAGCTCTGCAGGGATTCTTCCTGGGGGATCATGTCGATGCAGTCCACGGGGCAGGGCTCGACGCACAGGTCGCAGCCCGTGCACTCGCTGACGATGACCGTGTGCATCTGCTTGGCGGCGCCGAGGATCGCATCCACCGGGCAGGCCTGGATGCACTTGGTGCAACCGATGCACTCGTCCTCGCGGATATAGGCCACCGCCTTGACCTTCTCTTCGCCGTGCTCCTCGTCCAGGGGCAGGGGTTCCACGTCCAGCAGGTCGGCGAGGGCCTGGATTGTTGCCTCGCCGCCAGGGGGGCACTTGTTGATGTCCTCGCCGCCGGCGATCGCCTCGGCATAGGGGCGGCAGCCCGGGTGGCCGCACTGGCCACACTGGGTCTGGGGCAGGATGGCGTTGATCTGGTCGGCGATGGGGTCGCCTTCGGTCTTGAAGCGCACCGCGGCAAAGCCGAGCAGGGCGCCGAAGGCGGCGCCCAGGCCAACCAGGGCAAGCAGGGCCGCCAACAGGGGGTATTGGGCTATCGTCTCAACCATCGCCAATCAGACCAGCCCGGCAAAGCCCATGAAGGCCAGTGACATCAGGCCCGCGGTCACCATGCCGATCGCGGCGCCCTTGAAAGGGACCGGTACGTCGGCGACTACCAAGCGTTCGCGCATGGCAGCGAACAGCACCAGCACCAGGGAGAAGCCCACCGCGGCACCAAAACCGTAAAACAGGGACTGCAGGAAGTTGTGGCCCTTGTTGATGTTCAGCAGCGCCACCCCGAGTACCGCGCAGTTGGTGGTAATCAGCGGCAGGTAGACCCCCAGTACCCGGTGCAGCAGGGGGCTGCTCTTGCGCACCACCATTTCGGTGAACTGCACCACCACGGCGATGACCAGGATGAAGGAGATAGTACGCAGGTACTCCAGACCCAGCGGCTGCAGCAGGTAGTTGAATGTCAGGTGGCTGCAGGCCGCCGCCAGGGTGAGCACGAAGGTGGTGGCCATGGACATGCCCATGGCCGTTTCCAGTTTGTTGGACACGCCCATGAAGGGGCACAGTCCCAGGAACTGCACCAGCACGAAGTTGTTGACCAGAATGGCGCCAATCAACAGGACGGAATATTCAGCCAGCATCGTCGGTATCCAGGTTACGTCAGTGCCCGCCAGCCGGGACGAAAATTGCTAAGCGACTAATGGTAAGTAGTTATGCACTACCGGACAACACACGATTGGGCATAAGCTCATAACCCACTCGCGCCCACAGGCTTATTTCACCACCATTCCCGGGCGGGCGCCGGCGTGGGGTTCCAGCAGGTAGATGTCCTCGCCGCCGGGGCCCGCCGCCAGCACCATGCCCTCGCTGACGCCGAAGCGCATCTTGCGCGGCGCCAGGTTGGCGACCATCACGGTGAGCTTGCCCACCAGATCTTCCGGCTTGTAGGCCGCCTTGATCCCGGCAAAAACCTGGCGCTGTTCATCGCCCAGGCTCAGGGTCAGGCGCAGGAGTTTGTCGGCGCCCTCCACGTGTTCTGCCGCGAGAATTTCCACCACGCGCAGCTCGACTTTGGCAAAGTCCTCGAAGCTGATCGTCTCGCGCGCCGCGTCATCGCTTGCCGTCGCCTGCGCGGGTGCAGGCGATGCCGCCTCTCTGGCTGTCTCCGGTGCCTGTTCGCGGCTGGCCGCCAGCATGGCGTCGACCTGGCCGCTCTCGATGCGGGTCATCAGCGGCTGGAAGGCCTCCAGGGTGTGTCCGGTGAGGGGGCCCTGCAGCGCGGTCCAGTCCAGCTCGCAGTTGAGGAAAGCCTCGGCCTTGCCCGCCATCGCAGGCAGCACCGGCTTGAGATAGGTCATCAGCACCCGGAACAGGTTGATGCCCACGCTGCAGACATCGTGCACCGCCTGCTCGTGGCCGTCCTGCTTGGCCAGCACCCAGGGTTTGTGTTCGTCAATGTACTGGTTGGCGCGATCCGCCAGGGCGACAATCTCCCGAATCGCCTTGTTGAAATCCCGTGACTCGTAGAGCGCGGCAATGCCCTCGCCGCGATCGATGAAGTCCCGCAGCATCTCCGGCTCGGCGCAGTTGGCCGTCAGGGTATTGTCGAAGCGCTTGCGCAGGAAGCCGGCACAGCGGCTGGCGATATTGACCACCTTGCCCACCACGTCGGCGTTGACCCGGTGTACAAAGTCTTCCAGGTTGAGATCGATGTCGTCCACCGAGGGGCCCAGCTTCGCGGCAAAGTAATAACGCAGGTACTCCCCGTCGAGGTGCTCGAGGTAGGTGCTGGCGTTGATAAAGGTGCCGCGACTCTTGGACATCTTGGTGCCATTGACAGTGAGGAAGCCGTGGGCGTAGATCGCGGTGGGGCTGCGCAGGTTGGCGGAGTCCAGCATCGCCGGCCAGAAAAGGCCGTGGAAATTGATAATGTCCTTGCCGATGAAGTGGTACAACTCCACCTCGGAATCGCGCTGCCAGTAGCGATCGAAATCCAGACCCTCGCGGTCGCACAGATTCTGGAAGCTGGCCATATAGCCGATCGGGGCGTCCAGCCAGACGTAAAAGAACTTGCCCGGGGCGTCCGGTATTTCAAAACCGAAGTAGGGCGCGTCGCGGCTGATGTCCCACTCCTGCAGACCGGCTTCCAGCCACTCCCGCAGCTTGTTGGCGATCTGCGACTGCAGGGTGCCGGAGTCGATCCATGCCTTGAGCATGTCGTCGAAGGCAGGCAGGGTGAAGAAAAAGTGCTCGGATTCCCGCTCCACTGGTATGGCGCCGGACAGGGCGGATACCGGGTCGATCAATTCTGCCGGCGTGTAGGTGGCGCCGCAGGCCTCGCAGTTGTCACCGTACTGGTCCGGCGTCTTGCACACCGGGCAACTGCCCTTGATGAAGCGGTCGGCGAGGAACAGCTGCTTTTCCGGGTCGAAGGCCTGGGTTATGGCGCGGGTGGCGATGTGGCCGTTAGCGCGCAGGCGCCGATAGATCTCCTCGCTCCAGTGCCGGTTCTCCGGGGAGTGGGTGGTGTAGTAGTTGTCGAAGCCGATCATGAAGCCCGCGGCGTCGCGCTCGTGCTCCGCCTGGACGCGGCGGATCTGCTCCTCGGGGGTGATACCCAGTTGTTCCGCGGTCAGCATGATCGCGGTGCCGTGGGCGTCATCGGCGCAGACGTAGTAGCAGCGGTGCCCCCGGGACTTCTGGAAGCGTACCCAGATGTCGGTCTGCACCATCTCCAGCATGTGGCCCAGGTGCAGGGGGCCATTGGCGTAGGGTAGGGCGCTGGTTACCAGGATATCGCGGGTACTGCTGTCGGCCATGGTCTGTCTTCAGTTGTCGGGCCCGGTAAACGGGCGCTGGGAAAAAGGGGCGCTACTATAGCCCTTTTACGGGGGCTTTTCACCCGGGAATGGGGTCCGACCGGGGCGCGCGGGGCCCTGCGTTTGTTGATCCCGGGGGCGGGGCGTATACTGCGCAACGCGCGTGGGAATGCTCCTGACGCGCGTCCCGATAGTTCCCAGACCGACCGGATCACCTGTCCCATGAATCAGATCAAGCACATTATCGCTGTCGCCTCCGGCAAGGGTGGCGTGGGTAAATCCACCACCGCGGTCAACCTCGCCCTGGCGCTGAAAGCGCGTGGCGCCGAGGTGGGCCTGCTGGACGCTGACATCTACGGTCCCAGCCAGCAGCGGATGCTGGGGATTGCCGAGGGCACCCGGCCGGAGCAGCAGGGCGGCGAGTTCCTGCTGCCGGTGGAGGCCCACGGCCTGAAAACCATGTCCATGGGCTACCTGGCCAGCGAGCGCACGCCCATGGTCTGGCGCGGCCCGATGGCGGGTGGTGCCCTGGTGCAGATGCTGGAGCAAACGCTCTGGGGGGAACTGGATTACCTGGTGATTGATATGCCGCCGGGGACAGGGGATATCCAGTTGACCCTGTCGCAAAAGGCGACGGTCGCGGGCGCGGTCATCGTCACCACGCCCCAGGACATCGCCCTGCTGGATGCGCGCAAGGGCATCGAAATGTTCCGCAAGGTCGACGTCCCTATCCTCGGCATCATCGAGAACATGGCGGTACATGTGTGCAGCCAGTGCGGCCACCGGGAACACGTATTCGGCGCCGAGGGTGGACGACGGGTGGCAGCGGACTACGGGGTTTCCCTGCTCGCCAGCCTGCCGCTGGCACTTTCTATCAGGGAGCAGACGGACTCCGGCAAACCCACGGTGGTGGCTGCACCGGATTCCCCCGAGGCCCAGAGTTATATCGCCGCTGCCGCGGCCATAGCCGAGGCCCTGGCAGCGCAGGCCGGCGACGGTGGAGCGAGTCCCTTTCCCGAAATAACCCTGAGCGACGATTGAGCGGAGACCTGCACCTGTGAGCATCAAGTCGGATAAGTGGATACGGAGAATGGCAGCCGAGACCGGGATGATTGAACCCTTCGTCTCGGGGCAGGTGCGCGGGGAGGGTGATCAGCGCCTGATTTCCTACGGCACGTCAAGTTATGGCTACGATGTGCGCTGCTCGCGGCATTTCAAGGTGTTCACCAACATCAACTCCGCCACCGTGGACCCCAAGAGTTTCGACGAGGACAGCTTCGTCGACGTCGAAAGCGACGTTTGCGTGATACCCCCGAACTCATTCGCGCTCGCCAGCACGGTGGAGTACTTCCGCATTCCGCGCAACGTACTGACGATTTGCCTGGGTAAGTCCACCTATGCGCGCTGCGGGATTATCGTCAATGTGACGCCGCTGGAGCCCGAGTGGGAGGGTCATGTGACCCTGGAGTTTTCCAACACCACAACCCTCCCGGCGAAAATTTACGCCAACGAGGGGGTGGCGCAGATGTTGTTTTTCGAGTCCGACGAGGTGTGCGAGACCAGCTACAAGGATCGTGGCGGCAAGTACCAGGGCCAGCGCGGCGTTACCCTGCCGCGCGCCTGATCAGGGCGCCGCTGGGGGGCTGGATGCGTCCTGGTCAGCGGTCACGGGTTGGCCGTCGATGGTGGCGCTGGTAAGCATCATTTCCACCTCGTTGCCGTCCTCCACGTGCAGGGTTTTGACTATCAGGTAGTCCCAGGCAGGCGCCACCCAGACGTCTGACTCGCGCTCCGGGTCGTCGTGCAGGCGCTCCAGGTGCAGGGTGCTGACGGGCCCGAGCGGGGTCTCGATCACCTCCTCGCCGACGTAACGAATCTCGTAGTCCTTGACCTTGCGGCCGTCGGCCACGCGGATACTCAGGTCATCTCTCGGTCTGGGATCGTTCATGAGTATCAAACGCAGGTGCTCCTGCTGGCTCATCCTGTCCAGGGTGCCATCGGTGTAGGGCAGCTCATACCACTCGCCCTTGTAGAGGCTGCGCAGGGTCTCGGCACCGGGCGTGAAATGCACCTCGCGCCGACGGTTGATCAGGCCGGTGCCCTGGTAAACGTAGGATTTGGGGATGACCTCACTGCCGTCGACATGAAACACCGCCACTTCGTGAAACCCGGCCACCAGGATCTTGCCGCCGTTGGTCAGGGTGTACTGGCCCTCGCCATTGGTCTTCAACTCGCGATTCAGGGTCAGGTGCATGCCCAGGGCGCTGGTGTCATAGGTCGCCCGGTAGGGCGTCAGCGCCCGGGTTTCGTCAGTGTTCGCCGTCGCCGGCTGCGCCGTGGCGAGGCAGGACAACAGGATCGCCGCCCAGGCTCTAGTCGAGGCCCGGGTGATAAGGGATCCCCGTTGCGGGAATTCGCTTGCCATCGAGTAACGCTCCTTCATCCTTCAGTGTCAGCCTGCCCTGGAGTAACCAGCGCGCGGCAATGGGGTAGATCTTGTGTTCCTCCACGATTACGCGTGCGGCCAGGCTGTCAGCGTCGTCCGTGGGGGCAATCGGTACGCTTGCCTGCAGCACCGGGGGGCCCCCATCGAGCTCCTCGGTGACGAAGTGCACGGTTACCCCCGCCTCGCGGTCACCGGCATCCAGCGCCCGCTGGTGCGTGTTCAGCCCCGGGTACTTGGGCAGCAAGGACGGGTGAATGTTCAACAGGCGTCCGCTGAACGCACCAATGAATACCCCCGTCAGGATGCGCATGAAGCCCGCCAGGATCACCAGGTCCGGCTCGCAGGCCGCGACACGGCTGGCGAGAGCCGCATCAAACTGCTCGCGCCCCGGGTATTGGGTGTGATCAATCACCGCGGTTTCGATGCCCGCCTGCGCTGCCCGTGCCAGGCCAGGAGCTGCCGGCCGGTTGCTGAGCACCAGGGCGACCTCCGCCGCCAGCTCGCCGCTGGCGCAGGCGTCTATGAATGCCTGCATGTTGGAGCCGCGCCCCGAAATCAGGATGGCAATGCGGGGCCGCTTGCCATTCATGACGCGCCCAGCTCGACCTCGCCGTCACCGGGCTCGATACGGCCGATCTCCCAGGCGTCCAGCCCGGCAGCGCGCAGGGACGCCAGGCTGGCTTCGAGATCCTTGCCGGCCACGCAAAGTACCATGCCCACGCCGCAGTTAAAGGTGCGGTACATCTCCCGGGTGTCGACGCCCCCGCCCGCCTGCAGCCAGCTGAATACTGCCGGCCAGTCCCAGCTGGCAGTATTGATCCGGGCGCGACAGTTCGCCGGCAGCACGCGCGGCAGGTTTTCCAGCAGGCCGCCCCCGGTAATGTGTGACAGGGCCTTGACCTCCACCGCCTGGAACAGCTGCAGCAGTGGCTTGACGTAGATGGTGGTGGGTTCGAGCAGGGCCTGCCCCAGGGGGCGCTGGCCCACCTCCTGCTCCAGGTCAGCGTCGGTGACCTCGAGGATCTTGCGGATCAGGGAGTAGCCGTTGGAGTGGGGGCCGCTGCTGCCGATGCCCACGAGCACGTCGCCGGCGGTCACGTTCTGCCCGTCGATGATTCGCGACTTCTCCACCACACCCACGCAGAACCCCGCGAGGTCGTAATCCTCGCCGGTGTACATGCCCGGCATCTCCGCGGTTTCACCCCCCACCAGGGCACAGCCGGCGAGCTCGCAGCCGCGGCCAATGCCGGTGACCACTGCGACTGCGGTGTCGACGTTGAGGGCACCGGTCGCGTAGTAGTCGAGGAACAGCAGGGGTTCGGCCCCGGCGACCACAAGGTCGTTCACGCACATGGCGACCAGGTCGATGCCGATGCTGTCGTGCACGCCCATGTCCATGGCCAGGCGCAGTTTGGTGCCCACGCCGTCGGTGCCGGTTACCAGGACCGGTTCGCGGTAGCCCGCCGGCAGCTCACACAGGGCGCCGAAGCCGCCGAGGCCGCCCAGTACCTCTGGCCGCGCGGTACGTCGCGACACGGATTTGATCCGTTCCACCAGGGCGTTGCCGGCGTCAATGTTGACACCGGCGTCTTTGTAACTGAGGGAGGTGCCCCCGTTGTCAGTGCTCATGGGCTGTGAATCCGGTGCCTGTGTGGGCGAATGCGAAGAGGCGGCTATTCTAGCGACAAAGACCTGCCAATTCATCCCGGGGGGAAATTGTTCACAGAACTGTTGTCTGCCGGGGGTGCTGGTACAATATCAGCCTGCTGTTAACCGGGAGAATTCGCTTGAGCCATGCCCTGCACACCGCTGCCGGCCTGCTGCTGTGCCTGCTGTTCACACTGCCCGCGCGGGCGGAGGTGGTGGGCGACCTGTACCTGGGCGAGGTGCCGGTAGCAGACCGCAGCCAGGCATCCCTGAACGCCGCTGCGCGCGAGGCTCTGGCCCAGGTGCTGGTCAAGGTGTCGGGCAGCCGCGAGGTGCTGGACAACCCCGAGGTCGCACCAGTGCTGGCGGATGCGCGCGAGTTGGCCCAGCAATTTTCCTATGCCCGGGGCAGGACGTCGGAGCAGCCGCTGCTGGCGCGTTTCGAGTTTGACAGTGACTGGGTGAACGGCCTGCTGGCCGGCGCGGGCGAGCCGATCTGGACTGCCAATCGCCCGGCGGTGCTGCTGTGGCTGGTGCGGGACACGCCCGCGGGTCGCCAGTTTGTCACTCCGGAAACGGCGCCCGAAGACGTTGAGATTCTGCGCGCGGCCTTCGCCCGCCGTGGCGTGCCCCTGCGCATGCCGCTGCACGATCTGGCGGACGCGGCGGCCCTGCCGGCGAAACAGGCCTGGCAACTGAATCCGCCCAGCCTGCGCCAGGCCTCTGCCCGTTACCGGGTCGAGGAAATCCTCGCCGGGCGCGTCAGTCGCCTGTCCAGTGGCGACTGGCTGGGTGACTGGAGCTACCTGTCGTCCCGCGATCGGGTGGATCGCAGCGCCACGCCCGAACCGCTGGCGGAATTCCTGGAGGCGGGTGCAGCCCTGGTGGCCGAGGAGATGGCCTCCCGCTATGCCATCGCCGCCTCGGCGACTGCAGGTAGCGGCGTGTCCATGCGGGTGACCAACGTGCGCGCCTACGCCGACTACGCGGCGGTGGTGTCGTGGCTGGAGGGGCTGGAGCTGATTGAGCGCGCCAACGTGGAACAGATCAGCGGTGACACCCTGCAGCTGCGCCTGCAGGCGCAGGCTGATGCGAGCCAGCTCGCGGCCATCATCGAACTCAACCGGCAGCTCGTTCCCCAGGCGGCCGCGCGGCCCATCCCCGGCGAGCTGAGCTACCGATGGCAGAATTGACCCCCGCCCCGAGCAGTCGCTGGCCCTGGTTTGTCGCGGTTCTGGTCCTGCTGGGCCTGTCTTTCTACCTGCTGCAGCCCATCCTGCTGCCGTTCGTGCTCGGGGCGCTGATCGCCTACCTCGGCGACCCGCTGGTGGATATGCTGGAGCGCCGACGGCTCGGCCGTACCGTGGCGGTGGTGATCGTGTTCTGCCTGTTTACCCTGCTGTTGGTGATTAGCGTGTTGATCACCCTGCCGGCCCTGGCGCAGCAGCTGGATGCCCTGGTACGTAAGGTGCCGGCGGTCTACAACTGGATCACCGGGACCCTGCTGCCCTGGCTGCAGGCAAGGTTCAGCCTGCCCTCGGTGGCGTTGCCGGCGATCGACTGGAGCTCGCAGCTGGCGCAGCACTGGCAGTCCCTGGGCAAGGTCACCGCGGCCACGCTGAAGAACATTACCGGCTCCGGGCTGAATCTGCTGGGCTGGCTGTTCAATATGGCGCTGGTGCCGGTGGTGGCCTTTTACCTGATGCGCGACTGGGACCTGGTCATGGCCAAGCTCCTGCGCATGTTACCGAAGGCCTGGCAGGACAACGCGGCAACGATGGTCGGTGAGGCCGACGAGGTGCTGGGCGCCTTTATTCGCGGGCAGCTGCTGGTGATGCTGGCCCTGGGGGTGATCTACAGCATTGGCCTGTGGCTGGTGGGTGTGCAGCTGGCCCTGGTGCTGGGGATGATCGCCGGGCTAGCCAGTATCGTGCCCTACCTGGGCTTTATCGTGGGAATCCTGAGCTCCCTGGTGGTCGCCTACGCCCAGTTCCAGGATTTCGGCGTGCTGTTGCTGGTGGCGCTGGTATTCGGTGTGGGCCAGGTGCTGGAGTCGATGGTGCTGACCCCGATCCTGGTGGGGGACCGCATCGGCCTGCATCCGGTGGCGGTGATTTTTGCACTGATGGCGGGCGGCCAGATCGCCGGTTTTGTCGGTGTACTGGTCGCGCTGCCGGTTTCCGCGGTGATCATGGTTTTTGCGCGGCACGCGGTGGCGTTCTACCGTGCCAGCGATCTTTACCAGGGGGATTAAGCGGTGACGGCTGCTCCCGGTGCCGGGCCCCAACTGCCGCTGAATATTCGCCCGCGCGACGACGCGACCCTGGACAACTTCCTGTTCACCCCCGCAGTGGCGCCGCTGAAACCCATGCTGGAGGGGCAGTCGGGCGCCGCGGGCGAACCCATCATTTACCTGCACGGCCCGGCCGGTGCCGGCAAGTCCCACCTGCTCCAGGCCAGCTGCCACGCCACCGCGGGAGGTAGCCTGTACCTGCCCCTCGCAGAGCTGCTGGCCTACCCGCCCGAGTCGGTGCTGGCGGGGGTGGAGTCTCTCGATCTGGTGTGCATTGACGATTTGCAGGCAACCCAGGGACGGGCGGACTGGGAACAGGCCCTGTTCCACTGTTTCAATCGCGCCCGCGCCCGCGGCTGTCGCTTGCTGGTGAGTGCCGACAGGGCGCCGCGGGCGCTGGACATGGTGCTGGAGGATCTGCGCTCGCGCCTGAGCTGGGGCATTGTCTATCATTTGCCCGGTCTGGACGATGCGCAGCGAGTGCGCCTGCTGACGTTCCGCGCCGGCCGCCGGGGCCTGCGCATGGGAGAGGACGTCGCCAGTTACCTGGTTTCCCGGGCCCCACGGGACCCGACGAGCCTGCTGAATTTGCTGGATATCCTGGACCAGCGAGCACTGGCGGAAAAGCGCGCCCTGACGGTGCCTTTTGTCAAACAGGTGATGGGTTGGTAACGGGGCAGTAGAGGGTTTATTCCCGGAATATTTTGCGTAATATGAGCGTAATTATTGACAGTTACGATACGTAGCAAGTTGCGTGTAGGCTGCTATATTGCGTCCCAAGCACCGCTTTAGTGCCCGGTCCGGGTGTGCGGTGATTACATTAGGAGAACAGTAACAATGAAAAATGGAATTCTTTCCCTGGCGGCAGCTTCCCTGGCAGTCGCATTGACGGCGCCGGTCGTCGCTGAAGTGCCGATTACCATCAACGGGGGTATCGGTCAGTGGAAATTTGATGGCGATCGCAATGTTGACGACACCTCCACTCCCTGGGTGAGCCTGGAGTATGCCTTCGATGACAACTGGGCGGCGGAAATTTTCTACGCCGAGGACGAGACTAATGTCGACCGGGGTCCGGATATCGACGTGACCACCTGGCAGCTGGACATGCTGTACTACGGCGGCAGCTACATCGGTGGCGGCAACCGCGCGCGGCCTTTCCTGGCCTTTGGCGCCGGCGAAATCGACCTGGAAGCGGATACCTTTGATACCGTGGAAACCACGCTGAATGCCGGTGGTGGTGTGCGTTACATGATCACCCCCCGCTTTGGCGCACGGCTCGAAGCCCGCATGCTGCACAGCCTGGACGAGAGCGAGAACGACTTCCTGTTCCTGGCTGGCCTGAACTACTACTTCGGCAAGGTGACGGAAGACATGCCCGAGCCTACCGTGGCGGCGGCGCCGGTGGATTCAGATGGCGACGGCGTGACTGATGATCGCGACCAGTGTCCCGGTACGCCTGCAGGTACCCGGGTTGATGCGGATGGCTGTCCGCTGCCGGTAGAGCGTGTGGCTTCAGTCAAGCTGAAGGTGAACTTCGCGTTTGACTCCAGCAACGTACAGGAGCAGTACTTCGACGACATCAGCGAGCTGGCGGCATTCCTCAAGCGCTTCGATGACATCGATGTCGAGCTGGAAGGCCATACTGACAGCACCGGTCCCGAGAGCTACAACCAGAAGCTGTCCCAGCGTCGCGCCGAGGCTGTGCGCGATGTGCTGGTCAACCAGCACGGCATCGCCGCGAGTCGCATCAAGCCGATGGGCTATGGCGAGTCGCAGCCGGTTGCCACTAACGATACCAAGGCGGGCCGCGCGGAGAACCGTCGCACCATGGCCACGCTGGAAGTCACCTACGAGGAGTAAGTCCTCAGGTCGCCAGCTGGAACGCGTCCGCGTCCAGCTGGCAGGGGAAACTCTCCCGGTAGTCAACCAGATCGGCACCGCTCAGTAGCATACTGGCGGTGCCGTTTTTGTTTTCCATGTCTGTAAGCAGCTCGCCGTTGGCGGCTATCGCCAGACTGTCGCCGCTGTAATCCAGTCCCTTGGCATCGCTGCCGATACGATTCACCCCGAGCACGCAGGCGAGATTCTCGATCGCGCGTGCCTGCAGCAGGGTGCGCCAGTGGTGCCGCCGTGCCGCCGGCCAGTTGGCCACGTAGACCGCGAGATCGTAGTCCTCGCGATTGCGACTGAATACCGGGAATCGCAGGTCGTAGCAAACCTGCAGCAGGATCCGCCAGCCGCGCCATGCCACGATCACCCGCTGCTCCCCAGCGGCGTAACGCTTGTGCTCGCCGGCCATGCGAAACAGGTGTCGCTTGTCGTAGTGCGTGCAGCCCTCGGGCGTTGCGAACAGCATGCGATTAAACACCTCGCCGCCGGACTCCGCCGCGATACTGCCGGTGATCGCACAGCCTCGCGCCGCGGCCTCGGCCAGCAGCCATTGCTCGGTGTCGCCACCGGGTGGCTCGGCGTTTTCCAGGGCGTTCATCGAGAATCCGGTGGTAAACATTTCCGGCAGCACGATCAGGTCGGTAGGCCCGTCGATGCGGTCCATAATCTCGCTGAACTGTCGGCGGTTGTCTTGGGGAGCCTCCCAGCTCAGCTCGCACTGCACCAGGGTTGCGGTCAAATCCTGCATAGTACCTCCGCCGCTCTCAGCAAGGGTTCGTCCTGTTTGGCGAAGCACAGTCGCAGGTAGTGCTGCTGCGGCGGCGCCTCGTAGAAAATCGATATCGGGATGGTCGCCAGGCCCAGTTCCCGGGTCCACTCCTCACACAGCTGGTGATCGGGGGTATCCGTCACCGCACTGTAGTCCAGGAGCTGAAAGTAGGTGCCGGCGCTGGGCTGCAGGCGCAGGCGGCTGCCCTGCAGGGCCTGCTGCAGCAGGTCCCGCTTGGCCTGGTAGAACGCGGCGAGACTGGCCGGGTAGTCCGGTTCGGCGGCGATAAAATCCGCCAGCGCAAGCTGCACCGGGGTCACCCCGACAAAACAGTTGAACTGGTGCACCTTGCGCACCTCCCGGGTGAGTTCCCGGGGAGCCACGCAGTAGCCGGTTTTCCACCCGGTGACGCCGTAGGTCTTGCCGAAGGAGAACACCGCGATGCTGCGCTCGCGCAGCCCGGGAAACTGCAGCACGCTGTGATGTTGGGCGCCGTCGTAAACAAGGTGCTCGTAGACCTCGTCGCTGACCACCCAAAGGTTGTGGAGCTCGGCAAGATCGCGCAGGGACTCCATATCTTCCCTGCTCATCACCGCGCCGGTGGGGTTGTGCGGCGTGTTGATCACGATCATCCGGGTGCGCGCGGAGAGGGCGTCGCCCACGGCAGCCCAGTCCACTGTGAACTGGCCGCTGGTGAGCTGGACATGCACGGTGCGGCCGCCGGCGAGGCGCACCGCTGGCTCATAGCTGTCATAGCTGGGGTCCAGCAGCAGGACCTCGTCACCGGGATGGACCAGGGCCATGATGGCGCAGAACAGCCCCTCGGTAGCGCCCGGGACGATGGTAATTTCCTCGTCCATGTCGCTGCTGACGCCGCGGAAGCGCTGCAGCTGCCTGGCCACCTGCTCGCGCAGGGCCGGCTCGCCGATCATCGGTGCGTACTGGTTATGGCCCGCCACGGCGTGTGCCGCAAGGGCCTCGCGCAGCGCCAGGGGCGCGGGAAAATCCGGGAAGCCCTGGGCGAGATTCAGCGCACCGTGTTGCTGGGCCAGCGCGCTCATGCGGGTGAAGATCGTGGTGCCGGTCTCCGGCAGTTTGCTGTGGATTGGCATTAGTAGGGCACCTCTGAATAATGGGAATTGTGCTCAGCGGAGCCCTGAAGCGTCCAGAGCGAGGCGCGGTCCGCCGGCAATGGCCGTAGCCCTTGGCAAGGATCGCAACGAAGCGCTGGCCGCTTCAGGGCCCGCCCTGCGGGGCTTTCAGGCAATCCCGCACTCCGCGTTGCCACTTTTCGACAGGCAACCAGCCTGCCTTCAAAGCGGCGCCTTGATTGCGGAATTGCCTGAAAGCCTGAGTGCATTCCCATTGTTCAGAGGTGCCCTAGAGCTGGGTATCCAGGGGCAGTTCGGTGGTGTTCTTGATCTCGGTTACTGCCATGTGGGAATGCAGTTCCCGGATTGCGGGGCTGGCGGTCAGGGTGTTGCGCACGAACTCCTCGTAGTGGCGGATGTCACGGGTCACGATTTTCAGCATGTAATCCCAGATGCCGGTCATGGTGTAGCACTCCATGACCTCCGGATGCCGCACGATATCGGCCTCAAAGGTCATCAGGTTCTGGCGGCCGGTGGAGGTCAGGTTGATGGTAGCAAAAACCACCACATCCATGCCCAGGGCCTCGCGGTCCAGCAGGGCAACCCGGCGCTGGATCACGCCTTCCTGTTCCAGGCGATTGATCCTGCGCCAGCAGGGTGACTGGGACAGGTTGATCTGCTCGGCGATGTCCGCGGTGCTGCGGGTGGCATCCCGCTGCAACAGGCGCAGGATGTCTAAATCCTGCCTGGCGATGGAATTGGTCATTTGAGTTATTTTGCTCCTAAAAACTGCATAATTTATGCATTCTATAGGGCGGACGGCCATGGTTTCAAATAACAATTCCTATACTTTTACGCCACACTATCGGTTCACGGAGGTGAAGGTATTATGGGATCAGGCAACAGTAACGCCCAGCGTCGGGTATCGCTCGACGACAAGTATGCGCTGGATGCCACGCGCGCCTACATGACCGGCATCGAGGCCCTGGTGCGGCTGCCGATGCTGCAGCACCAGCGCGATGTGAGCCGCGGCCTGAATACGGCGGCCTTTATCTCCGGCTACCGCGGTTCCCCGGTGGGCGGCGTCGACCAGGCCATGTGGAAGGCCAGGCCCTGGCTGGACAAGCACAATGTGGTGTTCCAGCCCGGGATCAACGAAGACCTCGCGGCGACCGCCGTGTGGGGCAGCCAGCAGACCAACATGTTCCAGGGTGCCCGCTACGACGGGGTGTTCGCAATGTGGTACGGCAAGGGTCCGGGCGTCGACCGCAGCATGGACGTGATCAAGCACGCCAACGCCTTTGGTACCAGCCAGTACGGCGGGGTGCTGGCGGTGGCCGGGGACGATCATGCCTGCAAGTCCTCAACCCTGCCGCACCAGTCAGAACAC
Source organism: Sediminihaliea sp. (assembly GCA_965222335.1). Lineage (GTDB taxonomy): Bacteria > Pseudomonadota > Gammaproteobacteria > Pseudomonadales > Halieaceae. The sequence continues at coordinate 1,103,799 of OZ244944.1, read as the reverse complement.
ATGTTTATCGGCGCCTCCGTGCCCGTGCTCAGCCCCGCCAATGTGCAGGAAGTGCTGGACCTCGGCGTGTACGGCTGGGAGCTGTCGCGCTACTCGGGATGCTGGGTGGCCCTGAAGGCGATCACCGAGAATATGGACTCGGCGATTTCCGCGGACATTGATCCCAACCGCATCGATATCGTGATCCCCGAGGAGTTCAAGCTGCCGCCGGACGGGGTGCACGCCCGCTGGCCGGACAAGCCCCTGGAGCAGGAGCTGCGGCTCAACAAGTACAAGATCTATGCGGCGCGGGAATTTGCCCGGGTCAACGGTATCAACCGCATCGTCATCGACAGCCCCAATCCCCGCTTCGGCATCATCACCAGCGGCAAGGCCTACCTGGACGTGATGCAGGCGCTGGAGGACATGGGCATCACCGAGGCCGTGGCTGCGGAGCTGGGCCTGCGGGTGTACAAGGTCGGCATGCCCTGGCCGCTGGAGCCGCGCACGACCCACGAGTTCGCCGAGGGCCTGGAGGAAATCCTGGTGGTCGAGGAGAAGCGCTCGATTATCGAGGACCAGCTCACCGGCCAGCTGTACAACTACCCGGTGGCGGCGCGCCCGCGGGTGTTTGGCGAGTTCGACGAGAACGGCAAGGACCTGCTGCCCAACCTGGGTGAGCTCACACCGGCGATGGTCGCCCTGGCGATCCACAGCCGGGTGAAGCGCTTTTTCCAGTCGGAGCTGATGGAACAGCGGATCGAGTGGATCAACCGCAAGGAGGCCTCCCTGGCAACCCCGCGGGAGACCATCGAGCGGGTGCCCCACTTCTGCTCCGGCTGTCCGCACAATACCTCCACCAAAGTGCCCGAGGGCAGCCGCGCCCTCGGCGGCATCGGCTGTCACTACATGGCCACCTGGATGCCCGATCGCGAGACCCACACCTTTTCCCAGATGGGGGGTGAAGGGGTCGCCTGGGTCGGCCAGGCACCGTTTACCGATACCAGGCACGTGTTCCAGAACCTGGGGGATGGCACCTACTTCCACAGTGGCCTGCTGGCGATACGTGCTGCGGTCGCCTCGAAGGTCAACATCACTTACAAGATTCTGTACAACGACGCGGTGGCGATGACCGGGGGTCAGCCCATTGACGGCACCCTGAGCGTGGACGATGTGGTGCGCCAGTGCAGCGGCGAAGGGGTGCGCCGGATCGCCGTGGTCAGCGATGCGCCCGAGGCCTGGCGCGGCAAGTTCAGTGGTATTCCCGGGTTTTCCCTGCATCACCGGGACGAGCTCGATGCCCTGCAAAGGGAGCTGCGGGAGTTCAGTGGCACCTCCGTGATCGTGTACGTGCAGACCTGCGCCGCGGAGAAGCGGCGCCGGCGCAAACAGGGCAAGCTGGAGGATCCGGCCAAGCGCCTGTTTATCAACGACGCCGTGTGCGAGGGCTGCGGCGACTGCAGCGTCAAGTCCAACTGCCTGTCGGTGGTACCCAAGGAAACGGAGCTGGGCCGCAAGCGGCAGATCGATCAGAGCTCCTGCAACAAGGACTACAGCTGCGCCAACGGGTTCTGCCCCAGTTTTGTGTCGGTGATCGGCGGCAAGCTGCGCAAGCCCGACGGCGCGGGCGACAGCCAGCACCTGTTTGATCCCCTGCCCGAGCCGCAACTGCCGGCACTGGACCGTCCCTGGAACACTGTGGTCACAGGGGTGGGCGGCACCGGTGTCCTGACCATCACTGCCCTGGTCGCGATGGCGGCCCATATCGAGGGCAAGGGCTGCGCCACCATGAACCAGACGGGCCTGGCGCAGAAATTCGGCGCGGTGGTCAGCCATGTCCGCGTCAGCGCGGACCAGGAGGATATCAAGGCGGTGCGCATCCCCGCGGGTGAGGCAGACCTTCTGCTGGGCTGCGATCTGGTGGTCACCACGACCTACGAGGCCATGGGCAAGGTTGCCCACGGGCGAACCCGCTCAGTCGTGAATGAGGCGGAGGTGCCCACGGCGTCCTTCATCCTCGACCCGGACGCGCGTTTTCCCACCCGTGCCATGAAGGAAAAAATCAGCACCGAGATCGGCGACGAGGGCACCTATTTTATCGATTCCACCCGGATCGCCACCCAGCTGCTGGGTGACTCGATTGGCTCCAATCTGTTCCTGCTTGGCTTCGCCTGGCAGCAGGGCCTGGTGCCGGTGTCGGCAGCGGCGCTGGAGCAGGCGATCGAGCTCAACGGGGTGGCCGTGGAATTTAACAAGGCCGCCTTCCTCTGGGGTCGCCGCTGCGCCGACCAGCCAGAGCGGGTGCTTAACCTGGTCGATGAACTCGCACCGCCGCCGAAGGCGCGCCTGGAAGCGGTGGATGAGATCGTGGACGACCGTGCCGCGCGGCTTGAGGACTACCAGGACGCGGCTTACGCCCGGCGTTACCGCGAGCTGATGGCGCAGGTTGTAGCGGCCGACCCCCGCGCGGAGCAGTCCGACTCGGTAAGCGTCGCGGCGGCGCGCAACCTGTTCAAGCTGATGGCCTACAAGGACGAGTACGAGGTCGCGCGCCTGTACACCAATGGCGAGTTCATGAAGAAAATTGAACAGCAGTTCGAGGGCGACTTCTCCCTGCGTTTCAATATGGCGCCGCCCCTGTTCAGCAAGCGCGATCCCAATACCGGTCACCTGCTCAAGCAGGAGTTCGGCCCCTGGATGATGAAGGCCTTCGCCCTGATGGCGCGTTTCCGGCGTCTGCGGGGTACGCGCCTGGACATCTTTGGCTACACCGAGGAGCGCAGGCAGGAGCGCCAGGATATCGCCGACTACGAGTCGGTGCTGGAAACGCTGGTGCATGAACTGGATGCGGACAACTACGATGCAGCGCTTGAGCTGGCGCGCCTGCCGGCCAAGCTGCGCGGCTTCGGTCATGTGAAGGACCGCAACCGCGAGGTGCTGAACCTGCGTCGCGCGCAGCTGCTGGCGCGCCTGCGGGGTGAGTCCCATGCCGCGGCGGTGAAGATCGTCGACGCGGCCTGATACCAATAGCGACAGAGGATAATCCATGAGCGTCTTTTCCGCGCCCGCCTTTGACCAGCATGAGCTGGTTGCCTTCCACAGTGACACGGGCAGCGGTTTGCGCGCGATTATCGCCGTGCATGACTCGACCCTCGGTCCGGGGGTGGGCGGGTGCCGCATGTTCCCCTACGCGTCCGATGACGCGGCGCTGCACGATGTGCTGCGCCTGTCCCGGGGGATGACCTACAAGTCGGCGCTGGCGGGGCTCCCCATGGGCGGCGGGAAGTCGGTGATTATCGGCGACCCGTACGCGGACAAGAGCCGGGAGCTGATCCTGGCCATGGGCGATTTTGTCCATGCCCAGGGCGGGCGCTACGTGGCCGCCGAGGATTCAGGCACGGGCGTTGCGGATATTCGCACCATGCGCGAACGCACGCCCTGGGTCAGCGGCCTGCAGGACAATGAATTTGGCGGCGATCCCTCGCCGAGCACGGCCTACGGCGTCTATCTGGGGATGCGCGCCGCCGTGCGCCACCTGCTGGGGGCGGATTCACTGGCCGGGCTCGGTGTGGCGATCCAGGGCCTGGGTCACGTTGGCTACTATCTCGCCCGGCATCTGCGCGCGGACGGCGCCACCGTCTACGGCGCTGACGTCAACGGCATCAACCTGCGCCGCGCCGTGGAGGAACTGGGCGTGATTGCGGTGGATACTGCCGAGGTGCTGGCGCTGGAGGTGGATATTCTCGCGCCCTGTGCCATGGGCGCTGTGCTCAATGATCGTAGCATACCGGCCCTGCGCGCCGGCATCGTCTGTGGTGCTGCCAATAACCAGCTGGCGACCGCCAGCGATGGCGCCCATCTGCAGGATCGCGGGATTCTCTATTGCCCGGATTTTCTGGTCAACGCCGGCGGCATCATCGATGTGCATTACCAGCGCGAGAGCGCGCCGGAGGCCGACAAGCGGGCGCATATCGAGCGTATCGCTGGAACCCTGGGTGAGGTGTTGCGCCGCGCGGATGCCTGTCACCGTCCCACTGAGCTGATCGCCGAGAGCCTGGCACAGGAGTACATGCACCGCCGGGCCGACGGTGCGGACATGGCGCTGCTGGCAGCCAACGGCTGAGGGGCGAGCAGCGCTCTCAGGGGTTCTCTTTCAGGGTCGGCACCGCGTACTCCTGCGGTGCCAGGCGAAGGTAGCGCCGCAGGTAGTGCACCGCGAGGTAGAAGGGTCCCGTGTCCAGCAGGGCGACCGTGGCCTTGAACAGGTAGTTGCTGCCGATTAATACCAGCAGCGCCTTGAAGGCGATATCCCCGCGCAGAAAGGCGGCGCCGAAGGTCACCGTAATCACCATCACCGAATCCACCATCTGGCTCATCAGGGTGCTGAAGTTATTGCGTACCCAGAGATACTTGCCGCGGGTAACACGCTTCCAGAAATGGAACAGCTGGACATCGCAGTACTGGGCCGCGATATAGGCCATCATCGAGGCGAATACCGCCCCCGAGGTGGTTGCGTAAATCAGCTGGTACAGGCCGACACTGCCCTCGACCATGTCGCCGTTGGGCAGCGCCACCGGCGCCGCGAGCTGCAGGACCTGCCAGGGCGGCATCTGCTCCGCGGGGACCGAGGGCATGGCATCGCCCAGGAACAGGACAACCAGGATCAGGAAGTTCAGGCCCAGACCCACGCTGACCAGGAAGTTCGCGCGGGCACGCCCGTAAAGCTCACACACGAGGTCGGTGCACAGGAAAGTGAGCGGGTAGGGCAGCACCCCGACCGCCAGGGCCATCGGGCCCAACTGGATAAAGCGGGTAATGCCAATCACGTTGAGCAGGGTCATGGCGGCCAGAAAGGTGCCCGCCAGCACCAGGAATACTCTCTCGCGTCGCTCTTGCAACTCTCCGGGTGACACGCCCCTCAGGACTCTCGCTGGCCCAGATTGGCGTGCAATACCGCGCCGTTGATCACCGGGTTGTGATGGGCCCAGTGCAACAGCTCGGCAATCTCCGCGGGGTCGACCAGTCGCTGAAAGCTGTTCATCCCCGCGATACTGTCGATCACCTCACTGTCATTGCCGAGATGGGTGCGCAGCATCTCGGTGTCGGTAAAACCGGGGCAGATAAGGGCAGTGTGAATGCCGCGCCCCATCAGGTCCTGGCAGGAGGCGCGCATCATCCCCAGCTGGGCATGTTTGCTGAGCACATAGCTGAAGGAGCCCGCCACGGCTTTCTCGGAGAGGGTGGAGCCGACATACAGCAGGCTGGAAGAGGCGGGCAGCCGGGATAGCAGGTGCTGATTGATGCTGCTGATCGCCACCACGTTGGTTTCCAGCACCTCGCGCAGGTTGTCGCTGCTGCAGCTCTGGGTGCTGTCCTTGCGCATCTGGCTCGCATTGTGGATCAGGGTTACCGAGTCACTGGCGGCGACGGCTTCGGCGAGCGCCTGGCAGCAGGCTTCGATCTCCGCATCCTGGCTGAGGTCGCAGGCGAGGTTGGTCACGCCGGCTTCGGGACACTCCCGGCGTGACAGGTTGTATACCCGGAAGCCGTCGGCGACAAAGCGCGCGGCGGTAGCCCGGCCGATGCCGACACTGGCACCGGTAATGATAGCGGTTTGCATAGATTGCCCCTGTCTGTTCGTCGCCCCGGCGCGATCCGCAGCGTCCATGATTGCGTTGCTGCGTGAGATCATAGCGCAGTTGTCTCGCAGCTGCAGTGACCGCGGCTTGTCATACCCGGCGACAACCGCAACAATACAGCCATGGAGCGACTCACCACCCTGTACATCGACAAGGAGAGCCACAAGTTCTCCGCCGCGCATTACACCATCTTCAGTGCCGGGGAGCGCGAGCGCCTGCACGGGCACAATTATTCGGTATCGGCGCGGATTGTTGCCCCTATGGGGGACAACGGATTTTCCGCGGATTACAACGTCTACAAGGGACGGCTCAAGCAGCTCTGCGATGAGCTGGACGAGTACATGGTGCTGGCGGCGGACTCGCCGCACCAGGCCATCGAGGTGGAAGGGGCGTTTTACCGGGTGCAGTTCGCCGCCGATGAAATGTTCTTCCTGCGCAGCGACACGCTGGTGCTGCCCATCGTCAATGCCACCGTGGAGGAGTTCTCCCACTACTTGCTGGGCAAGCTCCTGTCCCTGTCCGAGGGTGAGGACCTGCGCGAGGTGGATCTGTGCGTGGCCTCGGGTCCGGGGCAGAAGGGCTGCGCCAGCTGGCGGCGGGCCGCCTGAGCGCAGGCCGCCTGATCGCAGGCCGCCTGAACGCAGGCCGCCTGACCTAGGCGGCGATGCCGTTGTGGCGCAGCAGGGCGGCGACCTCTGGCTCCCGCCCGCGGAAGGCCACGAACAGGTCCCTGGCGTCCTGGGAGCCGCCCACGGCAAGCACCTTGTCGCGGAAATCGGCACCGGTAGCGGGATTGAAGATGCCTTCTTCCTCGAAGCGGGAATAGGCGTCCGCCGAAAGCACCTCGGCCCATTTGTAGCTGTAGTAGCCCGCTGCGTAACCCCCCGCGAAGATGTGTGCAAAACTGTTCTGGAAGCGGTTGTAGGCCGGCGGGATGATCACCGCGACCTGCTGGCGGACCTCGTCCAGCAGGCCCTGCACCGTGATGCTCTGGCTACCACCCCACTCCTGGTGCAGGCGGAAGTCGAACAGCGAGAACTCCAGCTGCCGCACCATCATCATCGCCGACTGAAAATTTTTCGCGGCGAGCATCTTGTCCAGCAAGGCCTGCGGCAGCGGCTCGCCAGTTTCGAAGTGGCCGGTGATAAAGGCCAGGGCCTCTGGTTCGTAACACCAGTTCTCCAGAAACTGGCTGGGGAGTTCAACCGCGTCCCATGCCACCCCGTTAATCCCGGACACCGCGGCGACCTGCTGCTGCGTGAGCATGTGGTGCAGGCCGTGACCGAATTCGTGGAACAGGGTGGTGAATTCGTCCTCGGTGAGCAGGCAGGGCTTGGTGCCCACGGGCGGGGTGAAGTTGCAGACCAGGAAGGCCACCGGCAGCTGCAGGCCGTCACCGCGGCGGCGGCGCACCCGGCAGTCGGCCATCCAGGCGCCGCCGTTCTTGTGCGCGCGGGCGTAAAGGTCGAGGTAGAACATGGCTACCGGTTGTCCCGCCCGCCGGATCTCGAACAGCTGCACATCCGGGTGATAGCTGTCGAATTCCTCAACCTCGGCGACCTGCACATCGTAGAGGCGCTCGACCAGCTCGAACAGCCCCTGCAGTACCCGGTTAACCGGAAGGTAGGGGCGGATATCCTCCTGGGATACCTCGTAGCGTGACTGCTTAAGTTTTTCGCTGTAGTACGCGACGTCCCAGGCATTCAGTCTGTCCACCCCGTGCTGCTCACGGGCGTAGTCGCACAGTTCCTGCCACTCCTTCTCCGCCTGGGGGCGGGCGTGCTGCACCAGCTGCTGCAGGAAGTCGATCACCTGCCCCGGTGTTTCGGCCATCTTGGTGGCCAGGGAGAGTGAGGCGTAATCGTCGAAGCCCAGCAGCTGCGCCAGTTCCCGACGCAGGTCCAGGATCTGGTGCATGTTGTCGGTATTGTCCCACTCACCGGCCTGGGGGCCCTGGTCCGAGGCCCGCGTGGCATTCGCCAGATAGACTTCTTCGCGCAGGGCGGCATTGTCGCAGAAGGTCATGACCGGCAGTACCGAGGGCAGGTCCAGGGTCAGCAGGTACTCCCCCCGGCCCGCTTCTCGGGCCGCCTGGCGCGCGCTTTCAAGTGCCGAGTCGGGTAGGCCGGACAGTTCATCCGCCGTCGCCTCCCGGCTCCAGCCATGCGTCGCGTCCAGCACATTCTCGCTGAACTTGCTGCCCAGCTCCGACAGCCGCTGTTGCAGCTCGCCGTAGCGTTGCTGCTGTGCCGCCGGCAGGGACACGCCCGCCAGGTGAAAGTCGCGCAGGGCGTTGTCGATGGCCTTGCGCTGAGCCGCATCCAGCTGGCGGTACTCGTCGCCCGCGGCGATCGCGGAGTAAGCCTCGAACAGCCCGCGATGCTGGCCGATCCAGGTGTTATACTCCGACAGCATGGGCAGGCAGGCATTGTATGCCTCGCGAAGCTCGTCGCTGTTCATGACCCCGTTCAGGTGTGAGACCGGCGACCAGCAGCGCTGCAGGTCGTCCTCCAGATCCTCCAGGGGCTGTAAAACCCCCTCCCAGTCCGGCGCTGAGCCGGCAGCAAGCAGCTCCTCGATGGCGGTTTTGTTGCGCTCGATCAGGCTGCGCACCGCGGGCTCGACGTGTTCCGGCCGGATGCGTGAGAAAGGTGGCAGATGGAGGTCTTCGAGCAGCGGGTTGGTCATGGTGTGGGGGTGCCTCGACTCGGTGATGGGAAAATTGTCAGCGCGATATGGTAACTGAATTCAACAAGGAGAAGTAATGCGTACGACCCTCAGATTGACGGCTGTGGCCATGGCAGTGGCACTGGTCTCACCGGTTCAGGCCGCGCCAATGCAGGCCGCGCCAATGCAGGCCGCGCCGCTATTCACACCCGAAGATGTATTCCAGCTCCGCTACGCCAGTCACCCGCTGGTCGATGGCGAGGGTGAACAGGCGCTCTACCTGCGTCACAGCATGGACATCATGCAGGATAAATCCCGCGCCAACCTGTGGCTGGTGGACCTGGACACGGGGGCAGAGCGCCCCATCACTACCGGGACCAATAACATCAGCTCGCCGGCACTCTCCCCGGACGACAGCCGGGTCGCCTATGTGGACAGGGACGATGCCGGCCAGCAGCTGTTCGTCAGCTGGCTGGACACGGCGCGCACGGCCCAGTTGACGCGTCTGCCCCAGAAGCCGGAGAAGCTGGCCTGGTCGCCGGACGGCGAGTGGCTGGCATTTTCCATGCTGGTGCACCAGGATCCGCCCACCATGGGGCAATTGCCGCGCAAGCCCGAGGGCGCAACCTGGGCACCACCCGCCCAGGTGATCAATCGCACGGTCTATCGATCTGACGGCAAGGGCGACCGGCCCACCGGTTTTACCCACGTATTTGTCATTCCCGCGGAGGGCGGCAGTCCGCGACAGGTAACGCGTGGTGATTTTCACCACGATAGCGACATCGCCTGGTCCGCTGACGGGGAGTCGCTGTTTGTCTCCGCCAACCGCAACCCGGACTGGGAAATGAATATCATGAATACGGATATCTACCGGGTGTCCCTGGGGGACGGTGAGATTACTGCGCTGACCGATCGCCAGGGTCCCGATGGCAGCCAGGCCGTATCTCCCGACGGTGAGTTGATCGCCTACCTGGGCTGGGACGACAGGCGCATGAGCTACCATCGCAACCGCCTGTACCTGATGCGCAGCGATGGCTCCCAGCGGCGCGAGCTGCTGGCGGACCTCGATCGCAGCATCAGTGCGGTGCAGTGGGCCGATGACGGGCGCCGGCTGTTTGTCCAGTACGACGACCAGGGTGCCACGGTCCTTGCAGCCACCACGCTGTCGGGCGATGTGCAGGTCATGGCGCGGGACCTGGGCGGCAAGTCCCTGGGGCGCCCCTATACCTCGGCGGATTTTGCCGTGGGCGGCGATGCAGTCTATGCCTACACCGCAAGCACCCCCCTGTCGCCAGCGGAACTGGCCGTGGGCGAGGACGGCGACAACCGGCGGGTGACGCAGCTCAACGACAATCTGCTGCAACACCGGGAACTGGCCCAGGTCGAAGAGCTGTGGCTGGAATCCGCACATGACGGCCGCAAGATACAGGCCTGGGTGGCCAGGCCCCCCGGCTTCTCCGCCGACCGGCAGTACCCCCTGATCCTGGAGATCCACGGCGGGCCGCACACCGCCTACGGGCCGCATTTTGCCGCCGAGGTGCAGCTCTACGCCGCCGCGGGCTACGTCGTGCTTTATGTCAATCCACGGGGCAGCACCAGCTATGGAGAAGAATTCGCCAACCTGATCCACCACAATTATCCCAGCGAGGACTATGACGACCTGATGTCCGCGGTGGATGCAGTGATCGAGCAGGGCTACGTGGACCCGGAACAGCTGTATATCACCGGTGGCTCCGGCGGCGGAGTACTGACCGCCTGGACTGTGGGCAGCACGGACCGTTTTCGCGCGGCGGTGGTGGCCAAGCCCGTGATCAACTGGGCGAGTTTCGTCCTGACCGCGGACAATGCGCCCTATTTCTCCCAGTACTGGTTCGAGAAGATGCCCTGGGAGGCGCCGATGGCCTACTGGCAGCGCTCACCCCTGGCGCTGGTGGGCAATGTAACGACCCCGACCATGCTGCTCACGGGCGAAGCCGATCTGCGTACACCAATGGCGGAAACCGAGCAGTATTACCAGGCGCTGAAGCTCCGCGGCGTGGACACGGCGATGGTCAGGATGCCGGGGGCCTCACACGGTATCTACAAGCGCCCCAGTCAGCTGTTGGGCAAGGTGGCGGCGATCCTCGCGTGGTTTGAGCGCTATGCGCCCGCAGAGGCCTGAGCCAGGCCGCTAGCCGCGAGGTTTCTTTTTCAGCAGGGGGCCGGTGCCGTCATTGGTGCCGGTAGCTCCGTTTCCGGGCGCTGCCTTGCGTGGCTTGCCCTTGTTCTTGCGGTCCCGCTCCCGCTGCTTCGGTTTGCTCCCGCCAGCGGTCTTCTTCTTGCCGCCGGCGGCCTTGCCGGAGCTTTTGACTTTTTTCGGTCCGCTATAGCGGGCTTTCAGCCCCGGTAGCGTCCGGGGCTCGAAGGCCATCTTCAGGTAGCGCTGGATGCTGGCCATGAGGTTCCACTGGCTGGCGTCCACCAGTGATATAGCCAGCCCGCTGGCCCCGGCGCGCCCGGTGCGACCGCTGCGGTGCAGATAGTCGTCGCCACTGTGAGGCAAATCGTAGTTGATCACCGTGTCAATATCCGGGACATCCAGCCCCCGGGCCGCCAGGTCCGACGCGCAGAGTACGGTGATCTTGCCGTCGGTGAAGGCGGTCACCACGCGCTTGCGCTCCTCGGTACTCATCTCGCCATGCAGGCAATCGGCGCGCAGGCCGTGGTGGTGCAGCAGCCCGGCCAGGCGGGATGCGGTACTGCGCTTGTTGGCGAAGACCAGGCTGCGCCGCTCCGGTTGCTGCTGCAGGAGGGCGAGCAGCAGGGCATTTTTGTGGTCTGCGCTGTCAGCGAGAATACGCTGGTGATGGATGGCCTCGTGGGCCTGGCGCAGTTCACCCACGGCCACTGCCTGGGGGTAGCGCAGCAAGCTGCGACCCAACTCACCCAGACCCTTGACCCGCAGCGTGGCCGAAAGCATCAGCGTCTGTCTCTGGGCGCTGCAAAACCCGGCGAGTTTGATTACGTCGTCGCGAAAGCCCATATCCAGCATGCGGTCGGCCTCGTCCAGCACCAGATGCTGAAGGGCGGCCAGGTCGGCGCTGCCTTTCTCGCAGTGTTCCAGCAGGCGACCCGGTGTCGCGACCAGGATCTCCGGGTTCTGGCGCAGCAGTGAGCGCTGGTACTTGAAATCCGCGCCGCCGGTAATAGCCGCGACCTGCAATTCGCACTTGTTGATCACCTGCCGGGTCTGCTTCAGCACCTGCCGCGCCAGTTCGCGGGTGGGTACCAGGACCAGGGCAAGGGTGCCGGCCCTGGCGGGTGCCTCGCGGGTCAGCAGTTGCTGGACCAGGGGCACCAGGTAGGCCAGGGTCTTGCCGCTGCCGGTCTGCGCCGAGACCTTTAGGTCGCCGCCGGCGAGGGCGAGGGGTATCACCTGCTGCTGGACCTCGGTGGCTTCAGCCAGGGCGAGTTCGTCCAGGGCCAGGCGCAGGCGGCGATCCAGGTTCAGGTCATTGAGCACGATGGTGGTTCCCGGTATTGATACAGGGGGCCATTGTATCCCAAGCGCCCCCCGAACCGGGCGGCAGGATGAGACTTTGTCGGCTAGAATCAAATCCAATTGGAGCAGGAGGTAATATGCGGCAAAGCGTGAAAAGCGGCATGCGCACAAGAGCCTGGGCATGGATACTGGTACTGGGGGTGCTTTGGGCACCGGCCAGCACGGCCTATGAAATCGACACGGACGCCCGCGTGGTGGCCTTCGCAGACGTGCACGGCGCCTTTGCTGACTGGACCGCACTGTTGCGTGAGCTCGAAATTATCGACAGTGATGAGCAGTGGATAGGCGGGCGCACCCAGCTGATTTCCACCGGCGACCTGATCGATCGCGGCCCCGGCTCGCGCCAGGTGGTGGAGCTGATGATGCGCCTGCAGACCCAGGCTCGCGAAGCCGGCGGCGGCGTGCACATGACCCTGGGAAATCACGAGGTCATGGTGATGAGCGGGGACCTGCGCTACGTCTCGGCCGAGGAATATGCCGCCTTCGCCGACGATGAAACCGACCCTGAGCGCGAGGCGCTGTGGGAGGGGTACCGCAAGGACCACGCCGGGCTTGAGGAAGCGGCTGCGCGGGCCGCCTTTGCCGATGCCTACCCGCCGGGTTTCGTGGCCCTGCGCAAGGCCTATGCACCCGACGGCGCCCTGGGCCGCTGGCTGCTGCAGCAGCCCTTCGTGATCAGGGTCAATGACCGCGTGTACATGCACGGCGGCATCGTCAAGTCCCTGGCGATGAACAGCATCGATGAGATCAATACCCAGCTCAAGGACGAGCTGCGCCAGTTCCTCGACAGCATGACGCAGTTGCGCGCTGCCGGCGCGATGCCATGGCATGTGGGCTATCACGACCGCCTCGCCTACCTCAATCGCGCGGCGGAGGAGCATGTCGCCAACAGCGTGGTGCGCCCGGACTGGTTCGAGCCGCTGCAGGTGGTGTTCGACGCCCAGCGCTTTATGGTGTTCAGCGAGGACAGCGTCAACTGGTACCGGGGCACGGCCCTTTGTCACCCCTACGCAGAATCCTGGAACACGGAAACCTTCCTCAAGCGCGTGGGCGCGCGCCAGCTGGTGATGGGACACACGCCGACCGGTGGCGACGTTCACCAGCGCATGGACGGCCTGGCCCTGCGCCTGGACACGGGGATGCTGAAAAGTGTTTACCAGGGGCGCGCCTCGGCCCTGGTGATCGACGGTGAGCGCAGCTGGGTGCACTACCTGGGCGCCGGCGAGCAGGCGCAGCCGGTGGCGGAAACCCGGGTCCTGTCCCGGGAATTGTCCGGCATGAGCGACGCCGAACTGGAAGACTTTATGCGCAGCGCCGAAGTCGTTGCGGTAAAGGCCATCGGCACGGGCGTGACCAAGCCCAAGCGGGTTACCCAGGCCCGGGACGGGGTGACCAACGACGCGGTGTTCAAGTACGAGGATACGGATCCGGGTATCGAGAAGCGCAACGTCTACGTCAGCCGGCGCTACAACGACAGCGACCGTTACCAGTACGACGTGGCCGCCTACAAGCTGGACCGCTTGCTGGACCTGCAGTTGGTGCCGACCGCGGTGCTGGGCGAGGTCGAGGGTAAACCCGGGGCGCTGTCCGACTGGGTGGCGGATGCGATTAACGAACGGGACCGGCTGGAAGAAGAACTGCCCTTTGGCGGTTACTGCAAACAGTCCGAGCAGTACAGGCTGCGCTTTGTGTTCGATATCCTGATTCACAACGACGACCGCAACCTGACCAATATACTCTGGAACCGGGGCGACTTTATGCTGCGCCTGATCGATCACAGCCTCGCATTTCGTTCCACCGAGCGGCGTCCGCAGCAGTTACGCAAGGTTGAGTTGCTGGTTTCCGACCTGCTTTATGGTCGTCTTTCCGCCCTCGAAGAGGCGAGCCTGACACAAGCCCTGGGTGACTACCTGCACCCGGACCAGATCGAGGCGATTCTCGCCCGTCGCGACCTCATCCTCGAGGAAGCCGTACGCAGTGGCGAAGACTAGCGGTGTGCACTGAGATCGGGAGCGCGGCTGGATTTTGAGGGCCATACCGCAGGGACTGCGCAGGACGCTGCTGCTGGGGGTGGAGCTAAAGCCCGGTGAGGGCGTGGCCATTGGCGCCATGTTCGCCAGCCTGTTCCTGATCCTGTTCACCGCCTATCTGCTCAAGCCGGCCCGTGAGATGTTGATCCTCACCGAGGGCACGGCGGAAATCCGCAGTTACGCCGTCGCCCTGCAGGCGCTGGTGCTGGCATTGTTCATTCCCGTCTACGGCAAACTATCGCGTCGTTTCAGCAGCGACCGCTTCATGTACGCCTTCACGCTGGTCTGCGTTCTCACGCTGCTGGCATTCGCTGCGGGGGGTCGCTACCTGGGTCTTTCGATATCGGTGGTGTATTTTGTCTGGCTGGGCGCTTACAGCGTGATGATCGTGGCCCAGTTCTGGGCGTTCGCGTCCGAGCTCTACAGTCGCGAGGCGGGCGAGCGCTTGTTTGTGATCGTGGCCCTGGGCGCTTCTACCGGGGCCTGGGCGGGCTCTGCGCTGTCTACCCAGCTGGTCGATCACCTGGACGCCTACGGCCTGATGGTTTGCGGTGCCGTCACCCTGCTGCTGGCGAGCCTGCCTGCCCGGTTCGCGAGTCGCGCAGTACCCGAGGGCTCCCGGGGCGAGCCGGCATCGTCGGAGGCGATCAGCCGGCCCTCACTCCTCGCGGGCTTCCAACTGGTGCTTTCCAGGCGCTACCTGCTGCTGATGGCATTGTTCGTGATCCTGCTGAACCTGGTGAACACCACCGGGGAATTCCTGCTCGCCTCGGTGCTTGAGTCCCTGTACGCCGCCGGCGCTGAAAACGGCGAGATCGGTGTCGACAAGGAGACCTACGTGGGGCGCTTCTACAGCCGGTTTTACTTTGCCGTGAACCTCTTGGGCGTGCTGATCCAGTATTTTGTCGTCTCCCGGATGATTCGCCACGCGGGCTTCCGTTTTGCCCTTCTGTTCACCCCGGTGCTGGTGCTGCTGGGTTATACCGCCCTGGCCCTGCTGCCAGTGGTGGCCTGGTTCAGCTATTTCAAGGTGGTGGACAACAGCCTGGATTATTCCCTGCAGAACACCATGCGCCAGATGCTGTACCTGCCCCTGTCCAGGCAGGAAAAGTACGAGGCGCGGGCGGTGATTGACCCCTTCGGCCAGCGCCTCGGTGACCTGTTACAGGCGGGCCTGATCTTCGCGGGCCTAAATCTGCTGGGCCTGCAGGCCATGGATTTCCTGCCCGCAGTAGCGGTGCTGGCGGCCATCAACGTCGTGGTGGTGCTGGGGATACTGTGGCAGCGGCGTCGCCTGCTGGCGGCTCAGGCGCCGTAACTCACGGTGAAGCTGATCTCCGCTTCCTGACCGTCAAAGTCCCGCGCCACCACCCTGATACGCAGGCTGCCCCGGGTTTGCGATGGCGGGTGAAAGCGGAAGTGTCGATTAAGGGCATCGAACTTGACCCAGGCGGGCAGGCGCTCATCGCGCCCGGCGAAGGCCAGGTAGCGAAGGGCATCGCCAATATCGGGGTCATAAAAGGTATCCGCCGCGACCTGCATGGAAGTCACCCGCCCTGCGGGGATATGCAGGTCCTCCAGTTCTCCGGCGGCGACCGGGGGCTGATTGCGCAGGCTGCGCCGGGCATTGCTGCGATGAAGCCGGGCGATGGCCACGCACAGCAGCAGCATGAGACCCGCCAGGGCAGCATTCACCAGCACAAAGCCCACCAGCTCCAGCCCGATCAGGGTGCCTGCGAGGAACACAAAGCTCCCGGAGAGGACGTCGCCCACACGGAAGAAGAAGGTATCAATAGTGTGCTTGCCCACGTATTTTTCTTCTCGCGGTACCGGGAGGAAGAGGGCGTGTCGGGTGGTCGCACCGAGGGAGTAGTTGACGCTGTTCTCCAGGATCATGGCGACGCGCACTACCGCGAGCACGGGCAGGATCGCCATCAGGCTGTAGTTGATAATCATCAGCACGGGCAGGACATACAGGGCCCCGGAAATGCCGATGCGATCGTAGATGCGCGCCACCAGGAACAGTTGAATCAGAAAACCCAGGCCGGTAGTGAGAAACAGGTAGGTGGAATAGAACCCGGTAATAAAGCGATCGCTCGCCATCGGGTCCAGGTCGGCGGCGCGCCCGGTGACGAAACTGGCGAGGATGTACTCGCCGTTGGTATTGATCAGGTTGAGCAGCACGACCAAACCGGTAATGTAGCGCAGGGTGGGACTGTGCCAGACAATCAGGAAGCCCTGCAGTATCCGGTACGCGGGACGCACCCCGCTGTCCTCGCCGGAGACCGCGCGTGAACCATCGGGCACCTTGTATTCGGTGTGCCGCGCGAGCAGGGTAGGCAGCGCCAACAGCAGGGCGGCCAGGGCCATCACCCCGGCGTGGCCCAGCAGCCGGTCAAGGTCGGCGGCGACCCCCGCCCCGATCAGGGCGCCGGCCGCAGATGCAGCAGCGACCAATGGAAAGATGCGCTGCCCCGACCGCAGGTTGAAAAGGTCGGCGGCGAAGGCCCAGAACAGGGCCAGTACCATCACCGAAAAAATGCCCAGCCACACGTAGAAGGCGATCGCCACCTTGAGGCCACTGGCCTGGGCCAGGGCGAATAGCAGCAGGTTGCCGGTGAAAAACAGCAGCGTGTTGCGGTAGAGGTGGTGCTTCTCCGCGCGTTGCCGAAAGCGCCGGTACATGGCCGCGAACAGGGGCACGATCAGCATCAACAAGAGGGCCTGCAGAGCCGTGGAGTAAGCCTTGAGCTCGGCCGAGCCCTCGGCCAGGATCATGGGTTCCCGGATAACCTTCAGCAGATAGTAGGCAAGCATCAGCGCGAAGGCCTGCAGGCACAGGGTCAGCGCCGCTCTCCCCTCGCCGGGGCGCAGGGTCGTGAACAGGGAGAAAAAGCGTTCCGTGGTGGTGAACCGGCGGTGCATGCCTGCTTGCTTATTGTCGCTTGATCATCGGCAGTATACCCTGATTCGCCACTGACACGGCGCGAGAGAGGGCGGCATGAGAAGGGCAGTACGAATTACCCAAACCGGTGCTCCGGAGGTGATGAGCCTGCAGGAAGTGGCGCTGGAAGAGCCCGGCCCGGGTATGGTGCAGGTGGAGAACCGGGCCATTGGCCTGAATTTTATCGACACCTATCATCGCAGCGGCCTGTATCCCATTCCCCTGCCATCCGGCCTGGGTATGGAAGCGGCCGGGGTGGTCACCGCGGTGGGCGAGGACACCGAATTTGCCGTCGGCGACCGGGTCGCCTATTGCTCGGCGGGCTTTGGAGCCTACGCCGAGGCGCTCAATCTGCCAGGCACGCGCCTGGTGCCCCTGCCGGCGGCGGTGGATTTTGCCACTGCCGCGGCCGTGATGCTGAAGGGGCAGACCGTGGAATACCTGCTGCAGCGCTGCTTTGCCCTCAAGCCCGGCGACACTTGCCTGTTTCACGCCGCGGCTGGCGGGGTGGGCCTGCTCTTCGGCCAGTGGGCGAGTGAGCTGGGCGTCACGGTGATCGGCACCGTGGGTTCCGAGGACAAGGCCGAACTGGCGCGCGCGCATGGCTTTGCCCACGTGATCAATTACCGGGAGCAGAATGTGGCCGAAGCGGTGGCCGAACTGACGGGGGGTGCGGGGCTGCCCGTGGTGTACGACGGCGTGGGGCGGGATACCTTTGACGCGTCCCTGGACTGCCTGCGCCCCCGCGGCCTGCTGGTCAGCTTTGGTAACGCCTCCGGAGCGCCGCCACCGCTGGACCTGCAGCGCCTGGCCAACGGCGGCTCGCTGTACGTCACCCGGCCTTCCCTGGTCAGCTATACCGCGAGCCGGGAAGAGCTGTTGCAGTCTGCACAGGACGTGTTCGACCGGGTAGCAGATGGCCGCCTGCGGGTGGAGATCAAGCAGCGTTATGCACTGGAGGATATTGTCCGGGCCCATAGTGACCTGGAGGGGCGTCGCACCAGCGGCTCGACGGTGATCGAGCCGTGAGTATGCGGGTGGAGCCGGTAACCCTGGAGGGTGCTCTCGTGCGCCTGGAGCCCCTGAGCCAGGCACACGCCCAGGGCCTCTACCTGCGCGGTTGCAGTGCCGCTGACTGGGCCTACATGCCCAGGCGCTGTTTTATCGACCAGGCCGACGCGCGGCAGTGGATAGACGAAGCGCTGGCGGCACCCGACCAGCTGCCTTTTGCGATTGTCGCCAACCAGAAGGACAAGGTGGCGGGCAGCACCCGATTCCTGAATATCCGCCCGGAACACCGCGGCCTGGAGATCGGCTGGACCTGGCTGGGGCAGGAGTGGCAGCGAACGGGCATCAATACCGAGACCAAGTACCTCTTGCTGCGCCACGCCTTCGAGCGCCTGGGCTGCGTGCGGGTGGAATTCAAGACTGACGCCCGCAACCTGCGTTCGCAGACGGCCCTGGAGCGCATTGGCGCGGTGCGCGAGGGCGTCCGGCGCCAGCACATGCTGGTCCAGGGGGGCTTCCTGCGCGACTCGGTTTACTTCAGCGTGCTGGACAGCGAGTGGCCCGCGGTCAGCGAGAAACTGCAGGCCCTGCTGCGGCGCTGACCGCGGAACCGCCGGCTTCTACTGCACCAGCTCGTTGTCGCTGAACATGCCCTCGAACAGTGGGCCGCTGAGGTAGCGCTCCCCCGAGTCCGGCAGCACGACCACGATGGTCTTGCCCGCATGTTCCGGCTGGCGCGATACCCGGTCGGCTATCGCCATGGCCGCGCCGCAGGAAACACCGGCGAGAATGCCCTCCTGCTGCATCAGCTTGTGTGCCCAGGCGAAGGCGTCCTCGTTGCTGACGCGTTCCACCTGGTCGACCATCTCCATGTCCAGGTTGGCGGGCAGGAAGCCGGCGCCGATGCCCTGGATCTTGTGGGGACCGTGGCTGGATTCCTCGCCGGACCTGGCCGCGGTGATCACGGTGGAACTCTCCGGTTCCACGGCCACCGTGTGAATGGGTTTGCCACAGGTCTGCTTGATATAGCGGGAAACACCGGTCAGGGTGCCGCCGGTACCCACCCCGGAGACCAGGATGTCGATATCGCCGGCGGTGTCTTCCCAGATCTCGGGTCCGGTGGTGGCCTCGTGGATGGCCGGGTTGGCCGGGTTCTCGAACTGGTGTGGGCCCCAGGTCGATTCAGTATCTGCCGCCAGGATTTCCTCGGCCCGGGCAATCGCCCCCGGCATGCCTTTGGCGCCGTCTGTGAGAATAATGTCCGCCCCCAGCGCCTTCATCAGTTTGCGCCGCTCCAGGCTCATCGTGTTGGGCATTACCAGGGTGCAGCCATAGCCCCGGGCAGCGGCGACAAACGCCAGGGCCACGCCGGTGTTGCCGCTGGTGGGCTCGACGATGGTCATCCCCGGCTTGAGGCTGCCGTCATTCTCCGCGGCCCGAACCATGCTGGTGCCGATGCGGCACTTGACCGACATCGCCGGATTGCGGTTTTCCAGTTTGGCGAAGATGTTTCCCTCGCTGATCCGGTTGATACGCACCAGGGGGGTGCCGCCGATTGCGTCTGCATTGTCGTCAAAGATTTTACCCATGTTTCGATCCTCCTGCTTCGCGTCCATTTTCGCCGCGATTCGATGGGGCAAGGTTAGTTCCCCACTCCACGACTGTCCATTCAACCCATGGAGCCTACTCCAGGAAGCTACTGATGTCCGCCAGGGGCTTGCGCTGGATTACCGGTACCGTGGCGCCCTCGGCCGGGTAGCCGGTAACCAGAATCATGGCGGGTTTTTCACGGGGCGGGCGCTGTAGCAGGTCATTGAGAAACCCCATGGGGCTCGGGGTGTGGGTCAGGGTGGCCAATCCCGCCAGGTGAAGCGCTGTGATCAGCATTCCGGTGGCGATGCCAACCGACTCCTGCACATAGTAGTGCTTCTGTTTGTTGCCTTGGGCATCAATGCCGTGTTTCTGCGCGAATATCACGATCAGGTAGGGCGCAGTCTCGAGGAAGGGCTTGTGCGCATCCGTACCCAGGGGGGCGAGGGCGTCCAGCCACGCCCGGGTTGCGCGTCGCCCGTAAAACTCGCGCTCCTCCGCCTCCGCGGCCTCGCGTATCCGGCTCTTCAGCTGCGGTTCGCCGACCACGCAGAAATGCCAGGGCTGGCGGTTGGCGCCGGAGGGCGCCGAACCGGCGGCGCGCAGGCACTCCTCGATGATGTCCCTGGGCACCGGCCGGTCGCTGAATTCGCGCACGCTGCGCCGGCGGCTCAGGCTCTCTCGGAACGCCCTCGCCTGACGTCGCATCTCCGCCTCGGAATACGGGCTGAAGATCAGGGGCTGGCGGTCCTCGGCGTCAGGCATCGGCGCGCAGTGCGTCCACCGCTTGCTGCAGGCTGTCCAGGGTTTGCGGGCCGACCATAACCTCCCGTACCTCTCCCCGCGGGTCGATGATCAGGGTAGTTGGCAGTACCGTGGGGCGCGGGACTGCCAGTTCTGCCGAGGGGTCCGTGGGCAGGGTCGGGAAATCTATGCCCAGTTTCTCGACCTGGTCTATCAGGGCCTGCCCGCTGACCCCGTCATAGTTGACGCCGAGGACGCTGATATCGGCATTTTTGCGGTCCAGTTCATTCAGTTCGGGTACCTCCTTGATGCAGGGCTTGCACCATTCGGCCCAGTAATTGACCAGGACCCAATTGCCCCGAAGGCCGGCAATCGATGTTTCACCGGCATCGGGTGTGCAGGCGCCCAGCAGCAGGACCAGGGTGAGAGCGAGGGTGATTTTCATCGTTCAAATAACTCCACGAGGTTGATGTTAAGGGCGTCCCGCTGCTGTTGTCGCTGAGCCTTCAGCAGGTCGTAGGCGTGGTCCTGCCAGGGCAGGTGGGTTTCGATATCTTCCTCTTGCAGCGGCAGTTCGGCATTGACCCATTCTTTCACCTGCCAGAAGGTAATCCCGTGCAGGTCGCGGCTGAGGAAGTAGTGCCCGCGGTGGTTCTGGGTGAGGAGATTTTTCCTGATAAACAGGTCGCGCAGCGCGCGCCAGGTTTCACTGTCGAGGCCGCGCACGACCTCTATCCTGCCCCGCAGCAGTTCCAGCTCGCGCACGCCGTCGCCGGTCTTCTGCCGGACCCAGAACAGGTACAACACATCCAGGGCCTTGAGGACCGTGGGACGCCCCGCCTGCGCCCGGGTCTGGTAGGAGGACAGGCTGTGCACCAGCACGCCCCCCATCAGTACGATTATCCAGGACAGGTAGATCCACAGCAGGAACAGGGGTACCGCAGCAAAAGCTCCATAGATAAAGGTGTAGCTCGACCCCACCACGAGGTCGGTAAACAGCGAGCGCGCGGTATTGAAGGCGAGCGCGGCGACCAGGCCACCCACCAGCGCATGGCGAAAGGGCACGCGGCAATTGGGCACGGTGACGTACAGCAGGGTAAATCCCAGGGTGCTGAGTAACAGCGGCGAGGCCCCCAGCAACAGGTTGCCGGCGCCGATGATGTCGTAGTCCTCCACCATCACGGCCAGCGAGTTCAGGTAGGTGCCGATACCCAGGGCGGCGCCGATGGTCAGCGGCGCGAGGCTGAGCACCGCCCAGTAGCTCAGGAAACTCGATACCGCACTGCGGTTTTCCCGGGTTCGCCAGATCATGTTGAAGGCTTTCTCGATATTGCGCAGCATCAACACCGCGGTCACGATCAGGAAGGCGATACCGAAACCGGTCAGGTTCTTGGCCTGGCGGGAGAAGTCGCTGAGATAACTCTCCAGCTCAGAGCTTGTCTCCGGCAGCAGGTGGCGGAACAGCAAGTCCTGGATTTCATGCTCCATGCCCTGGAACGCCGGCACCGCCGAGGCCATGGTATAGAGCACCGTGAGCAGGGGTACCAGGGCGAACAGGCTCATGTAGGTGAGCGCCGCTGCGTTGTCCGAGCAGCGGTCCTCGCCAAAGCGCTTGCCCAGGTAGCGCAGGCGCGGCCAGAGCCGGTGAATGAATTGCTGTATCCGTTCCATGGCGCAATTATGGCATGCGGCCCCGCTGTAGCACGATAGAGCCCAGCACGAGAGGGCCGGGCCTGCCTTTGCTATAATGTCGGCCTTTTGAGTGCCGGGAGTTTCTGCTTTGAGTGAATACCTGATTTATCACAACCCGCGCTGTTCCAAGTCGCGCGCTGCGCTCGCGCTGCTGGAGGAGAACGGCGTCACCCCGGAAGTGATTCGTTACCTTGAGGCGCCCCCTTCAGAGGCGGAGCTGCGGGCATTGCTGGCGAAGCTCGAACTGCCTGCGTCGGCGCTTGTCAGGCGCGGCGAGGACGAGTACCGGGCCCTGGGTCTGGGCGTTGACGCCAGTGAAGCCGAGCTGCTGCGGGCGATGGCGGCGCATCCGCGCCTGATCGAGCGCCCGGTGGTGGTGCGCGGTGCACGCGCGGTCCTCGGGCGCCCGCCGGAGAATGTGCTGGCCCTGCTGGATCCGGCCTGAATGGCCAGTCCCTATATTCTCGTATTGTATTACAGCCGGCACGGCGCGGTGGCGGAGATGGCGGGCCATGTCGCGCGCGGCGTGGCCCTGGAAGAGGGCGTTGAGGCGCGCCTGCGCACGGTGCCCGCGGTATCGTCCTGTGCCGAGCAGAGCGTGGCGGAAATACCGGATGACGGACCCCTCTACTGTGAGCAGGACGATCTGCGGGACTGCGCCGGGCTGGTGCTCGGCAGCCCAACCCGCTTTGGCAATATGGCGGCACCACTGAAATACTTTATCGACCAGACCTCGGGTCTGTGGCTCAGCGGCGCCATGGTAGACAAGCCGGCGGCGGTGTTCACCTCCACCTCCAGCATTCACGGCGGTCAGGAGAGTACCCTGCTGAGTATGATGCTGCCGCTCCTGCATCACGGCATGCTCCTCGCGGGTCTACCCTATGGCGAAGCCGGCCTGATGCGCAGCGAATCCGGCGGCACACCCTATGGCGCCTCGCACTGGGCCGGGCATGACAACGGGCGCTCGCTGGATGACACCGAGGCGTCCCTGTGTCGTGCCCTCGGGCGCCGGGTTGCCCGTATTGCGCGGGAGTTGCAGGCATGACTATCGCCAGGCGCGGCGCCAGCCGGATCAGCTGGGTACTGGCCTGGTCAGCGTGGTGGCTGCTGTTTCTGCAGCAGCTGCTGGATGCCTGGATCCTGCAGGTTCCCTGGATCATCTGGCTGGGTAAGCTGCTGCCCTTGCTGCTGTTCCTGCCGGGCATGCTGCGCGACCGGCTGCGCAGTTACATCTGGCTGTGCTTTGTGTCCCTGCTGTATTTTATTGCCCTGGTCGAGCGCATTTTCGCGCAGCCTGATAGCCTGTCGGCGGCACTCGGGCTGGTCGCGGTGGTTACCCTGTTCTGCGCCGGCATGATGTACGTGCGCTGGCGCGCGCGGGAGCTGCGGGCCACCGTCGATGGCGAGGCCGAAACGCCGTCTGATTCTCCCTCCTCAAGGAGCACTACAGAATGAGTAAACGTTCGTTGCCACGCAGGCTGTTCTCCGGTTTCTGGAATACCCTGACCCGTATCCGCCTGGCGCTGTCGAATATTCTGTTCCTGGTCGTGCTGGTGCTGATTTACCTGCTGTATTTCGGCGGCGGTCCGGAGCCCCTGCCCGACAGGGCGGCGCTGCTGCTGAATCCCGCGGGCCAGGTGGTAGATCAGCGCAGCCCGGTAGATCCCCTGCAGGCCCTGTTTGTACAGCCCGGGCCCGCCAGCCACGAGGTTGAGCTGCGGGACATCCTGGACGCCATCGACTATGCCGCCAATGACCCCGCCATCACCGCCCTGGTACTGGAGCTGGATAATCTGATGTCAGTGGGTGTCAGCCGGAGCCTGGAAATCAGCGAGGCCCTGGAGCGCTTTCGCGAGACAGGTAAACCCATTATCGCCCGCGGCGATTACTTCACCCAGGACCAGTACCTGCTGGCAAGCCAGGCAGACAGCGTGTTGATGCATCCCCTGGGTGCGGTGGCCCTGGAGGGCTATAGCAGCTATCGCAATTACTTCAGCGACGCGCTGGACAAGCTCGCGGTGAAAGTGCATGTGTTCAAGGCCGGCGAGCACAAGTCCCTCGGTGAGACCTTCCTGCGTAATGACATGTCAGAGGGAGAGAAGGCCATCACCGAGCGCTGGCTGACCCAGCTGTGGCAGGAATTTACCCGGCGCGTGGAACAGCGCCGGCAGCTGCCGGCGGGCAGCGTTACCGAATACGCCAATGCCTACCCCGAGCGCCTTGCGGCGCAGCAGGGGGACTCGGCGCGCACCGCCCTGGAGGCCGGCTTTGTGGATCAGCTGATGACCCACAGTGAATCCAACGACCACGTGGCAGAGATAGTCGGCGCGCGCAATGATGAGGGCCTATATGAAGCGGTAACCTTCGAGCGTTACGTGTCGCGCAAGCGGCCGCTGCAGTTCAGCGCCAGTGAAGCCCCGCGGGTCGCGGTGATCGTGGCCGAGGGGAATATCCTGCCCGGCGAACAACCCCCGGGGAGCATCGGCGGCGATACCCTGGCGCGGCAGATCCGCGAGACAGCGGAGCAGCCCGGCGTCGAGGCGATTGTGCTGCGTGTTGTCACCGGCGGCGGCAGCGTATTCGCCTCGGAAGTCATTCGACAGGCGGTGCTCGATGTCCAGTCCGAGGGGCTGCCCGTGGTTGTCTCCATGGGCGCCATAGCAGCCTCGGGTGGCTACTACATCGCCGCCAGCGCGGACCGGATCTTTGCCACCCCGGCGACCCTGACCGGCAGCATCGGCGTATTCGCGGCCCTGCCCACCGTGGACGCGCTCCTTGAGCGCGCGGGGGTGCACACCGATGGTGTGGGCACCACGGAGATGGCGGGCGCCCTGCGCCTCGACCGGCCGCTGAACGAGCGCCTGGCGGCGGCGTTGACGACCTCGGTGGAGTTTACCTACCGCCAGTTCCTGCAGCTGGTCGCGGAGGGGCGCGATATGAGCCCGGAGGCGGTGGATGCAGTGGCCCAGGGGCGTGTCTGGAGCGCCGCCGATGCCCGCGAACACGGCCTCGTTGATGAGCTTGGCAGCCTGGCAGACGCGGTCACGGCCGCGGCTGACCTGGCCCAGCTGAGTGATTACGAAGTTGAGCACGTACGCCCGCCGCTATCGCCACGGGATATGCTGCTGCGGCATCTGGCAGAGCGGGTTGGCAGTGTGCCCGGGTGGAGCCTGGATTCGCTGCGGGCAGGCGCAGAGCTGGGTGGCCCCTGGCTGGGGCCGGTGAGGGAGGCAGCGGAACTACTCGGGTCGCTGCGCGACCCGGGTAACCTCTATATGCGCTGCCTGGCTTGCGGCGCCGTGCCCTAGGCAGCCCGGGTAGCTATCAGGGCTGATACAGGCGGGTCGTCAAGCCGTCGCTGCCGCTCAGCTCCAGGACCGGCGTCCCTCCGTCCAGCGTAACCACGGAGCCCAGCGCTTCCCAGCCCAGGCAGTCCTGGTCCAGGCTCAGGCGGTGGATGTTGACCCCGGTATCGGGCGTGGTCAGCGTACCCTCACCGCTACAGGGTGCGGAGACGGTGACTGATTCGCCATCGATAGTGAGGGTCGTAAGGCCGCCGAGACTGTCCTCTCGCGAAAAGCTGCCTGCAGGCACAACAGCCTCCCGGGAGTAGGGTGTCAGTTGGGCTTCCGCATCACCGGTGAGTCCAGGCAGGCGGAACTCCCCGCTGAGCTGCCCCTCATCTGCGGAGAAAGTCAGCTCCACCGCAGCGCCGTCCTCGCTATCACTGCCGGTAAAGTCCAGCTCACCACCCGCCGCACTGGTCTCGCCCCAGAGCACGCGATCTGCCGCGCCGCTGTCACCGGTCTGGATGGCGATAGCCGTCTGGCCGTCGCGGGCGAGGGTAAAGGTAAGCAGTGCCAGCTCGCCGCTGGTAGTGATGATCCGGCCCTGGTAGACACCCGTGGCCTCCAGATCGGTGGGCGGGGGTGGCGGTGGTTCCGGAGGCGCCGGCGGTGTTGGGGAGCCTGTGTCACTGCCGTCACTGCAACCCAGCACTAAAGCGCACAGGGCCGTCAGCAGCGTGCTGCGCAGCATGTGCATCACTCACCCCCCAGGGACAGGTCCCGCAGTTGCAGCTGGAGCAGTTCGCGCTGGCGCAGGCCCGCCGTAAAATCGCCATCCAGGGTGGTGATGGTGACGTAGCCGGCGACCGACATGCTGGACTCGTCCGAGATGTCCAGTCCGGCGTCGGCAAAGTCCTTCAGGCTCGCGTCCGGGTTGGCCGCCAGTTCCTCCGCCAGGGCGGGGTCAATCAGGTCGTCCAGGGCGAGGAGACCGTTGAAACCCACGATCACGCCATCCCCGGTTGCGGTGGGGCCGAGATTCAGGTCTGAGCGATTGCCCAGCTGCGTGTGTACGATACCGCGCGGCGGCCCAGCGGGGTTGTTGATGTTGAGTGCGGTCCGCGGTGGCAGCAGCGCGCCGCCGTCGCCAGTTTGCGCCTCGAGGGCGGCAACCACGTCCACCACCAGGTCGGCAACATCCGCAAAGCTCATGCCCGACTCGCCACTGAAGCGGTTGCGGCTAACGGCGATGGCAGGTATGCCGCGCTGCAGGGCCGCCACCGCGGCGCCCACGGTGCCGGAGGATGTGGCGGTGGTGCCGATATTCTGGCCGTCGTTGATGCCGCTCACTACCAGGTCGGGACGCTGCTCACCCAGGGCGGCAAGGCCCACCAGCATGCTGTCCTTGGGGGTGGCACTGACGGTAATCTCGCTGTCGTCTCCCTCGGCCGGATTCTCCATGGGCACGCGCACGCAGTTGCGGTTGCTGGCACTGGTGGGGCCGTGAAAGCCGACATTGCTGATGGTATAGCTGCTGTTGATGGCGGTTGATATGGAGCCGCTGCGGCCGCTTTGCTCGCCGGCGGGCGCGTACATGGTCACGTTGTGACCGGCAGCCTCCAGGGCGTCCATCAGGATATTGATGCCCTCGGAATTGCAGGAATCGTCGTTGGTGACCAGGATATCCAGCGACCAGGCCGGTATGGCCAGGCCCAGTGACAGAAACGCCGCGCCGAAAAAGCGGGTCGAGAGTGATTTGTGCATGTTGGTGCCTCATATCTTGCTTATTGGGGTGCGCGTCCGGGCGCGCAACGCCGACTTTGGCAGCTGTCAGTGTCGGGATGCCTCTCGTTTTGTAAATCAGCAGTAAAAAACCAGGAAAAACCTTCCTGAGTCGCCGGGTTCAGGCTTGCTGCTGGTACTCGCGGGGTGTCTGGCCGGCGCTGGTCCGGAAATGCTTGTAAAACGCCGACTCGGAGTTGAACCCGACGCTCAGGGCGATATCGAGCATGGTGCGCTCCCCCGGTGCGGACTCTCGCAGCAGGGCCTTGGCGTCCTGGATGCGATAGGCGTTGAGGTAGCGGTTGAAGGAACAACCCGCGCACTGGTTGATGGTCTGGCTGAGGTGGCTCGGCGGCACCTCCAGGGATGCTGCGAGTTCGCCAATCTTCAGCTGTGCCCGCAGGTAGGGCTTGTCGTCCTGCATCATTTGCTCGAGGTTTTGCCATAGCGCCCGGGCCTGCTCCTCGCCCAGGCTGCTGGTGCGGTAGCGGGGCTGGCCACTGCGTTTTACGGCTTGTTGGCCATGAAAAACTTCCGGATCAAGCAGGGCGAAAAAAGTGATCAGGTAGCTCGCGCCCACCATCAGGGTGATGGACCACAGCTGCTGGGGCCAGGCAATGGCATCGAACAGCCAGCGGCCCAGGGCAAAGGCCAGTCCGGGCAGGGCCAGGAGGAGGCATGCGCCGAGCAGGGAGGTCAGCCAGCGCAGCGCGGCCGCGCTGAAGCGGGTTTCGCGGCGCGCCTGTCGCAGCCTCGTCAGAGACACGCCGACATAGCCGATCAGTTGCAGGTAGCAAAACACCCCGACGGCCTGGCTGTAGCGCTCGGAGAGGGGCCCGGTTGCACCCGTGAAACGCGCCGCCACGTTGTCGACCAGGAGCAGGACAAGTGGCAGGGTATGCCAGATATCGCCGGGTCGCCATTGATCATCGCCCATGATCCTGGCGCGGGTGTACAGGAACAGGGTGGGTCCCAACAGGAAGATGCTGAGCCCCAGGATTTGCAAGCCGGAGAGCCAGGCCAGCCCGGACGCATGCCGGGCCGTAACGCCCAACAGGTAAGCGGTGGCGATGCACATCAGCAGCGCCAGCTGGCGGTTGCCGGCTGTCTGGCGGTTGGCGGGCAGCAGCAGCGCGGTGGCAATCAGTGCACCGAGCAGCGCGCCACTGGCGGCGATAAGGCTGGCGAATGGCATTACGCCCGTCCGCTGCCCGTGGCGCTCCCCGCATTGAGCTGCTGTTCGTTGCGCGCCTGACGAGCGCCCCTGATGTCATCCAGGATCATGTACAGGCTGGGTACCAGCAGCAGGGTGATCACGGTGGCGAAGACAATCCCGAAGGCGAGGGATACCGCCATGGGGACGATCTCCCGGGCCTGGGCGCTGCGCTCAAGGAGCATCGGGGCGAGGCCGAAGAAGGTAGTCAGGGAAGTCAGCAGAATAGCCC
Source organism: Sediminihaliea sp. (assembly GCA_965222335.1). Taxonomy (GTDB): domain Bacteria; phylum Pseudomonadota; class Gammaproteobacteria; order Pseudomonadales; family Halieaceae. The sequence goes on along the minus strand of OZ244944.1, from coordinate 1,075,451 downwards.
GGAAGCGCCGCGTGCCCGCGTCCTTGACCGCCTGCAGCGTCGGGGTGCCGGCGTTGACCGCCTTGTTGATGTAATCCACCAGGATCAGGCTGTCGTTGACCACCACGCCGCTGAGGGCAATCACCCCCATCAGGGACATCATGCTCAGGGGGTAGCCGGTAATCCAGTGCCCGACCACGGCGCCAATCACGCCGAAGGGAATCACCCCCATGATAATCAGGGGCTGCAGGTAGGATCGGGTGGGTACCGCCAGCAGGGCGTAGATCCCGAACAGGGCGAGTCCAAAGCCAATCATCATGCTGGTGGCCATCTTGCTCTCTTCCTCGGCCAGCCCGGAAATGCCATAGCTCAGGCCCGGATACTTTTCCATCAGCTCCGGGATCACGCGATTCTCCAGGTCTGCCATCACCCGGCCGGGCTCCACCAGGTCCTTGTTGGCTTCCGCCGTGACCTCGGCTGCGCGCTGGTAATTGATGTGGGTAGCCTTGATCAGCCCCTGTTTGACTTCCACGTCGGCGACCGTACCGAAGGGCACTTCAGTGCCGTCGGGGGTGCGGATATACATGTCGTTGAGGCTGCCCACGGTCTCGCGGTCAGCCCGCGGGTAGCGCACCATGACCTTGATTTCATCAATGCCGCGCTGTATCCGCTGGGCCTCGGCGCCGAAGAAGGCGTGGCGCACCTGGGTCGCCAGGTCGTAGCGGGTAAGGCCCAGGGCCTCGCCCTCGGGCAGTATGTCGATATGGAACTCGTCGCGGGTATCGCTGGCCCCGTTGCGGATGTCGTACAGCCCGTTGTAGTGCCGCATGGCCTCTTCCAGCTCACTGGCGGCGGCGCGCAGGGTATCGAAATTCTTGTGCATCAGGTCGAAGGCAATCGCGGGCCCGAAGCTGGGCCCGTCTGCGCTGGTGATCGAGAGCACGTCGGCGCCGTGGATCACGCCCACCTGCTCACGCCAGCGACGCTCGATTTCCCGGGTGCTGATTGAACGCCTGTCCTCCTTGGCCAGCTCGACATCGATCCCGCCGGTGACCCGGTCGGCGCCGTAGGCGAACACGTGCTTGACCAGCGGGTCGGCGCCGGGGTGGTTGCGCTGGTATGTCTCGTCGACCGCGAACAGGGCGTCGGTCATGTCCTGGATCGCCGCCAGGGTGCGGTCTTCGGCGGTACCCTCGCTCATCACCAGGTCCGCGTGCAGGAACTCACCGGGTACATCCGGCGCGAGCACAGTGCGTACGACGCCGCCGGCGACCAGGCCCGAGCACAGGATAAGCAGGGCGATAAATGCGGCCAGGGTGGCGTAGCGGTTGCGCACACAGCGTGCCACGAAGGGGTTGTAGCGGGTTTCCACAAAGCGCTTCAGGCGGTTGTTGACGCCCTCCTGCAGGTGGTCAATCAGGCGCAGGATACGGCTCTGGGCCGGCTTGCTGTGGGCGAGGTGGGCGGGCAGGATCCACTTGGACTCGATCAGCGAGAACACCAGGCACAGGATCACCACCCAGCCGCAGGCCTCGGGAAAGGCGGCGAACACGCCCTCCATGAACAGGGTCGGGGCGAAGGCCACGATCGTGGTCAGCACGCCGAAAGTGGCCGGTGTCGCTACCCGGTAGACGCCGTTAATGACGTTGTCGACGCTGTGTCCCAGGCGTTCCGTTTCCGCATAGGCACTCTCACCCATGATGATCGCGTCATCCACCACGATGCCCAGTACCAGGATAAAGCCGAAGATACTGATCATGTTCAGGCTGGCGTGGATATAGGGCGTGTTGATCAGGGCCATGGCACCAAGGAAGCACACCGGAATCCCCAGCATCACCCAGAAAGCCAGCTTGATCTCCAGGAACAGGGCCAGCACGATAAACACCAGCAGGGCGCCCATGGCCAGGTTCTTGAGCATCATGCCCAGACGGCCTTCCAGGTAGTAGGTGATGTCGGACCAGACTTCGAGCTTGACCCCCTCGGCGAGTTCGCCCCGCTTGTCCGCCACGTACTGCTTGGCCGCGGTCGCGGTTTCAATGATGTCCTGGTCGCCCATGGCGAACACCTGGATGCCGAGGGAGTAGCTGCCGTTAAACAGGGCAAAGCCGCGCGACTCCTCAAAGTCGTCGCGGACGGTGGCAATATCCCCGAGCAGCAGGCGCGTACCATCGGGGAAGGTGGTGAGCACCAGGGATTCGAAATCCTGCTGGACGTAGGCCTGGCCCAGCGTGCGCAGGGCGATGTCGCCGTGTTCCGTGCGCACCGAACCCGCAGGCAGGTCCAGGGAAGAGCTGGCAATGATATTCGCCACCTGGCCCAGGGTGAGGTGGTACTCCCGCAGTAGCTGCTCCGAGATCTCGATCGAGATCTCGTGTTCCCGCGCGCCGATGACCTCTGCCGCCGAGACGGCGGGGATGGCTGCCAGTTCGCGCCGGATGTCCTCTGCCAGGGACTTCATGCTGCGTTCGCCGAGCTCGCCCGACAGCTGCAGGGTCAACGCCGGGAACAGCAGCTCCGGCTGGCTGATAATCGGTCGCTCGGCCTCCTCGGGAAAGAACTGGATCGCGTCGATACGGTTCTTGATATCGTCCAGCAGCATGCCGAGGTCGGTACCCTCGAGCGGCTCAATCATGATCCGGGCGTGTGACTCCAGGGCGTCTGACTCGACCCGCTTGATGCCGTCGACGTCGTTGATCGCATCCTCGATCTTGAGCACGATGCCCTGCTCGACTTCCTCCGGGGGAGCGCCCGGGTAGGACATATTGACCAGGATCACTTCCAGGTCGAAGGCGGGAAACATCGAGCGCTGGATATTGAGCGCCGAGCCCAGCCCCACCACCATGATAATGATCATCAGCAGGTTGGCCGCGACCGGGTTGCGCGCGAACCAGGCGATGATGCCGCTCTGGGAGGAGGGGTTGCTCATGCCTCGCTGTCGCCCTGCGTCGTCTGCGCTTCGCCGTCAGCGGCACGCTGCGCGGGTGCGGCGACCGCGGTCGCGCGGTCCGGGTTTTCCACAGCGTCCAGGGCGGGCATCTCGGGCTGGTACTCGCGCCGCAGCACATCGCTGTCCTTGCGCGACACGACTTCCACCTCGGCCCCGGTCAGCGACGGGTCCACCGCAGTGAGAGATACCAGCTCACCCTCCGCGAGGCCCGCCGAGACATAGATCAGGTCGCCGCCGGTACGCAGGATACTGACCTGGCGGTTGCGCAGCCGGTTTTCGTCGTCGATCACCCACAGGTGGTTGCCCGCCCGCAGCACATAGCGCGGCAAGGTCACAAGGTCACCGAGTTCGCGCCCGGCGATATTGGCATTGACGAAGGTGCCAATGCGCAGGGGCGGTCGGTCGGGGTTTGCCAGGCCGTAGGGGTCCTCGATTCGCGCCACCGTGTAAAGCACCCGGGAGCGTTCGTCGAAGACGCCCTCGCTGCGGTGCAGGGTGGCTTCCCAGTGGGTGACGTCGCCGCCGACGTCGGTGAACAGGTCAATGCCGGCGCCCTCGGCGTAGCCGTCCAGCCCTGGCAGGTCCAGGTAGACGAGCTTGCTCTGGGGAATGGGCAGCCTCACCTCGGCGTAATCCACCGAGTAAATCTCCGCCAGGGTTGTGCCCGGCGAGACGAACTGTCCCTCCTCCACCCGCTTCGCGCTGATCAACGCCGGGTAGGGCGCACGAATCACCGTGCGCTCGAGGTTGTCCTTGGCGGTGTTGAGATCCGCGCGCGCGGCCAGCAGCTGCGACTCCGCCTGCGCCAGCTGCGGTTTGCGCAGGTAGAGATCGCGCGCCTGCTCGCTGCGCTGGCTGCCTGCGGGCAGTTTTTGCCACTCTCGCAGGGCAACTTCCGCGCGGCCGCGCTCCTGGGCCAGATTGCTCTGCGCGGCCCTGACCGAGGACTCGGCCCGCAGCAGGGCGGTCTGGTAATCCCGGGGGTCGATTCGCAACAACACTTCATCCGCACTGATATAGCCGCCGACGTTGAATTGCGGCGAGACCTCGGTAATGCGGCCCGCAACCTCGGCAATGAGGGCGGTTTGCTTCAACGGCGTGACGGTGCCCTGGGCCTGCACGGGTATCCGGATTGACTCTTTTACCGCCACTACCGCATCCACGGTGATCGGCACGTAGGACGGCTCTGCAATTTCCGTGGGCGGACGACTGAGGTAGAGCAGGGAGGTAATGCCGGCGGCGCCCGCCAGCATCAGGATGGAAAAGAGAGCTTGCTTCTTATTCAGGGCCACGTGAAGTACCAGTCGGCCGTCGGCTTCGGCGCACAGACCGCGCGCCCCGAGGCGAATTCAAAGCCGTCTTTATACCACAACGCGGCCCTCGCGGCCTGTTAAAAACCTTTCATTCTCGGCAGGAAGTTGCCGCGGGCGCTACTCGCTCTTCTGCATGTGCACGTCCATCTGCGGGAACGGAATGGTGATGTTGGCCTCGTCAAAGCGCGCCTTGACCGCTTCGGTGGTGTCCCACTTCACTGCCCAGAAATCTGCCGCATTGACCCAGGGTCGCACCAGGAAATTGACCGAGGAGTCTGCCAGCTCACCGACCACGATGACCGGGGCCGGCTCCGGCAGGATGCGCTCGTCGGCGGCGATAATCTCCTCCAGCAGCTGCTTCGCCTTGCGGATATCGTCGTCGTAGGAAACGCCAAACACCATGTCCACGCGGCGGGTTGGGCGGGCGGAGTAGTTGGTAATGTTGCTATCCAGGATCGCGCCGTTGGGCACGATCACTTCCTTGTTGTCCGGCGTGGTCAGGGTGGTGGTGAAAATGCCGATCGATTCAATGACCCCCGCAGCGCCACCGGCTTCGACAAAGTCCCCCTTGGTGAAGGGCCGGAAAATAATCAGCATGACCCCTGCGGCGAGGTTTGACAGGGAGCCCTGCAGCGCCAGGCCGATGGCCAGGCCGGCGGCACCGATCAGGGCAACCAGGGAATTGGTATTCACGCCCAGCTGGCTGAGGGCGGCGATGACCACGAACAGCAGCAGCAGCCAGCGCATGATTGACGTCAGGAACTTGACCAGCACCTCGTCCATGCCGCGCTTCTGCATGAAGCGCTCGGTGAAGCCCACGATGGAGTTCACGACCATGCGCCCCACGTAGAAGATGACGAGGGCGAGCACGATCTTGATCCCCCATGGGATCACGTAGGTCTCGAGGATGACTTGCAGGTCAAGGTCTTGCATACCGGACTCCAGGGCGAAGGGCTTGTGTGCGCCCCAATATAGCCAATATCAGCCGTCGTGCAAAATCGCTAGCCAGGCCGGCGGCTGGGTGAGTCCTGCCCGTCGCGATCGCGTCCCGCGACCCGGGTACCCACGGTTTCCACACGCAGGCCACTACTCGCCCGGGGCAGGCTGGTCGCGAGCACTTCCGCCCCGTCCTTGACCGCTGCGCTGCGCACCAGGACCTGGAGGTTGCCGCCGGCATCGTGGCGCTGGCCCAGCAGGGTCACCTCCACCCCCCGCAGGCGCTGCTCCTCAATCAGGTAGATGCGTTCGTTGCCATACAGGCTCTGCAGGGGCAGGGCGATGACCCCTGCCATTTGCGGCATCGCCAGGCGCAGCTCCAGGGCCCGCCCCAGCTCCAGCTGGTGGCCTGCGCCGGGAAGCTCGAACAGGGCCTCCACCCCGGAATGCCCCCGGTCCACCTGGCTCGCCAGTTCGGTCAGCTGCAGGGTCAGCGCGCCGTCCACGGTGCTGGCGGTGACCCGCTGGCCCCGGGTCATGGCATCGCGCAGGACGCCAATCTGGTCCGAGGGCACAGCCGCGCGAACCTGCAGGCGGCTGGTGTCATACAGGGTCAAAAGGCTGCCGCCGGTGTCCACGCGGTCGCCCGGGGCTGCGAGCAGGGCTGAAACCCGTCCCGCAAAGGGCGCGCGCAGGCTGGTACGCTCCAGGTTGAGTCGCTGGGTTGCCACCCGGGCGCGGGCGCGCTCGAGGACTGCCTCGGCACTGGCCAGGCGCTGTGGATGCTTGTTCACACTGGACTGCTGGCGCGCAAGTTCGATGCCCTGGCGGGCGACTTCCTGCAGGGTATTCTCCATTTGCTCGGTGGCGATCAGCTGACGCTGGTTCAGGTCGCGCAGGCGGTCGGCCTTGGCGCGGGTGAAGGCATAGAGTTCTTCCATGTGCCCGAGCACCTGGCGCTCCGCCGCGAAATCGGTCTGCAGGGCCGCGAGTTGCGCCCGGGCCTCGGCGAGGTCGGCCTCGGCCTGCTGCAGGCGCAGGGCTTCGTCTGCAGGGTCGAGCGACACCAGGATCTGCCCGGCCTCCACCTGTTGTCCCTCGCGCACATGCAGGGTCTTGATTTGTGCGCTGATGGCGCTGCGCAAGGTGCTGTGGTGGGGCGTTTCCACGCGGCCGAACAGGCGCAGTTCCGGCGACAGGCTCTCCCGGCTTACCGTGACCCCCGTCACCGGCCAGCTTCTTTCCACGACCTCGACCGGTGCCGGCTGCGGCCCCGTGACCATCAGTCCCCCGGCGAGCAGGAAGGTGACAGCGAGGATCACCAGCAGCAGGATGTTCTTGCGGCCGATAAGTCCGCGCAGGCGGCGCTTCAGGGCGCGCACAGCGGTAACAAGGGCGGTTTTCATGCGGGTACTCCTGGGTAGTCCGGTGCAGGTATTGCGCCGGCATGAGGCGCGCTGGGGTCACGGTTGCGGTGCCGGGCGAGACTCTCGAGGCACGAGAGTACCGCCGGAATAAGGAACAGAATCAGGGTGGTCCCGTACAGCAGGCCAAAGCAGATTACGACCGCGAGGGGCGCCATGGCTTCACCCATCGGGCTACTCTCCAGCATCATCGGAGCCAGGCCCAGGGAGGTCGTCAGGGAAGTCAGGATCACCGGTCGCAGGCGCTGCTGGCAGGCCCGTACCAGGGCCTCCTGGCAGGCGATGCCCGCCTTCCGCTGGGCCTTGTAGGCATTGATCAGGATGATCGAGTCATTGACGATCACCCCGGTAAGGGTGAACAGGCCCATGATTGCCATCGCGCCGAGATTCAGGCTCAGCAGCTGCAGCCCCGCCAGGGCGCCGGTGAGGCCGAGCGGGATCGCCAGCATGACCGCCAGGGGCCAGCTCCAGGAGGCAAAAATCCAGGCCAGGATAAGGTAGATCAGGGTCAGGCCGATCAGCGCGCCCAGCAGCATGTCGCCGAGGGTCTCTGCCTCCTCCGCGGAGCGCTCCCCCAGGCCATAGGTCACGCCGTAGCGTTCACTGATTTCCGGGATGATGCTTTCTTCCAGGCTGTTGATCACCGCCATCGGCGTATTCAGTTTGCGATCGACATTGGCGTAGACGTTGATCACCTGCTGGGCGTTGCGATGGTTGATGCGTTCAATACCGCGGCGGGCGTCGATTTGTGCCACCGCGGACAGCGGCAGGACCGTGCCCGAGGGCGTTGCTATGGGCAGCTGGCGCAGGCTGCCGAGATCGTGCCGCTCGTGGGCGGGCAGTGATACCCGCACCTCCAGCTCGGTATCTCCCTCGTTAAACAGCTGGACCCGGTAGCCTTCGTAGGCCGCGTGCAGCTGGCGCGCAACATCCGCGCTGGTAAGGCCGGCGCCGCGACCCTCGGTGGTCAGGCTGAATACCCACTGCTCCTTGCCGTAAGGGAGGTCGTCGTAAACATTGCTGATGCCGGGGAAGGTTTCCAGCTGGGCGGCCAGATCCTCCGCTGCCTGCTTCAGGGTGTGCACATCGCCGCCGCTGAAAAACAGCTCCAGGTCGGGCCAGCTGTCCTCTCCGGCCTCGAAATGCAGGGTCTCTACCAGCGGGCTCGGCTGGATCCTGGCCTGCCAGGCCGCGGAAAATTCCGCCAGGGTGACGTCCCGCTGGTTGGGCGGGGCCAGCTCCACCCACATCGCCGCATACTGCGAACCCCGACGTGTCTGCTGCTCCAGGCGGGCCCAATTGCGCTGCTGCACATGGGTGACAATAACTTCGCCGCCAAACGCATCGTTGGTCTCCAGCAGGGCCTGTTCCAGGCGCGCCAGATAGGCCTGCTTGCTCTGTTCACTGACGCCGGTGGCAAACTGCATATGCACGTCCGCGAACTCAAACTCCAGGTTGAGATTCAGCTCCGGTTTGACCCGGCCACTGGCGAGCAGGGAAAGGGCGACCACGAAGGCGCCCAGCGACAGGGCTATCACCGCCCGCCGGTTATGCAGCGCGCGCAGCAGCAGGGGACTGAACAGCTGGTCGCGGAAGTAGGCGAAGCGCCGGTCGAAGCCCGCGCGGAACCGGCCCGGACGGCGCTCGCCCATGGCCTGGAAACTGTGCCTCAGGTGCCCGGGCATGATGAGGAAGCACTCCACCAGGGAGGCGATGATCACGCACACCATCAACAGCGGAATCTCGCGGATAAAAGGCTCGTTGAGCACGATCAGCGGCAGGAAGGCTGCCAGGGTCGTCAGCGAGGAGGCCATGACCGGCGCAAACATGTGCTGCGCGCCCTCGGCGGCTGCCTGTTCCGGCGAGGCGCCGGCTTCGAAGCGCGACAGCGCGTGCTCGCCCACGACGATGGCGTCATCCACCACGATGCCCAGGGCCATGACCGCCCCCACCAGGCTGATGAAATTGATCGAGCCGCCAAAGAAATGGAAAACCGCCAGGGCGCCCAGGAAGGAGATCGGGATGCCCAGCGTGACCCAGCCGGCAACCCGGGTGTTGAGGAACAGGAACAGGGTGGTGATCACCAACAGCAGGCCGCCGAGGCCGTTGTGCACGACCAGCATCAGGGTTTCGCCTGCGAAGCGCCAGGCCTCCAGCCAGAGCGTGACTTTCACGCCCTGCTGGGCCAGCTGTTCCGCGTTGTCCGCGTACCACTGGTGGAGGATGTCGGCCTCGTCAAGGATATCCGAGCTGCCCGCGCGTCTCGCCAGCAGCATGATTGCGGGCTCGCCCTGGTAATACATCAGGCGCGGGTCGTCCTGGCGCCGCCGCTCGATGCGGGCGATATCCCCCAGCCGCTGCAGGCTGCCATCGGCCTGGGTGCCCAGGGGCAGTTCGGCGAAGGCCTGGCTGTCGCGGCGCTGCTCCAGGCTGCGCAGCTTGCGCTCCAGCTGGCCGTCGCCGACGCTGCCGGCGGGGGTGTCGCGGCTGTTATCGAGCACCCGGCGCGCGATCTCGTGCAGGGGAATACCCAGCTCATACAGGGTTTTGCTGTCGATCTGGATCGCAATTTCCTGGTCGGGCACACCGCGAAACTCGACCTGGTCGATGCCCCGGACGAGGAGCTCACGCTCGACGCTGTGCGCCAGGGGCGCAAGTTCCTCCAGTGAACCGCCGCCCACCAGCAGCAAACCGGCGACCAGCTCCTGGCGCTCTGCGAGTCGCACCACCGCGGGTTCAATATCCGGTGGCAGGTCGCGGGTTTGCGCCACCCGCTGCTTGACCCGGTCCATCGCCAGCCCCATGTCCTGGCCCCGCTCGAACTGCAGCTGCACCTCGCTGCGTGATTCCACCGTGGTGGAGGTCAGGCTGCGCAGCCCCTCGATGGCGCGCAGCTGGAACTCCACCGGCTCGGTGACCAGGCGCTCGACGTCCTCCGCGGCGGCGCCAGGCCAGGTGATCTCCACGCTCACCGCCTCCACGGGCTGTGGCGGGTTAAGCTGCACCGTGAGCTGGCGCAGACCCCAAAGGCCCGCGAGCACGAGCATGATCATCAGCAGGTTGGCCGCCAGCGGATGGCGGGTAAAAGTGTGGATCAGGTAGTGGGTTTGATCCTGACGCTGACCGGATGCGCTGGACATGGTACTGTTCCTGCATAGTGTTATACATAACTATAACACCAAATCAGCACCTGTAAAGAAAAAATTCAACCCAGCAATAAATGTCTAATAAACATGGGTTTAGGTGGTTATTCCGGCTTCCGGTGGGCCTGGTGAGCGCAGTTGAACCGCGGCGGATGTGGTCCCGGGGACGCGGTGTTATAGTCCGGCGGGAAAACACAACCACAGGAAAGCCCGATGCCGACAAGCTTTGATTCACCCGCAGCCCTGCTGGGGCAGGCCGGGACCCACCTCGGTTACAGCGACTGGGTGGAAATTACCCAGGAGCGTATCAACCTGTTTGCCGAGGCCACCGGCGATCACCAGTGGATTCACGTCGACCCGGCCCGTGCCGCGGAGGGTCCCTTTGGGAAAACCATTGCCCACGGCTACCTGACCCTGTCCATGGCCAACCTGTTCCTGCCCGAGGTCCTGCAGGTGGAGAACACCTCCATGGGGGTCAACTACGGCTGCGAAAAGGTCCGCTTCCCGGCGCCGGTGCCGGTGGGCAGCCGCCTGCGCGGTGGTGGTGAAATTGTCTCCGCGGAAGAGGTCAAGGGCGGGGTGCAGGTGGTCGTGCGCATGGTCCTGGAAGTGGAGGGCAGTGAGCGGCCCGCCTGCGTGGTCGATACCATCAGTCGCTTTTTTCCCTGAATTGCCCATGTCTGAATCGCCGATGATTGAAACCAGTGACCAGGTCGCTCCCGTGCACCGTGCGGCGACCGTGATCCTGATGCGCGACGCCGAGAGCGGGCCCGAGGTCCTGCTGGTGCAGCGCAGCAAGGCGGTGGCTCACATGGGTGGCATGTGGGTGTTCCCGGGTGGGCGGGTTGATCCTGCGGATGAGGCGGCGGCTGAGGATGCCATGGGCGCGGCTGTCAACGCCGCAATCCGCGAGACGCACGAGGAGGCGGGTTTGCGGATCCAGCCCGATCAGCTGGCCTACCTGTCTCACTGGACCACCCCCGAGGGGGTCAAGCGTCGCTTCGCTACCTGGTTTTTCCTCGCCCTGCTGGAGGATGACCAGGAAGTCCAGGTCGATGGCGGGGAGATTGCTTTCCACCGCTGGGTACAGCCGGCCACCGCCTTCGCCGAGATTCGCGATCGCGACAATCCCTTCCGCCTGATGCCCCCCACCTTTGTGAGCCTGGTGGACCTCGCGGGTTACCCCAGCGGAGAGGAGGCGCTGCAGGCGGTTCGCGGCCGGGAAGCGTTTCAGTATGCCCCTGAAATGGTGCCCGTGGATGGCGGCATCTGCTTCCTCTACGAGGGCGATGCCGGCTTTGGCCGCGGTGACGAGCAGTGCCCGGGTCCGCGCCATCGCACCTATATGATCGACGACCAGCTGGATTATATCCGCGAGCTTGCAGGGGGCCCGGATGACTGACTCGAGCGGTGCGGGGCGGCTGGGCCGTCGCCAGTTGCTGGCTGGCCTGGGTGCGGCCGGCTTGGGTGCGGTCGGCCTGGGTGCGACCGACGCCGGCGCTGCGGTGCTGGCGAGCAGCGTCTCCCGCTGGGACCTGACCGTGGATGTGCTGGTCGCCGGTTCCGGGGCCGCCGGGGTCAGCGCCGCCCTGGAGGCGCGTGCCGCCGGGGCCGAGGTTCTGCTGCTGGAATCCCTGCCGCGCTTCGGCGGCTCCTCTGCCATGTCCGGCGGGGTGGTCTACGCGGGTGGCGGCACCTCCTTGCAGCGCGCCCTGCACGTGGAGGACAGCGTCGAGGCGATGTACGCTTTTATTGTCGCCGGCAGTTCGCCCCACGCCTCGCGAGATAAGATCCAGCTGTACTGCGAAGAGAGCCCGTCACATTTCGACTGGCTGCTGCGCCAGGGCATCAATTACACGCAAAAATTCACCGAGGCGAAGGGCCTGCCCTTCGGCGACGAATCACTCTACTACTCGGGCAACGAGCTCGCCTGGCCGGCTCGCGATTCCGCGCTTCCCGCGCCGCGGGGTCACGTACCCGGGGTGCCGGGCATGAATGGTGGCCGCAGCCTGATGCAGGCACTGCTGGCGCGCCTGCGGGAGTCCGGGGCCACGCTGCGCGCCAGGGCGGACAGCCGGCAGCTGGTGGTGGAAAGTGATGGCCGCGTGGCGGGGGTGATCGTATCCACGCCCGAGGGCACCCAACACATTCGCGCGCTGCGCGGCGTGGTCCTGGCCTGCGGGGGGTTCATCCACAACCGGGAGATGCTGCAGCGCCACGCGCCGCAGCTTTATGACTGCTCGGTGCCCTGGGGCAACGCCGGCGACCTGGGCCAGGGTATCGTCATGGGTGCTGCCGTTGGCGGCGAAACCCTGCGCATGCACCAGGGCTTCGCCATCGTGCCCATGTACCCCCCGGAAAATGTCCTCGCGGGTATCGTGGTCAACCAGTCCGGGCAACGCTTTATTGCCGAGGATTCCTACCATGGCGTCATGGGCGATGCCATCGCCTATCACCAGCAGGGCAAGGCCTGGCTGATCACCGACAGCCAGAGCAGTTACGCGATGCCCCAGGATAACTTCCCGCTGGTAGCCCAGAGCAGCAGTGTGGGTGACCTCGCCGCCCGGGTCGGCTTTCCCCAGGGCGCCCTGCAGCACACGGTGGCCTATTACAATCGCTTCGCCGCATCGGGCCGTGATCCCCTGTTCCAGAAGGGTGTCGCCTACGTGCGTCCGCTGCAGGGTCCGCCCTACAAGGCCTGGGACCTTTCGGTCGACCGCGCCTTTTTTCCGGCCCATACCTTCGGTGGCCTGCACACCGACATCGACGGGCGCGTGATCTCTGTGGAGGGTGATGCAGTGCCCGGGCTGTATGCCGCGGGTCGGACTACCGCCGGTTTGCCCACCGCGCCCTACATCGCCAGTGGGCTGTCGGTCGGCGACTGCACCTTCTTCGGGCGTCGCGCCGGTCGCGCCGCCGCCACGGAGGGGGTGCCGGCATGAGGCAGCTGTTAATCCCAACGCTGACATTCGCTCTGGCGCTGGGCGTCCTCGGCGCAAGGGCGGAGGACGAACCCCTGGACCCCAACCGGCCTGAACTGGTGGGTGACGTCGAGCGCGGGCGCCTGGTGTTTGGCCAGTGCCGCACCTGCCACTATCCCGACCCGGCCCTGGGACACAACAATGGGCCCAACCTGCACCGCATCTTTGGCAAGGTCGCGGGCAAGCAGGAGGGCTTCGAGTACTACTCCGAGACCTTCCGGGAGGCCCAGTTTGTCTGGACCCCGCAGCTGCTGTACCTGTGGCTGGCGGACCCCCTGGCGATGTTCCCGGGAACCACGATGATGAGCCGGGGCGTGCCCGACCCGCAGCGACGGGCCGACCTGGTGGCCTACCTCAAACAGGCCTCGATGCGGGGCCAGGAAGCGTCCGAGCCATGAGTTTACGTCCACTGCGTTCCGTACTGTTCATGCCCGGCTCCAACCAGCGGGCCATGGACAAGGCCCGGTCCCTGCCCGCAGACGCCATCATCTTCGACCTTGAGGATGCGGTGGCGCCCGACAACAAGGACAGCGCGCGCGAAGCCGTCGCCGCCCAGGTTCGTGCCGGCGGTTACGGCAAACGCCTGCTGGTGGCGCGCTGCAACGCCCTGGCGACTCCCTGGGGTCGCGACGACCTGCATACCCTGGCCGCGACGCCGCTGCAGATCCTGTGCCTGCCCAAGGTTGAAAGCTCGCAGCAGCTGGATGCGGTATCTGCCGAACTGCTCGCCGCCGGGCGCGATGACCTGCACCTGTGGGCAATGCTGGAGACCCCGGCCGGGGTGCAGGCGGCGGAGGCCATTGCCGCACACCCGGCGGTGGCGGCCCTGGTCATGGGTACCACTGACCTGGCCTCTACCCTGCGGGTGCCCCAGCGCGCGGACCGCCTGGGGCTGCAGTACGCCCTCGGTCACTGCGTGCTGGCGGCGCGCCGGTTCGATACCGTGATCCTCGATGGTGTGCATCTGGACCTGGACGATGCGCCCGGCTTTCACGCTATCTGTGAGCAGGGACGCGCCCTGGGCTTTGACGGCAAGACCCTGATCCATCCCCGGCAGATCGACGCGGCCAATGCGGTCTTCGGTCCCTCCGAGGCGGCCCTGGAATGGGCCCGGCGGGTACTGGCGGCCTGGCAGGAGGCAGAGGACGAGGGCCGTGGGCTGGCCGTGCTGGATGGCAAGCTGGTGGAGACCATGCACGTGGATGAGGCGCGGCGCACCCTGGAAACGGCGCGCCTGATTGCAGAACTGGCGGCAGAGTAGCCGCCCGGATTCAGTTCTTGATGATCACCGAGCTGCCGTGACCGAACAGGCCCTGGTTGGCGGTGATCCCGACCCTGGCACCCTTGACCTGGCGATCCCCGGCCTGGCCGCGCAATTGCCAGGTAAGTTCGCAGACCTGGGCGAGGGCCTGGGCGGGCACTGCCTCACCGAAGCAGGCGAGCCCCCCCGAGGCGTTGACCGGAATGCGCCCGCCGATGGCGGTATCACCTTGGCGCAGGAGCTGCGCCGCTTCTCCCCGGGGGGCCAGCTGCAGATCTTCGATCCAGTCCAGTTCCAGCGCCGTGGACAGGTCGTAGACCTCGGCCAGGCTGACGTCCTCCGGGCCGAGGCCCGCCTCCTCGTAGGCCTTGAGCGGTAACGAGGCGCGGAAGCTGTGGGCGTCAATGCCCGCCGCGGCGGCAGAGTCGGTGGCGATATCGGGCATTTCCACCACGCCACTGGCGAAGCTCGGCGTGGTAGTGGAAATCGCCGCCACCCGGGGCGCATCGCCCTTGCCGTGGCGCCGCGCGTAATCGAGGCTGGAGACGATCAGGGCTGCGCCACCGTCACTGGTGGCACAAATATCCATCAGGCGCAGGGGGTCAGCCACCATGGCTGAAGCGGCAACGTCTTCCTCGGTAAAGCACTTGCGGTAGCGCGCGCGCGGGTTCTTGCTCCCGGCCAGGGCATTCTTGACCTTGACCCGGGCGAAGTCCTGCGGGGTATCGCCGTAGAGATCCATGCGCCGCCGGGCGTAGAGTGCGAAATAGGTGGGATTGGTGATGCCCAGGTAGAAGCGCACCCAGTCCGGGTCCTCCGGCCGGTAGCCCCCGGCCGGCGCCAGGAAGCCCTTGGGCGTGGTGTCGGCACCCACGACCAGGGCCACTTCACATTCCCCGGCGAGAATTTTATTGCGCGCCGCGGCCAGGGCCTGGGAGCCCGAGGCACAGGCGGCGTAGGAGGTGTTCACCTCGGCCCCCTGCCAGCCCAGTGCCTGGGCGAAAGTGGCGCCGGCGACGTAGCCCGGATAGCCGCAGCGCACCGTGGCGCCGCCGGAGACAAAGCGCACATCCCGCCAGGGAATACCGGCGTCGGCCAGGGCCTCCCGGGCTGCGGCGACGCCGTACTGGACAAAATTGTGGCCCCATTTGCCCCAGGGGTGCATCCCGGCGCCGAGAATTGCGACTTCATTGGACATTCGGTGTTCTCCCTATTCCCGGCTTCAGGCAGCGACGGGTTTCCATTTCCAGGTGACCTTGATCTCGTCGTCTGTCTCGTGCAGCGTTTCCAGCGCCAGTTCCACCGGTGTTCCCACTGCCAGGTCGGCGACCTCCACCCCGCTCACGACCTGGCCGAGCACGACCATCTGCTCCTTCTCCAGCTGCACGGCAGCGATGGTGTAGGGCTCGAAGGGATCCGGCGCGACAAAGGGGGAGGGGGGCTGGTAACAGGCATTGGTGTAGCTCCACACCGTGCCGGTGCGGCTCAGTTCCACCTCGCTGAAGTCGGTGCTGTCGCAATCAGGGTTGCGACAGTAGTGGTCCTGCTTGGGGAAAAAGTAGGTACCGCAGGCATCGCAGCGCGAGCCGATCAGGTGGGGCTCGTCGTCCATGGTGTGCCAGCCATCGATGGCGGGTACGCGGGGTTTGTCGCTCATAGTTACTGCCCGTGGCGTGTGAGCGCTCCAGACTACTACCGGCGGCGCGGGCGCAGCAAGGCACACCCGCAGGGGGCCCTGTCGCGGGTTTATTAAAACAGACTTCAGTTGCGCCATTTGCGGGCCGGGGGCAAAGTAGCGGCATGTGTGGACGCTTTAATGTTATCGACAGCCCTGGCCTGCAGGCCCTGCTGCGCGATCTGGGTATCGACCTGCGCCTGCCGGATCGGGTTAACCTCGCGCCGACGGACGAGGTGCCGCTGCTCCGCCGGCAGGGGCTCGACAGCAGCCTGGACTGGGCTCGCTGGTGGCTGACGCCCGCCTGGGCGCCGCGGGTGGAGCAGAAGTACGCCATGTTCAACGCGCGCGCCGAAACCCTGGCCCAGAGCCGGGCCTACCGTGGTCCCTTCCAGCGCCAGCGGGGTATCGTGCCGATGTCGAGTTTCATCGAATGGCAGACAGTCGCGGGCAAGAAGCAGCCCTGGTTAATCGAGCAGGCCGATGCCGCCCTGGCGGTGGCCGCCCTGTGGGATGTCTGGCGGGGTGAGGACCGCGAACTGCTGAGCTGTAGCGTGGTGACTGTGGGCGCAGCACCTGAATTCCTCCCCTGGCACCACCGCATGCCGCTGATCCTGACGCCCGGTGAGCGCGAACGCTGGCTCGACAATGACAACGCGATCGCACCGGAGGATTCCCTGTTCCGACCCGGACTCAAGGTGCCCCTGCGTCTGCTGCCCCTGTCGAGCGCGGTGAATCGTTCCAGCGACAAGTCGGCAAATCTGCTCAGCGCCGAAGGCGAAGCGGTGGAGCTGACCGGATGAGCGCGGGTACGACACCGGTGCGGCGTCCGGACGGACGTCGCCGCCGCCAGGCAATTATCGATGCGACCCTGCGCCTGATCGCCCGCGATGGGGTGCGTGCGGTGCGCCACCGCGCGGTGGCCGCGGAGGCCGGGGTACCGGTGTCCGCCACCACCTACTATTTCAGCGATATCGGGGAGCTGCTGCGGGAGGCTTTCATCAGCTTCTCCGGCGAGCGCGGTGCCATCGTTGGCGGGTTCCGGGACGAAATCGTCGCGCTGGTCAGGCGCCAGGGCAGGGACCGGCAAGAGCTGGGTGAGGTGCTGGCCGCCGCCCTGGCCGATTATGTGCTCAGTCAGGCGGGCGCCCGTGACGATCGTGCGATCGAACTGGCGTTTCGCCACGAGGCCCGTCGCGACGCCAGCCTGCTCGCCCTGAGTACCGCGCAGGAGCGGCGCTTTGCTGCCGACATCGAGGAACTGCTGCAGCTGGTCGGCAGCGATGAGCCGGCGGCGGACGCGCAGATCACCCTCGGCGTTATCTATCACCTGGAATCCGATGCGGCCTTTGCTGGGCTTTCAGAAGAGCGGGTGCACGGGATTGTCGCGCGCCACGTAGCGCATATGCTGCGCGGGCCCGGCCCTGCGCCCGCCCCGGAGTAGCGAGCCACGGGTTTACATTGTAGGATTTGCGACAAACGCGAGCGCGGCAGCTCCGGCCGGTGCGTCAAAACAGCGTGACAACAAACAACAAAAATGAGGGCTTGCACCGTGGGGAAGAACACGCAACTTAACCGGTGGTCATCCGGGCTGCTGGTAACGGGTATGATGGGTGTGGCGGGCATGCCGGCCACCGCCCTGGCGCAGGGGTTGGAGGAGGTGATCGTGACAGCGCAGAAGCGCGAGCAGGGGCTGCAGGACGTGCCCATTGCGGTGGAAGCCTTCAGCGCCGAACAGATCGATAACCTCGCTGCCGATGATATCGGCGACCTCGGCACCTTTACCGCCAACGTGGATATCGGCAAGGGCACCAACCAGCCCCGCTATCGCATTCGCGGTATTGGTACGGATGATTTCGGCATTGGCGCGGACCCGGCCGTGGGCGTCTACCTCGACGGTGTCTATATCGGGCGCTCGGGCGGTTCCAAGGTTGCCTTCAACGATATTGCCCGGGTGGAGATTCTTAACGGTCCCCAGGGTACCCTGTTCGGTCGCAACGCTGCCGCGGGTGCGATCCAGTACGTCACCAACAAGCCGGAGAACGAGACCGCCGGCTGGGTGCGGGGGACTTTGGGCAATTACGACCGGCGCCAGCTCGAGGGTATTGTCAATTTACCGCTCGCCGATGACCTGTATTTTCGCGCCGGTATCCTGTGGAACGAGCGCGAGGGCTGGGTCGACAACCTGTTCAACGGCGAGGACCTGGCGCGGGAAAACAACCACTCGATCAATGCCCAGCTGCGCTGGCTGCCCACCGACCGCCTGGATATGATCCTGCGCCTGGAGTACGACGAGGTCGACCAGGACTCGCGTCCGGCCTCGAGTGCCGTGTTCGGCCCGCGCGACAACGGCCCGGGCTTCGACAAGGTGGAGAGCGACGACCGCCTGGAGGAAAAACGCTACCTCTTTGGCAGTTCGCTGCATGTCACCTACGACCTGTCGGCGGCGACCCTCACGTCGATCACCTCCTGGCGCAGCTACAACACCCGCAACCCGGAGGAAAAGGACGGGTCCGCGGAACTGCTCTATCGTTTCAATGACCTGAACGATGAAGACAACAAACAGTTTGGCCAGGAGTTTCGCCTGGACGGGGAATACGGTGAGCGCCTGCGCTGGACCACCGGTGTGAACTACCACTACGAGCACGCCAAGCAGCAGAGCGGCATTACCCTGAGCCCCGAGTCCCTGGACAAGCTGATCGCGGAGCGGGAAATCGGCGTCCCCTATTCGGTGCTGACACCCGGGCAGCCGCTGGATATCGCTTTCTCCGCAATTCCCGACCCCTATGACCGCCGTGCTTTTACCAGTGGGGTCGAGGCGCTGAACTCCGGGGTGGATTTCAGCGAGAACATATTCATCGACGGCAAGTACAAGTCCTACGCCGCCTTTGCCGATGTGACCTACGACATTCTCGACAACCTCTCCCTCAGTGCGGGCCTGCGCTACACCGAAGATGAAAAGCAATTCGGCCGCTACGTCGAGTTCAACGAGTACGCCCTGGCGTTTGGCTTCACCACCGAAACCCGCGTGGATGCCGCGGGTAATTACGACCCCAACGGTGAGCTCGACTTCCTGGAGTCGGAGGAGTCCTGGTCCGAGATCACCCCGCGGCTGGTCCTGGACTGGCGGGTGACGGACGACGTCCTGCTGTACGCTTCCTATTCCGAGGGTTA
The DNA here is from genome assembly GCA_965222335.1 of Sediminihaliea sp. Classification (GTDB taxonomy): domain Bacteria; phylum Pseudomonadota; class Gammaproteobacteria; order Pseudomonadales; family Halieaceae. Next base: position 1,056,618 of record OZ244944.1, on the reverse strand, counting down.
CAAGGCGGGAGGCTTCAACAGTGCCGGTGAAATCCTGGCGCCCGCCTTCGACCCCGAGGAGGTCACCAACTACGAGCTGGGACTCAAATCCACCTGGCTGGATAACCGCCTGCGGGTAAACGCGGCCCTGTTCAGTTACGAGTACGATAACCTGCAGCAGCTGGAGTTTATCCAGGCCGAGTGCCTGCCCAACGCCAGCACCGGCGCCTATCTGTTCGAGACCTCGGATGTCGAGGGCGACGGCTTTGAGCTCAGCCTGAACTGGCTACCGATTCCGTCGCTGGAGCTGTTCTTCAATACCGGGATTCTCGATGCGGAGTACGCGCGCCGCGACGAGCGCCGGGTGGTGGATGGCGCCTGCGAGGTCATCGACCGTGCCGGCGAGACCTTCGCCGAATCACCGGATTTGAACTTCAGCGTCGGCGGCACCTACTCGCTGAACCTGGATAGTGGCGCCGAGGTCACCTTTTCCGCGGCCTACAATTACACCGAGGGCAGTGAGCGCAACAGCTGTGTCTACGTGGTCAATAACCGCGACGAGGGCCTGCCCTCGGATGTGTACACCTTCACCGAGATCGATGGTGCCCTGGTTATTTCCGACGACTCCGCCACCGGTAATCTGGAGGCTCCGCCCTTCGACAGCTGCCCCGACAGCGACGACCGCGAACAGCTCAATGCCCGCGTGACCTACTACAGTCCGGCGCGCAGCTGGGAACTGGCGGCCTTTGTCACCAATGCCACCGACTGGGAGCCGGAAGTCGGCGACCCGGGTGGCCTGGGCGGCGAACTCGCCTCGGACTTCTCCGATGGCTCGCCCTCCTGGACCCGCCGCGACGAGCCGCGCATGTACGGCATGGAAGTCCGCTACAACTTTTAGTCGGGCCGCGCAGGTGGGGCCGCCTAGGTCGGGCCGCGCAGGTGGGGCCGCCCAGGTCGGGCCGCGCAGGTGGGGCCGCCCAGGTCGGGCCGCGCAGGTGGGGCCGCCCAGGTCGGGCCGCGCAGCCAGCCCCACGGTACAGACTCTTGAGCCGCCGGGAACTCCCCCCGGTGGCCCGGCGAATTGGCGTTTATCCGAGCCTGAAACTGGGCCACAATCCCCGGCTTGCAAACAAGCGGGAGCAGGATATGGCGGATTATGCAATGACCGGTGGCGCCACCGGCATCGGCGCCGCGTTGCGGGAGCAACTCACCGAACGTGGGCACCGGGTGATTTCTATCGATATCAAGGCCGGCGATGTCATCGCCGACCTCTCCACCCCGGCGGGGCGCGAACAGGGCATTGCCGGTGTCCGCGAGCTGGCGCCCGATGGCCTTGACGGGCTGATCGTCTGTGCCGGCCTGCCACCGGTGGCGCGGCCGCTGTCGCTCATCAGCGGGGTCAACTATTTTGCCGCCGTTGCCGTGGTCGAGGGGCTGCAGGATCTGGTGGCAAAGCGCCGCGGCACGGTGCTGCTGGTCGCTTCCAACTCCGCGCCGATGATGCCGGTGGACGACCCCTACGTGGCCGCCTGTCTGGCGGGCGACGAGGCCGCCGCCGCCGCGGAGCTGGAGGGGCGGGACGGCCATGTGGCCTACGCCGGCTCCAAATGTGCCCTCACCGTGTGGATGCGGCGCCATGTCGTGCCCATGGCGAAGGCCGGGGTGCGGATCAATGCGGTTGCCCCCGGGATCACCCGGACCCCCCTGACCGAGCAGGTGTTTGCCGACGAGGCCATGGGTCAGACCATGCGGGACTTCGAGGCCAGCGTACCCTGGGGCGGCACCGCCGAGCCGACGCAGATTGCGAACGTCATGCGCTTTATGCTGAGCGATGAAGCGGATAACGTCTGCGGTTCAGTATTTTTCGTAGACGGGGGCTCCGACGCGATGCTGCGCAGCGACCAGTTCTAGTTCGCCCTAATTCGCGGGCAGGGTGGCCCGGGCGGCGGCGACAATCTCGTCGCTGAGCCGGGCCAGCAGAAGGCTGAAGCCCGCACTCGCCTCAATGCCGCTGGCTGCGGTGACCGGTTCACTGATGCGGGAAATGCGCCGGGTCAGCTCGCCACCGGTGGTGGGTTGCCACAGCCGCCACTCTGCCACCAGGGTCACACTATCCTCGCTGGCATCCAGCGCCAGCACCCAGACCTGCACTGCCAGCTCCGGCCGGTCACTGGTGGGCCAGGGGAAGGGACGCACATTCTGGGTGTCCAGGCGGCCCGAGAGGTTGAGGGTCAGGACCCGGTTCAGGCCCTGCTGCAGCGGTTCCGCCCAGCGCTCGAAGTTGGCCACGCGCAGCTGGTTGGCCCCGGTCTGGTAAATCAGCGTATTGCGATTGAGGTACTCGGGAATCTCGATCGGCCCGATTCCCAGGGAGGGGCTGTCCCCCCGGCCCGGCGCCGCATCGCTGCTGAGTCGATAGTAGTTGCTCTGGGGGGTGGTGCCGCAGGCACCGAGGCCCAGCACCAGTACCAGCAGGCTCACTCTGCCTGTCGCGCGTATTCTCATTCTTCGCTCCTGCCCCGCAGGAGGGCTTCCGGTTGCTGTTCCAGGGATCTCGCCAGCTGTCGCAGTGCCCGGCCCGCCTGGGCCAGCTCCTTGAGCGCCTGGTTCAGCTCGTAGGTCGTGGGGGAGTCCTCCGCCAGGAGGCTCTGCGCGCCGGTCATGGTCTCCTCGAAGGCCAGCATGCTGCGCTCCAGGGAAAGCAGGTTCTGCTCGACAATCTCGACGAGCTCGGGAACCTGGGCATTGAAAGCATCGATACCCTCATTGGCGCCGCTCAGTACCCGTTCCAGCTGCGGACCGCTGACCGCCAGGTTCTGGCGCAGGTCCTCGCTCAGTGCGGTCACGGAGGCCAGGGCGTTCTGCATATCTGTGGGCAGTGACTGGAACGCGTCATCGGTAATCAGCGACTTCACCCCGGTCGCGATAGACTGCAGGTCGCTGGCCACCTGTTCGAAGTCCACCGACTCTATCTGGCGGCTGAGTTTCTGCAGCTCGGTGGGAATGGTGGGAATCTGCAGGTGGGGTGAATCCACCGCCGCCAGGTTGATCGGGCTTTGCGGGTGGAAGTCCAGCTGGATGTAGAGCAGGCCGGTGAGCAGGCTCTGGGTATTGAGCTGGGCCCGCAGGCCGTTGCCGATCATGTCCTCGACCATCTCGCTCTGGGCGGTACCCCCGTTGCGCAGCTGGATATTGTTGTCGTCCAGCTGGGCTTCCACCTGCATGATCACGCTTTCGCTTTCAGACTGCGGGTCCAGGATCAGGTTGATATCGGTGACCTGGCCGATCTGCACCCCGCGCAGGGCCACCGGCGCTCCCACCGAAAGGCCCTTTACCGAGCCGTCGAAGACCATCACCACGGTTTCCCGGGCGCTACCCAGGCCGCTGCCGAGGATGAACACCACGGTGCTGATCACGATCAGCAGGGCGCCGACGATAAACGCGCCGATGGCGACGCTGTGGGTATTCTCACTCATGTCTGGCTGGCTCCCTCGGCCGAGACTTCCCTCGCGAGGAATTGTCGCACAACCGGCTGGTCGCTGTGGTCGCGCAATTCACGGGGGTCGCCATAGGCGATCATGGTTTTGGTTTTCGCGTCCAGGTAAACAGAGTTGGTCGCGATACCGAAAATACTGGGCAGCTCGTGGGTGACCATCACCACGGTGGCGCCGATGGAATCCTGCAGTTGCAGGATCAGGTCGTCCAGCAGGCGGGAGCTGATCGGGTCCAGCCCCGCCGACGGCTCATCGAAGAACAGGATCTCCGGGTCCAGGGCGATCGCCCTGGCCAGGGCTGCCCGCTTGCGCATGCCCCCGCTGATTTCCGCGGGATAATAGGCCTGGTAGCCTCCCAGGCCAACGAGCGAAAGCTTGTAGGCCACCACATCGGCAATTTCCGCGGCACTGTAGTCAGTGTAAAGCTGCAGTGGCAGGCCCACGTTTTCTGCCAGGCTCATGGCGCTGAACAGGCCGCCCTGCTGGTAGGTGATGCCCCAGCGGCGGCGCATGGTATCCCGGCCCGCCTGGTCCGCGGCGGTAAAGCTTTCGCCGCTGTAGAGAATTTCCCCCGCCGCGGGCGCGACCAGGCCCAGCATGTGCTTGAGCAGGGTGCTCTTGCCACAGCCGCTGCCGCCCATGATGACGAAGATGTCACCGCGGTTAATGTCAAAGGACAAATCCCGCTGGATCACGTTGCTGCCGTAGGCCATGGTGAGTTCGCGCACCGCAATCTGGGGTGCCGGAGTGCCGTCCATCTCAGATTCCCAGGTGCTGGAACATGATATTGAAGGCCGCGTCGGCCACGATCAGGTAGATCAGGGCCGTGACCACAGCCTCGGTTGCGGCATCACCCACCGCGGCGGAACCGCGCCCGGACTGAATACCTGAGCGGCAGCCGGCAATTGCAATCAGGATCGCGAACACGAAACTCTTGCTCAGGCCGACCCAGAGATGGGTCAGGGACATCGCCGCCTCGATCTGGTTCAGGTACTGCAGTGCGCTGATGCCCATGCCCCCGGCGACGATGGCCCCGCCGAGAACCCCCAGAACATTCGCGTACAGCGTCAGCAGGGGCAGCATTGCCAGCAGGGCGAGGACCCGGGGCACAACGAGAAACTCCATTGGCGACACGCCCATGGTGGTGACCGCATCAATTTCCTCGTTGGTCTGCATGGTCCCCAGCTGGGCGGCATAGGCGGCCCCGGTCCGGCCCGCCATCACCACCGCGGTCATCAGGACCCCCATCTCGCGCAGCATGCCGATCAGGACCAGGTCGGCGACATAGATCTCCGCGCCGAACATCTGCAACTGCACCGCCCCGAGATACGCGAGGATCATGCCCACGAGGATGCTGGTGAGGCTGATGATGCCGAAGGCGTTGGGACCGGCCTGGTAGCAGAAGGTGCGAAAATCGCTGAAGCGGGTGTTTGCGCGACCGCTGATCAGGCGCAGCAGGGCTATCCCCAGGTCTCCCAGGAAGGCCAGGGAACCCGCGATGTCCCCGGCCAGTCCGCGCAGGGTGCGCAGGGGGTGAAATCGCGCCTCGCGTGCTTCCTGCGGACGCCGGTGCGGGGGTACGGTGGTGGCCAGGCGCAGGAGCCGGGCTACGCCATCGGGCAGCGCCTGGGTGTCGAAGCTGATGTTCTGGTCGACGCAGTGGTTGTGGCACTGCAGGAGGAAGGCCAGCAGCACGGAGTCCCAGTCACCCAGGCTGCCGGCATCCACCACCAGTCGTTCCGGGTGCGAGGCCGCCAGCTCCGTGCGCAATTCGCTGAAGGGCACCGCCGCTTGCCCCTGCACCCAGTCCCCCAGGAGGATGAGTGAGGCGCTCTCGCTGCTGTCATCGCGGAGTTCAAAACCGGGTGCCGACGCGGGCATGCCATGGCCTTTGGCAAAAGCCCAGTCTACTGGCAGCCGCCAAGCGCAGGCAAGCGCGCTACTGGAATGGCAGGGGCGTGCGTACCTCGTCGATGGCAGCAACCGCCTTCTGGTAAATTTCGGCTACCGGGCGCTGGTTGCCCGCCTCCCGCCGGCGGGAGATCATGGTCATGGGGAACAGGTAGTTGTCGCTCTCCCGGTAGCGCAGGGCCCGGCTGCGGCCCAGGTTGTCCTCGTAGATCACCCAGTGCATGCCCAGGTCTTCGGCCAGCAGGTCTCCCATGATCAGGCCCATGGCCTGCAGTTCCCGGGTCTGGTCATCGCGCACTATCCGCTCGTCCAGCAGGCGCTGCAGTAAAGCCAGGTCGTGGTCCTTGTCGCCGCTGAAACCGGCGCCGAAATTTGCCCGCGCCAGGTCCTCGATGGTGGCGCGCTGCTGTTGCATGTATTGCCGGTCGAGAAAGGAGAGCTCATCGATACGCGGGCTGCCGCCGGGCTGGGACCAGGCCGCGGGGGCCAGTGCGGCCAGGACCAGCAGCAGTGGCAGGATAGTTCGGGCAAGTGCCATAATGAGTGCCTCCTTGGATGGTTCTGGTGGTTGAGACTGCCCCGGGCGCAAACAGTTCAGTGCCGCAGGAGCCTGTCGGGGGTGCTATTTCGGGTGCTCCTGTTGTTATCCTGTCCCCGACATGGATAATTGCCCACTTTCCGCTCGGCACCGGTTCCCGGCAGCCCGACGACGCCTTACTGGAGATTGGAAATGATAACCGGCAGTATCGTTGCCCTGGTCACGCCCATGCAGGCCGATGGCAGCCTCGACTGGGAGGCGCTGGAGCGCATCCTGGATATGCATATCGAGGCCGGGACCAGCGCCATCGGCGCCGTGGGGACCACCGGTGAGAGCGCCACCCTGAGCGTCCCCGAACACTGCGAGGTCATCCGCCACTGCGTGCGCCACGTCAACGGCCGCATCCCGATTATCGCCGGCACCGGGGCCAACTCTACCCGCGAGGCGATCGAGCTGACCACCGCCGCCGCGGACAACGGCGCCGATTACTGCCTGCTGGTAACACCTTATTACAACAAGCCCAGCCAGCGCGGCCTGTTCGCCCATTACAAGGCCGTCGCGGAGGCGGTTGCGATTCCGCAGATCCTGTACAACGTGCCGGGGCGCACGGCGATCGACATGCATAACGATACCGTGGTCGCCCTGTCTGAGCTGGACAATATCGTCGGCATCAAGGACGCGACCGGCGATATCAGCCGGGTGGCGGACTTTCGCGCCCGCTGTCCCGAGGATTTTGCGATTTACTCCGGGGATGATCCCACCGCGCTCGGTTTTATCCTCGCCGGCGGGCACGGCAATGTCTCGGTGACCGCTAACGTGGCGCCACGGGAAATGGCGGACCTGTGCCGCCTGGCCCTGGACGGGGACCGCGAGGCCGCGGCGCGAGTGGATTCGCAGCTAATGCCCCTGAACGCCGCCCTGTTCCTGGAGGCCAACCCGATCCCGGTAAAATGGGCGATGCAGCAGCGCGGGATGATCGCAGGCGGTATTCGCCTGCCCCTGACCACGCTGGATGAGCAGTTTCATGCGCAAGTGCTGGCCGCGCTGGAGGCGGCGGGAGTCTGATGAAACAGTTAATGCAGAGGCTGGCGCGACTGGGCTGTGCCGCGGTTCTCCTGGGACTGGCGGGATGTGGCTACCTGTTTGGCGACGAGGGCGTGTTTCGCGACCAGTCCGAGGACTACAAGCGGGCGCCGGAAACCGCGGTGATCGATGTACCCGAGGGCAAGCAGCTTGGCAACCTGGAGGAAATCTACCCGATTCCCCCGGTACAGGAGCAGCTGGTCCTGGCCGGTGAATTCGAGGTGCCCCGCCCGACACCCCTGGTGTCTGGCGCTGCCGCGGAAATGGTGCGGATCCAGTCCCTGGGCGATGACAGCTGGGCCCTGGTGGCGGCGCCCCCGGGGCAGCTCTGGCCGCAGGTGCGAGGCTTTTTAACCGCCGCCGGCATCCAGGTGGCAAGGATGGATGCGCGCGCCGGGATCATGGACACCAACTGGCTGGACCTGGAGGGGCAGACCGTTGCCTCGCGTTTCCGCTATCGTATTGAGCAGGGTGTGCAGCGCGGCACCAGCGAACTGCATGTGCTGCAGATGTACCAGGCGGGGGACGGCCAGACCTGGCCGCAGTCGTCGGACAATCCCGAGCAGGAAAGCGAGATGCTGCGGGCAGTCGCCCAGTTCATCGCCAACAGCACTGAGTCGGCTCCGGTGTCGATGATCGCGGACCAGTCGATGAGCGCCTCGGGCAAGATTTCCCTGCAGGAAGCCCCCGAGGGCTATGCCTACATTCGCGTGGGCCTGCCCTTCAATCGCGGTTGGGCGTCACTGGCGAAAGCGCTGGAGGACTCGCGCTTTGAGATCACCGATCGCGATCGCAGCGCGGGGACCTATTACGCCCGCTTCCTGGGTCCCGATTCCGGGGACGAGGACGGCTGGTTTGACTGGCTCTTCAGCGACGACGAGGAACATCCTCTCGCGGGCAAGGATTTCGAGATCATCATGTCGGCCGAGGGCGAGGCGAACTCGCGCATTCGCCTGCAGCGCACGGAACCCGACAGCGACTTCGACAAGCGGCAGGAGCAGGCGCTGCTATCGCTGATCAAAGGTAATATCAGCTAACTCGTGCGCTTCGCCTCGCTAGGCAGTGGCAGCAAGGGCAACGGCACCCTGGTCGCCGCCGGTGACACCCTGGTCCTGGTGGACTGCGGTTTTTCCCTGCGCGAGACCGAGCGCAGGCTCGCCAGGCTGGGGGTAGACCCGACGTCCCTCGACGCGGTGCTGGTCACCCACGAACACGGCGATCACTGCGCCGGCGTGGCGCGGCTTTCGCGCCGCTACGAGGTGCCGGTGTTCCTGAGCCACGGTACCTTCGGTTCGGGGCGCGTGGATGGCTGCTACCAGTCCCACTGTTTTAACAGCGGCGAGCTTTTCCGGGTGGGCGACCTGGCGGTGGAGTCGGTGGCGGTCCCCCACGATGCCCGGGAGCCCTGCCAGTATCGTTTCTCCCATGCCGGCCTTGCGCTGGGCATTCTCACGGACCTTGGCAGTATCACGCCCCATGTGGTCGAGCGCTTCAGCGGCTGCGACGGCCTGTTGCTGGAATTCAACCACGATCTCGAGATGCTCCTGGCCGGCGCGTATCCGCCCGCGCTCAAGCAGCGTGTGGGGGGCGACTGGGGCCACCTGAACAATGATCAGGCGGCGGAGCTGGTGGCCCGGATACAGCACCCGGGCCTGCGTTACCTGGTGGTGGGCCATGTGAGTGAAAACAACAATTGCACCGAACGCGCCGCCGCCGCCCTGGCTGCGGTGTATGGTGCGCTTGACGAACGGGTGGTCTGGGCCGACCAGAGCGGCGGCTTTGACTGGCTAAGCCTGGCCTGATCAGGTCGTGCCGGGATCCTTCCTGACACGCTTCCAACGGCGGTTGCTCCACAGCCAGCTCTCCGGTTCCTCGTGAATCGCCTGCTCCGCCAGGGCAATATAGCGGTCGAGAATGGCGTGGGATTCGCGGTCGTAGGGCGGTTGCGCGACTTCGTGAAACTCGACCTCGTAGTAGCCCCGGGTGCGACGCCGGCACTGGGCGAATACCACCGGGAATCCGGTCGCATGGGCCAGGCTCTCGGCGCCGGTGTAAAAGGCAGCATCCTGGTGCATAAACCGGGTCCAGTACTGGCGCTCCCCGCCCACCGGACTCTGGTCGGCGACCATCACAAAGAGCCTGAATTCCCGCCGCCGGCGCAGGATGTCGCGGGTGGAATCTGCCATGCTCAGCGGGCGCGAGCCAAAGCGGCGACGGATATCGAATATCAGCCGGTCGACGGGCTGGTTGTGTAGCGGCTTGTATACCGGGTCGATCGGAATGCCGAGATTGATCGTGGCCCCGTGCAGCATCCACTCCCAGTTTCCCTGGTGAATCGTGAGCACGATGACCGAGCGGGTGTAGTCTTTACTGAGCCGGGCAAGTAGCTCCGGGTTTTGCAGTGTGACCCGCCGCCGAAAGTCCTCTGGCCGCATGCGCCTGGCCTTGATGATCTCCAGCGCGACCTGGGTGAACTGACGATAGAATTTTTTTGCCAGAATTGTGACTTCTCTCTCGTTTTTCTCCGGAAAGGCCCGACTCAGGTTCTGGCGCACTGTCGCTTTGCGATAGCGTACGCCATAGTAGATGAACAGATACGCCAGCCAGGCGAGTGGGTAGAGCAGGAAGAACGGCAGGTAGCTGAGCAGTTTGTAGAGGAGAATCGCCGCGCCCGACATCGCGGTTCTAGCCGCAGTGGGAGGGTAGTTGCAGGCGCGATACGCGCAGCAGAGCCTGGCGATCCGGGCAGCGGAGGTTGCGATTACCGGTCAGGTTTACCGTATCCAGTGCCTGCAGGGGTGCAAGTGGGAGGGGGTCGACAACATTATTGCCATCGAGATAGACCTCTTCCAGGCCCACGACCCCGCGCAGCGGGGTGATATCGGTGACCGCATTGTCGCCGAGATCCAGGACACGCAGGGCGCTGAACTGCTGCAGACCCTCCAGGGAGACGACGCCGCGTTCGCGACAGTTCAGCGCCTGCAGCTCCGGCGCCCGGGTAACCTTGTGGCGTTCGATGGCGAGCTCCAGACAGGCGCGCAGCGCAGGATCGGGGGCGGTAAAGTCGGTGAGTAGAGGGCGCGGGGTGTAGACGCGGCGCTCGTTGACGGTCACATCGTAGCTCTCACAGGCCCCGAGCCACAGGACAGGGATCAGGACCATGATTCTAAGCAGCATAGGAAGTATCCGGGTTTCTGGTCGGGGCGCTCGCCAGCGGTGGCCGCAACGGCACCGTGACCTATAGCGGAGCAAAGGAATATAATGCTAGCGTGTCAGGCATCGAAATACGAGCGTCCCATGGTGGAAAGCGTTAATTCCGGACGAGGCCCCGGTGCGAGTCGCAAAGCCGGTTCATCCATGAGCCTGGTGCAGCGCGGCAACCTGAAAGCGCTGGAAACCACGCTGCGCAAGCAGTGGCGACTGGGCCAGAACATTGTCCTGTGCTGGAGCGCGGACGAGCGCGGTCTGCTGGTGATTCTCGTACCGCACTATTTCCTCGGTAACTACTGCGCCCAGCCGGGACAGGCGGGTAGCGACAACGAGCAGTTTGTGCGCCAGCTGATCTCGGGGCTGCGCCGCAAGACCCGGGACGAGTTGTTCGCCATCGCCCAGCGCCTTGATGTCGCCCCGAGTTTCGTCAAGCTGGATACCGCCCTGGCGGAAGATCCACAGGTGCTTGACGGCGTGGAGCAACTGATCAAGCGCTACGGGCTGAGCTATGTCGAGTGCCGCGGTGTGCTGCTGTTCGATATTGCCGATTTTTCCCTGTTTACACCCTTTGAGCAGGCGAGTCAGCTGAACAGTCTCTCCTACTCGATGAACTCCGCCTACAACAAGCTGCTGGCCCAGGGCGTGGAGATTCACTTTGCGCGCACCACTACCGGCGATGGCTACTACGTCTGGAACCGCGATGAGGGCGCCTGCGCCAACCAGGACCTGTTTGTATTCATGCTGTCGGTGATTGCCGACAATGCGGTCGCCCAGGCGGCTTCCAGGGGTAATACCGTCCCCGTGCTTCGCAGCGCCTACCACGCCGGCAGTCACTACGAGCTGTACCAGGCGGAGGGGGTCAACCCGACCGTATTCAGCTATATCGTCGGTGACGTGACCATCGACCTGGCGCGCATGGTGGACCTGGCGCAGCCAAACCAGATACTGCTGGGGGACTTCTCCACCTGGGTACGGTCCGCGGCTGGATCGGAAGAACAAAAGGTCAGCTCTCCCGAGTTTGTCCGCCATTGCGATCGCCAGCTCGAGGTGATGCGCGGGGTGCAGCTGTCCGGTAAGCGGGTGGTCGACCTGGCCTGTCACCTGTCCGGTGACGATCCTGCCCGCGAACGCTGCACCGCGCGGCGCTTCAAGGTGACCGACAAGCACGGCCTGTCGCGCCATGCCTACAATCTCCAGCTAACCATCGAACTGGAAGATGGCACGATCGAGCTGGGCATTGATGACACGCAGCTGCCGCGAGCAGGCGGCCCGGGAAACGCGGCCGCGGAAGATGCGATTGACGACCTCGCCAGCCTGATCAGGCGCCGGCCTCCCGGCGCATTGACGGAGGATTAGGGGTGACTGCTGCCACCAGCGCCAGACTGGATGTGACCAACTCGGTGGATGTGACCAGTGCCCCGGACGTAGCACGTGTTCTGCGTGAACTGATGGAGCGGCGCTTTGGCGGCCACAGCTTTGAGGTCGTGGATACTCTGGTCGCGGACCTGGCACGGCTGTACGCGGGCGAATATCCTGGCTACCACGCCTGTGACGTCAAGTATCATGACCTGCAGCACGTGCTGGACGTCTCCCTGGCGATGGCACGTCTGATAGATGGCCACGAGATGGCTTGTCCGGGAGACGAGCGCCTGGGTGCCGAGGCCGCGCTGGCGGGCCTCTGTGCCGCCCTGTTCCACGATGCTGGTTACATCCGGCGTCGCCACGACACCCGCCACCGCAACGGCGCGGCCTATACCCGGGTGCACGTGCGGCGCAGTGCGCGCTGGTTGCGCGAGTACCTGCCCTCCGTGGGGCTGGGCCACTTCGCGGCCCGCTGTGCGCGGATCGTGCATTTCACCAATGCCCGCCGGTCACCTACCACGGTGCAGGCGGGCGGGCGCACAGAGCGGCGCCTGGGCGAGCTGCTGGGCACGGCGGATCTGCTGGCGCAGCTGGCGGATGAGCACTATATCGAGAAATGCCGGGATTACCTCTACGACGAATTTGTCGAGGGCGGTATCGCCGGGGCCGCGGCCGCGGAGGGCTATATCGGCACCCGTTATGACTCTCCCGAGGCATTGCTGGCGAACACGCCGGCTTTCATTCGCTGGGCCATCCGGGAGCGCCTGGACGAGGGGTTTCACGGTGCTTACGAATACGCGACCAGGCATTTCCAGGGCCGCAATCCCTACATGGATGCGATTCGCCGTAACTACCGCCGCCTGGAAGCCAGCTTCGACATCGGGCCCTGACCGCCACCGTGACGCTGCGCCTTGCGCTGTTGGTGGATACGGCGGCGGACCCAACGTTTGCAGCCGAACTGCAGGACTGCCTGGCGCTGCCCCGGCTTCCCCCCCACACCGACGCGCGCAGCTGTGTTGCCTTCGATGCCCTGCTGTGCGTTACGGGCAGGCGGGTCAGTCTGCAGCAGACCGGCCCCCGGGCGCCCGGCCCGGTGGAGGTGGATTTTGGCGCGGCGGCGATGCGGCATCGGCGTCGAGGTGGACAGAACGAACTGCTGGGCCGCGCCGTGGGTATCGGGCGTCGCGATGCGCTGCGGGTGATTGATGCGACCGCCGGTCTCGGCCGGGACGCCTTCGTGCTGGCTGATCTTGGCTGCTCAGTGCGCCTGTGTGAGCGCGAGCCGGTAATCGGTGCACTGCTGGCCGCGGGTCTCGAGCGTGCCCGCACGGATGCCGACCCCTGGCTGGCGGCCTGCGCCCGGCGCATGGCGCTGCACCGCGGTGATGCCCGGGCGCTGCCGGCGGCCGCGCTCAATGACGTCGATGTGATCTATCTCGATCCGATGTTTCCACCCCGGGGCAAACGTGCCGCGGTGAAAAAGGAGATGGCCCTGTTTCAGCGGCTGCTCGAAGCGGGACCGCGAGAGGACAACGAGGCCCTGGTGGCCTGGGCCCTGACGCAGGCGGTGGCCAGGGTAGTCATCAAGCGGCCGCTGCGCGCACCGCCGCTGGGAGGCAGGGCAGCCTCCCACAGCGTGAAGGGCAAGGCCGTGCGCTACGACGTGCACGTGCTGCGTGGACTCAGCCCGGATCCCTCGGTCGCCCCGGGGTCCGGAACAGGCGGCGGGTGATGACCGACTGCATCAGCGGGTCCACCCAGCGGTAGAGCCGGCCGCTGAGATAGACCGGCTTGCCTTTCTCCACCGCGCGCAGGCCGTCGCTGACCACCACGCCGGCGTCGTACCACATCCAGCCGGGAAGACTGTCTTTCATGTCCTGCAGGCCCGCCGCGGCGTGAAATTCGGTATGGGTAAACCCGGGACAGAGGGCGCAGACATTGACCCCGGAACCCTTCAGGCCCAGGGCGAGATTTTCCGATACCGCCACCAGAAATGCCTTGCTGGGTCCGTAGAGACCGCCGTCATCGCGGGGGACGCGCCCGGCCACGGAGGCCACGTTGATCACCCGTCCGAAGCCGCGCTCGCGCATCGGCGGAATCAGGTGATGACACAGCTCGAGCACCGAGATCATCATCAGCTGGCAAAAATCCTGGTGTGCTTGCCAGTCCCGGTCCTGCAGCAGGTCGCCGCCGGCAATGCCCGCATTGTTTACCAGATAGTCCACGGTCAGCCCGCGTTCCTGCAGGGTTTGCACAATCGCGGCGGGGGCACCGGGATGGGCAAGATCGGCGCTGATCACCTCCACCTTGCTACCGAATTCCTCGTCCAGTTCCGCTGCCAGGCTCCGCAGGCGATCCTCGCGCCTGGCGGTCAGTACCAGGTCGTAGCCGTCCGCCGCCAGCTGGCGGGCAAATTCGCTGCCCAGGCCAGCGGAGGCCCCGGTGATCAGTGCGCGACGCGCTTGTGCCATGTCTTCTCTCCTTCTGCTTGCGACCTGGATTACCCGGTGTATGCTACGGGGCTTTAACGGCGACGGATAGCAGCATGCAGATAACCAGTGCCCTGGTGACCGGGGCTTCCTCCGGCATCGGTGAACAGTTCTGTTACCAATTGGCGCCCCGGTGTGAGCGGATCATTGCGGTCGCGCGACGCGGTGAGCGCCTGGATGCCCTGGCCCGGGACCTGGCCGGGCGCACCGAGATCATTCCGGTGGTGGCGGACCTGGCCACCGTGGAGGGAGTAACGCGCACGGTGGAGGCCCTGCGCCAGCGGGGCCCGGTGGACCTGTTGGTCAACAATGCCGGCTTCACCAGCTTTAGCCCGCTGGCGCAGTCCGATATTGCCGTCGAGCTGGAGCAGGTAAGGATTCACGTGGATGCAGCGGTCAGTCTCTGCCGGGCAGCCGTGCCTTTCATGCATGAGGCGGGCGGCGGCCGGATTATCAACGTGGCCTCTGTGGGTGCTTTCCCGGACCTGCCCATGATGGCGGTGTATGGCGGCTGCAAGGCCTTCCTTGCAAGTTTCTCGCGCTCTCTGCAGGCTGAAGTCGCCGATAGTAATATCCGCGTGCAGTGCCTGTGTCCGGGTATGACGCGCACCGAGATTCACGACCACGAGGCCTTTACCGGGTTCGACAAGGCGCAGATCCCGGACTCGATGTGGATGGATGCGGCGGCGGTGGTCAGCGCCAGCCTGGGTGCCCTGGAAAGCGGCGAGGTGCTGCTGGTGACCGGGGCGCCTAACGTGGAGGTGGTTACCGGCGCCCTGCAGCAGCAGCTGGATTCAGTTCGCCAGTAGGCGCGTCAGGATACCCTGGTAAACCCGTGCCAGCCGCGGCAGGTCGTCGACCCGCACGCACTCGTCGACCTTGTGGATGGTGGCATTCACCGGCCCCAGCTCCAGCACCTGTGCCCCGGTGGGTGCGATAAAGCGGCCATCTGAGGTACCGCCGGCCGTGGACAGGGTCGCAGTCTCGCCGGTGACCTCTTCGATACTGGCCAGCGCCGCCTCCACCAGCGCGCCGCTGGGGGTCAGGAAGGGTTGTCCGCTGAGTCGCCAGTCAATACTGTAATCCAGGCCATGGCGATCGAGGATGGCTTCGCTGCGCTGACGCAGCTGGGCGTCGGTGACCTCGGTGGAAAAGCGGAAATTAAACAGTACCTCCAGCTCCCCGGGAATCACATTGGTGGCCCCGGTGCCGCCATTGATATTGGAGATCTGCAGGCTGGTGGGTGGGAAGAATTCGTTACCCTGGTCCCAGACCTCCGCGGTCAGCGCCTGCAATGCGGGCAGGGCGCGGTGGATAGGATTGTCCGCCAGCTGCGGGTAGGCGATGTGTCCCTGCACCCCGTGGATACGCAGGGTGGCGCCGAGGGAGCCGCGACGACCGTTCTTGACCACGTCCCCCAGGACCTCGCTGCTGGAGGGCTCACCCACCAGGCACCAGTCGATCTGCGTGCCCTGTCGCGCCAGGGCCTCCACCACCCGCACGGTGCCATCGATGGCTGGCCCCTCTTCGTCGGCGGTGACCAGGAAACCGATGCGCCCGCGATGCGTGGGGTTCTCGGCCAGAAACGCCTCACACGCGGTGACCATCGCCGCCAGGCTGCCCTTCATATCGGCGGCGCCCCGGCCGTAAAGGAGGCCATCGCGAATGCTGGGTTCGAAGGGTGGTGATTGCCAGCGGGACTCGGGGCCGCTGGGCACTACATCGGTGTGGCCGGCAAACACCAGCAGCGGGCCGTCGCTGCCGCGCTCGGCCCATAAGTTCTGCACCTCGCCGAAGGGCATGGCAGTGCAGCGAAACCCCATTGCCGCCAGTCGCTCCGCCAGCAGCGCCTGGCAGCCCGCGTCCTCCGGGGTGACCGAGGGCCGCCTCATCAGGTTGCAACAGAGTTCAAGGGTTTTGTCCACGGGATCTCCGGCGGTCATCAGTTGTGGGCGTGCAGTTCGCTGTTCAGTTCGATCGCAGTGCGGTTGGTCAGGCACTCCACCGCGCCGCTGGTCGAGTTGCGGCGGAACAGCAGGTCGGATTTGCCCGCCAGCTCGCGCGCTTTCAGGGTCTCGGTGGGCTTGCCGTCAGCGTCCAGCACCAGCACGCGGGTGCCCGCGGTGATAAACAGCCCGGCCTCCACGGTGCAGCGGTCCCCCAGGGGGATGCCAATACCGGCATTGGCGCCAATCAGGCATTCTTTGCCCACGGCGATCACGATATTGCCGCCGCCCGACAGGGTGCCCATGGTGGAGCAACCGCCGCCGAGGTCGGAACCGCTGCCGACACGTACCCCGGCCGAGATGCGACCCTCGATCATGCCCGGGCCGTCGGTGCCGGCGTTGAAGTTGACGAAACCCTCGTGCATGACGGTCGTGCCCTCGCCAAGGTGTGCGCCCAGGCGTACCCGTGCGGTGTGGGCGATGCGCACGCCGCTGGGCACCACGTAGTTGGTCATCTTGGGAAACTTGTCGACGCAGGAGACCTCCAGGGTCTCACCGCGCAGGCGCGCCGCGAGCTGCCGTCCCGGAAGTTCATCAATGGCGATGGCGCCCTCGCTGGTCCAGGCTACATTCGGCAGGATGCCGAACAGGCCGTCCAGGACTGTGCCGTGGGGGTGTACCAGGCGGTGGGACAAGAGGTGCAGCTTCAGGTAGCCCTCGGGGACCGTCGTGGGCGCGCTGTCTTCGCGCAGCACCACCGCGACCACCGGGGCCTCGCTCTCCAGTAGTGTGACCGCCAGTTCCGCCTGCGCCTGTTCGCCGGCAGCCTGCAGGCTCTCCTGCAGTTTTTCCAGTGCCGCCCGGTCGAGCGCGCTGTTATTGTCCAGGCCCTGCAAGGTCTCGAGCAGGGCGGGGGAGGGGTGCAGCTGGGGGCTGGGGAAGTACACCTCCAGCCACTCGCCCTTGCGATTGTGTGTGCCGATGCCGAGCCCAAAGGCGAAAATGCTGTCTGTCATGAATTGCTCTCGTCTGGTGAATGGTCGCGGTTGTGCATGGTTCGCTGTGTGCCCGGACCCGACTGCCTACAGCGTGTGGCGATTGAAGATTCGCTGGTAGCGCTCGGCGCTGAAACCGGTAAAGCGCTCTTTGCCGGTGTCCAGTAGCGGCCGCTTGATCAGCGTGGGTTGGGCGAGGATTGCAGCCGCGGCGCTGGCCGCGGTCATTTCCCGGCGCGCGCTTTCGTCCAGGGCCTTCCAACTGGCGCTGCGCTTGTTCACCAGGTTCTCCCAGCCCAGTTCCTCAACCCAGCGCTGAACCCGAACTGCGTCCAGGCCGTCCTCGCGGAAATCGTGGAAGTCGTATTCAACGCGGTGATCTTCCAGCCAGCGGCGCGCCTTTTTCACCGTGTCGCAGTTCTTAATGCCGTAAAGTGTAATCAAAAGAGTCTCCTGCCGCCGGGGCTCGCAAGCAGCGGCGTAGGATAGCAAATCGCCTTGGGGAGATATAGCGAGCACCCGCCAGCGCCCGGCGCTGGTGGGTGGGGGTCAGGGACTGAACTGGTGGCGGTAGTAATTCATGCTGATGCCGGAGATTTCAATTTGTGCCGCCTCAAAGGCCGGCTCCCGTGGCCGGCCCGCGGCGTTGAAGGCGGCTTCGGTAACCAGTACCTGGTCGCCATTGGCGATGTCTTCCCCAAGCTTGGAGGCGCAATTCATCTCGTCGCCGAAGTAACCTTCCAGGGTTTCAGAGTACAGCAGTGGCCCATAGCCGATGCCCAGGCTGACCCGGTAGCGCTCGCTTGCAGTGAGTCGCAGGTCGGCGTCGTGGACCGCGCGCTGGATGCCCAGGGCCGCGGCGATGGCATCTTGCGCCCGGGGAAAGGCGGCAAAGGCGTTGTCCGCCTCGAAATTCAGCAGCTTGCAGTGGTGGCGCTGCAGCTCAGGCTCACACAGTTGGCGCAGGCGCATCAGCTGGGCAAGGAAATGCACGATCCCGTGGCTTGCCGAGACCCGGGAGAAACCGGAGGAGTCCATCACCAGAATTGCCACCTCCTCGCCGTAGCGCGCCCAGATTTCCTCCTGGCGTGCCACCGGGTCAGTACCTGCGGCGAGCATGCGCGCCATGCATTGGAACAGGTTTTCCTCGGGATCTACCATGCTTGCTTCCGTGCTGTTGTCGCTGCGTGTGATGCAACCCGTGCCGGCCGTGCCGGGGCGACAAGCCCGGCACGTCGTTAGCGCTGCTAGCTTAGCAGCGGCGCGATCACCAGGCTGACAATCGCCATGACGTTGATCAGGATATTCATGGACGGACCCGACGTGTCCTTGAACGGATCGCCGACCGTGTCACCGACCACCGCGGCGCTGTGGGTGGGTGAGCCCTTGCCGCCGTGGTTGCCCTTCTCAATATACTTCTTGGCATTGTCCCACGCGCCGCCGGCATTCGCCATCATCAGCGCCATCAGGACGCAGCCGAGCAGCGCGCCCCCGAGCATGCCGCCGAGGGAGGCCGCGCCCAGGCCAAAGCCCACCAGCACCGGCGCGCCCACGGCGATGGCCCCGGGCAGGATCATGCGTCGCAGGGCAGCGGTGGTGGCGATATCCACGCAGCGCGCGGTATCCGGGTCAGCATTGCCTTCCAGCAGTCCGGGGATCTCCCGGAACTGGCGGCGGATTTCGTTGATCATCTCGAAAGCGGCATCTCCAACTGCGGTCATGGTGATAGAGGCGATCAGGAAGGGAATCGTGCCGCCGATAAACATGCCCACGAGCACGATCGGGTTCGACAGCTCCAGGGAGAAGTCTGGATTGAGCACCTGCACCGTTTCTACGAAGGCGGCGATAATCGCCAGGGCGGCGAGGGCCGCCGCGCCAATGGCAAAACCCTTGCCGATGGCGGCGGTCGTGTTGCCCACCTCGTCCAGGCCGTCGGTGATGTCCCGGGTATCCTTGCCCATGCCGGACATCTCGGCGATACCGCCGGCGTTATCGGCGACCGGGCCGTAGGCGTCGATCGCCATGGTAATCCCCACGGTAGCGAGCATGCCGACAGCCGCGATGCCCACCCCGTAGAGACCTGACAGGCTGGTAGAGATAAAGATGATGGTCGCAAGGACCAGGATCGGCACTACCACGGACTGCATGCCCACCGCGAGCCCGGTAATCATTACGGTCGCCGGACCGGTTTCACCGGAGCGGGCGATCTTGCGCACCGGGGGGCCGCCGGTGTAGTACTCAGTGACCAGGCCGATGATCACGCCGCCCACAGCGCCGGAAAGTACAGACCACCAGATATGCCCCGGCAGACCCATACCGGCAATCAGCGGAAACGCGAGCAGCACGAAGATAACCGGCGCGAAAATGGTGCCGGTACGCAGGGCCGCCTCCGGCGCGGACCCTGAGCGCAGCCGCACCATCAGGATACCAGCGAAAGAGGACAGCAGGCCGATGGAAGCGAGGCTCAGCGGCAGGAACATCATTGCGGGTCGCTCCGCAATCTGCATGGTCGAGGCGATGGCGATGCAGGCAATCATCGCCCCGCAGTAGGACTCGAAGATATCCGAGCCCATGCCGGCAATATCACCCACGTTGTCACCGACGTTGTCGGCGATGACGCCGGGATTGCGCGGGTCATCTTCCGGGATGCCGGCTTCGACCTTGCCCACCAGGTCCGCGCCGACGTCGGCGCTCTTGGTGAAGATGCCGCCCCCGACGCGAGAGAACAGGGCTACCACGGAAGCGCCCATACCGAATCCATGAATGGAATGCGCGGTGGCGGGGTCACCGCCGAAGTACCAGTACAGTCCCCCCAGGCCCACAAGTCCCAGGGAGGCGACGCAAAGGCCCATCACCGAGCCGCCGTAGAAGGCGATCGACAGGGCCATCGGTGCGCCGTGATTGTGCGCGGCGACCGCCGTGCGCACGTTGGCCTTGGTGGCGGCGAACATGCCCAGATAGCCCGCGGTGGCGGAGGAAATCGCGCCGACCAGGAAGGCCAGGGCGGATCCCGCGCCCAGGGGCGAGGCATAGATGGCGACCAGTAGCACCAGGGCGAACAGCCCCAGCATCTTGTACTCGCGGTGCATGAAGACCATCGCCCCCAGGTGAATCTGGTCGGCAATATGTTTGACCTTGCCCTCGCCGTGGTCATGCCGCGTCATGACATGATAGATGATGAAGGCGACCACAAGGCCGACGATGCCCAGAACCGCAGGCACTGCAAAGTAATCTGACATGGCTGCTATCCCGCTTTTATTATGTTTAAGGAGCGGAATCATGCTACCGGACTTGTCGTCAGGCTGACAAGCGGCGTTTCTCAGGCCTTGCGGGTCTTCTTCGGGTGCTTGCGCGTCGGGTAGCAGGTACGGCAGATTTCGCAGGCGCGGCCGTCACAGCCCCGTGCGCTGCAGTGTTCGCGCCCGTAGTAAATGATTTGCAGGTGCAGCCGGTTCCAGTGTTCCCGCGGGAACAGGCGCTTGAGATCGCGTTCGGTCTGGGTCACGTTGCGGCCGCTACTCAGGCCCCAGCGCTGGGCCAGGCGGTGAATATGGGTGTCCACCGGAAACGCCGGTTCGCCGAAAGCCTGGGCCATCACCACGCTGGCGGTCTTGTGACCGACTCCCGGCAGGCGCTCCAGCGCCGCCATGTCCCGGGGCACTTCGCCGTGGTGCTCGCTGATCAGAATCTCGCTGAGCCGCTTGATCGCCTTCGCTTTCTGCGGCGACAGGCCACAGGGCCTGATCAGTTCGCGGATACGCGCCTCGGGCAAGGCAGCCATGGCCGCGGGTGTATCCGCGAGCGCAAACAGGCCAGGGGTCACACGATTGACCCGCTCGTCGGTGCACTGGGCGCTGAGCAGGACCGCGACCAGCAGGGTAAAAGGATCCTCGTGGTCCAGGGGGATGGGGGTTTCAGGGTACAGCTCCTGCAGCCGGCGCAGGATGAAAGCGACCCGCTCGGCTTTTTTCAGCATTCCCGGATGTCCGCAACGCAGGCCGCAATGCGCTCCGCCGCGGCCACGCAGTCGGCGTGCTCGGCGACCAGGGCCATACGCACCCGTCCCTCACCCGGGTTGCCAGCACCCGCATCACGCGCCAGGTAGCGGCCCGGGAGCACGGTCACGTTGTAGTCGGCACGCAGGCGACGGGCGAAGTCAGTATCGGTCCCGGGGGTGGCGGGCCACAGGTAGAAACCTGCATCGGGCACCTGTACGTCGAGGCAGCCATCGAGGGTATCCAGTACCGCGCTGAACTTGTCGCGGTAGCGCTGCCGATTGCTGACCACGTGGGACTCGTCGTCCCAGGCGGCGATGCTGGCCATCTGGTGATGCACGGGCATGGCGCAGCCATGGTAGGTACGGTAGCGCAGGAAGTCCCGCAGGACCTCGGCATCACCGGCTACAAAGCCCGAGCGCAGGCCGGGCAGGTTGGACCGCTTGGACAGGCTGTGGAACACCACGCAGCGCCTGTAGCTGTCGTCTCCCATGGCCGCACAGGCCTGTAACAGTCCCGGGGGCGGTGTGCTCTCGTCCGCATAGATTTCGGAGTAGCATTCGTCGCTGGCGATCACAAAGTCGTGTTCCTCGGCCAGTGCCACGAGGCGGGTGAGGGTCTGCAGGGGAATGACCGCGCCGCTGGGGTTGCCCGGGTTACAGATGTAGAGCAGCTGGCAGCGCGCCCAGCGCTCCGGGCTGACATGCTCGAAGTCGGGCAGGAATCCGGTGTCGGCGCGGCAGTCGATAAAATCCGGCGTTGCCCCGGCGAGCAGGGCCGCGCCCTCGTAGATCTGGTAGAACGGGTTGGGGCAGACCACGCTGCCGCCGCTACCGGGGGCGACCACGGCCTGGGCGAAGGCGAACAGCGCTTCGCGGGTGCCGTTGACCGGGATGACCTGTGACGCCGGATCCACGTGGGAAAGCTGGAATCGTCGCTGCAGCCAGCCGGCAATGCTCTCGCGCAAGGCCGGCTCGCCCAGGGTCGCCGGGTACTTCGCCAGCTTGTCCAGGTGCGCTGCCAGGCGCTCCAGGACGAAGGGTGGCGCCGGGTGTCGCGGCTCGCCAATGGACAGGGCGATGGGCGCATAGCCGGCGTTGGGCGCCAGGTCTTCGAACAGCGCCTGCAGCTTGGCAAAAGGGTAGGGCTGCAGGGCATCCAGCAGGGGGTTCATCAGCGCTGCTCCTCAGGCCTGGCGGTCCAGGCGCTCGCGAATCGCCGCCTGGATCGCTTCGCAGCGCGCCGGATCGGTAATCGGGCCGTGGTCTGTTTCGGTGATAAAGAACACGTCCTCGACCCGCTCTCCCAGGGTCTGAATCTTCGCCGCCTGCAACAGGACATCGTACTCCACGAGAACCTGTCCGATCCGCGCCAGTAATCCGGGCCGGTCCGGCGAGGCCACCTCCAGCACGCTGGTGTGCTTGATCTCGTCGACGGACATCCGCGTTTCCGTGGGAATGGGGAAAGACTTCATCTGCCGCGGCGTCAGGCGCTGGACCACGCTGGGCTTGTCCACCGGCGAACGCAGGGCCCGGGTCAGGTGTTCCTTGATGTGTCGCAGCCGGGCGCCGTCTTCGGCAATCGAGCTGCCGTCGGAGTCGAGGACAAAAAACGTATCCAGCGTCATATTGTCGTTGGCGTTGTAGATGCGGGCGTCGTGAATACTCAGCTCCAACTGCTCGAGTTCGGCGCAGATGTTGGAAAACAGCTGCGCGTGATTGCGCGCATGGATGAATATCTGGGTGGCATTGGCAACGCTGGAGTCGGTGGAATTGCGGATCAGCACCAGGGGCTGCTCGCGGTCGTAGTGGCCGGCGATGGCCTCCGTGTGCCAGGCGATGTCCTCGGCGCGCTCGCGCAGGAAGTAATCCTCCCCGCGCTCCTGCCACAGGGTGGTCAGCTCCTCCTGGGTGAAACCGCGGTACTCCAATAGGTCGGTGGCGTCGGTACGGGTCTCGTTGATCCATACCTGCTTGTCGACCGGGTTTTCAAGACCGCGGCGCAGGGCGCGCTTGGTTTCCGTGTACAGCTGGCGCAGGAGACTGCCGCGCCAGGCGTTCCACAGGGTGGGGTTGGTGCCATTGATGTCCGCCACCGTAAGGGTGAACAGGTAGTCCAGCCGGTACTGGTCGCCCACATGCTCGGCAAACTGCTGGATCACGTCGGGGTCCGATATGTCCTTGCGCTGGGCTACCGCGGACATGGTCAGGTGATTGCGCACCAGCCATACCACGAGGTTGGTATCCCGCTGCAGCAGACCGTGCTGCTGGCAGAAGCGCTCGGCATCGACGGCGCCCAGTTCGGAGTGGTCACCGCCGCGGCCCTTGCCGATGTCGTGGTACAGCCCGGCGATGTACAGCAGCTCAATCTTGGGCAGGCGGCGGGCGACCCGGCTGGATACCGGGAAGCGCTCTTCGAACTCCGGCATCCGGAAGCGCCGCATGTTCTGGATCACCTGCAGGGTGTGGGCGTCCACCGTGTAACTGTGGAACAGGTCGTGCTGCATCTGGCCGACGATGCGGCCGAACTCCGGCAGGTAGTGCCCGAGAATGCCGTAGCGGGTCATCCGTCGCAGCTGCCGGGTCATCCGGTAGGGCGCGCGCAGCAGGTCCAGGAACAGCTTGTGGTTGCGCGGGTCGGCGCGGAAGCTGGCATCGATCAGGTGCCGGTTGTCGCGGATCAGGCGAATGGTCGGAGCGCCGATACCGATGATCTGATCGTCGCTGGCGCAGAGCAGGAACACCTCCAGCAGCGCCGAGGGATAATGCTGGATCAGGTGCTCATCTTTCAGCTCGAGGTAGCCGTTGCGGCTGCGAAAGCGCTCATTGATGTCGCGGACTTCGTCGGGGGCCTCGGCGTGCAGGATCGCCTGGTCAAAATTCTGGATCAGCACCTCGTTGAGCTGGCCCAGGGCCAGGGCCCAGCGATAGTAGGTCTGCATAAACTGCTCGACCGCCAGGGTTTCCCCGTCCTCGAAGCCCCACAGCGCCGCCAGCTCGCGCTGATGGTCGAACAACAGGCGATCCTCCTCGCGCCCGGTCACCATGTGCAGGGCGTAACGCACCTGCCACATGAACTCGCGGCCGCGCTCTAGAATGCGCCGTTCATCGGGGGTCAGGAAGTCGCCAGAGGGCAGCTCGTCCAGCGTCTTGACCCCGAAATGCCGTTCGGCAATCCAGCCGATAACCTGCAGGTCCCGCAGGCCGCCGGGGGAGCCTTTGACGTTGGGTTCGAGATTGTATTCGGTGTCGGCGTACTTGGTGTGACGCGCTTCCTGCTCTTCCATTTTGGCGCGGAAGAACTGGCGGCTGGGCCACATCTGGTCCGGGGAGATCGCCTGGCGCACCGCGTCCATCAGGGCCTGCTCGCCGCGCAGCACGCGGGCTTCCATCAGGTTGGTCAGCACGGTGATGTCCCCGGCGGCGCGCTTCCGGCACTCCTGTACCGAGCGCACGCTGTGGCCCACCGCCAGGCCGATGTCCCACAGCTGGGTGAGGAAGACCTCAACCTGCGGCTGGAAGTCATCGCTCTCCCCCTCGGTCAGGAGCAACAGGTCAACATCGGAGCGGGGGTGCAGTTCGCCGCGGCCGTAGCCGCCCACGGCCACCAGCGCCATGCGCTCGGCGGGCCAGTCCTGCAGGTCCCAGAGTGCGCCCAGGAGCTGGTCCATGAATCGCGCCCGCAGGCGAATCAGCTCGCCAGCTTCCACCCCGGCGCGAAACTGGGCGTCCAGGTAGTCACTGGCAGCGGCCAGGGCCCGCTTGCACGATTGCACCGGATGTCCACCGGCCATATCGGCAGCGAAGGCGGTGCGGTCCAGCAGGGCCGCGGGCAAATCCTGGCTTGCGTTCATCCCGGCCCTCAGAGGTTTTCGTCAGAGCGGCGGGTGAAAACCTCGCACCCGTCCTCGGTGACCCCGATGGTGTGTTCCCACTGGGCGGAGAGACGCCCGTCGCGGGTAGTGACGGTCCAGCCGTCTTTCTGGTTGAGCTTGGTCTGGCGGCGCCCCGCGTTAATCATCGGCTCGATGGTAAAGGTCATGCCCGGCTCCAGCACCAGGCCGCTGCCCTTGCGGCCGTAGTGCAGGACCTGGGGGTCTTCGTGGAATACCTGGCCAATGCCGTGGCCGCAGTATTCGCGCACCACCGAGTAATAGTTTTTCTCGGCGTGCTGCTGGATCACGTGACCGATATCTCCCAGGGTTGTGCCGGGGCGGACGATGTCCAGCGCCCTGTACAGGCACTCCTGGGTAACACGCACCAGGCGCTGGGCGTGGTCGGGAACGTCCCCCACCAGCACCATGATGCTGGTGTCGCCGTGGTAGCCGTCCTTGATCACGGTCACGTCGATATTGATGATGTCGCCACTCTTGAGCTTCTTCTTGTCCGAGGGGATGCCGTGACACACTACATCGTTCACCGAGGTGCAGATCGACTTCGGGAACCCGTGGTAATTCAGGGGCGCCGGGATCGCTTTCTGGACCTCGGTGATATGCCGGTGGCAGATCGCGTCCAGTTCCCCGGTGCTGATTCCGGGCTCCACTCTGGGTGCGATCATCTCCAGGACTTCGGCGGCGAGGCGGCCCGCCTCGCGCATGCGCTCGATCTCGTCTGCTGTCTTGATGCTTACCGGCATTCCTAACCCAATGAAAAATAAAGAAAAGTGATCTATCTGCGGGCCGCGGTCGTGTCTCTGCAGCCAGCGGGCCGCATATTCTACCGCAAGCGGGGTGCGATCGCGCAATCTCGGTTCGCTGCCGGCGACGCGCGCTAGCTTCCTTCCGGGCGCCGCTTGTGGTATAAAGCGCGCCTCGCGAGTGGGGCCCAGGCCCCGCCCGACGAGGAAACTGTAATGACACACACATATCAATACCTGTTCCAGGGTGCCGGCCAGGCCGGTTTGGAGCACGGGATATGTGGAGGCCTAACCCAATACAAGGTAACTAATTATGTCGCAAGTAAGCATGCGCGACCTGCTGCAGGCGGGCGCCCACTTCGGTCACCAGACCCGTTACTGGAATCCCAAGATGGACCAGTACATCTTCGGTGCCCGTAACAAAATCCACATCATCAACCTCGAGCACACCGTCCCGGCCTTTAACGAAGCCCTGGACCTGATGAAGCGTATGGCGGGCAACAAGAACAAGATTCTTTTTGTCGGTACCAAGCGCGCCGCGGGCAAGATCATCAAGGAACAGGCTGATCGTGCCGGAATGCCCTACGTCAGCCATCGCTGGCTGGGTGGCATGCTCACCAACTACAAGACCATCCGTGCCTCGATCAAGCGTCTGCGCGATCTGGAAGCGCAGCAGACCGACGGTACTTTCGCCAAGCTGACCAAGAAAGAAGCCCTGATGCGCAGCCGCGACATGGACAAACTGGAGCGCAGCATTGGCGGGATCAAGGATATGGGTGGCCTGCCCGACGCGCTGTTTGTGGTCGATGTAGAGCACGAGCGCATTGCCATCACCGAGGCCAACAAGCTGGGTATTCCGGTGATCGGTATCGTCGATACCAACTCCGACCCCGATGGCGTGGACTACGTGATTCCGGGCAATGACGACGCGATCCGTGCGATCAAGCTGTACGTCACCGCGGTTGCCGATGCCTGCCTCGCGGGCAAGGCGGAAGCGGGCGAGGGTATCGCCAGGAAGGACGAGTTCGTCGAGGAAGCAGCGGAAGCCGCTGCCGAGTAAGCACAACTATCCCGGTGCCGGCGACGGCCACCGGGGCTCTCTACAACATCCCTGGCGGCGAGCTGTCGCGCCGGGGATTTTTCTATCAAATACACCCTAAGCAGGGTCGAGCAGGAGGACAGAATGTCTGCAGCACTGGTCAAGGAATTACGCGAGCGCACAGGTCTGGGCTTGCTGGAATGTAAAAAAGCACTGGCCGCGGCCGACGGCGACGTCGAGAAAGCGATCGAGGACCTGCGCAAGTCCAGCGGCATGAAAGCGGCCAAGAAAGCGGGCCGCACTGCAGCCGACGGCGTGGTGATTACCCGCGTCGCCGAGGACGGCAGCTACGGCGTGGCCGTGGAAGTCAACAGCGAGACTGACTTCGTAGCGCGTGACGCCGGTTTTCTGGCATTCGTCGATACCGTGGCCGACACCGCCTTTGCCCAGAAGCAGACCGATGTTCAGGCCCTGATGGCAGGCGAGCTGGAGTCCCAGCGCGAGGCCCTGGTACAGAAGATTGGTGAGAACATCGGCGTGCGCCGCATCGAACTGGTCACTGCTGATGCCGGTGTGGTCGGTCACTACGTGCACAGCAACAACCGCATCGCAGTGCTGGTCGAGCTCAAGGGCGGCGACCAGGACCTGGCCAAGGACGTTGCCATGCACGTGGCCGCGGTCAACCCGCGCGTGGTCTCCCCGGCGGATATGCCGGAGGACCTGATCGCCAAGGAAAAGGAGATCTACACCGCCCAGGCCCAGGAATCAGGCAAGCCTGCGGAGATCATCGAGAAGATGATCGGTGGCCGGATCAAGAAATTCCTGGCGGAAAACAGCCTCACCGAACAGGCCTTCGTCAAGGACCCTGACACCACCGTGGGCAAGCTGGTTGCAGCCGCCGGTGCCGAAGTGGTTTCCTTCGTGCGCTTTGAGGTGGGTGAGGGCATCGCTGTAGACAAGGTCGATTTCGCCGACGAGGTCGCGGCGCAGCTGAAGGGCTAAGCCGCCCATTAGCGTGTCGGACGGGGCTTTCGGGCCCCGTTTCTTATTCCGGGCCCTCTGCCTGCCCGCCCAATTTGCGCTGGGGTGTCGCCCCGATGTCCTGTAATATACGGCCCCAGTTCAGGAGAGTAGATGCATGCCCCAGGCAACAGGCGACAAGAAGTACAAGCGTATCCTGCTGAAACTCAGTGGCGAGGCCCTGACCGGTGCCGAGAGGTTTGGCATCGACCCCAAGGTGCTGGACCAGATGGCCCTGGAGATTGGCCAGCTGGTGGGTATCGGGGTCCAGGTGGGCCTGGTGGTCGGGGGTGGCAACCTGTTCCGAGGCGCTGCCCTGCAGACCGCGGGCCTGGACCGGGTCACAGGCGACCACATGGGCATGCTGGCCACGGTGATGAACGCGCTGGCCTTGCGCGATGCCCTGGAGCGCTCCAACATCTCCACCCAGGTGATGTCGTCAATCCCCATGAGCGGTGTGGTCGATCACTACGACCGGCGCAAGGCGATTCGCGCCCTGAGCAATGGCGATGTGGTGATTTTCTGCGCCGGCACCGGCAACCCTTTTTTCACCACCGACTCTTCGGCCTGCCTGCGGGGTATCGAGGTAGAGGCGGAGCTGGTACTGAAAGCGACCAAGGTCGACGGTGTTTACTCCGCCGACCCGTTCAAGTTCCCGGACGCCATCAAATATGAGCGGCTGGACTACGACGAGGTACTGGACAAGAAACTCGAAGTCATGGACCTGACCGCGATCTGCCTCTGCCGCGACCACAAGATGCCGGTGCGGGTTTTCGAAATGGAGAAGGCGGGCGCGCTGCTCAGCATCGTGCGCGGCGGCCAGGTTGGCACCCTGATTGAGTAGGCCCGTCGGGGTTACAAGGAGGACACGAAGTGATTGAAGATATTAGAAACGACGCCGCCGAGCGCATGGAGAAGAGCATCGATGCCCTGGTGCAGCATTTCAACAAAATCCGCACCGGGCGCGCGCATCCGAGCATTCTCGATGGCCTGCGGGTGAGCTACTACGGCGCGGATACACCCCTGAACCAGGTGGCCAATGTCAATGTGGAGGACGCGCGCACCCTGAGCCTCACGGCCTGGGACAAGTCGATCATTCCCGAAATTGAGAAGGCGATCCTGAAGTCCGACCTGGGCCTGAATCCGGCTACTGCCGGCGAGGTCATCCGGATTCCCATGCCCATGTTGACCGAGGAGACCCGCAAGGGCTTCATTCGCCAGGCCCGTCATGAGGCGGAGTCGGCGAGGGTATCGGTGCGCAATGCCCGCCGCGATGCCATGGCCATGCTCAAGGAGCTGGTCAAGGACAAGGAAATCAGCGAGGACGACGAGCGGCGCGGCCAGGAGGCCGTACAGAAGCTGACTGACAAGTACGTCGCCCGGGTCGAGGAGATGCTGGCGGATAAAGAAGCAGACCTGATGGAAATCTGATCCATCCCTCCCATGTCCACTCCCGCAGGTTCAGATAAAGGCAGCGCCCAGGGCGCACCGGTCGTTCCCCGCCATGTTGCCATTATCATGGACGGCAATAACCGCTGGGCCCGCCGCCAGGGACTGCCCGGTCCCGCGGGGCACCGCGCCGGGGTTGAGGCGGTACGTGGCGTCCTCCAGGCCTGCCGCGACAGCGGCGTGGAGATCCTTACCCTGTTTGCCTTCTCCAGTGAAAACTGGGGCCGTCCCCAACCCGAGGTGCGTGCCCTGCTGGCCCTGCTTTCCCGCTACCTGCGCAGCGAGGTGCGGCAACTGCATCGCGACGGCGTGCGGCTGCGCTTTATCGGTCAGCGCCACCGCTTCAGCGAGCGCCTGCAGCGCCTGATGCGCCAGTCGGAACACACCACCCGCGATAACCGCGAGGCCACCATGGTGATCGCGGTCGACTACGGCGGCCAGTGGGACATCACCCAGGCCGCGCGGGCGGTCGCCACCGCAGCCCGGGACGGCGAACTGGATCCCGCGAGTATTACCCCGGAAGTCCTCGGCCGCTACATGTCGATCAGCGACCTGCCGGCGCCGGACCTGTGTATTCGCACCGGCGGCGACGCCCGCATCAGCAATTTCATGCTCTGGCAGTTCGCCTACAGCGAGCTTTATTTCACCAACACCCTGTGGCCTGATTTCGGCGAACTGGAGTTTGCCCGCGCTCTCGCTGACTACAGCCGCCGCGAACGGCGTTTCGGGCTGCGGCCCCCAGACGGCATTGCCGCCGGTGGCGAGGATGCTTAGGCAGCGGGTGATCACCGCGCT
Organism: Sediminihaliea sp.; assembly: GCA_965222335.1. Classification (GTDB taxonomy): domain Bacteria; phylum Pseudomonadota; class Gammaproteobacteria; order Pseudomonadales; family Halieaceae. The sequence goes on along the minus strand of OZ244944.1, from coordinate 1,026,678 downwards.
GGTCATGGCGGGCCTGTTCCTGGCTGCCGTGGCACTGCTGCCGCTGCCCGGCTTGGCGCTGTTTTTTGCCCTGGTCGTCGCGCTCGGTTCCTGGGAGTGGGCGCAGCTCTGCGGCTGGCGCGGGCCCCTGTCGCGGGCCCTGTACGTGCTCTGCGTGCAGGGGGCCCTGGTGGCCCTGTACTGGTACTGCGGCCTGGGCGAGGCGCCCACGCGCGAGGCAGTGCAGCCCTTCCTCGGGCTGGCCTGTCTGTGGTGGTCTTTCTCCCTGCTGTGGGTCAAGGGCTACCCGGCCAGCGCGATTTTCTGGCGCAGCCTGCCCGCCCGCTGCGTGATGGGGGTGCTGGTACTGGGCTCCGCCTGGCTGGCGGCGGTGTACCTCCTGAGTTTCCCCCGCGGCGGACTGCTGATGGTGGGGATGATCCTGATCGTGGCGGCGGCAGACATTGGTGCCTATTTCGCCGGCAAGAACTTCGGGCGCCACAAGATGGCTGCCGCGGTCAGCCCGGCGAAGACCTGGGAGGGCTTCTGGGGCGGCATTGTCAGCGTGCTTGCCCTGGCCCTGGTGTACTGGTGGCTGTTGCCGCCACAGATGGCGCATATCAGCCTGCTGGCGGTTATCGCGGTCACGGTCGCCACCGCGATGGCCTCCGTGGTGGGAGACTTCACCGTGAGTATGGTCAAGCGCGAGAGCGGTATGAAAGACAGCGGGTCCCTGCTGCCGGGTCACGGTGGCGTGCTCGACCGGCTGGACAGTATTTGCGGGGCGGCGCCGGTGTTCGCCCTGGGCCTGCTGTTGGCGGGGTGGTGACCTTATGAGCGAGGTGCTGCAGGCTGTCAGCGTTCTGGGTTCCACCGGGTCCATCGGCGAGAATACCCTGGATGTGATCGCGCGCCACCCGGATCGCTATCGGGTGTATGCCCTCGCCGCCAACACCTCCGTCGACGCCCTCCATCGCCAGTGCCTGGAGCACAGGCCGCGCTTCGCGGTCATGCTGTGCCCGGACTCGGCCGAGGCCCTGGCTGCACGCCTGCCGGCGGAGCTGGGGACTACCGTGCTGAGCGGCGAGTCCGGCCTGTGCCAGGTGGCCACCGACCCCGATGTGGATGCGGTCATGGCCGCCATCGTTGGCGCCGCCGGCCTGCCCTCCACGCTGGCAGCGGCCCGCGCCGGCAAGCGGGTGCTGCTGGCGAACAAGGAATCCCTGGTCATGGCGGGGCACCTTCTGATGCAGGCGGTGAGCGATTCCGGCGCGCTGCTGCTGCCCATCGACAGCGAACACAACGCCATCTACCAGTGCCTGCCGGTCGATGCTGCGGGGGTTTCGGGGAAGGCCGGGGTCAGCAGGATCCTGCTCACCGCCTCGGGCGGCCCCTTCCGCACCTGGACCGCCGCGCAGATGGCAGCGGCGAGCCCGGACCAGGCCTGCGCCCACCCCAACTGGTCCATGGGTCGCAAGATTTCGGTAGACTCCGCCACCCTGATGAACAAGGGGCTGGAGCTGATCGAGGCCTGCTGGCTGTTCGACGTGTCGCCGGCAATGATCGAGGTCGTGGTTCACCCCCAGAGCATCGTGCACTCCATGGTACAGTACCGCGACGGCTCGGTGCTGGCCCAGCTTGGCAACCCCGACATGCGCACACCGATTGCTTACGGTCTCGCCTGGCCGGACCGGGTGGACGCCGGCGTGGCGCCGCTGGACCTGTTTACCCTGGCGAGACTGGACTTCGAGGCCCCCGACGAGGGGCGTTTTCCCTGCCTGCGTCTCGCCCGGGAGGCCGCTGCCGCCGGGGGTACCGCGATGGCGACCTGCAACGCCGCCAACGAGGTCGCAGTAGCAGCTTTTCTGGAAGGGCACCTGGGATTCAGTGACATCGCCGCCGTCATCGAGGACAGCCTGGGGCGCTGCAAGGTGATTGAACCCGACTCCCTGGCCGTGGTCGAAACTGCTGATGCCGAGGCGCGGCGTGTCGCGGCAGCGGCGGTGGCGCGTCTGTCCGGGCGCCGCCCCCTGGGTCTGGAGGCTTAATGGACTTGATGTACACCATCCTGGTCACCCTGGCGACGCTCGCCATCCTGGTGGCCGTGCACGAATACGGCCATTTCTGGGTCGCGCGCCGCTGCGGCGTCAAGGTCCTGCGTTTCTCTATCGGCTTTGGCACCTCGCTGTTCCGGTGGCGCGACCGCGAGGGCACCGAGTACAGCGTGGCCGCGATCCCCCTCGGGGGTTACGTCAAGATGCTGGATGAGCGCGAGGGCGAAATCCCCGCGGGTGAGCAGGACCGGGCGTTTAACCGCAAGCCGGTATTGCAGCGCATCGCCATCGTGGCCGCAGGTCCGCTGGCCAACTTCCTGCTAGCCATCTTTGCCTACTGGGCGCTGTTTCTCGCCGGCGAGAGCGGGTTCGCGCCGGTCATTGGAGACGTCGAGCAGGGCTCGGTGGCGGACATGGCGGGCCTTGAGCCACAGCAGGAAATTGTCGCGGTCGACGGCAAGCCCACGCCTACCTGGCAGGCGCTGAATTTCCGGCTGCTGGATCGCATCGGTGATACCGGGGCCATCAACTTTGCGGTCAAGTATCCCAATTCGGACGTGATCTACGAGTCTGAGGCAATCATCACCCAGTGGCTGTCCGACCAGGAGCAGCCTGATCTCTACGGCGGCCTGGGTCTGACCCTGTACACCCCGGACATTCTGCCCGAGGTCGGTGATGTAACCCCCGGCAGCCCCGCGGCAGAGGCCGGTCTGGAAACCGGCGATATGGTCCTCGCCGCCGACGGTATCGAGATGCCCCTGTGGCAGGACTGGGTGGAGTACGTGCGCGCCCGCCCCGGCGAGGCCATCGACCTGACTTTCCGCCGCGGCGAGCAGACCCTGCAGACCCAGCTGACCCCGGAGCGGGTGGTGCCGGCCGAGGGCGATGCCTTTGGCCGTGTGGGCGTGTCCGTGGTGATTCCCGAGATGCCCCCGGAGCTGATGCGCGAGTTTTCCCGCGGACCCCTGGAGGCACTGGCTGCGGGCGTACAGCGCACCGGCGACCTCGTGGTGTTTACCCTTAATTCCATCAAGAAAATGCTGCAGGGCCTGATCTCGCATAAAAACTTGAGTGGCCCCATTACCATTGCTAAAGTGGCGACCGCTTCCGCGGAGTCGGGGCTGGAATCCTACATCAGCTTCCTCGCGTTGCTCAGTGTCAGCCTGGGGGTTCTGAACCTGCTGCCCATACCGGTACTGGATGGTGGGCATCTGCTGTATTACACCCTGGAGCTGATAGCGGGCCGCCCGGTGCCCGAGCGCGTGCAGGCCCTGGGGTACCAGGTTGGCCTGTTCCTGGTGCTCGGGATCATGGCGCTGGCCCTGTATAACGATTTCGCACGCCTGTAGCCGAGTGTGTCGAAAATAACAGAACCTCAATTTGATACTTCCTGGCAGGCCTAACCTGGTGTTCGATATTAAAGTGTGCAGACAAATGACCCGCTGGCTACTGCTGGCCCTGGTGCTGACCGCTCCACTGGCTTCCGCCCAGTCGTCCTTCATCATCAGCGACATCCGGGTCGAAGGCCTGCAGCGTATCTCCGCCGGCAGCGTGTTCGCGGCGATGCCCCTGGCGGTCGGCGATCTGGTGAATGAGGAGGCCCTGCGCGCCGCCGCCCGCAGCCTGTTTGCCACGGGTAACTTTGACGACATTCGCATCGGCCGTGACGGTAACGTACTGGTGGTGATCGTCGCCGAACGCCCGAGCATCAGCGAGATCAATATCGAAGGTAACAAGGCGATTGAGACCGAGGCTTTGCTGGATGGCCTCAAGGGCGCGGGCCTGGCCGTGGGGCAGGTGTTCCAGCGCTCCACCCTGGAGGGTATGCAGCTGGAGCTGCAGCGCCAGTATGTGCAGCAGGGTCGCTACGACGCCAATATTGAAACCGAGGTGCTGCCGGAGCCGCGCAACCGGGTGTCGATCAATATCGATGTCGACGAGGGCACCGTGGCCGCGATCAAGCATATCAATGTGGTCGGCAACGAGGTGTTCAGCGACGAGGAACTCACCGACCTGTTTGCCCTGAAGACCACCGGCTGGCTGTCCTTCTTTACCAACGATGACAAGTATTCACGGGAAAAGCTCACCGGCGACCTCGAGACCCTGACCTCCTATTACATGGACCGCGGCTACCTCCAGTTCACGATCGATTCGACCCAGGTCTCCGTGTCCCCCGACAAAGAAGCGGTGTACATCACCGCCAATGTGACCGAGGGCGAGAAATTCACGGTCAGCGCGGTGGACCTGTCCGGTGACCTGGTACTGCCGGAGTCGGATTTGCGGCGCTTTCTGCTGGTGACCGAGGGTGCGACCTTCTCCCAGCAGCTGGTGACGTCGACGGAAGAATACCTGACGCGACGCCTGGGCAACGAGGGTTACAGCTTCGCCAAGGTCACGGGCATCCCCGAGGTGGACGAGGAAAACAACAGCGTGGCGATGAAGTTTTTCGTCGATCCGGGCAAGCGAACCTATGTCCGCCGGGTGAACTTCGAGGGCAACATGAAAACCGCCGACGACGTGCTGCGGCGTGAGATGCGGCAGATGGAGGGTGCCCCAGCCTCTGCCGCTGCCATCGAGCAGTCGCGGGTGCGCCTCGAGCGCCTGGGCTACTTCAGCAAGGCCGCGGTTGAAACGCCCGAGGTGCCTGGCCACGATGACTTGATTGACGTCGAGTTCGAAGTCGAGGAACAGTCCTCTGGCAGTATCGGCGCCAGCTTTGGTTACGCCCAGGACGCCGGTCTGATCCTGGGCCTGAACCTGCAGCAGGACAACTTCCTCGGCACCGGTCGCCGGGTGGGCATCGCCCTGAACAGCTCGCGATACCAGGATCTTTACAACTTCAGCTACACCAACCCTTACTACACCGAGGACGGGGTCAGCCGCGGCTTCAACGTGTTCTATCGGTCAACGGACCTGTCGGAAGTGAACGTGGCGAGCTATACCACGGATACCCTGGGTGCGGCCCTGAACTTCGGCTACCCGATCTCGGAAACCCAGCGCCTGGGCTTCAGTTTCGGGGTGTCCAATACCGAGATCACTGCCGGCCGGTTTGCGGTGCAGGAAATCAAGTCCAGCCCGCGACCACAGCCCGGTGTCGATTTTTACTATGAAAGCACCCGCCTGGTCGACGGCACTTTCGCCGCCGTCGAGGAACTGATGCCCCTCGATACCCTGCCGCTGGATGCCTTCACCGTCCCCGACGACCCGGGCTTTCTGGACGTAAATGGCAACGAGTACCTGAACTGGACCGTCACCGGCAGCTGGTCCCAGTCCACCCTGAACCGCGGTCGCCTGGCGACCCGGGGTGCCTCCCAGTCGGTGGCCCTGGAGGTTGCCGTGCCGGGGTCTGACCTCGAGTTCTACAAGCTCACCTACCGGGGGGAGATTTTCTATCCCATCGTCAACGAGTGGACCCTGCGTTTCCGCACCGAGCTGGGTTACGGCGACGGCTACGGCGACAACGATTTTCTGCCCTTCTATGAGCACTTCTTTGCCGGTGGCTTCGGCTCCGTGCGCGGTTTCGAGAGCAATACCCTGGGGCCGCGCAGTACCCCGGCGGAACTCTACGACGTCAACCAGCCGGTCACTGAAATCGATGAGAACGGTAACGCCGTGGAAGTCGGCGGCCCCAACGGCCAGCAATTCGGGTACGTGCGCGATCCGCGCACCGGCAAGCTGCTGTTCACCACCGTGCGTGATGATCCCGATCCCTTCGGCGGTAACGTGCTGATCGAGGGTGGTGTGGAACTGCTGTTCCCGATGCCCTTTATCAAGGATCGCAGCCGCCTGCGGTCCGCGTTTTTCGTCGATGCGGGGAATGTTTTCAACACCCAATGCACTGCAGCCCAGCTCAACTGCTTTGATGTCGACGCCGATGAACTGCGCTACTCGGTCGGCGTGGGCGTGAGCTACATTTCGGGCTTTGGTCCGCTGACCTTCAGTCTGGCCAAGCCGCTCAATGCCGGTCCCGAAGACGACGAGGAAGTTTTCCAGTTCACCCTCGGTCGGGGCTTCTGATCCATCAAACCTGAACCCATTATGGAGATCACTGTGTCTAGAATGTTCAAAATCGCCTTTACTGTCCTCGCCCTGGCTTTGCCCACGCTGGGTTGGGCCCAGGGCAAGATCGCGGTCGTCAATCTGGAGCAGGCCATCCTGCAGACCGACTACGCCCAGCAGCGTCTGGCAGCGGTTCGCAACCAGGATGACTACAAGTCCGACAAGGCCGAATTCGACCAGCTGAAGGAAGAGTTTGACCAGATCGTGAAGGACTTCCAGAAGGACGCGGCGGTCATGAGCCAGGAACAGCAGCTCGCGGCGCGCAAAAAGCTGCAGAGCAAGCAATCCGACCTCGAGCACGTAACCGGGAAACTGCAGCAGGCTGAGCAGGCCGCGGGCCAGGAATTGCTGCAGGAAATGTCACCGCGCGTGCAGGAAGTGCTGCGCGAGCTGATCAGCACGGAAGGTATTGGCCTGCTGCTGCAGCGCGGCTCGGTAATTCACGCGGATGCCGGCTACAGCATTACCGCCAAGGTGACCGACAAGCTCAACCAGATGGCGGAATAAGCCGTGTATTCACTCGGGGAGCTGGCGCAGAAGCTCGGCCTGGACTTCTCGGGTGATGCCGCGCGCACCTTGACCGGACTGGCGACCCTGGAGTCCGCGGGGCCGGAAGACCTGGCTTTCCTGGCCAATCGCAGATACGCCGATCAGCTTGGCCGCACTGCGGCCGGGGCGGTGATTGTGCCGCCGGACATGGTGGCGCAGTGCCCGGGGGACTATCTCAAGGCGGAAGACCCCTACCTCTGTTACGCCCGGGTCAGCGCCCTGTTTGACCGTTCGCCGCGGCCCGTCGCAGGGGTGCATCCTGCCGCTGTGGTGGCTGCGGATGCGTCGGTGGATGCGACTGCGTCGATCGGCCCCCAGGCGGTCATAGAGTCCGGTGCGCAGATCGCAGCCCATGCCGTTATTGGTGCCGGTGTATACGTCGGTCACGGCAGCCGCGTGGGCGCCCACAGCCGGATTTTTCCCAATGCGGTCCTGTACCACGGCGTCTGCGTTGGCGAATACTGCAACATCCAGTCGCAGGCGGTCCTGGGCGGTGAAGGCTTCGGCTTTGCACCTACCGGCGGGGGCTGGGAAAAGATCCACCAGCTGGGCGGCGTGACCCTGGGTGACCGGGTAGAGGTCGGCGCCTGTACCACGATTGATCGCGGTGCGATCGACGATACCGTGATCGAAGATGGCGCGATCATCGATAACCTCGTACAGATCGCTCACAACTGTCGCATCGGGAAAAATACCGCGATCGCCGGTTGCACGGGTTTGGCGGGAAGCACGACTATAGGGGCGAATTGCACCCTGGCGGGCGGAGTAGGCGTTGTAGGCCACGTGGAGATCTGCGACCACGTGCACATAACGGGCATGACCATGGTGACCAAGTCGATCACCGAGCCCGGTTCCTACTCGTCCGGCACGCCGATGTCCACCACCCGCGAGTGGAAGCGCAGTGCCGTGCGATTCGCGCAACTAGACACCATCCAGCGGCGGCTGGCGAGTCTCGAAAAACAACGAGACGGATAACAGGAGTACAACCGGTCCGATGATGGATATCGCTGAAATTCGCACCTACCTTCCCCACCGATATCCATTCCTGCTGGTGGATCGGGTTGTCGAAATCGACCTGGGCAAGTCAATCGTTGCCTACAAAAACCTGTCGATCAATGAGCCCTACTTCGATGGCCATTTTCCGGACCACCCGGTGTTTCCCGGCGTCCTGCTGATTGAAGCCATGGCCCAGGCTGCGGGCATCCTCGGCTTCAAGTCGATGAACAAAACCCCGGCGGACGGTTCCATCTACTACTTTGTTGGCGCCGACAATCTGCGCTTCAAGCGGCCCTGCGTACCGGGAGACCAGGTCATGCTGCGGGCGTCAATCGTGTCCGATCGGCGCGGCATCTGGAAGTTTGATGTCAGCTCCGATGTCGACGGCAAGCTTGCAGCCTCCGCCACGATACTCTGCGCCGACCGATGATTGACGAGCGCGCCATCGTGGATCCATCCGCCAGGCTGGCGGAGGATGTCACCGTCGGGCCCTGGACCCTGATCGGCCCCGAGGTGGAGATCGGCCCCGGCACGCAGATCGAATCCCACGTGGTTATTCGCGGTCCCACCCGCATCGGCGCCAACAACCATATCTACCAGTTTTCCAGCGTGGGCGAGGCGACACCGGACCTGAAGTACCAGGACGAACCGACGCGCCTGGTGATCGGTGACAACAACATCATCCGCGAGAACGTTACGATTCACCGCGGTACCGTGCAGGATCGCTCAGAGACCACGATCGGCAACCACAACCTGATCATGGCCTATGTGCATATCGGTCACGACAGCGTGCTGGGGGATCACACCATCCTGGTCAATAACACGGCCCTGGCGGGGCACGTGCGGGTAGGGGACTGGGCGATTCTCAGCGGCTACACCCTGGTGCACCAGTTCTGCAAAATCGGCGCCCACAGCTTCAGTGGAATGGGTACGGCCATCGGCAAGGACGTGCCCGCCTACGTGACCGTGAGCGGGGCGCCCGCGGAGGCCAAGACCATCAATATCGAGGGCCTGCGCCGGCGCGGCTTCTCCAGCGAGGCGATCAGCCAGCTGCGGCGCGCGTTCAAGATCCTGTATCGCCAGGGCCTGACCCTGGAGCTGGCGCTGCAGCGCCTGGAGACCATGCTCCGCGACACCCCCGAGGTGCAGGTGCTGATCGATTCCGTGCGCGCATCGGAACGCGGCATCGTGCGCTAGTGCCCCTCAACGCAAATTCTCTGCACGATTTCGGTGCTTTTTTGCGCCATGCGGCGTTGCGACTCCTCGCCATAGCTACGGCTATGACTCGTCGCCGCGCCTTGCCTGACACAAAAAATCACTCGAACTGTGTTTTGCGAACTTACGTTAAGGGGCACTAGCCCGTGCGCATTGGCGTTCTCGCAGGGGAGGCCTCGGGCGACATCCTCGGCTCCCGGGTGATAGCGGCGCTGCGTGAGCGGGTGCCGGAGCTGGAGGTCGAGGGCATCGGCGGGCCGCTGATGGAGGCCCAGGGCCTGCGCAGCCTGTACCCCATGGAACGCCTGTCCGTGATGGGCTTTGTGGAGCCGCTCAAGCGCCTGCCGGAACTGCTGCGCATCCGCGGCAGCGTGTACCGCCACTTCCGCGATAACCCCCCCGACCTGTTCCTGGGTATCGACTCTCCCGACTTCAACCTGCGCCTGGAATATCGCCTGCGCCGACAGGGCATCGCCACCGCGCACCTGGTCAGCCCCACGGTCTGGGCCTGGCGGCGCGGGCGGATCAAGGGCATCCGCCGGGCCGTGGACCGGATGCTCTGCCTGTTTCCCTTCGAGCTGGCCATTTATCGCGAACACGACGTACCGGCGACCTTCGTGGGCCACCCCCTGGCGGAAGAGATACCCCGCGAGGTCGACCGCAGCGCCGCGCGCGCTGACCTGGGCCTGGCCGGGGACGGGCCCCTGCTGGCCGTGCTGCCGGGCTCCCGTGGCGGCGAAGTGGGTCTGCTCGCACCCCTGTTCCTGGCGGCGGTGGCACTGCTGCAGGCCGAATTGCCGGGGCTGCGCTGCGTAATACCGGCCGCCAGTGCTGCCCGCGCCGCCCAGCTGCAGTCCCTGCTGGACGCGGGCCCGCCCCTGCCGGTCACCCTGGTGGAGGGCCGCTCCCGCGAAGTCATGGCCGCCGCCGATGCCGTCCTGCTGGCCTCCGGTACCGCTACCCTGGAAGCCATGCTGCTCAAGCGGCCCATGGTGGTCGCCTACCGCATGGCGCCCCTGTCCTGGGCCCTGGTCTCGCGCCTGGTCAAGACTCCCTGGGCAGCACTGCCCAACATCCTCGCCGGCCGCGAACTGGTGCCAGAGCTGATCCAGGACGCGGCTACCCCCGAGGCGATGGCCGCCGCCCTGTTGCCGCTGCTGAGCGGCGCCGCCCAGGCCGAGGCCCAGCAGGCGGCCTTCGACCAGATTCACCAGGCGTTGTCCCTGGGCTTCGCCAGCGCCGCCGCGGACGCCCTGCTGGCGACCGCCAGGGAGGCCCGCTGAGATGCAGGACCTTTTCCAGGTGGACTACGAGGGGCCGGGCCACGAGGGGCCAGGCCTTGCCGGCGTGGACGAGGTCGGCCGGGGGCCCCTCGCCGGCGACGTGGTGGCCGCCGCGGTGATCCTCGATCCCGCCCGGCCGATTACCGGCCTGCGCGACTCCAAGAAGCTCTCCCACAAACGCCGCGGTGACCTGGCTGCCCAGATCCGCGAGCAGGCCCTGGCCTGGGCCATCGCCCGCGCCTCGGTGGCCGAGATCGACAGCCTCAATATCCTCCAGGCCTCCCTGCTGGCCATGCACCGGGCAGTCGCCGCCCTGGACCCGCAGCCGGGCTACGTGCTGGTCGATGGCAACCGCCTGCCGCGCTGGGATTACGCCGCCGAACCGGTGATCGGCGGCGACGACCGCGTCCCCGCGATCGCCGCCGCCTCGATCCTCGCCAAAGTCCAGCGCGACGCCGAACTCGTGGCCCTCGACGCCGAGTACCCGGGCTACGGCTTCGCTGCCCACAAGGGCTACCCCACCCCCGCTCACCTCAGCGCCTTGCGCGAGCTTGGCATCACGCCGGTGCATCGGCGTAGTTTTGCGCCGGTTCGGGAGCTGCTCGCTGGCAGTTAGTGGGTGCTGGATCAAAATGCACGGATTGGGAGCTCTCGGGAGGTCGGCCGCGAGACGCCGGACTGCCTTGCGGGACACGCCGTGAACCCTTCCATGGGGGCTCGTGTTCGGCGTCCTGCCTCTCACGGTCCCTCCAGGCAGTCCGGCGCCCCGCGGCCTTCGTGCCAGCGAGTAGTCAGGCAGATTCTGCTAAGTCTGCAGCAGAGCCACTGCCAACCGTAGAAGGGGCCACCTCCTGCTTAGTCAAAGCGCGTAGTCGCCGCCGCGGGCGGGGTCCCGGAGAGACTGTGTGAGACAGGATGTCGAACACAAGCCTCCAGGGACGGATTCACGGCGGGTCTCGTAGGGACCCCGGTCGTGGTGGTGACGGTGGCGGTTCGGAGCCGCTCTCACGGTCCTGAGGAATTCTGCAAGTCGACCATTGACGGTGGCTGACGAGCACGCCGAGGCCCTACCTCCCAACATTGATTTAACCCGGAAACCGTAGCCCGTGACCCATGAATCACGCTGATTAGCCAGCAACGCTGGCGCCCGATTATGACCCGGGGGTAAACTGCCCTCATGACCGAATTTGTTCACCTGCGCCTGCACACCGAATACTCCCTTGTCGATGGCCTGGTCCGGGTCAAGCCCCTGATCGAGCGCACCGCTGCGCTTGGGATGCCGGCGGTAGCGGTTACTGACGTGGCCAATTTTTATGCGCTGGTCAAGGTCTACAAGGCCGCCTTTGCCGGCGGGGTGAAGCCCATATTCGGGGTCGATCTCGAGGTGCGCGACGGCGACGAGGAAGAGCGCACCTTCAGTATCTGCCTGCTGGCGATGAACGATGTGGGCTATCGCAACCTGACCGAGCTGATTTCCCGCGCCTACCTCGACGGCCAGTACCTGGGCCATCCATACGTGCAGCGGGCCTGGCTGGCGGAACATGCGGAGGGGGTGATTGCCCTCTCCTGCGGTGCGGCCGGGGATGTCGGGCAGGCTTTGCTGGGGGGCAAGGAGGAGCTGGCGGCGGAGCGCCTGGGACACTGGATGTCGGTGTATCCCGGGCGCTATTACCTGGAGCTGCACCGTACCGGGCGCGAGGGGGACGAGACTCACCTGCACGCGGCGGTGGCGCTCGCCGCGCAACTGGCTTGTCCGGTGGTGGCGACCAACGATGTGCGTTTCCTGGATGCCGACGAGTTCGAGGCCCACGAGGCCCGGGTCTGTATCCGCGAGGGCCGCACCCTGGACGATCCCCGGCGGACCCGCAATTACACCGAAGAGCAGTATCTGCGCTCGCCGGGCGAGATGGCTGAGCTGTTCGAGGATATTCCCGAGGCGATCGCCAACACGGTCGCCATCGCCCAGCGCTGCAATGTCACCCTGGAACTGGGCAAGCCCTGCCTGCCGGAATATCCGGTGCCGGCGGGACTGACCATGGATGAGTATTTCCGCCAGCTCTCCCATGAGGGGCTGGAGGCGCGACTCCAGAGCCAGTTTGACCCCGCCGCCCCGGATTTTGCCGCGACCCGGGAGCGCTACCGCGAGCGCCTGGAATTCGAGTTGGGCACCATCGTACAGATGGGGTTCCCCGGCTATTTCCTGATCGTTATGGACTTCATCCGCTGGGCCAAGCAGCACGATATACCGGTGGGGCCGGGGCGCGGCTCCGGTGCCGGCTCGCTGGTGGCCTATGCCCTGGAAATCACCGACCTCGATCCGCTGCAGTACGACCTGCTGTTCGAGCGCTTCCTCAACCCCGAGCGGGTGTCGATGCCGGACTTCGACGTTGACTTCTGCATGGAGAAGCGCGACCGGGTGATCGAATACGTGGCGGACACCTACGGCCGGGAGGCGGTGTCACAGATCATTACCTTTGGCACCATGGCGGCCAAGGCCGTGGTCCGCGACGTGGCCCGCGCCCAGGGCAAGGCCTATGGCCTCGGCGACAAGCTGTCGAAGATGATTCCCTTCGAAGTGGGCATGACCCTGTCCAAGGCCCACGAGCAGGAGGATGTCCTGCGCGAGTTCCTGGAGGAGGATGGCCAGGCCCAGGAAATCTGGGACATGGCAGTCCAGCTGGAGGGGATTACCCGCAACGTCGGCAAGCACGCCGGCGGCGTGGTGATCGCGCCTTCAAAGCTCACTGACTTCTCTCCCCTTTATTGCGACGAGACGGGCAGCGGCCTGGTCACCCAGTACGACAAGGGCGATGTTGAGGACGCGGGCCTGGTCAAGTTCGACTTCCTGGGCCTGCGCACGCTCACGATCATCGACTGGGCGATCAAGATGATCGACGAGGTGCGCGCGCTCGCCGGCGAGGCGCCCCTGGACATGACCCGGATTCCGCTGGACGACAGCGACAGCTTCCAGCTGCTGCAGTCCGCGGAAACCACCGCCGTGTTCCAGCTTGAATCCCGCGGCATGAAAGACCTGATCAAGCGCCTGCGCCCGGACTGCTTCGAGGACATTATCGCCCTGGTGGCCCTGTTCCGGCCCGGGCCGCTGCAGTCCGGCATGGTGGATAACTTCATCAACCGCAAGCATGGCCGCGAGGCCATTTCCTACCCGGACGCGCAATACCAGCACGAGTGGCTCAAACCCATTCTCGAACCCACCTACGGCATCATCCTCTACCAGGAGCAGGTGATGCAGATCGCCCAGGAGCTGGCGGGCTACACCCTCGGCGGCGCCGACCTGCTGCGCCGGGCAATGGGCAAGAAGAAGCCCGAGGAGATGGCCAAGCAGCGCAGTATCTTTGCCGAGGGCGCAGCGCGCAAAGGCGTGGATGCGGACCTGGCGACCAAGATCTTCGACCTGGTGGAAAAGTTTGCCGGCTACGGTTTTAACAAGTCGCACTCTGCCGCCTACGCCCTGGTGTCCTACCAGACCGCCTGGCTCAAGGCCCACTACCCGGCGCCGTTCATGGCCGCGGTCATGAGCTCGGAACTCGACAACACCGACAAGATCGTGGTGTTTGTGGAAGAGTGCCGGCGCATGCAGCTGTCGCTCAAACTGCCTGACGTCAATGAAGGGCAGTACATGTTCACGGTGAATGCCGACCAGGAGGTGATCTACGGCCTGGGTGCGATCAAGGGCCTGGGCGAAGGTCCGATCGAAAACCTGCTCAAGGCGCGCAGCGAGGGCGGGCCCTTCAGCGACCTGTTCGACTTCTGCGCCCGCACCGACCCGCGCAAGGTCAACCGCCGGGCCATCGAGGCGCTGATCCGTTCCGGTGCCTTCGATTCCCTGGGGGTCGAGCGCTGGGTGCTCATGGCCAGCGCCGATGACGCGCTGAAGACCGCCGAGCAAAGCGCGAGTAATCGTGACAGCGGTATCGAGGACCTCTTCGGCGAGGTCGTGCCCGGCCCGGTTGACAGCGGCGGGGATGTCTACGCTCCCTTCCGCGGCGCGCGCCCCTGGACCGGCAAGGAGCGCCTGGGCGGGGAGAAAGACACCCTGGGCCTGTACGTGACCGGGCACCCGATTGATGAGTACGAGAGCGAGGTGCGGCGCTTTGCCCCCGTCCGCATCGCGGACCTGCGCGCCGACAAGCAGGGCACCCAGGTCCTGGCCGGACTGATCGTGGCGGCGCGGACCATGAAAACCAAGCGCGGCGAAACCATGGCGATCCTGCAGCTGGACGATCGCACGGCGCGGATCGAGGTCACGGTGTACGCGGATACCTACAACGAACACCGTGAACTGCTGGTCAAGGACAACATCGTGATCGTGGAGGGCAGCGTGGCCCACGATGATTACAGCGGCGGCCTGGCAATGCGTGCCCGCGGGGTGCGCAGCCTGCTGCAGGCACGGGAAAACTACGCCTCCGAGCTGATGATCGAGGTAACCCGGGACATGGTGGACGATCACCTGACCGACTGGCTGGCGAATACCCTCGCCGGGGCCCGCGGAGGTGGATGTCCGGTGGCGTTGCTTTACTCGCAGCCCCACAGTCGTGCCCGGGTGCGACTCGGGGAGCGCTGGCAGGTGGTGCCCAGTGACGAATTGATCCAGGCCCTGCGGGACCGGGTAGGGAGCGAGCGTGTCTCCCTGCAGTATGCCTGATCCCCGATTGTGGCTCGCGGTGTGAGAGCGTCCTGGCCGCTGCTACTGCTGCTGGTCGCGGGCTGCGCGTCGCCGCCGCCCTGCCCGCTGTCGGGTCCCGGCGACGTGGCTCTGTCCGCCGGCTGCCTGGTGATGGTGCATGGCAAGGTCCTGGTGGTGGAAAACCATGCGGGCCTGGTGGGCCCGCCGGGGGGCAAGCGCGAGGCGGGCGAGTCTGCCCAGTGCACCGCGCACCGGGAGACCTGGGAGGAGACCGGACTGGAAGTGCTGCCCGTGGATCTCCTGCATACCTTCGATACCGGCTTCAACCTCTACCGCTGCGAGTTGCACGCCGACTCGGGCGTATTGGAGCCGCATGCGCCGACCGAGGTTCGTCGGGCCTACTGGCTCCCGGAGGCTGATTTTGCGCGTGTGAACTGGCGCTTTCCGGGGCAGGACCGGGAGTTGCTGCTGTTGCTCAGGCGGCTACAGCAACCCGAGGGCGCCTATTCAGAGGTGCCCTAGGCCGGCTGCAGCGCGCACCAGCTGACGACGGTGTGGCGAATGCCCCGGGTCACGGGTAGCACCCCGTGCAGGTAGCGGCAGTCCGAGGGAAACATCAGCAGCATCCCCGCCCGCGGACGGATCTGGAAATCGAAGTTCGGGAACTTGACCTCACCGCCGCTGAAATCCTCGTCGAGATAGAGCAGCAGGCTGATATCCCGGTCGAGGGTTTTTTCCCAGCGCCGGGTATCCGGATTCAGCTGATCGCTGTCGGCATGGGGACGGTAGTAGCTGCCCGGGGAGTAGCGCAGGATGTGCGGCGACTCCAATGAGCGCAGCTGGCGGCCGTAGAAGGGTTGCGCCTCGTGCAGGTACAGGTTGCGCACCAGTTGCAGCACATCATCTGCACGGTCTCCGGGGTCGACGATTTCCGTTTCCCGCCAGGCCGTCTTTTGCGTCTCCCCGCTACCCGACCTGGTCAGGGCAGCGCGCGCTTCGCTGCGCTCACAGACCGCATCGGCGATGGCGCGCCAGGGGTAGGTGTCACCGAGCTGCCTGACCAGGATCCCCGGGGGCATGGCTTCCCCGGCGTATTCACAGCACGGTTCCGCGGCGAGCACGTGGGCCCAGCGCTCGTCGGTGAGCTTGCCGTCCATCCGGCCGAGCGCGTATTCGCCCCAGATACGCGGGTCCAGGTGGCCGCAGCAGCGCAGGTAGGTCTTGCCGCTACCGCAGGGGCAGGCTGCATTCAGGGGTACTTCGGTCATTCCGCGCCGTCGGTGCTGTTTATCCCCATTTCTGGCCCGGCGAGCCGCTGCATGCGGCGGTCACCGCATCGCCGCCCTGGGCCTGCAGGCACAGGCCAGTGCCATTCTGCAGGCGTCTGGCGCCATCGACCTTCCACTGCTGGCCGTCTGATTTGTTGCAGCCCTGCAGCACGGCATTGGCGCCGGGCTCCTCACCCTTGCCGCCAATACCGACGCAGAGGCCACCCTGGCTGACCAGGCGGCCGGCATTGTCGAATTGCCATTGCTGGTTCGCCGCCTTGTCGTTACAGGGGCGGCTTACCAGCTTGATGCCCGCCTTGTTCGGGGCGCCGGCCGCCTGCAGGCACTGCCCGTTGGGCAGTTTGAACTGGCGCGTGGCGGTTTCCTGCTCAACGATCTTGTGACCTTCTTCCTGCATCTTTTTCATCGCTTCGGTATTGAGCTCGATGGCGGTACTGCCTGCGGCGTAGAGGCCCATCAGACCGGCCAGGAAAACTGCGTGTTTCATTGGTTTCAACCTTTCAATACTATGTCGAGTCCTGTTGCAACTTAGCCCCTGTCGGCGCTGCTGACAAGCCGTGCACAAGGCAAGGGCCCCGGGTGATTGGACCTGAAGCTCGCTTGAAGGTGCCGAAGATTTTAAGAAAGTTACTTATCGCCCTTGTCCTGTTCCTGGCCCTGCTGCTGCCGGCGTCGGCGCTACTGCTGTGGAGTCTGGCGGGCACCGAGTCGGGCACCCGTTGGCTGGCGCAACAGGCCCGGGGCATCGCGGGTGAGACTCTGACCTGGCGGCAGCTGGACGGTACCCTGCTGGGTACGCTGCGCCTGCAGGGGCTGCAGGTCAACCAGCCCGGGACCTCAATTGCGGTGGATAGCCTGGCACTCACCTGGCGCCCCCAGCGGCTGGCCGCGATGACCCTGCAGATCGATCGGCTTGCCCTCGCCGGCGTGCGGGTGGCGCTGGCGCCGGCAGACACCGGGGAGCCCCCCGGCGAACCCTTCGATCCGAGCAGCCTGGACCTGCCGCTGGATATCCGGCTGCACAGCCTGAGCGTGCGCGATCTCGAACTACAGCTGGGGGAGGGCGAGCCCCAGCGCATTGATGAGCTGACCCTGGCGGTGGCTTTGCAGGCGCAAGGGCTCCATCTGGATTCCCTGGCCGTGAGCGCACCCCAGGGGGGGCTGACCGCCAGTGGGACCCTGGGCCTGACCCGCGTCATGCCCGTGGAGCTGGTGGCAAGCTGGCGCTGGCGCCTGCCGGATGCCCGCGAACTGGGCGGCGATGTTGAGCTTTCCGGGGATGCCCGCGAACTGGCCGTGATGCACCAGGGGACCGCGGTGCTGCCGCTGCGTGTCGAGGGTACCCTGCGGGACGTGCTCACCACCCCCGGCTGGGATCTGGTGCTGGACTGGCCGCAGTTGCAGTGGGTCGGGGGCGAAACCGTGGTCGAGCTGGATCCGGGCAGCCTGCAGACCCGGGGCGATCTGGCGGGCTTTAGCCTGGACAGCCACGGCGGTGCCCGCGTGTCCGGGGCGCCTGCGCTGCGCTGGCGCCTGACAGCGACCGGGGATGCGCAGCATCTCGAGCTGGCGCCCCTGGCGCTGGACAGCCAGCCCTACCAGGTCGAGCTCTCCGGGCGAGTGGCCTGGGCCGGAGAGCTGGCGGTGGACCTGGCTTACCACGCCACTGGCGGGCAGCTGGCGGATCTCAGCCCCGACCTGCCGCCGCGCCTCGACGCCCGGGGTGAGCTGCACGCGGTGTACGCTGACTCGATTCTGGCGTTGCAGGCATTCGCGCTGGAACTCGACCAGTCTCCCCTGCGGCTGGAAGCCGAAGCACAGGTTAATCTGGCGCAGGCGGGCGAGCCCCGTGTGGAGGCAAAAATTCGCTGGCGGGATGCGCAGTGGCCTCTGTCCGGTGAAGCACTGGCCGGCAGCCCGGCGGGTGAATTAGCGTTTCAGGGAACGCCTTCGGCTTACAACCTGGCGCTGCGCAGCGAGGTCGCGGGGACCGCGCTGCCCCCCGGGGAATGGCTGGCACAGGCGGCGGGCGACAGCGCGGGGATGCGCCTGCAAAGTCTGCGCGGCTCACTGCTGGCGGGCACCATCAATGCCAGCGGCGACCTCGGCTGGAGCCCGCAGGTGACCTGGAATCTCGCGCTGGACGGGGCGGGGCTCAACCCGGGAGCGTGGCAGCCGCAGCTGCCGGGCAAGCTGGAGCTGTCCCTGGCGACCCGGGGTGCAATCGATGCCGGGGGCAGGACTGTGGCGGCCCTGGAGCTGGCGCAGTTGTCCGGAGAGCTGCTGGGCCGGCCCCTGGCGCTGGTGGCGCGGGCGGAGCTGGCTGGGCCGCAGGCGCGTCTGCAGAGCCTGCGCCTGGACAGCGGCGACAACCAGCTGCGCGCCGCCGGCGAACTGGACGACCAGCGACTGACCCTGGATTGGACCCTGGAGGTACCGGAACCCGGTGTCGTGCTGCCGGGCGCGGCGGGTGAGCTGTCTGCCGCGGGCAACCTGCGCGGGACCCTGGCGCAGCCGCTCGTGCAGGCGCAGCTGCAAGGGCAGGACCTGGCCTATGCGGGGCAGCAGCTGGCGGCCCTGGCGGCTTCTCTGCAGGCGGGCCTGGGCGCGGATGATCCCCTGCAGCTGGATGTCACCCTCAACGGCCTGCGTCAGGAGGAGGTGCCGCTGCTGGATACGGCGCGACTGGCGGTTAGTGGTACAACCGCCCGCCAGCGCCTCAGTCTGGATGTCGAGACGCCCACGGAGCGGGTTCACGGGGAGCTTGCCGGCGACCTGGATCTGGCACAGTCCACCTGGGCGGGCACGCTCAGCGAGCTGGCGCTGGGTAGCGAGTCCCTCGGCGCCTGGCGGCTGGACGGGGACGCCCCCCTGGCGCTGGCCGCCAGCAGCGCCAGCCTGGGGCAAACCTGCCTGCTGCGGATTGGCACCGGCAAGGATGGCATCCAGCCCCTGGCCGCGGAGGCTTTGCCCGGGACGCGAATCTGTGTCGACGGCGGCTGGGGGCAGGGCGAGGGATCTCGCGGCAGCGCCACCCTGACCGACCTGTCCCTGGTTTCACTGCTGCCGGCGCTGACAGGCGCCGTGGAGGGGCGTGTGCAGGGTGCGTTGGCAGCAGACGGGGCACTGCAGGCCGAAGCCCGCTTCACGGTGTCGCCCGGAGAGCTCACGGTCGATTATCCCGAGGGGAGCCGCAGCCTGGCCCACGGCGGCGGCGCCCTGGACGCGACCGTCGATGCCGATGGGCTCGAGGCGGTACTGGCACTGGCGCCGCTGCAGGAGGGCCGGATCGAGGCCCGGGTGCCGGCCCCGAACCTGAACCGGCTGCCCCTGGGACAGCCCCAGGCCCTGGCGGGCGAGATTCACGCCGACCTGCCGGATTTGAGTGGCCTGCAGGGCTGGGTTCCGCAGCTGCAGCAGGTGGCGGGCCGCCTGGATGCGGACCTGCGCCTGGCGGGCACCCTGGACGCGCCGCAGCTGCTGGGCGAGTTGGCGCTGAACGACGCGGTCGCCGACGTGCCCGCGGCAGGACTCCAGCTGCGCGATATCCGCCTGTCCCTGCGCGATGATCCGGCCCGGTCCGGACAGCTGCGCCTGACCGGGGGCCTGCGCTCAGGTGAGGGCCGCCTGGCCCTGGATGGCCAGATCGATCCCGCCGTCGGCGCGGTGGAACTGGCGCTCAAGGGCGAGCGTGTGGAAGTCTTCAATACCCCTGACGCGCGGGTAATGCTGTCGCCCGCGCTAGCCCTCGACTGGGCGGACGAGCTGCTCACGGTCCGGGGTCGCCTGGAGATTCCCCGGGCGAGGATTACACCGCAACTGGGCCTGAGGCCCGGCCAGGCGGCAGCGGCGGATGCCCAGCCACCTGCCGATGAAGGTCCCGGGCCGGTCATCCTGCCCTCCAGCGACGTCGTGGTGCTGGGGGTCGAGGACCCGGAGGGGCCCGCGCCCGCGGTGCTGCCGTTTCGCCTCGACAGCCGGGTACAGCTCGCCCTGGGTGACGATGTGCGGGTCAATGCCCTGGGCTTTGACGGTGGCATTACCGGGGCCGTCACCTTCGTAAATCAGCCCGAAGACCTTGCCCTGTTGCCCACGGCCAGGGGGCGATTCTCTATTGCGGGGGGTACCTTCCGCGCCTTTGGCCAGGACCTGGAGATAGAGACCGGTGAGGTGATATTCAGCGATGCCCCGGTGACCGAGCCCGAGGTCAACCTGCGTGCGGTACGCTGGATTGACAGCGACCCCCTGGTCAGTGCGGCGGGGGTGCTGGTGACGGGCCCGGCGACGGCGCCCACCCTGGAGCTCTTCTCCCGGCCCCAGCTTGAGCCCACCGAGATCCAGTCCTACCTGCTCACCGGCAGCTCTTCTTCCGGCGAGGAAAGTGTGCTCGGCTTCGGGACCTACGTACACCCCAAGCTGTACGTGGGCTACGGCTTCAACCTGCTGGAGGAAACCAGCGAATTCGATGCCCTGTACACCATCACGCCGCGCTATGGCGTGGAAGCCGCGGTGGGTGAGGCGGATAACTCGGTCGGGGTGACCTTTACCTATGAACGCTAGACGCCGCATGGCCCGCAAGCTCGGCACCGGCGGTTTGTGCTGCCTGCTCTGGCTGGCTGCCTCTGCTGCATACGCGCAGAGCGTCAAGGTGGAAATTCGCGGCCTGAAGGGCGAGACGCTGGCCAACGCCCGTGCGGCCGCGGGCATCTGGCAACAGGCGGACCGCGACGATCTGGAGCCGGCGGATATCCGTGCCCTGCACAGCGAGGCGCCGCGGGAGATTTCCCGGTCACTGGAGCCCTTCGGTTACTACCGGCCCAGGATCGACGCCAGCCTGCAGGAGCCGCAGACTGACGGCGGAAGCTGGACCGCCCGCTACCGGATAGAGCGCGGAGAAGCCGTGACGGTGGGGGAGATGCAGGTGCAATTTACCGGCGCCGGTGCCAGCGACCCGGATCTTGCCCGGGTCGCGGACGCGCTGCCACTACAGCAGGGCGAGATCCTGGACCACCGCCGTTATGAGACCAGCAAGCGGGATCTGCTGCGTGAGACCCGGCAGCTGGGCTACCGGGACGCGGCCCTGGTGACCCATCGGGCCGAGGTAGACCTTGCCGTTTACACCGCCCGGGTCAGCCTGGAGCTGGCGACCGGGCCCCGTTTTGTGATCGGCGAAATTGGTTTCGACCAGGAGCAGTTTGCGCCGGAGTACCTGTCTCGCTATCTGCTGTTGGCGCCGGGAGAGCCCTACGCTGGCAGCAAGCTGGGGGCCCAGCGCAATGCCCTCAGTCGCAGCGGACATTTCCGCGAGGTGGAGATTGAGCCCTTGCCGGCGACCGATACGGACCCGCCGGCGATTCCCCTGCAGATTCACCTGCAGCCCTATCTCGCCAACCGCTACCGTGGGCGTCTGGGCTGGGGGACGGATACCGGAATTGGTGCCCAGCTGGACTGGAACCGGCGCTACGTGGGCGGTCGCGGCCAGAGCTTCAACGCGGGCGTGGCTCTGGTCGAGGAGCGGCGCAAGCTGGCCGGGGATCTCAACTATGTCATCCCCATCGATCCCCTGTCGGGCAACCGGATTACCGTGGGCGCGCGTCACGAGAGCAAGGACCTGACCTTCGAGGACGTGGAGCTGGACGAGGGCGGCGAAACCCGCATCGTCACCAACCTGCTGGGCCTGACCTGGCAGCGTCCCTTCCGCGCCTGGGGCGGCTTCGAGGTTGAGCCGCGACTGTCGCTGGATTACGTGACCGAAACCTACGATGTGTTCGAGGTGCTCTTCGGCAACCTGCCACGGTCCGGGCAGCAGGTGATTATCGACTTCATCGGGCGCGAGGCCTACGACACCCTGGCCCCGGACTTCACCGCAGTGGTCCCGGGCTTCAGCCTGGATCTGCGTCGCAGCGACAGCCGGCTGTTCATCCGCAATGGCGATAATCTCAGGCTCGACCTGCTGGGCGCCTCGGAAGCGCTGGGCTCAAACATCGATTTCTGGCAGGCGCACCTGCAGACCTGGCATATTCGCTCACTGGGAGAGCGCAACCGGTTTCTACTGCGCACTTCCCTGGGCTACAGCGAGGCAGAGAGCAGCGAGGTGCTGGATGTAAACTTCAACGCCATGCCGGAGTACTATGAGTTTCGCGCCGGCGGCGTGCGCAGCATTCGCGGCTACGATTTCGAGTCGCTGTTCCCCTCGGATGCCATCACCGGCGGCAAGCACGAACTGGTGGTCAGCCTGGAATACGAGTACGAGGTGATCCCCAAATGGAGTGTGGCGCTGTTCGTGGATGGCGGTAATGCCTTCAATCGCTGGGACGACTACGACCCCAGGTACGGCACGGGGATTGGTGTACGCTGGCGCTCCCCTGTGGGGCTGGCGCGCCTGGATATTGGCGTGCCGCTGGATGATGCCGATGACGCCTTCCAGATTTATATCACCGTGGGGCCGGAGTTCTAGCTGGCGTATCGCCCGTTTGGGGGGTGTGACAGGGGCCGGCGACTGGCACTCTCAGGCAACAACAGATAACAACACAGGAGCACAGGCATATGTTACTCAAGGACAAAATCGTGATCGTCTCCGGTATCGGTCCCGGCCTCGGCCAGGAACTCTCCACGCTGGCGGCGAAGGAGGGCGCTGCGGGCGTTGTGCTGGCGGCGCGGACCCAGGCCAAGCTGGATACCGCAGAGCAGGAAATCAAGGAACTGGGCCTGTCCACGCAGGTGCTAAAGGTGCCGACGGATATCGCTGACGCCGACCAGTGTCGCGAACTGGCGGAGCAAACCGTGGCTGCCTTCGGCCGCATCGACGTGCTGTTCAACAGCGCTTACGACCCGGGCAGCTTCGAGCCCATTGCGGAGGCTGATCTCAGCGGCTGGCGGCGCAGCATGGAGGTCAATTTCTTCGGCACCATGCAGCTGACCCAGGCCTGTATTCCCCACCTGCGTGCGGCCGGCGGCGGAGCGATCGTCATGATTGCGACCATGGTTGAGCACAAGCCCCTGGCCACCCAGGGGGGCTACGGCGCGACCAAGTCGGCCCTGCGCGCGGCAACCAAGCACCTGGCCCTGGAGTTGGGCGGCGACAACATCCGCGTCAACAGTGCCCACATGGGCTGGATGTGGGGCCCGGCGGTAGCGGGTTACTTTGACTGGCAGGCCAGCACCAGCGGGCGCCCGAAGGAGGAGCTCATCGCCGAGGTCAGCCGCAGCATTCCCCTGGGATCAATCCCGGATGACGCCGATTGTGCCAAGGCGGCGGTATTTCTTGCCTCTGACTATGCCGCGGCAGTCACGGGCGCGGCCCTGGATGTGAACGGCGGGGAGTTCATGCCGATCTGACGCCCGGCGTCCGTCGTGAATTGACCGGGCCCGCCTCGCCCCCGACAATGGCATTTTTGTCGGGATGGTCGGGTGATCAGCGATTTTCATATTTCCGGGCCCATGAACCAGCTGCTGCTGGCCCTCTCCCGGGGGCCGGTGGCGACACCGCCCTGGCAGGAGTTCCTGCGCCTGATGGGCGAGGCCCTGGACGCGGATTACGTGACCCTGATCCTGCGCGCCCCCCGGGAGGGTGACACCGGTGTGGTGATCAATTCCGTGGTGCTCTCGCCCGACGTCTACGATTCCTACAACGAGAACTACTTCGCCATGGACCCCTTCGTGAACCTGCCGCCGGGGCAGGTATTCACCATGGACGAATTCATGGCGCCGGAGGACTACTACGCCTCGAACTACTACCAGCAGTACGTGAAGGGCACCGGCATCCGCCACCTGATGGGGGCTGACCTGGATGATGACCTGGGTAACAGCGCGCGCCTGCGCTGCGCCCGCGTTGAGCGCAAGTCCAATTTTGCGATCCCTGAGCGCGAGCTGTGTCAGCGTCTGTTGCCCCATATCCAGCAGACGATTCGCCTGCACGCGCGCATCGCCCGGGTGGAGAGTGAGCGCTCCCTGTTTGCCACGGCGATGGATCGCATGGCGGTGGCGGCGTTTATCCTCGATCAGAATGCGCGTATTCGCCACCGTAATGCCGCGGCTGAACAGCTGCTTGCCGAGCGCCGCTGGATGCAGGAGTCGGATGGCCGTCTGCGCCTTCTGGATCGCGAGCACCACCGCGCCTTTCGCGCCTGCCTGGATGACGTGATGCAGGCCCACCTGCGCGGCGAGCCCACCTTTATCAAGGCCCTGCGCCTGGGCAGCGAGTTCGGCGCTGCGGCGGGCATGCTGCTGCGACCCCTGCCGCTGGTATCGGCGCCCGATGGCAGCCGCAACCCCTCGGTGGCGATTTTTATCTCTGATCCCAGTCAGCCCCGGGAGGCGCAGCACGACGTGCTGATGAGCCTGTTCGGCTTCACCCGCGCCGAGGCCAACCTCGCATTGCAGCTGGTCAACGGTGCCAGCCTCGACGAGGCCTGCGCCAATCTGCACATTTCCCGCAACACGGGCAAGTCGCACCTGAGCGCGGTTTTCGCCAAAACCGGGGTGACAAGACAGACCCGTTTGGTACAGTTGCTATTGAGAAGCGTGGCCCAGATGGGTCAGTGAGAAATCGCAGTTACTAATAACAAAAGCGCTCGCAAGGAGATGTCACGTGTCTAACCTGAATAATATTGAGGCGGCCGTGTTCCGCCGCCTGCTGGACCACCTCGATAGCCGCAAGGACGTGCAGAATATCGAACTGATGAACCTCGCCGGTTTCTGTCGCAACTGCCTGGCCAAGTGGTACGTGACGGCAGCCGCGGAGGAGGGTATGGAGGTGGACCACGAGCAGGCCCGCGAACGGATCTACGGCATGCCCTACGCCGAGTGGAAAGCGAAGCACCAGCAGGAGGCAAGCCCGGAGCAGCTGGCGGCTTTCGAAGCCCGCAACGGCAGCTAGTGCAACTGGCTCAGGAGTCACCCGCGGCGCTGGATGCGAGGCGGTTGGCGACGCGAGCCCGCACCCCGCCCAGTGCCTTGCGCAGGTCCTCGCCGACCAGGTAAAGGGCCGGCACCATGAGCAGGGTGACAAACAGGGCAAACAGCACCCCGAAGGCCAGGGATAGCACCGCGGGCTTGAGGAACTGGGCGTCGGTGGAGCGCTCCGCCATGATCGGCAGCAGGCCGACAAAGGTGGTCACGGTGGTCAGGAGTATCGGCCGGAATCGGTAGACCCCGGCCTCGACCACGGCGCTGAGTGCATCCCGCCCCTGGGCACGCAGGCGGCCGATATAGTCCACCAGCACCAGGTTGTCGTTGACCACCACGCCGGCGGCTGCGCCGATACCGAAATACGAGAACAGCGCCATCGGCACCCCGAAGAGCAGGTGGCCGAAGACCGCGCCCATGAAGCCAAAGGGGATGGCGGTCATAATCAGCAGGGGCAGCCAGTAGGAGCGGAAGGCCACCGCGATCAGGGTGTACATGGCGAACAGCGCCACCGCGTACAGTGCCGTGATCTGGTTGAAGAAGTCCTCCTGGGTTTCCTGCTGGCCCCCGCGCAGCACTTCCAGGCCCGGGTAGCGTTCCTCGAGTACCGGGAGGAAGTTGTCGACGACATCCTGGGTGACGTCACTGGTGAGTTCGGGATCCACCTCGGCAGACACGCGCACCACGCGCTGGCCGTCCCGGCGCTGTATCTGCTGCACACCGCTGGTCAGCTCCACATCCACCACCGAGAACAGCGGTAGCTCGCGGCCATCCGGCGTGCGGATGCGGAAGTCCTCCAGCGAGGCGAGGTTTTCGCGCAGGGCCTGGGGATACTTCACCATCACCCGCACATCGCCGTTCTCCCGCGGCAGGCGCTGTACCTCCTCACCGTAGTAGGCCTGGCGCACCTGGTTGGAAACCTGGGCCAGGGTGACCCCCAGCTTTTCCGCCCCGGGGCGCAGGCTCAGGAGAATCTCGTCCGACTCGCCGCGCAGGCTGTCACGCACATAGTAGGTGCCGTCGTAGGTGCGTAGCTGCGCCTGCAGGTCATTGCTGGCGGCGCGCAGCAGCTCCATGTCCCGGTGACGCAGGAGGTAGGTGATCGCCGGCCCCTGATCATTGAGGGTGTAGTTGAGTTCAATCTCGTCCGCATCCGGGATGTTGCCGACCAGTTCCTGGAAGCGGGTGGCCGCCTCCTTGGCCGAGAGGTCCCGCTCCGTTGGCGGGGCAAGGCGCACGATGGCAATCACGCTGTCCCGGCGCGAGCGGGTGTACCAGCCCTCGATCAGCTGGCCACTGCCGCCCGTCGCTCCCGCCTGTGCTTCAACCTCCTCGATCAGGGCTTTCTCCGCCGCCTGCAACTGCTGCAGGACTTCCAGGGAGCGGGAATAGGGTGTGCCCGTGGGCATGACCACGTTGATATGGAACTGCTCGTTCTCCACTTCCGGGAAGAAAGTGAATTTCACCCAGCCGGCCGAGAACAGTCCCATCGCGACCATAAACAGGGCGAAGAAAATGGCGCTCGTCAGGTAGCGGTGCTCGCTGGCCGCAGTAATCAGGGTCCGGTACCGGGTGTTGGCAAACTGCACGATGCCTTCCTCCAGCCGCTTCTGGCGCGCCCGCCAGCCGGTAACATGTTCGCGGTGCTCGAGGTGGCGCAGGTGCGCCGGCAGGATGAAAAACGCCTCGATCAGGGAAATGCTCAGGGCCACGGTGATCACGATGGAGAACTGCTTGGTCATGTGCCCGCCCTCGACATCGAGGAAAAACCACGGAGCGAAGGCGATCATCGTGGTCAGCACGGCAAAGATGACCGGCTTGGCTACCTCGCTGGCACCGGCGATGGCCGCCGCTGGGCCGCCCCCCCGCAGATGGGCCTGGTGGTGAATGTTTTCGCCCACGACGATGGCATCGTCGACCACGATCCCCAGGACCAGCAGGAAGGCGAAGGTGGACATGACGTTGAGGGACACGTCGTTGGCCGGGAGCAGGGAAAAGGTGCCCATAAAGGCCACGGCGATACCGGCAGTCACCCACAGGGCAACCTTGGGCCTGAGGGAAAGAATCAGCACCAGAAATACCAGGGCCAGACCGAGATACGCCGATTCACTGATGGTCGACATGCGGCTCTTGTAAATTTCGGCAGTATCGAACCACAGGCTGAGGCCCACACCCCGGGGCAGGGTGGGGCGCGCTTCTTCCATCCAGGCCTTGACCGAGTTGCTCGCCTTGACCACCTGCATGTTATCCGTGGTCAGCACCTGCAACAGGACCGCTGGCTCACCGTTGAGGGTCGCGAGGATTTCGTTCTCTTCAAAGCCGTCAATGACACGGGCCACGTCACCTACCGTGACCACGGCGCCGTCCGCGGTTTGCCGCACCACGATCTGTTCGAACTCGCGCGCGCTGTCGGCCAGGTTGCGCGCGCGCAGGCGCACATCACCGGTGGCCGTGCGGACCTGGCCTGAAGACAGGTTGATGGAGCTGCCACGGATCGCTGCGGCGACCTGGTCGAAGCTCACTCCGTAGCGCCGCATGGAGTCCTCGGAGAGCTCTACCGTTACCTCCTCGCGCCGGGTGCCGAAGAGGTTGACGATGGAGATATAGGGCAGGGCGGCCATCTGGTCCCGCAGATCCTCCGCCAGGCGGGTCAATTCGCGTTCACCGACCTCGCCGTGCACCGCAACGCGGATCATCTCCTCGCGGAATTCCGTGCGCTTGACCTTCGGTGGCTCGATATCCCGGGGCAGGCCGATCACCGCATCCACGCGATTCTTGACCTCATTGAGGAAATCGTTGATATCGACGTAGGTCCAGGTGGCAACATCGATGCGACCACTGCCCTCGCTGGCGGTGGAGGTCACTCGCTTGACGCTGTCGAGGTCTTTGAGGGATTCCTCGATACGCAGGATGACCTGTTCCTCCACCTCCTGGGGCGCAGCCCCGGGCCAGTTGACCTCGACGTTGACCTGGTTGATCACGAACTGGGGGAAAGCCTCCCGCTCCATCGCCAGGAAGCCCATCACGCCCGCGAGCAGGATTCCCACCATCAGCAGGTTGGCGGCGACCGGGTTATTGCACCACCAGCCTATCAGCCGGGACATCTCAGCTACCCGCCCGATCGGCAGTGTTGGTGGAATTTTTGGGGTCGGTCAGGCCAATCACCGCCATGCCGGCGATGGGATTGCGAATTGCGGACACCACGACCTGTTCGCCGGCGCGCAGGCCGTCACTGATCACCGCACGCGTGGCAGAGCGATGGGCCACGCTGACTTCGCGTATTTCCAGGCTGCCTTCGGCGTCGATCAGGTAGACCGTGTCCCCCGCACGCAGACCCTCGGCCGGGATCACACTGGCCCGGGGCAGGCGCCGGCCGGTCACGTTGGCCTCCACGAACAGGCCCACGGCCAGGGGCATACCCTGGTCCGAAACATTCAGGGCGTAGGGAGAGGGCACCTCTACCAGGCCGTAGAGGGCCCGGGTATCGGGATCGATCGCGGCGTCCAGCCGGGTCAAGCGGCCCTGCCAGGTCTG
The DNA here is from genome assembly GCA_965222335.1 of Sediminihaliea sp. GTDB lineage: Bacteria > Pseudomonadota > Gammaproteobacteria > Pseudomonadales > Halieaceae. The sequence goes on along the minus strand of OZ244944.1, from coordinate 998,165 downwards.
CGCCGCGCCGGCGACCCGCGCCTTCAGGCTGACCGGCATGCCCTCGTCCTCGGCGGCACTATAGCCAATGGGCAGGCCCAGGGCCGCCAGCTGCTGGTCACTGAAGGGCAGGCGCACCTCCACCACGTCGGTGGCAAAGGCGGAGCCCAGCACCGTGCCCGCGCTGATGAACTGGCCCCGGTCTACCCGGGTCGCGGTGAGTCGGCCGGCAAAGGGCAGGCTGATCCGGGTCCGTGCCAGATCGACCTGGGCCTGCTCCAGCCCGGCTTCGGCCGCCGCCAGCTGTGCGCGTGCCTGGGCGACCTGGGGTTCCTTCAAGGCAAGGGGCGAGGGGTCGGGATCATTGCGCAGCTGCTTGCGGGCGACATCGGCGTCGGCCAGGGCCTGCTCCACCGCGACCCGGGCCTGGGCGACCCGGGCCTCGGCCTCGTGCAGCGCCAGGCGATAATCCGTGTCCTCGATTTCCAGCAGGGGTTCCCCCGGTACGATCACGCCGCCCTCGGTAAACTCCGGCGAGACCGCGACGATGCGGCCGCTGACCTGGGCGACCAGGTCCAGTGAGGTGCGCGGCCTGACCTCGCCCTGGGTGGTGACGTCGAGGGTGACGCTCTGCTCTGCCACGGGCGCGGTGTAGACGCTGACCGGGCGCGCCGCATCCTCCGACTGCGCCGGTTCCGGTGCGGTGACCTGCAAGAGCTGGTAGATGCCAATGCCGGCCGCCAGTACCAGCAGGGGGGCGAGCACGCGCTTTATCTGTGTTGCCATAAATTCCCTCTTGCGACCCCGTGCGGCGACCGACGGGATCCTTTTTTCGCCATATACTGCCATGAAACGCCTGTCCGTGGCTGTGAATTACTTGGTGTCTTACCCCGGAGGGGTATTGCGACACCAGGGCGTATCTGTGAACTTCAATCGTTCCACTGCTAACGGGAGACCGGACTGTGACCACACTAACCCAGCGACTTTTTCTGCTCTGCCTGCCCGCCCTCTGGTCCATGGCGGCGCCCGCCCTCTCGGCCGCCGACCTGCTCCTGGAGAATGCCCGGGTCTATACCGCTGATCCGCAACAGCCCTGGGCAGAGGTCATCGCTATTGAGGGTGACACCCTGAGCTACGTGGGAGCGGCCGACGGTGCTGCCGCGCACATCGACGCGGGCACCCGGCGGGTCGATATGGGTGGGCGCCTGGTGCTGCCTGGGTTTATCGACACGCATATGCATGTTGCGTCAACTTTCCCCACAGTTCATGCGGCCAAACTCGGGCCGGAAATGAGCCCCGAGGAGGTGCTGGCGGCGGTGGCGGCGCACGCCGCAGCCTACCCGCAGCAGAACCCGGTGATCGGCAACGGCTTCCTGGGCGCAGCTTTTGGCAAGCAGGGCCCTACCGCAGAGCAACTGGATGAGGTGGTCTCGGACCGGCCGGTGATACTGATCGACGAGGGAGGTCACACGGCGTGGATTAATACAGCGGCGATGCGCAAGGTCGGGCTGACCGGCGATACTCAGGATCCACAACCCGGGCGACACTACTACAAGCGGTATCCGGACGGGCGGCCGACGGGCTGGCTGATCGAAAGCGATGCCTTCGAATGGGTGATTGAGAAACTCGGTGGCATGACGCCGGAGCTGCTCGCTCGCGGCGCAGATTCCTTTCTCCAGACCATGTCAGCAATGGGTATCACCGCTGCTTTTGATGCGGGTATGGGGGTCGACGAAATGAACCTCTCACTGATGGACCGGCTCGTGGCTGAGGATGATCTGCCGCTGCGAATCGTGGGCTCGCACTACGTCAACAATGAAACCTCGCTGGGGACTGCGCTGAGCGACCTGGCTTCCCTGCAAGACCGATTTCATTCGGAATTTTTTGATCTTCGGGTCCTGAAGATATCTTTGGACGGCACTGTGGAGGCGCAGACTGCTTTCATGCTCGAGCCCTATCGCGAGCCGGAGGGGCATATGGCGGAGCTGCTGGTGCCCGCGGCCCAGGCCCGTGCGGTCGTGTTGCAGGCAGCCCGAGATGATACCGATGTCCACCTGCATACCCTGGGAGATGCCGCGGTGAGATTGGGGCTGGACATGGTGGAACAGGTGCGTGCCCAGGTACCGGACAGCGATTCGCGATTCACTTTGTGCCATGTGCAAATCGTCAACCCGGATGATGTCTCGCGCTTTGGCAGCCTCGGGGTGATTGCCCAGTCCACGCCCACTTGGTACGTGTATGACGACATCGCCGAGGAATTCCTGGGCAAGGAGCGCCTGGCCCAGCACTACCCCCTGGCCTCGATCGCCGCCGGCGGCGCCCGGGTGACCCTGGGCAGCGACTACCCGGCCAGCTGGATCGGCCTGGACGGCCTGAACCCCCTGTACAACATCGAGATGGCAATGACCCGCCAGCCCGCGGGCGACAGCGATTTTCCGGTCCAGCCGAAAGCCAGCGAGCGGATTTCCCTGGAACAGGCGATCAAGGGCTACACCCGCGACGCCGCCTACCAGCTGCGCCTGGAAAACAGCATCGGCTCGCTGGAGGCCGGCAAGCAGGCAGACCTCGTGGTGTTGTCAGACAACCTGTTCGAAATGGATGTCTACCGTATCCACGAGGCAGAAGTTGAGGTGACCGTGATGGACGGACAACTCGTCCACGGCAGCTGGGACTAAGAAAAAGGCCAAAAAAAGGGGTCAGATCCCTTTTTCAAGAAAAAGGGATCTGACCCCTTTTTTTGGCCCGCGCGGGGAGCGGGCCGGGTTGGTCAGGCAGCTTCGTTCTGGCGATCAGTGTCCTGGTCGTGCTCCAGCGCTGCCGAGTCGATGGCGATCTGCCGCGGTTTCATGGCCTCGGGCAACTCCTTGACCAGGCTGATGGTCAGCAGACCGTTGTCCAGGGAGGCGCTGGTTACCTCGACGTGCTCCGCCAGGTTGAACTTCCGCTCGAAAGCGCGGTTGGCGATGCCACGATAGAGGTACTTGCGGTCGCCTTCTTCCGCCTTGCGGCCGCTCACGGTCAGCACGCCGCGCTCTACATGGATGTCGAGCTCACTGCGCTGGAAGCCGGCCACGGCGATCGTGATCGCGTAGCGCGTGTCGTCCAGGGACTCGATATTGTAGGGCGGATAGCTGGTGCCGGCTGAATCTCCGCGGAAGGCGGCATCCAGCAGGTTGGCCATACGGTCGAAACCGACGCTGTTACGATACAGTGGTGCAAAATCAATGGTGTTCATGACATATCCTCGCTAAGAAGCAACACGTTAAACACAGTTTGTTTGCCCTGGGCCGCTCTGGGTAAGACCCGGCCGGGCACTGTTTGATATAGGGTCTGGCGGTGTTTTTTCAAGGGCCTGCCACGCCCACCATCGCTGCACTCGCTGGTCCATCCCGCTAAACTGTGCCAGAGTAATGACCGTATTCGCGCGTTCAGCGTTCCCGGAGGAACCCTCATGTTGTTATCAATCCTGATCGCCATTGCCGTGCTGGCAGCACTGCTCTACTACCGGGCGAGCCTGTTCGCCGGCTCGGTGATCCTGGTTGGCGCGTTGTTTGTGCTGGCCCAGTTCACGCCGGGTATGTGGTGGGTCCTGGTGCCGGTGTTGGGCGCAGTGGCGGTACTTAATTACGCGCCGGCGCGCCTGTCCCTGCTCAGCCGCCCGGTCTACGGCGTGCTTCAGCGGGGCATGCCGCCGATGAGCTCAACCGAGCAGGAGGCGCTGGACGCCGGCACCACCTGGTGGGAGAAAGACCTGTTCAGCGGCCGCCCGGACTGGGACAAGTTTCGCGCGATCCAGCCACCAAAGCTGACAGCCGAGGAACAGGCCTTCCTCGACGACGAGGTAGAGACCCTGTGTGGCCTGATCAATGAGTGGGAAGTACACCTGGCCAAGGACCTGTCCGAGGAAGCCTGGCAGTTCATCAAGGACAAGGGCTTTCTCGGCCTGATTATCCCGCGTGAATACGGTGGCCGCGACTTCAGCCCCTACGCCCAGAGCCGGGTCATGAGCAAGATCGCCAGTCGCTCCATCACCGGCGCGGTCACGGCGATGGTGCCCAATTCTCTCGGCCCGGGCGAGCTGCTGATGAAGTACGGCACCGATGAGCAGAAGCAGCGCTGGCTGCCCGGCCTGGCCTCTGGCGAGGAGATTCCCTGCTTCGGCCTCACGGGGCCCGAAGCCGGCTCCGACGCCGGCGCCATCCCCGATGTAGGCGTCGTTTGTCGCGGTGAGTTTGAAGGCGAGGAAGTCCTCGGTCTGAGCCTAACGTTCCGCAAGCGCTGGATTACCCTGGCGCCGGTAGCGACCGTGGTCGGCCTGGCGTTCCAGCTGCGCGATCCCGACGGCCTGATGGGCGATCCTGACAAACAGGACTACGGGATCACCTGTGCCCTCCTGCCCGCCAACCATCCCGGGGTCAAGATCGGTACCCGGCACAACCCGGGCACGCCTTTCCAGAACGGCCCCATTATTGGCGAGGACGTGTTTATCCCGCTGGACTGGATCATCGGCGGCGCGAGCATGGCCGGCAAGGGCTGGCGCATGCTGATCGAGTGCCTGGGTGTCGGCCGAGGTATCTCCCTGCCGGCCCTGGCCACCGCCAGCGGCGAACTGAATTACCTGACCGTGGGCGCTTTTTCCCGTATCCGCCGCCAGTTCAACCTGGAGGTGGGCAAGTTCGAAGGGGTGCAGGAGGCGACTGCCGACATTGCCGCCACCGCCTTTACCCTGGAGGCAATGCGTGAGCTGGTGACCCGCAGCCTGGACGACGGAGCGCCCTCGGTGATCACCGCGATGGCCAAGTACCATGCCACGGAGTTGATGCGCACCAGCGTCAACCACGGGATGGACGTGGTCAGCGGGCGCGCGATCCAGATGGGTCCGCGCAACTTCCTGGCCTTCCCCTACCGCGGCATTCCGGTAGCGATCACGGTGGAGGGCGCCAATATCCTGACCCGCTCCCTGATGATCTTTGGCCAGGGGGCCATGCGCTGCCATCCCTACCTGGTGGATGAAATGCTCACGCTGCAACAGGAGGACCCCGAGGACGGCCTGCGCGCCTTCGACCCTCTGTTCATGCAGCACCTGGGGCACGTCTTCTCGAATATCACGCGGCTGAAGTTATTCAGCTTCTCGGGTGCCCGCTTCAGCCCCACGCCCGCCGGTGCAGATGCCTTCGGTAAGCGCTGGTACCAGCAAATCAATCTCATGAGCGCCGCGCTCGCGGTCTGTTCCGACGTGGCGCTCGGGGTGCTTGCCGGTGACCTCAAGCGTCGCGAGCTGCTGTCAGCGCGCCTTGGCGATGTGCACAGCCAGCTGTTTATTGCCTGCGCGATCCTGAAGTTCCGTGAGCACCAGCAGCCGGGAGAGGCGCTGGACGCGCATGCGGACTTCGCCCTGACCCAGGCCTTCCACAAGGCCGAGACGGCCCTGCTGGGCTTCCTCTCCAACTTCCCGGTGCGCTGGCTGGGGTTGGCCCTGCGCGTGATGTGTTTCCCGCTGGGGGGTCGGTACCCGGCGCCCTCAGACGAGCAGATCCGCGGTCTTGGCGACCTGATCATGGAGCCCAACCCGGTGCGTGAATTGCTGGCTTCGCGCATCTACGTCAGTGATGACCCGGAGGATGCCGTGGGCCGGGTGGAGCACACCTACCAGACCCTGCTGCGCGTGGACGATGACTGGCAGCGCTTCAACCGTGCCCGCAGCAAGGGCGAGATTCACGGCGACGATCTCGAGGAGGCCCTGGATGACGCGGTGGCCCGCGAGGTGCTCAGTGAAGAGGCGGCGGCGGGCGTGCGCCAGTACGACGCCCTGCGCTTTGACTGCCTGCTGACGGACGACTTCGAGAAACTGTAGGTGTGCCGGCTCAGGCCGGCACGTCCTCCGGCGCCGGGATCCGCAGGCGGGTCAGGACCAGCGCTGAGATGCCCAGCAGCACCAGGTACATCACGAAGGCACTCTGGTAGCTGCCAGTGGTATCAAAGAGATAACCGGTGATCACGAAGCCCGGCATCACCAGCATCGTGATCAGCGGGTTCATCAGCCCCATCACCCGGCCGTAGCTGACCACCCCGAAGACCTCGGCCAGCATCGCGCCCCACACCGGCAGCATGCCCCCGGCGGCGAGGCCGATGCTGGTGCAGGCCACCACCATCAGCATGTAACCCGGTTCCATGAACAGCATGAGTACGCCGGCAAACACCAGGGCCATTGCCAGCCACAGGGCGAGGCGCTTGCTCATCCGGTCGGCCGCCATGCCGAACAGTATCTTGCCGGTCAGCCCCGCGCCGGCGATCACCGTCATCAGGGCGCTGGCCGCTTCCAGGCTGATGCCCACGCCCTGGGCGTAGGCGACCAGGTTGGCCATCAGGGCCGAGTAAACGCTGAACAGAATGCCGATGCTCAGGCCGATATACCAGTAGGCCGGGTGGCGCACGATCTGCCCCAGGCCGATCGCCGGCGCGGAGCGCGCCGAGGCGTCGGGATCCGGGGCATCGCCATCCGGGTGCAGGCCGAGTTCGCCCGGGTGGCTGCGGATCACCGCGACCACCACCGGCAGCACAATCACCGCGACCGCCAGCGACAGGTACTGCAGGGCCTCGCGCCAGCCCGCGCTCGCGATCCAGTAACCGATCACTACGGGCAACACCAGGCCGCCCACCGAGGTGCCCACGGCAGCAATCCCCAGGGCGCGACCCCGGCGGCGGCTGAACCAGCGTGAGAGGGTTGTGGAGCCGGTGAGGGGGCCGAGGAGCAGGCTGGCCAGGCAGATCGACAGGCCGAACACGGCCACGAACTGCCAGATGCTGGTGGTGAGGGACTGGCCATAGAGCCCCGCGGCGAAGATTACCGCCCCGGCCCCCATCAGTGCGCGCATGGAGAACTTGTCTGCGAGAACGCCAATAATGGGCGACGCCAGCAGCCCGGCCAGGGTTACCGCGGTCATCCCCAGGTTGACCTGGGCCCGGGTCGCACCGAAGGCCTCCTGCAGGGGCACCATAAACAGCCCGAAGGAATAGGTCATAAAGCCCGTTATAAACATCTGGGCGATAAACACCCCGCCCACGATGCGCCAGCCGTAAAACATCTGCTTGCCCCACGATTAACCTTAGCAGCGGGCACTATAAACCAGTGGGGCCCGGGAGTCTGAGCCCCCGGGCGATTGCAGGATTGTTGGTATAGCAAATCGTATTGCCTGGGCGCCCCGGCTGACGTTAAACCGGCAGGTCCCGGCCCGGGCTGCTACGCTTAGGAAGCCTCGCCGCGACGATGACGGCGAGCCTCTGCCCCCGAAGGAGCCGTGATGACTGAGCTGCTGCCGAGCTATCCCTATTACCTGGCCAATCGCGCCGAGTCCCCCAACACTGATCTGGCGGTCACCGACAAGTATTCCGGGGAGGTGGCCACCCGCGTCGCGCTCGCGGATGCGGCGGCTATCGATGCCGGTATTGCCGCGGCGGTGTCTGCGGCCGCGCCAATGGCGCGGATGGCGGCCTATGAACGCCAGGAAGTGCTGGACCACTGCGTCGCCCGCTTCCGCGAGCGCTTCGACGAGCTGGCCCTGGCGCTGTGCATCGAGGCGGGCAAGCCGATCAAGGACGCCCGCGGCGAGGTCACCCGCCTGATCGACACTTTTCGCATCGCCGCCGAGGAGTCGACCCGCCTCGGCGGCGAGCTGCAGACCCTGGATATCTCGCCGCGGGCGAGGGGCTACCGGGGCATGTGGAAGCGCGTGCCCATCGGACCCTGCTCGTTTATCTCGCCTTTTAACTTTCCCCTGAACCTGGCGGCCCACAAGATCGCCCCGGCCCTGGCCGTGGGCTGCCCCTTTGTGATGAAGCCCGCGTCCCGCACGCCCCTGGGGGCGCTGATCATGGGGGAGGTCATGGCCGAGACCGACCTGCCGCCGGGGGCCTTCTCCATCCTGCCCTGTTCCCGGGACGGCGCCGACCTGTTCACCGTGGATGATCGCCTCAAGCTGCTCTCGTTCACCGGCTCCCCGGACGTTGGCTGGGCCCTGAAGGCCCGCTCGGGCAAGAAAAAGGTGGTCCTGGAACTCGGCGGCAATGCCGCGGTGGTCGTGGATCATGACGCCGACGTCGAGGACGCCGTGGAGCGGATTATTTTTGGCGCCTTCTACCAGTCGGGCCAGTCCTGCATCGGGGTGCAGCGGATCATCATCCACGAGTCACTGTACGCGGATGTGCGCGATCGCCTGGTCGAGCGCACCCGTGCCCTGGTGGCGGGGGACCCGCGAGACGAGAACACCTTCATCGGCCCGATGATTTCCGAGGGCGAGGCCGCCCGCCTGGACGGCTGGATACAGGAAGCGGTCGCGGCAGGGGCGACGCTGCTTTGCGGCGGTGCCCGCGACGGCGCCATGCTGGAGGCGACACTGCTGGAAAATGTGCCCCGCGACTGCAGTGCCTATACCGAGGAGGCCTTTGGTCCGCTGGCGATACTGTCTGCCTTCAGCGACTTTGATTCCGCCCTGGCGGAGGTCAACGACTCCAAGTTCGGCCTTCAGGCGGGGCTGTTCACCCGGGACTTCTACAAGGTCCAGCAGGCCTGGGACGAACTCGACGTGGGTGGTGTGGTGATTGGCGACGTACCCTCCTACCGGGTCGACAATATGCCCTACGGCGGGGTCAAGGACTCCGGCCTGGGTCGCGAGGGCATCCGCTTTGCCATGGAAGACATGACCGAGATTCGCAACCTGGTTATCCGCATGCCCTGAGGCATTACCCGCTGTGGAGCGCTCTCCCATCCCCGGGTCTATCGACGCCGGCGTGCTGATGGACCTGAAGTCGGTGCTGGGCCGCGGCGTTCTATTGCCATGCTTGCCTGATTATCTGATTCAAGGCACACACGACCTTGCAGGAGGGACTCATGCACAAGAGTAAACTCGCGGGCTTTATCATCGACTGCCAGACCACCGACCTGGCTGAAGCGGCCGGTTTCTGGGGCGCCGCCCTGGGTATGCAGACCCGGCCCTTTGCCGATGCCGAGGGCGAGAAGTATACCGAGCTGCTGGACCCCACCGGGGCCCTGCACGTGGAGGTGCAGCGGGTGGATCACCCCAGCCGCGTGCACCTGGATATCGAGACCGACGATATCCCGGCCGAGGTGCAGCGCCTGGAATCCCTGGGGGCAAAAAAAATCGGCGAGGTGGCCTCCTGGTGCGTGATGGAAGCACCTACCGGCCAGCGCTTCTGTGTGGTCGAGGCGGTGTTACCCGGCTTCGCGGACAATGCGACCACCTGGCCATGAAACAGGCGACTCGCCGGCCGCAGCAAAAGCCGCGCGCTTGTAGTAACGTGTGCCCACGTGGTCGCCGCGGGAGCGGCGAACCGCCAGCATAACGATAAGACAGGAACCCGCTCATGGATTCGACCCAGACCGCTCCCCGGTCCTACACCGGTGAGGGCTTCGGTACCCCCGGCTACCGCAGTTTCGTGCTTTACTCCCTGACCCTGGTTTACACCCTCAATTTTATTGACCGGGTGCTGATCGGGGTGGTGGCGCAGCCCATAATCGAGGAATTCCGCCTGCAGGACTGGCAGTTCGGCCTGCTCTCGGGCTTTGGCTTCGCCCTGATGTACACCCTGATGGGCATTCCCATCGCGCGCCTGTCCGAGCGCTACAACCGGGTCCGGATCATTGCCGCCAGCGTGGTGCTGTGGTCCGGCATGACCGCCCTGTGCGGGATTGCCGGCGGCTTCCTCTCCCTGCTGATATTCCGCATCGGGGTGGGCATCGGCGAGGCGGGCTGCACGCCGCCGGCCAACTCCCTGATCGCCGACTATTTTCCGCCCCGCAGTCGCGCCCGGGCGCTGGCGACCTATTCCCTGGGCATTACCATCGGTGGCGTCCTGGCCAACGCCTTTGGCGGGCCCATCGCGGATATGTTTTCCTGGCGCGAGGCCTTCCTGGTGCTGGGGATTCCCGGAGTCATTATTGGCATCGCCCTGCTATTTGCGATCAAGGAGCCGCCGCGGGGCTATGCCGACCCGCCCGGCACGCCCCAGGTCGCAAGCATGGGCTTTCGCGAGACCCTGAAGGAGCTGGCGAGCAAGCGCAGCTTCTGGCTCAATGCGATCGCTGCCACCGCCGTGGCCTTTGTCGGTTACGGCCTGATTAACTTCCAGGCGGCCTTTTTCCAGCGTACCCACGGCATGTCCGTCGGCGAGGTCGCGACCCAGGTCGCGGTGCCCCTGGGGCTGGCGGCATCCTGTGGGGCTTTCTTCGCCGGCTACCTGACCGAGCGCGTCAGCGAGCGTTTCCATAACTGCGTGGCCTGGATTCCCGGGGTGGGCCTGCTGCTGTCGGTGCCCTTTTACGTGCTAGGCATCATGGCCGACAGCGCCTACACCGCCCTGGCGCTGATGCTGGTGGCCGGGCTTCTCCACTACAGCTACCTGGGCGCCCAGTACACGATCTGCCAGGGCGTGGTCAGCACCCGTTCCCGGGCCACTGCGGTGGCGATCTTCCTGTTTATCGTCAACCTGATCGGCTATGGGCTCGGGCCCCTGGCAGTGGGTGTACTCAGCGATATTTTCATGGGTGGCAACCTGGCCGCCTCGCCCTTCGCCGCGGAACTCGACCTGACCTTCTGCAAGGGCAGTGAAAGCGAACTGCTGACGGCCCTGGGCCAGGTCAAGGCCCAGGCCTGCCTGGATGCCAGCGCCGACGGCCTGCGCTCATCGCTCAAGGCCGTGGTGTTTATTCTCGGCGGTGCCGGCTGCGTGTACCTGTATCTGAGCCGGGTACTGCAGAAGGACCTGTTGGCGAAGATGCACTGAGGAGCTGTCCTGCGTCGCGGGCCCTACTCGAGCTCAACGTAGGACCGCACCAGGCCCGTCGTTGCAATCGCCTCGCCGTCGGCGAAGGCCGGCCGGAAGTGGCAGTCCCGCAGCAGGCGGCGAATCTTGTAGCCCGGGTCCTCGGCACCCCCCGCCAGGCTGATCTGGCGCACCTGGCCACTGGCGGAGACGTCGAACTGCAGGGTCGCGGGCCCTGATGCAGCGGGCTGGCGAACGCCGAACAAGCGCCCCGCGGGCAGTTCCACCGGCTGTCCCAGCCAGCCTTCCCGTTCGTCTTCGAGCCCCCGCGTCCCCATCCAGTGCCAGAGTTGGGCATAGATTTCCCGGGCTGTGCGCCACTTGCTGTTCCACTGGTACCAGTCGGCGAGTTCCAGCTGCAGCCGCGCCAGGGTCAATGCGTCACCGCCGGGCCACTGCTGCGGATATTCCTTGATCAGGTCAACGCCACGGCTGAGCGCGATCCGCTGCCAGGCCTGGAGCCGCTGGCCCGCCGCGCCGGTCTCCTCGAGATTGGTGACCAGGGTGTCGGGATCCAGGCCGCGCAGGACATAGAGGTTGTCCAGCTGGCTGCGCAGTAACTGCAAATGCCCCGCGGCGTCGGCCGCGGAATCCTGCAGGTAATCTTCCAGCAGCTGCTGGGTCTCCTCGAGCAGGTTCACCAGGCGCGACTCGGCGTCGCGCCCGTCCGCGAGGGCGATGGCCTCGCGCTGCCAGGCGTAGTATTCCAGTGCGCCCTGCAGGCGCGTCGGGGAGTAGGGCGGCCTGCCGGCCCCGTGCACCCGGAACATCTGCTGATACGCGCGATCCAGGCCTTCCGTGTCGCCGAGGCTGCGGTACAGTGCCGCCTGTTCCCGCAGCAGCGGCAACAGCCGGGTGCTGTCCAGGCCGCCATTGACGCGCTCGACATGGATGGCGCGATCGTAAAGCGCCAGCGCCTGCCTGAGCTTATCCTGGTCGGCGTGATAGCGGGCGAGGGCGTTGAGCGGTTCGCTGAGCCCGGCGGCATAGGGGCCCCGACCCAGTTCCAGTTCGCGGACCGCGACCAGATAGGGCGCCGGATCGATGGCTGTATCTGCGGATCCATTATCCTCCTCGCCCACGTCGACGGTCGCCGCATCCACGGCGTCCGCGCGCAGGTAATCCAGGCCGTAGGCGGCCGGGAGGTGAGCCTGAACCGACATTGCGCAAAGATACAGGCAGCACCCTGTGAGAGCTGCCCGTTGCCTTAGCCCCCGGCGGCAGGGGTGGGGGGAAAACAATGCTGGCGAATTCAATGGGAACATGTGATTACGTTTTTCTTCCCTGAGACCTGACCGGGTTTATGGAGGCAGTTTGTCTGGTCTATTAGATTCCCTCTTGGTTCCATTAAGCCCAAAATAAGTAAACTGTCTTCTTATTGCCAGTTGAAAAGAGTAAGTCCCGAATCTTGGCCTTGTGACTTAACCACTATCCGCATCCGCCATGGGGGGATCGACATGTATCTTGGTGTCGGTTTATTTGACAATCCGGCGTGGGCGGCTGGTCAGCCAAAGCACAAAACTGCGGTAACTTACTGAATATATTAAGATTAGGCTTTTCTGGAATAAAAACTGCTAAATTCCTCGGCGAGCGTAAATGATTATTGGAGAGGTTTTTATGGGAATGTGGAGAAGTATCGGATTCGCTATCGTGGCACTGTTCGCGACGCAGGGCGCGCTTGCCAGCCCAATCGTTTTCACCTTCAATTCGGACGTAACCTTCGCAGATGCGAATCCCTATGGGGTTGCGGTAGGTGATTCTTCGTCCCTGAACCTGATTTTTGACAATGGCGGTTCCGGCTTCCTGAGTCAGAGCTGGGATATTGTGGACATCATCAGCGCTACGTGGACGTCGGGTGTTTACTCAGCGACATGGAGCGATTCGACGACAAACTGGTTCAATGCAACAAGCCCACAGTTTGCCACTGACGCTGCAGGCAACGTCGTGGCAGCCAATTTCCAGGGCTCCAGCAGCTTTACCGGCGTTGACAACGGTGGAGCCTCCGCTTACTTGTACCAGGATGGTGTGGAGATAAGCGGAAATGGGTATTTGGGAACGAACGATTTCTTCGACGCCCCCGCTAGCAGCTGGCAGGTTTCCCTGGCACCCACCGGCGCAGTGTCCTCCCCGGCAACGATAGCGCTTTTCGGCTTGGGCCTCCTCGGCCTGAGACTGTGGCGCAAGGCTTAAATAGAGCTCCCATGTAGGCCCGCTCCGGCGGGCTTTTTTGTGCGTCAATTTCCGCTTCCTGCGTTTACCCCTGAAGCAACCTGATCGCGGCTTTGACCAAATGCCGCCACGGCAGCGCCTGTTCCAACCAGCTTGTCCTCGCTAGCAACTGCACGCGCTCGCTACAAACGGTTAAGACTCGCGGTAACTGTCAATCGCCGGGCAGGCACAGAACAGGTTGCGGTCCCCATACACATTGTCCACCCGGCTGACCGGCGCCCAGTACTTGTTCTGGCGCAGGCCGGGGACCGGGTAGGCGGCCTGCTCGCGGCTGTAGGGATGGGGCCACTCGTTGGCGGTCACGTCCGCCAGAGTATGGGGGGCGTTGCTCAGGGGGTTGTCCTTGGGATCGAGCTGGCCGTCTTCCACCGCCTGGATTTCCTGGCGGATGGTGATCATCGCGTCGCAGAAGCGGTCCAGCTCCGCCAGGGACTCGGATTCCGTGGGCTCGACCATCAGGGTGCCGGGCACCGGGAAGGACATGGTCGGGGCGTGGAAACCGAAATCCACCAGGCGCTTGGCAATGTCTTCCTCGGAGATCCCGCTGGATTCTTTCAGCGGCCGGATATCCACAATGCACTCGTGGGCCACGTTGCCGGTGGTGCCGGTGTACAGGATGCGGTAGTGGTCCTTGAGCCGGTGGGCGATGTAGTTGGCGCTGAGGATTGCCACCTTGGAGGCGTGGGCCAGGCCCTCGCCCCCCATCAGGGCGATGTAGGCCCAGGAGATGGGGAGGATGGATGCGCTGCCGTAGGGCGTGGCAGAGACCACGTCGTTGTTCTCATCCAGTCCCGGCACCGGGCGCACCGGGTTGGTGGGCAGGAAGGGCTTGAGATGCTCGCCCACGCCGATCGGGCCCATGCCCGGGCCACCGCCGCCGTGGGGAATGCAGAAGGTCTTGTGCAGGTTCAGGTGGGACACGTCGGCCCCGAACTTGCCCGGGGCTGCCAGGCCCACCAGGGCGTTGAGATTGGCGCCGTCCACATACACCTGGCCGCCGTGTGTGTGCACCACCTCGCACAGCTCCATGATCGATTCCTCGAACACGCCGTGGGTGGAGGGGTAGGTCACCATGATGCAGGCGAGGTCCTCGGTGTGGCGTTCGGCCTTGGCGCGCAGGTCGGCCATGTCGACGTTGCCCTTGCGGTCACACTCGACAATCACCACCTGCATGCCCGCGAGGGCGGCGCTGGCGGGGTTGGTGCCGTGGGCGGAGGAGGGGATCAGGCAGACCTTGCGCTGATCGTCGCCGCGGCTCTCGTGGTAGCGCTTGATCGCGAGCAGGCCCGCGTACTCGCCCTGGGAGCCGGCGTTGGGCTGCATCGAGATCGCATCGTAGCCGGTGCACTCCAGCAGCATGTGCTCCAGCTCCTCCAGCAGGCGCTGGTAGCCTCGGGTCTGCTCCGGGGGCGCGAAGGGGTGGATGCCGGCGAACTCCGGCCAGGTCACCGCCAGCATTTCCGTGGTGGCGTTGAGCTTCATGGTGCAGGAGCCCAGCGGAATCATCGCCCGGTTGAGGGCGATATCCCGGTCCTCCAGGCGGCGCATGTAGCGCAGCATTTCCGTTTCCGAGTGGTAGTCACTGAACAGGGGGTGTTGCAGGTAGTCAACATCCCGGCGCAGGGCGTTGGGAATACCGTCAAATTCCGCCACTTCTTCGTCGATGCTGGTTGCGGGGCTGGTGGGGTGCTTGCCGGTCAGGATCTCCACCAGGCGGTCTACATCCGCGGCGGTGGTGGTTTCGTCCAGGGCGATGCCCACGCGGTCCTCGCCGATCAGGCGCAGGTTGCAGCCCTGGGCGAGGGCGCGCTCGACAATCGTATCCCGGTCACTGCCCACGGTGTAGGTGAGGGTGTCGAACCAGCTGTCGTTGTCGGGGGTGAGGTTGGCGGTGGCCAGCATCCGCTGCAGCAGGCTGGTCAGGCGCTGGATCCGCTGGGCGATGCGGCGCAGGCCCTCGGGGCCGTGGTACATGGCGTAGAAGGCCGCCATGATCGAGAGCAGGGCCTGGGCGGTGCAGATGTTGCTGGTCGCCTTCTCCCGGCGGATGTGCTGCTCCCGGGTCTGCATGGCCATGCGCAGGGACTGGTTGCCGAGGCGGTCGATGGACACGCCGATAATGCGCCCGGGGGTAGAGCGCTTGTAGGCGTCGCGGGTGGCGAAGAAGGCGGCGTGGGGCCCGCCAAAACCCATGGGCACGCCGAAGCGCTGGGTGTTGCCGACAACCACGTCGGCGTCGCAGGCACCGGGGGATTTCAGCAACAGCAGGGACATGATGTCGGCGGCGACGGTCACCAGGGTCTGCGCCTCGTGGGCGGTGGCGATCAGGGGCTCGATATCGTGGATGTCGCCATAGGTGCCGGGGTACTGCAGCAATGCGCCGAAGGCGTCGGTGCTGCCCAGCAGTTCCTCGGGGCGGCCCACGACCACGTCGATATCCAGGGCCGAGGCGCGGGTCCTGACCACGGCGATGGTCTGGGGGTGGCAGTCCTCGGCGACAATAAAGGTCTGGCTGCGGTTTTTCTTGTTCACCCGCTGCAGCAGGGTCATCGCCTCCGCCGCCGCCGTGCCCTCGTCGAGCATGGAGGCATTGGCCAGCTCCATGCCCGTCAGGTCCATCACCATTTGCTGGAAGGTCAGCAGTGCCTCCAGCCGGCCCTGGGAGATTTCCGGCTGGTAGGGTGTGTAGGCGGTGTACCAGCCCGGGTTCTCGAGCACGTTGCGCTGGATCACCGGCGGCGTATAGGTGGGGTGGTAGCCGGTGCCGATGTAGGATTTGTTGACCACGTTCTCGCTGGCGATCTCGCGCAGCCGGGCGATGACCGCCTGCTCGGTGCGGGCACCCGCCAGGTCCATGGGCTGCTGGCGACGAATGGCCGCCGGGACGGTGTCGTCAATCAGCGCATCCACGCTGGCATAGCCCAGTTCCCGGGCCATTTCCTGCTGCTGCTCCACCGTGGGGCCGATATGGCGCTGGATGAAGTCCTGATGGTGTTCGAGGTCGTGCAGGGACGGGCGGCTCATGCGGGCTCCAGAAGTACTGACTATAGTCAGTAACTATAGCCGGAATGGGGGAGTAATTTTGAGCGCGCGATATTATCAGCCGGCTGTAGGGCGGGCAACGAATTGCACACTTTTTGCACAGCCTCGCGGCGCCGGCCGGGCCGCCGGCAGGTGGGGCCTCGCCGGTGCCTGATACCTTGCCCCTGGCGGACCTGCTGGACGAGGTGCGGGCCTGCCGTCACTGCGAGGAGCGCCTGCCCCTCGGCCCGCGCCCGGTGCTGCGGGCGGCAGCGACCGCGCGCCTGCTGATCGTCGGCCAGGCGCCGGGCACCCGGGTACACGCCAGCGGTGTGCCCTGGGACGATCCCAGTGGCGACCGCTTGCGTGACTGGCTGGCCCTGGACAAGGATCGCTTCTACGACACTTCCCGGGTAGCGATCATGCCCATGGCCTTCTGCTACCCCGGCAGGGGCGCCTCGGGCGACCTGCCGCCGGACGCCGCCTGCGCGCCCCGCTGGCACGAGCCGCTGCTCGCGCAGATGCCACAGCTGGAGCTGGTGCTGCTGGTGGGGCGTTACGCCCAGGCCTATTACCTGGAGAATCCGGGGGAAACGCTGACGTCCCGGGTGCGGCGCTGGCGGGATTTCGGGCCGCGCTACCTGCCCCTGCCGCACCCCTCGCCGCGTAACAATCTCTGGCTGCGCCGCAATCCCTGGTTCGAGGCTGAACTGCTGCCGGCCCTGCGCGAGCGCCTGGCGGCGATGGCGCTGTTCTGAGGCGCCGCCGACACTTGCCTTGCCCGGTGACCTCCCCGACACTGTGTCTCCGCAACCGCGCCGAGGAGAAGCCATGGACTGTGTCGCCCCTGAAACGGTGGGCCTGAACGCCCCGCAGCTGGACCGCATTGGAGAGCACCTGCGCCGCGCCTATGTGGCGCCCGGGAAAATTCCCGGCTGTGTCACCCTGGTCGCCCGGGCGGGCCGGCCCTGCTACCTGGATGTCGCGGGCCAGCGGGACCGGGAGCGGCAGCAGCCGATGACCGCGGACACCGTGTTCCGCATCTACTCCATGTCCAAGCCGGTCACCTCGGTGGCAATGATGACCCTGTTCGAACGCGGCCTGTTCTCCCTGGATGACCCGGTACACCGTTTCATCCCCGCCTTCCGCGACCTCGGTGTGCGCAAGGCCGGCTCCTTCCCGCTGTTTGAACGCGAGCCCTGTCGGCGGCCGATGACCATCCGTGACCTGCTGACCCACACCTCGGGCCTGACCTACGATTTTCTGCGGGAATCCAATATCGATTACGCCTACCGCAAGCTGCAGGTGGGTAACCCCCAGCCGGGCTACACCCTGGCGGATATGATCGAGCAGCTCGCGGGGTTGCCACTGGAGTTCTCCCCCGGCGAGCGCTGGAACTACTCCCTGGCAACCGATGTGCTCGGCCACCTGATCGAGGTGATCAGCGGCCAGACCCTGCCCGAGTATCTCGATGCGGTAATTTTCCAGCCCTTGGGCATGGTGGACACCGGCTTCAACATCCGCGACGACCAGCTGCCCCGCTTCGCCAGCTGCTATGAGCGCAACCTGCAGAAGGAGATGGTGCTGAACGATGACGGCCAGGACAGCCGGTTCCGGGAGCGCAGTTTTTTCTCCGGGGGCGGCGGCTTGTTGTCCACCGTGGCCGACTACTACCGCTTCTGCCAGATGCTGCTCAACGGCGGCAGCCTGGACGGCCAGCGTGTGCTGGGTCCGCGGACCCTGGCCTTTATGACGCGCAACCACCTTCCCGGTGGGGGTGACCTGGCGAGTATCGCCCAGGGCGCATTTGGCGAGACCGGCCACGAGGGCGTGGGCTTCGGGCTGGGTTTTGCGACCAAGCTGGATCCGGTAAAAAACGGCTATCCCGCGAGCCGGGGTGCCTACTTCTGGGGCGGCCTTGCCAGCACCCTGTTCTGGGTCGACCCCGAGGAAGAGCTGATCGTGCTGTTTATGACCCAGCTGATGCCCTCAAGTACCTTCAATTTCCGCGGCCAGCTTGAGGCCCTGGTGTACGCCGCCCTGGAATAATCGCCGCGGCCATTGCAGCCCCGCCGGCAGCTGGCTAAGCTGCATTACGGGAAATAAAACCGATAAGGAGATCCCATGATCAAGCCCGCAATGGCTGCGCGGACGGCAGCTGCCACCTTGGTTTTTGGCGTCCTCGCTGCCTGCTCGGACGGCAGTGACCGCGCTCCGGCACCGCCGGTAGAGCCCCCGGAGCCACCTCCGCCCCCGATCAGCATCGAGACCCCGGACGCCGAACGCTGCGAAATCCTAGACGGCATGAACTGCATGCTGCCCTGGCCCAGCAATGTGTTCACCACGGCGGATGCCGACAGCGACACTGGCCTGCGGGTCAACCTGACGCGCGACTCGCTGCCTGCCAACAAGCAGGAGGTGCGGGTGGATCCCGCCGAGTTTAACCGCAACGACGGCTTCTCGCCCTCGCAGATGATTCTCGCCCAGGTGCCGGGCCTCGATCTTGAGGCAACCGGGGTGCCACCCATCACCGATCTCGAGCAGTCCCAGGACCCGGCAGCGCCGGTCGTGGTGATTCATGCGGAGACGGGGGAGCAGCACCTGATTTTCGGCGAGTTGGATGCCAATACCGACGACCCGGACGAGCAGCTGTTCATTATCCGGCCCATGGTCCAGTTCGAGCGCGGCGAGCGCTATATCGTGGCCCTGCGCAACCTGCGGGATGCCGACGGCGAGCTGCTGGCAGCCCCCGAGGTGTTTGCGGCCTTCCGCGACGACACGCTCACCGACAACGACGCGATCGAGGATCGCCGGCCCGCAATGGAGGCGCTGTTCGAGGAACTGGCGGACGCCGGGGTGGCCCGGGAAGAGCTCTACCTGGCCTGGGACTTCACCGTGGCCAGCGCCCGTAATATCACCGAGCGCCTGGTGCACATCCGCGACGAGGCCTTCGCCGACCTCGGCGGGGCGGTGCCTGACTACACCGTCACTGCGGTCACCGATTTTGCCCCCTGCGGCGACGATGGCTGCCAGGAGGGCGAGGACGAGCAGATTGCGCGGGAAGTGGCCGGTACCTTCCAGGTACCCAACTTCCTCAACAGCGAGGACGGCGCACCCGGTTCCGGGTTTTTCTACGGTGAGCCCAACGACGGCCTGCCGGACCGGCTGAACGGCGATAACCTGTTCGAGGCGCGCTTCTTCTGCCGCATTCCCCGTTCCGTGGCCGAGGACTTCGAGCAGCCGCCCCTGGCGGTCGCGCGGCCTTCACTCTATGGCCACGGCCTGCTGGGCAGCGCCGGGG
This sequence comes from Sediminihaliea sp., assembly GCA_965222335.1. Lineage (GTDB taxonomy): Bacteria > Pseudomonadota > Gammaproteobacteria > Pseudomonadales > Halieaceae. Next base: position 978,796 of record OZ244944.1, on the reverse strand, counting down.
AAGTGCAGGGCGGTACCGGCAACAACGTGGACATCATGGCCCTGGATCACCAGATGCTGTTCTGTGCCACGGACTGGACCGGCTTTGCCAGCGAGGATGTCGGCTTTGCCATCCAGGTCCTGCAGGACTTCAGCCTGATCCCCGCTTTCTTCGACCGCCAGCAGCAGGGCATGCTTAATTTCATGTTCCTGGCGCGCCTGCTCAAGCACGACGCCGGCTTCGTTGCCGACCCGGGTTTCCAGGCCGGGGGGGAGCCGGTGTTCGACAACAGCACCGTGTATTACGACGGCAACAGCCAGGGCGGTATTCTCGGCGGCGCCCTGATGGGCGTGATCCAGGATGTGACCCGCGGCGTTCTCGGCGTGCCCGGCATGTCCTACAGCTTCCTGCTGCGGCGCAGCATTGACTTCGATGCCTTCACGCCCTTCTTCAGCGGCAGCGGCACCGGTGAGGATGGCGGCGGCTATCCCAGCATCAAGGACCAGAGCTTCCTCCTGTCCATGGTGCAGATGCTCTGGGACCGGGCGGAAGCCAGCGGCTACACGGTGCACGTTGAGCGCGAGCCCCTGCCCAATACACCGCGCCACGCGGTGCTGATGCAGGTGGCTTTTGGTGATCACCAGGTGAGCATGTGGAGCGCCGAGTTCATGGCCCGGAGTATCGGTGCCGCGCTGCGCATTCCCGCGGTGGAAATGGGGCGTCACCCCGATGACAATCCCTACTTTGCCCTGGAACCGGTGCCCACCGGGGAGTTCACCGGCTCGGTGCTGACCATCTGGGATGATGGCCCCCTGGGTGGCGGTGCCGAGGACGGTGGTACCGTGGCCCCGCCGATCACCAACACGCCGCCCTTTGAGCCGGACTTCGGCGAGGACCCCCACAGCCTGCCGCGCAAGGACAGCCAGGCCCAGGCCCAGAAGTCCGCCTTCCTGCGCCCCGAGGGCGAGGGCCGCTTTGTCGACACCTGCGGTGACGGCGTGCCCTGCTTTACGGACGGCTATACTGGCGGCGGCTAAGGCCCCGCCATATCTCGGCCGGGGCGGAACCGCCCGCCCCGGCGCTTTAATCGCATCCCCACCTCTACCTCCCGCACACCCGGCTTCTGAAGCCATTTTGAACTCACGGGATTATTTCCCGTCCCTGCCTAATATTGTGTTGAAAATGAGAATGGTTAGCATTAAGGTTTGCCTTACAAATTGGAATTGGCGCTGCCGTGCGGGGTTCGCCAGCGCGATAGGGGAGAAAAGATATGAAGCAACGCATTCTGGCACTGGCCATTGCCGCCACCGTCACGCCCGCGATGGGCGCCCAGGCGGAAACCACGGCCCTGGAAGAGATCACCGTGATCGGCAGCGAAGAGGCGGCGCGTACCCTGCCAGGCAGCGGCGCCGTGGTCGGCACCGAGCAGATTCGCATCGAGGCCGCCAACGATATCAACCAGCTGCTCAAGACCGTGCCGGGGGTCTATATCCAGGAGGAGGACGGTTACGGCCTCCGCCCGAATATCGGCATCCGCGGCGCCACCTCGGAGCGCGCCTCCAAGGTGACGCTGATGGAAGACGGGGTGATGATCGCGCCGGCACCGTACTCCAACCCGGCTGCCTACTACTTCCCCACCGCCCTGCGCATGCACAGCATCGAGGTGCTAAAGGGGGCGCCCCTGCTGCGCTACGGCCCCCAGACCACCGGCGGCGTGATCAACATGGTGTCCACCCCGATTCCCGAGGACAACCGGGGGCAGGTGCAGTTCCGCTACGGCCAGAACGGCGAGGCGGACCTGCTGGCGAGCTTTGGCGGGCGCTCGGGTGATTTCGGGGTCCTGCTGGAAACCGCCCAGCGCCGCAGCGACGGCTTCAAGGATATCGACCGCAGCAGCCGCGACTCGGGCTATGACATCAGCGACTACCTGCTCAAGCTGGGCTGGGAGGGCGAGCGCCAGAGCCTGCTGCTCAAAGCCCAGTATTCCGAGGAAGTCTCGGACGAGACCTACCTCGGCCTGACCGATGCCGACTTTGACCGCGACGAGAACCGCCGTTACGGGCTGTCCAGCATTGACGAGATGGACAACGACCACCAGGGCTACAGCCTGACCTATCGGCTGGCCCTGAACGAGCGCATCAACCTGACGGCTATCGGCTATTACAACGAGTTCGCGCGGGACTGGTTCAAGCTGGGCGGCGGCGGCAATTTTATCGACGCGGCCAATGCCGGGGACAGCTTCGCCCAGGGTGTGCTGGACGGCACCGAGGATGCGCTGGGGCTGAAGTACAAGCACAACAACCGGACCTATGAATCCCGGGGCGTTGACCTCAACTTCGACGTCGATCTCGGCGCCCACCAGCTGGCCATCGGCGGCCGCCTGCACGAGGACGAGATGGACCGCTACCAGCCCGAGGAAATCTACGACCAGATCGACGGCGAGCTGGTGTTTGTCGGCATCGAAGAGGCCACCGGCGGCGACAACCGCCTGGAGGAGGCCGACGCCACCAGCCTGTGGCTGGTAGACAGCTGGCAGGTGAGTGAGGCGCTGAACCTGAACCTGGCCCTGCGCTACGAGGATGTGGAGTCCAGCCGCCGGCAGTACGCCACCCCGGATCGCTCGGATGCGCCGTCCCGCCGCGGCAATGACAGCGACGAGTGGCTCCCGGGCGTGTCCTTCACCTACGACCTGTCGCCCCGGTGGCAGGTGCTGGGCGGTGTCCACCGTGGCTTCTCGCCTTTGGGCGGCGGCGCCGTGGCCAACGAGGAGCCGGAAACCAGCACCAACTGGGAGGCCGGCCTGCGCTACAACGGCGGCTGGTTTGTCGAGGCGGTCGGTTTCTACAGTGACTTCGACAACAAGACCGAGAACTGCTCCAACGCCAGCCCCTGCAGCAATGGCGCCACGTCCGGCTCCTTTAACACCGGGGAGGCGGTGATCAGCGGGCTGGAGCTGCAGGCGGGTACCGAGCTTGCGCTGGCGGGGATGAGCCTGCCCCTGGACCTGATGTACACCTACACCGATGCCGAGATCAGCGAGGACAACGCGGTCAGCGGCTTTGTCGATGGCGATCAGCTCGCCTCGGTGCCCGAGAACGTGTTCAGCCTGCGCGCCGGGCTGGAAACCGATATCGGCTGGAACAACTACCTGGTGGCCAAGTACATCGACGAGATGTGCATGAGCGTGGGCTGCAATAATAGCGGCGACCGTTTCGAGCGCAGCGAGGACCTGTTCGTGGTCGACCTGATCAGCCGCTACGCCCTGTCACCGACCGCGGTGGTCTTCCTGAAGGTGGACAACCTGATGGATGAGCAGGCGATCGTGTCCCGCCAGCCGGACGGGGCGCGCCCGAACAAGCCGCGCACCGCCTCCGTGGGTGTGGAGTGGACTTTCTAGAACGGGTTCTGCCTGCAGCCCTCAGGGGGTGCCGTAGCGGATGTCGGTGATGTAATACTGCTGCGGCCCCGAGGGGGTTTGCACCCGCACTTCGTCGTCCAGGCGCTTGCCCAGCAGGGCCCGTGCCATGGGCGAGTCCATGCTCAGTTTCTGCTGCTGCAGGTCGAACTCGTCCGGACCCACGATCCGCCAGGTGCTTTCCTCGCCGGCGGCGTCCTCGAGGGTCACCCAGGCGCCGAAGTACACCTTGCTGGTGTCGTCCGGCGAGCGGTCGATCACCTTGAGTTCGTCCAGGCGCTTGTTGAGGAAGCGCACCCGCGAGTCGATTTCCCGCAGGCGCCGCTTGCCGTAGATATAGTCGCCGTTCTCCGAGCGATCCCCGTTCTTGGCCGCCTCGTGGACCGCCTGGGTCACCACCGGGCGCTCCTCCTTCCACAGGCGCCTGAGTTCCGCGCGCAGGGTCTGCTCGCCCTCGGGGGTGATGTAGGCGGAGCCGCGGCGGCGCGGCGGTCGGTATCTGCTCATGGCGCGCATTCTAGCGCCCGCGCCACGGCTGGCGCCAGCGGGGGCTGGACGCGCGCCCGGCGCCCTGTTAGAAAAGTGCTTTCGCCACTGGAAGGAGATGCACCGTGTCCGTTCGCCGCCGTATTGCCCTGGCTTGCCTGGCCCTCTGTGGGGGCGGCTCGCTGCTGAGCGTCCCCGTCACTGCCACCGCCGAGTGCCCCGACTGGCAGGGGGAGTTTCGCCAGGGGGGGCTGGTCTGGGCCCGGGTAACGCCCGGCACCGAGGTGGTCCTCGATGGGGAGCCCCTGGACGTGCTCGATGATGGCACCGTGGTCGCCGGTTTTGGTCGCGATGCTCCGGCCAGCGCCGAACTGGTGATGTCGGGCCCGGTGGCCTGCAGCGAGACCCTGGCGGTGGCATCGCGGGAGTATGACATCCAGCGGATCGAGGGCGTGCCCCAGCGCACGGTGACCCCCTCACCGGAGCACCAGGCGCGCATCGCCCGGGAGCGGGCCCTTGTGGGCGCCGCCAAGGGGCGCTACATCGCCCGGCCAGAGCTGCTGCAGGACGCCCTGGACGGCTTTGCCTGGCCGGTGACCGGGCGGATTTCGGGGGTCTACGGCAGCCAGCGCATCTACAACGGCGTGCCCCGCAGCCCCCACTACGGGGTGGACGTGGCGATGCCCACCGGGACCCCGGTGCGGGCGCCGGCTGCCGGGGTGGTGACCCTGGCGGAGCCGGACCTGTTCTACTCCGGGGGCACGATCATCCTCGACCACGGCTACCGCCTGTCCTCCTCCTTCCTGCACCTGAGCAAGGTAGAGGTGGCGGTGGGTGACGAGGTGGCCACCGGGGACGTGATCGGCGAGATCGGCGCCACAGGCCGCGCCACGGGCCCCCACCTGGACTGGCGCATGAGCTGGCGAACACACCGTATCGACCCGCAGCTGCTGGTGCCGCCCATGCCTGCCCCGCCACCCTCAGCCGGGGCGAAGGCCCCCGGGGCGACGGCCCCCGGAGAGTAGGCCGCACGGTGCAATGGTGCGGCCTTGGCCGTATAATGGCGACCCTTTGACAGGCCTGAGACCGTAATGATCGACGACAAGTTACTGAGCATCCTCGTGTGCCCCGTGAGCAAGGCACCGGTGGAATACGACCGCGAAAAGGAAGAGCTGGTCTGCAAGGCCAGCGGCCTGGCCTATCCGGTGCGCGACGGCATTCCGGTGATGCTCGAGAGCGAGGCCCGCCAGCTCACCGCGGACGAAAAACTGGGCTAGGCGCGGGCGGAACAGGGAACGAGCGTCGGCCAGTGCCGAGCTTTCGAACAGACGTGCCCGGTCGAATAAATTCGACCCTACACGATCGCAGACCGCTACCCCTGTAGGGCAGAATTAATTCGGCCGGATACCACCGGGGTGACGGGGTCGAATAAATCCGACCCTACGGGAGTCAGACCCGACGCCGCATGTAGGGCCGAATTCATTCGGCCAAAGCCCAACAACCGACAACCAGGAAAACCCCAATGTCTGACACCATATTTGGCAAGATCGTCAATGGCGAAATCCCCACCGAGTTTGTCTACGAGGACGAGCATTGCGTGGCGATCAACGACATCAATCCCCAGGCGCCGGTGCACGTGCTGGTGATTCCGCGCACGCCCATCGCCCGCCTCGCGGATGCCGAGGAAGACCACCAGGAACTGCTGGGGCACCTGATGCTGGCGGCGGGCAAGGTCGCGCGCCAGCTGGGGGTGGACGACGCCTTTCGCCTGATCGTGAACAACGGCGCCGGCGCGGGACAGACCGTGTTTCACCTGCACCTGCATATCCTGGCGGGCGCGAGCCTCGCCGAAAGCCGCATGGTGGTGTAGGCCTTAAACCTTTGACCAATCGAGAAACTGCATGAAGACCGTAGAGATACGCGAGGCCTTCCTGGCCTATTTTGAGCGCCAGGGTCATACCCGGGTCCCCAGCAGTTCGCTGGTGCCGGCCAACGATCCCACCCTGCTGTTCACCAACGCGGGGATGAACCAGTTCAAGGACACCTTCCTGGGCAGCGACCCGCGTGCCTACCAGCGCGCCACCAGCAGCCAGCGCTGCGTGCGTGCCGGCGGCAAGCACAATGACCTGGAAAACGTGGGCTATACCGCGCGTCACCATACTTTCTTCGAAATGCTGGGCAACTTCAGCTTCGGGGACTACTTCAAGCGCGAGGCGATCCGCTTTGCCTGGGAGTTCCTGACGGTGGAAATGAAGTTGCCGCCGGAGCGCCTCTGGGTCACCGTGCACGTCTCCGACGACGAGGCCGAGGAACTCTGGGTAGAGGACATCGGTTTCCCCCGCGAACGCATCTCGCGCCTGGATGAAGACAATTTCTGGCAGATGGGTGACACCGGCCCCTGCGGCCCCTGCTCCGAGATTTTTTACGACCACGGCCCCGAGGTCCCCGGCGGTCCCCCCGGCAGCGAAGACGATGACCTCGACCGCTACGTGGAAATCTGGAACCTCGTATTTATGCAGTTCAATCGCGACGCCAGCGGTGAAATGCACCCCCTGCCCGCGCCCTCGGTGGACACCGGCATGGGCCTGGAGCGGGTGGCCGCGGTGCTGCAGGGCGTGCACAGCAACTACCAGATCGACCTGTTTCGGGCCCTGATCCGCGCGGCGGCGGAGGTACTGGAGGTCTCCGAGCTGGAACACCCCTCACTGAACGTGATTGCCGACCACATCCGCTCCTGTGCCTTCCTGATCGTGGACGGGGTAATGCCCGGCAACGAGGGCCGTGGCTATGTGCTGCGGCGGATCATTCGGCGCGCGGTGCGCCACGGCAACAAGCTGGGCGCCGATGCGCCCTTTTTCCACAAGCTGGTGGCAACCCTCGTCGCGCAGATGGGCGAGGCCTACCCGGAGCTGGCGAAGCGCCAGGCACAGGTGGAGAAGGCCCTGCTGCAGGAAGAAGAGCAGTTCGCCAAGACCCTGGATAACGGCCTGCAGATCCTCAACGAGGCCCTGGATGGCCTGCAGGGTGAGGAAATCCCGGGGGAGGTGGTGTTCAAGCTCTACGACACCTACGGCTTCCCGGTAGACCTGACCAACGACATCGCCCGCGAGCGGGGCCTGAGCCTGGATATCGCCGGCTACGAGGCGGCCATGGCCGCGCAGCGCAGTCGCTCCCAGGAAAGCGGCAGCTTCAAGGTGGACTACAACGCCGTTCTGCGCCTGGAAGGCAGTACCGAGTTTATCGGTTACGAATCGCTGACCGGGCAGGGCAGGGTGGTGGCGCTGCTGCGCGAGGGTGAGCAGGTCGAGAGCCTGAACAGTGAAGACGAGGGTGTGGTAGTGCTGGAGCGCACGCCCTTCTATGGTGAGTCCGGGGGCCAGGTGGGCGACACCGGTTATCTCGAGGCCCGCGGCGCCCGCCTTGAAGTGACCGATACCACCAAGAGCCAGGGTCATCACCTGCACCACGTCAAAGTCCTGCAGGGCACCGTCAGGCTCGGCGATACCCTGGAGGCGGCGGTAGACGACAGCGTGCGCCAGCGCACCCGCCTGAATCATTCCGCCACCCACCTGCTGCACGCCGCCCTGCGCAAGGTACTGGGCGAGCACGTGGCCCAGAAGGGCTCGCTGGTTGATTCCCAGCGCCTGCGCTTCGACTTCTCCCACTTCGAGGCGGTGTCCGCAGAGGAACTCAAGGCCATTGAGCAGATGGTGAATACCCAGATTCGCGCCAACACCCCGGTGACCACCCGCCTGATGAGCATGGAGGATGCCATGGCCGCGGGCGCAATGGCCCTGTTCGACGAGAAATACGGCGATGAAGTGCGTGTACTGAGCATGGGCGAGGCCGACTTCTCGGTGGAACTCTGCGGCGGCACCCATGTGGAGCGCACCGGGGATATCGGCCTGCTGCGCATCACCGCCGAGTCCGGGGTGGCCTCCGGGGTGCGGCGGATCGAGGCGGTCACCGGCCCCGGGGCCCTGGCGGCGATCGATGAACTGGACGCGCAGCTCAATGCCGTGTGCGAGGTGGTCAAGAGCGGCCGCGATGCGGTGGCAAGCCGGGTCAGCGCCCTGCGCGCCGAGGCGCGCGAGCTGGAGAAAGAGGTTGCCCGCCTCAAACAGAAACTTGCCACCTCCGCCGGCGGTGATCTCACTGCGGGCGCGGTGGAGGTCGCGGGGGTGAAGGTCCTCGCGGCCAATGTTGAGGGCGGCGACGCCAAGACCCTGCGCGACACCCTGGACCAGTGCAAGAACAAGCTCGGCAGCGGGGTGATCCTGCTGGCGGCGGTGGATGGCGACAAGATTGCCCTGGCCGCGGGGGTGACCAAGGACCTGACCGACCGGGTCAAGGCCGGCGACCTGATGAAGGAATTTGCCACCCGCCTGGGCGGCAAGGGCGGCGGCCGCCCCGACATGGCCCAGGGCGGCGGTTCAAACGTGTCGGCCCTGCCCGATACCCTGCGCGCCGTGCCCGAGTGGGTGGCCGGCCGTCTCGGCTGAAGCGCGGTTTTCAGGGGCGCCCGTATAGTGTTTAATGGCGCCCCTTTGGCAATAAACACAGGGCCCCGCGCGCACCCATGAGCCTGATCGTACAGAAATTCGGCGGCACCTCCGTCGGTAGCATCGAGCGCATCGAGCAGGTGGCGGACAAGGTCGCGCGCTTCCACGGTGAAGGCCACGAGGTCGTGGTCGTGGTGTCGGCGATGAGCGGCGAGACCAACCGCCTGATTGCCCTGGCTGAGCAAATCCAGCCCCGGCCGGTGCCCCGGGAGCTCGACGTCCTGGTATCCACCGGCGAGCAGGTGACCACCGCCCTGCTGGCGATGGCCCTGAACAAGCGCAAGGTGAAAGCCAAGAGCTACAACGGCAGCCAGGTGCGCATCCTCACGGACAACGCCCATACCAAGGCGCGGATTCTGGACATTGACGATGAGCGCCTGCACGCGGACCTCGACGAGGGCTATGTGGTCGTGGTCGCCGGTTTCCAGGGCGTGGACGAGCACGGCAATATCACCACTCTGGGCCGCGGCGGTTCCGACACCACGGCGGTAGCCCTGGCCGCTGCCCTGAAAGCCGACGAGTGCCAGATCTATACTGACGTGGATGGCGTGTACACCACCGACCCGAGAGTGGTGGATGGCGCCCGCCGGCTGGATCGCATTACCTTTGAGGAAATGCTGGAAATGGCCAGTATGGGTTCCAAGGTGCTGCAGATCCGCGCGGTGGAATTCGCAGGCAAATACAGCGTGCCCCTGCGGGTGTTGCACAGTTTCGAGGAAGGCCCCGGTACCCTGATTACGCTGGAGGACGATCTACAAATGGAAGCCCCGACTATCGCCGGCATCGCGTTTAACCGCGACGAGGCCAAGCTTACAGTGCTGGGTGTGCCCGACATGCCCGGCGTGGCCCATAAGATCCTCGGGCCGATTGGTAAAGCCAATATCGAGGTGGACGTGATCGTGCAGAACGTCGCCGGCGACAACACCACCGACTTTACCTTCACCGTGGGTCGCGGCGACCTCGCCCGGGCCGAAGAAGTGCTCGCCCAGGTCGCCGAAGAGCTCAAGGCCGAGGAAGTCCGCACCGACAACAAGATTGCCAAGGTCTCGGTGGTGGGCGTGGGCATGCGCTCCCACGCCGGGGTCGCCAGCCAGATGTTCGCGGCCCTGGCCGAGGTCGGCATCAATATCCAGATGATCACTACCTCGGAGATCAAGATTTCCGTGATCATCGAGGAGAAGTTCCTCGAACTGGCCGTACGCTCCCTGCATTCCTCCTTCGGCCTCGGCAAGGAACCCACTGACGAATCTGCTGCCTAAGTCCCTGGGCGGGCACAGGCCATTGCGGGTGCGATTGGCAATTCGCCTAAAGTAGACTAGAACTAGTTAAGTACGGCGGGCGCCGTTCAATCCTGCGAGGATCGTCGGGATTCAATGTCGAGTGTTTGTTCAGGCTACAGGCATGAGGCGGAGGAGAAGGAACTTATGCTGATCTTGACACGCAGGGTGGGTGAGTCGCTCATGGTTGGTGAAGAAATCACCGTGACCGTGCTGGGCGTCAAGGGTAACCAGGTCCGGATCGGCGTCAACGCGCCACGCGACGTGGCCGTCCATCGCGAGGAAATCTACAACCGCATCCACGACGGCGACGACAGTGTCCCGGACAGTGGGGAGGAAGAAACACCCTCCTGAGTATCCCAACCCTTTGATTTTACAGTCACTGTGGTATCATGCCGCGCCTGAGTTGGCAGGGTCTTTTTGCGACTGAAGATCCTCGACACAATCAGTTTTGGAGAGCTGGCCGAGTGGCTGACCCGTAGCTTGCGTAGCAAGCGAAGGGAGCGCCGGCACGGCGACCCCGGAGGGGCGAGGAGCGCAGCGACGAGTAACGCGCACCCCTGACAGGCTGCGAGGCTCGATGCCGAGCAGGCTGTTAGAAATCCTCGAACAATTCAGAGTTTTGGAGAGCTGGCCGAGTGGCTGAAGGCGCACCCCTGCTAAGGGTGTATAGGTTAACCCCTATCGAGGGTTCGAATCCCTCGCTCTCCGCCATAAACAAAAAGGGCCACCCGCATGGGTGGCCCTTTTTGTTTATGGGGAGTAGCGGGATTTGGATGAGAACCCCGTTCGACAAATTGCGCGAGCAATTTGCAACGAGCCGCCAGAGGCGGCGAAGCCCGCAGGGCCAGAACGGCCCACAGGCCGTTCTGGTTCATCCCTCGCCCCCGGGGCGAGTTTGAGACGAGCCGCGTCAGCGGCGAAGGTCGTGCGCGACCCCGGCCGAGGGGTCAGAACGCCCCAAAGGCGTTCTGATCCATCCCTCGCGGCACTCTAGCACCACAAGCTCAAGCCATTGATTTTAAAATATTCAGGTCAATGTCTGATGCGGATTGGGAGTAATCTGGGGCCAAGCGCTCAGAAACCCCAAACCTCTTCGACACAAACTGCGCAATCCCGCTCGCATCTGCAGATATCCACCGCGACCGACCCAAGCCACCGCGGTCAATCAGTCCCAATGCAGAGGCGGTTCCGGCCCGCGGACTTCGCCGCATAGAGCGCCCGGTCGGCACGTGACAACCATGCGACCGGGTCGTCGGTGGGATTGAGGCCCGCCGCCCCGATGGAGACGGTCACGCTCCCGCCAGGGCCACGCAGTCTTTCACGGATGGCTGCCTGCAACTTTTCGAGGGCAGGCTCAATACCCGGCGGCGGTGTATCTGGCATCACCAGCACGAATTCTTCGCCGCCATACCGATAGAAGCCGTCGCAGGCGCGCATGGTGTCTTTTGCGATTTCCGCGAGATCGACCAGTACCTTGTCACCCGCATCGTGGCCGTCGCGGTCGTTTATTTGCTTGAAATGATCGAGGTCGATGAGCGCCACCGCGGCACACTCGCCAGTGTTCCTGGCGGCTTTGATCCGCGCGTTGATTTCGCGGCGTAGAGCGCGCCGATTGCCGGCCCCGGTGAGCGGATCATGATTGGCCATCGCGTCGAGCTGACGATGCTGGTGGGAGGTTCGCCATGCGAACACAAACGAGAACACGGCGACCTGAATCGCCACCGCGAGGAACGTGAAGCGTTCCACAGCGTCGTTGAACACCTCCCCGGAGCTGCCAACAGCAACGACAAACAGCAGGGAAAGCGCGATGCTCACCCTGCTGCTGGCCATCAGGAAAATGGCGATCATCAGCGAGAACAACCAGAGATAGGAGAACCCGGAGGCAAGAATCAGAGCCAGGGCGCCGGCCGCAAGTAAAATGGAGACAATGTTGCCGGAAAAAGCGCTGCGACCGGTTTTCCAGGCATAGGCGACGCTGCCCAACATCGTCGCGACAATCAGGGCATCAAGCAGTGCCTCTGCGGTATCTCCCTGCATCCAGCGGTAGACGACGAACGGTCCGATCGCCAGGGAACCCACGACGCCGAACATCGTCAGGATCGCCAGTTGCGTGTCGGATTTCAGTCGTTCGAGCACGCCGGAATAGAGAGAGTCGCCGACTGAAAAATTTTTCTCACTCTCTGTATTCACGCGGGCCAGATTACTCGAGACGTTAAGACGTGTACACCATAGCTCTTCCACGACCGGTGGCTTCAGCAGCGGTGGCAACAATACCCGGTGCATCAATTCCGACCATGAGGGCTAGCTGCGCGACCAGTTGGCTGCCTTGGACTCTGCTATGGACATTGCGGAAATGGATCTGCCGTGGTGGCGCCTATTCTACCCTGACCACTTTGGGCATGTCGTAGGTGCCGTCCACGAGTGGAGCGTAAGGGCCGTAATAGCGCGAGGTGAAGCGGAACCCTGCGGCCGGTGCCGGGAGCCAGTTCCTGGCCTGATCCGGATCTGTCGGTTTCTCGTTCTGCACGTAAATCACCAGCTTGTCGTCCTTGGCCACAAGATCACCGGCTTCCAGCATGAAGCTGTTCACGGTGTAGCGGTTTATCTCGTTGGCGACGAAATACCCGTTGGCGTCATAGATCGGAATCGACCAGAACTGGGTCACCGGCGGCAGATCGTTCATGTCGAAAGTGATCGTATATTTGTTGGCACCAGACAGCGGCTTGCCATCGGAATCGGTGAAAAGGAACGCGCCACCGTGCGAGATGTTCTTGTCCGGTGCGGCCCAGGCTGCATCGGCGATGATTGCGCGGTCCATCCAGCGGGTCTCGAATCCGCCGTCATTGCGCACGACGCCCCAGCCATTCATGTTTATCATGTTGGTCTTCATCGTCTTGCGCACGTTGTCAAACCCGGCCTTGAACCCCTTTTTCAGTGCCGTTTGCTGGTCGGCTGTCAGCTTGGCCCAGTCGAAGCTCAGGCCCTTGCCGATATTGAACAGCGCAAGCTGCTTGAGCATGTCGGCCTCCATGAGCGAATCCTTAATCGTCGGCATGGTCGGATCGTTCAGGATGACACTGAGAAGGGTGAAGTACTGCTCGGCGGTCTGTTTGTCGACCTGGCCAAACTGATATTCGGGCAGGCCATCCGGGATCAGGAAATCGCCCTTGATGATTTTTCTGTCGGCCTGGGGGATACCCTGTTTGCCATTCGCCAGCCAGTCGGCCAGGGGCGTGATGGTCACCTGATCCTGATAGCCGTTAATGATCTTGATCTCGGCATCGGTACCGGTCTTGTTCGCCATCCGCACAACGCCATAAGCGGTGAGGGCCGGCCACTGCACGATGTCAGTGGTCGGGAAATCGGCGGGGACATTCCCGTTAAAACCCGGCGGCACCAGGATGTATTTGCGCGCCTTCGTTCCATTGAAGGGCGAGCCGACGATCATCCGAAAAATGCCGTACTGATCCATGACCTGGACGCTGAAATAACGATCAGTGATCTCTGGCACTTCAATGACGACCGGACCTGCGCGAAGGTCTAGAAAGCCTGCACCGTAAAGCGTCGTCGCGTTCGGTGTAACCACCGGGTAGTCGGGGGTGATTTGCTTGCGTACCCAGGAGAACTGGTTCAGGCCTGCATAGACGATGTTGTCCTTGACGTCATTCTGGGTATAGGTCCAGCGCTGGCCGTAATAAATCGCCTGTTGGAGGCCGTAAATATAGGCCTGCTCGGCGATGGCTTCCTTAGGCGGGACCGCCTGGACGGTCTGCGCGCTGACCGCAACACCCATGAACGCAGTGGCAACGGCCAGATTCGCAATCATTCTTCTGGCCGATTTCATCAATATCCGTGAACGAGGCGTTGCCGGGCCGCAAAGCACGCCGGCACTTGGAACGACGTCCAGATTGTTTGACTGGCTCATAAGTTGTTCTCCTTGATCATTAGCATTTCGCGCTATTGCAATTTTTTCAGCGCCGCTGGGCTCCAGGAGCCTTCGAGTGCCTTGGCCTTCGGCCAGTAGAGGCTTGTGTCCGTCTTATCTTTTTCATGATGGCTACTATCTGCTTGCTTTCTTGATTTGCCTGTTTCAGTCGGTCAAGAGCTTGATCTCGCCCGGTCGCCAGGTTTTTTCGATCCAGGGCTCAAGCGGGCCGTAGATACGAAGGATGGTGAACCAGCTCTTGCCCGGCACGGTCTGGAGCCAGTTGCCTTCCTTGCCTTCCGGTGGCTCGGGCGCGAAATAGAGATCATAGGAACCATCCGTATTTTTCCGGATACTTTCGTTCTGGCTGCCGACGGTGGGGAAGGGCTGACTGGTTTGCAACAGTGAGCGCGTCTGGGTGTCATAGAGCGTAACCGCCCAGAAGTTGTTGACTGGAACGTTGGGCGGCAGGTGGAGCCTGTAGGTTTTTGCGCCGTCAAAGGCCTTCATGTCCGCGTCCAGATAAGCCAGGGCATAGTCGGATCCTGCTCCGGCGGTCGTTGTTGCCATGGCAGGCGTAACGCCAGTCGCGTTGAAGTAGAACAGCGGTCGCGCGTCCAGCCCCATCGCTCCGTCCGCTTCGAAAGAAGTGTTCTTGTTGGCGTAGGCCATCGTCCATGCGCTGTTCGTGTCGGGATAGATGAACACCCCGTCGATGCGCGGCTGGTAAGTGATGGCGCGGGCGGTGGCGTTGCCAAGAGTCGCCGCTTCATTCAACAGCTTCTTCATGCGGGTATCGGGGTTGAACGGTTTGCCTTTGATGATGCCGATCGCCGCCAGTTGTCCGCGCATTTCCGATCCGATCGCATCAATCGGTTCAACCTGCACCAGCTCGTTGAGATCCTCAAAGAAGCTGAGGTCGCGGGTGACAATGGTGCTGTAGCTCTTGCCGGAAAAATCAATGAACTCGGTGGCAGGAGGATCGCCCGCTTTAGCGAGCGGGTAGATCCGGAGCTTCGACTTGATGTTCTCTACCGCGGGCGCCAGCCCGTTCGCAATCGAGCCGCGCAGGAACATCAGATTGTTGTAGGTGGGGAGCTTGATGGTGAAATAGCCCTCAGGTTCCTCACCGTTGTAGTCCGGAGGAAGCAGCAGATACTTGCCGCCCTTACCCTTGTCCGGGCCGATCAAGCCGAGGTTGGCGATGAAGCGGAACCAGGCATCATCCAGGAATCCCAACATGCCCGGCGGCAGTTCGACAACCAGTGCGCCATCGGTTTTCAGATCGAGATATGTAAGGGCATACAGGGTCGAGGTGTTGCCTGTCAGGTAGAGCGATGCAGGCTTCAGAAGCTGCTCGGTGATTGTTACCTTGTTGGATGCATCGGCACCAATGCCGGCATTGCCTTTACGCATGGCATTGAGCGATGCAGCGCCGTGGTTGTTCAGGTAGACATCGACGGCCCGCATCCGGTCGAGATTGTCGTACAGCGTGTCGATCGTGGCATCGGTCGGCACCCCATCAAAGAATTCAAGCGTGCCGATTGGTGTCTCGACCTTGTTCGGGATTGAGATCGCGTCGAGTTCAGCAGACGATACCCCCCCGAACACAGGGCTCACGGCGATGGCGAGTGCTATTGCACCTATTGCGGCCAGGTGTCTCATCTTTAGAATTTCCTCGAACAATTATAATTGCCTCTGCATACTACTGCGATGGGCAAGTCACGCCTGCCCATTTCGCGCCATTACGCGTGCCATTGTGAGGCTATACGGGAGTATTCCTGAAAGCGCTCGGCGAGCAGCCCGCCCATCTCGCAAAGGCGCGACTGAAGCCACCCGGCGAGCTGTAACCAAGGTTGGTCGCGATCTCCTGCACTTTCAGATCCGTATCACGTAGCAGGGCACCGGCAATCTCGAACCGGCTCTGCTCGACCAGCGCCCAGAAACTGGTACCACTTTGGTTCAAGCTGCGCTGAAGCGTGCGGGGACTGGTCCCAAGATGTTTGGCTGCGATTTCGAGTGAAACGTTACCAGCCAGCGCTAACCCGGCGATGACCGATTTGACTCTGGAATGCTGATTTTCTGAAGCCTTCGTTCGGTGGGTCACATGTGCTACCGTTAAACCGAGTGTGTTATGCAAACACATTGCCCGATTCGGACGACGAACTCTGACCATTGCGCGCCAAATTTCGCGCTAAAACTCCAAGGGGATTCCATGTGGGTGGCAGGCTTGCGCTAGTCAGGGCAACGCATCTGAACGACTATATCGCAGTTTTACGCGATATCGGCGCTCCGGTGGAGCGTGAACTTGCGCGATCCCGGTTGCCGCCGCGCATAGAAGAGATGCCCGATCTTTATGTAAACGTGCCGGTGGCGCTGCAATGGATCGCTCAGACCGGCCATGACCTTCATCCGATGGAGCTGGGTTTGCGAGGTGCACAGAAAGCATCCCTGGCGTCGTTGCGTCCCGCGCAGCAGGAGGCCATCATGACAGCGCAGACCGGACTGAAACGCCTTGAGGCCCTGGCGGGGTTGTCTCGATATGAGGACACGGCCCTTGAAATGACCATCCGGTACGAGGGGGATGACGTTCGCGTCATCTGCACCATGGAAGCACTCAGCGACCATGTTTTCGTGTGTCTTGCCGAATGGTTGAACCTACAAGCTATCGTTTCGGTCATCCGGAGCGTCGTGGGTGTCGCGTGGTACCCAAGCGAGCTGTGCTTCGTTTCATCGATGCAGCCACCCGAGGCAGTCCATGCGGCTTTTCCGAACACCCGTATATTGGTGGGGCAACCGCAAACTTCCGTTATTGTCGCGCTCGCAGATATTGCTCGACCAACCTGTGACGGCAACTTTTCAACACACGATAGGTTGGCATCACTTTCGTCCAAGGATGTCCAGGATGCTCGATCTGCCTGGGAGTTGGTCAGCTTGCTGCGCATGATGATCCAACCCTATCTTAACGACGGACGCATTGATGTCGCCTTTGCCGCCGAGATGGCGGGGTTCAGCACACGAACACTGCAGCGTAAGCTGCAGCTGAGCGGCAGTTCCTACTCGCAGGTCGTTCAGGAAGCCCGTTTCGAGCTTGCGCGGTCGCATCTCGACGAGCCCGGCATGAAGATAATAGATGTCGCGATGATTGTGGGCTACGAGAGCCCACAGCATTTCACCCGGGCCTTCCGCCGGTTCAGCGGCGTCACGCCAACACAGTATCGCGACCAAACCTTGGGAAAAGTCTCTTAGGCCAATCGCGACCTCGAGGGATGGTAAATATTAACGGCCTGCCGGGGTTCTTAAAAGAACCTCGCCGCGGCTCGCCCGGCCCGGCGGCCAAAGTAGGTCGCATCACCGATGGACATCCCACTGGCGTAGCCTTCGCCGCTGCGGGGCAGGCCGGCGCTGCAACGGCCCGCTGCGTACAGACCCTCGATGATAGTCCCATCGGGCCGACGGACCTCGCCGTCGATGGTGGTATCCAGGCCGCCAAAGGTGAAAGCGGGGTAGTACATGTCCGGGCCTATGGAGAAATCCAGGAGGGCATAGGGGGGCTCGTTCAAGGGCCGCAGGAATTCGCTGCTCTTGTGGAACAGGGGATCCTCTCCCTGCGCGGCGAACCTGTTGTAGTGCTCCAGCGTGGTGGTAAGCGAGCCCGCAGGAAATCCTGCGTCGCGTTCCAGTTCCTCGAAGGACTCCCCCACCTCCACGACCTGTGGATTGGCATACATCGGCGGCTGCCGGTAGATGGATGCGTCCACCACCATATAGACCTTGCGCCTGCTCTGGTTAAGGCAGTGATGGGCGCCGCGGGAGTGGTAGCAGTCCTCGTTAACGAATCGCAGGCCCTGTTCGTTAATAAATACCCCCTCACAGAACCTGCCATCCGGGTACCAGATAACGGACACAAAGCCCTCGTCCATATTGACCGCTGCCGCGCCGAGGCTGATCCCCATCAGGATACCGCTACCCGTATCGGCAGGATTGCCGATGGGCGTGGCGTCCATCAAGCGCGGCGCATACCTGGCGACCATCTCGCGGTTCATGATGAAGCCGCCACTGCACAGCACCACGCCACGCCGCGCGCGCATTGCGCGGACCTCGCCGTCCTGCCGGCACAGCACGCCGACAACCCGTTCGTCGTCGACAATCAGTGTCAGGACGCGGCTGTCGTAGTGCACGGAAACTCCGGCCTCAAGCACCTTCCTGGTGAGCTTTTCCATCAGGTTTGAGCCACCGTCTTCCCAGAAGGCGTGGGGCTTGTGGGCGCGCGGTGCGGGGGCGGCCCGCTGGGATTCCTCGAAGCCCTTTTCATTTCCGGAATAGGTGAGCGATTGGTATTCCGGGGTGTTGGTGTGCTTGCCGGCGTAGAACTCCGGGTTGAACTCCACGCCCTGGTCCACCAGCCACTGGTAGTGCTCCAGGCTGTCCCGGGAGTAGACGGAGATCTTTTCCGCGTCGCCGCCTTCCCCCGCAGCCATGGTCAGGTAAGCCTCCATGTCTTCCAGCGTGTCGTTGAAGCCACAGGCTTTCTGCGTCGGTGTACCGCCACCAAGATAAATCTGTCCCCCTGCCAGTGCCGTGGTTCCGCCACTGGCGCTGGCGACTTCGAGCAGGGTGACCTTTGCGCCCGACTTGGCCGCATCGATGGCCGCACAGGCACCCGCACCACCAAAGCCGGCGACGATGACGTCGGACTCGTCGTGCCATTGGTCAATGGTGCTCGCGCTTACCGCCCTCGAGGGTGTGTAGCTTTTACTCAAGTCTTCGACTCCGGATGTGGCGCCCTGGCAGTTCAATAGTGAGCGCTGCGATCGATATACTTTGTGGATGACGCAGTTCGCCAGCCTTCACGCTGATCATACAAGCCGCGTGGTGCAGGAAGCGTCTCAAGGGCGAGTGAAGTGATCAAGCGCGACTCCGTGGCGTCGCTCTAATTTGGCTGCCTGGTGCCGATAGCTGAACTGCGTGCTTGTCGTTCATGCGGTACCTGCCAGGACGGTAAACGCGAATAATTTGGCGGTCTCGCCGTTCGTCTTCAGCGGCTTGTGGGGCTTATCAGAATCCAGTTTCCCAGGGCCCTGCAATTATGCGTTTCGTGTCTCTGGCGCCGCGCTGGTAAGCTGGGCAGTGAGCCGCTTCCCTGTAAACCGTGACTGGGGTTTTCGCTATGGATTCCGCAACGCTCCTGGATATTGAAAAGATACGCCAGCTGAAGGCCCGCTACTTCCGCACCATGGATCAGAAAGACTGGGCTGCCTGGGAGGATGTCTTTTGTGAGGATGTGCACATCGACACCACACAGGAGGGCTCGCCCATTATCCGGGGGCGCAAGGCGTTCCGTGAGTACCTGCCGCCAATCCTGGAAAACGTGCAGACGGTTCATCACGGCCACAGCGCCGAGATCGTTATTACCGGCCCGGACACGGCCACTGCCGTCTGGGCGATGGAAGATATGCTGTGGTGGCCTGAAGAAGAAGGTGGCCAGAGACTATGGGGGACGGGCTGGTACTATGAAAAGTACCAGCGCGGCGAGGACGGCGAATGGCGTATCAGTGAATTGGTACTCAAGAGAATTCGCGTCGAAATTAACGGCGAACAGGTTTTCCCGCCCAACCAGGCGGTGAGCGGACAATAAAAGCACACGGTGCGCGAAGAGGGCAGAAGCATGACTGAAACCATCAACCCCAATAATAACTGGGCACTGGTAGAAAAACGTCTTCGCGATGAGTCAGACCCGGTCTTGGTGCGCAATCTTGAAACCGTGCTCAAACACATGAAAGCCGAGGCTATGCTCGATTTCGATGGCTTGCTGGAAACTGTGCATCCCGACGCACGCTACCATTTTTTTGGTAGTGAAGACGATGAAGCCTTTGCCGGCCCCAAGGGTAAGGAGAATGTAGAGGCGTTCTACCGCCTGGTTATTGAGATGGATATCCATCGTATTGAACACAATATTGATCGCCTCGTCGTGGACCGGCACTGCGTTACAACCGAAGGCGAAATGAAAATTGCCTATCCGGGTAAATTACTTACCCAAATGGGCTATGCCGTTGACGATCCCGACGCGTATTACCTGTACCAGACGCGGAGCCTGATCGTATGGCCAATGAGCGACGATGGCAGAGTGCTTGGTGAGGACAGTTATACCGGTAAGGATGGCTTTGCGGGCATCGAGACACGCAAACTCGCCCCGGATGCGATTATGACAGCAAAAGAAGCCAACGCATCATGCCATTCACGCCCCGCCACTGACTGACGCAAGTTGGCCGGTAATGTAGCCGGAGTGCTCCTAGGTCAGGAACAACGCCACCGCGGTCTGCTTCCTCCTGTCGGACCAGGCAAGCTATATCAACGGCGCGGCACTGCCGGTTGATGGCGGCGTGTCCGCACGCACTAATTCCCCCCGTTTCTGAATCGCCACTGAACTCCCTTGCTCAGCGCGGATTAATGGGGTGTATTACCTCGCCTGCCACCATTGGTCGCATTATGCAAAGCGAAGGATTTGATGGACCGGACCTTTGGCGAGCGCTCGTTGATGGTGCGCAGAATATTCAGCAGCGGCAGCACATGGGGAGCAATCAGTGGCAGGCCACTGGTCAGTAGCGATACGGAGAGCTCACGCTCGGGGTCCGCCCAATTGAACTTGTTGATCAGGCCGAGGTGGCCAAAGGCGTGATAGCTGTCAGGTCCCCAGACCCCGAAAGGCCGGTCGCCGAGCATCAGGCCGGCGCTATAGCGCATTGGTAGCATCAGGGTCCGGTCGAGGCTGCGCTTACCGAATTCCTGCACGCAGCGCGCTATGGTTTCCTCCCGGCAGATGCGTCGACGCTGCCAGCGGCCACCGTCCAGCATCATCTGGAAAAAGGCGGTGCATTCATTTGCGCTGGCTGCGAGATTGCCGGCGGGGATTGTCACGGCCTGGTAGCGGGGGTCGTTGACCAGGGATTCCAGCCGGCGCATATCGGTGCCCAGGGCGCGCTTGACGAAGCGTTTAAGCAGCGGGCCGTGGGGTGGGCCGGTGACATAGGATACCGCCAAGTCGTCGAGGTGTTCCCGGGCGATTCCGTAGGTGAAGTATTTCAGGCCCATGGGTTGCCTGAGCTTGCGGTCGATATAGGTGTTCAGGTCGTCACCCGTGACCTCGCGCACGACGCGCCCGAGCACGAAGCCGCCGGTAATGGCGTGATAGGCCAGGCGGGAGCCATCGGTGATGATCGGTTCGGCGTTGCAGAGCAGCTCCCAGGTCGCTTCTTCGTCCCAAAGCACGTTGGGGTCGACGTTGGCGGGCAGCCCGGGGATGCCGCCGCGGTGCGCCAGGATCTGATGGATGGTGATGTTCTCCTTGCCCTTGCGGGCGAACTCCGGCGTATAAAAGGCCACGGGGTCCATGATATTGATCAGTCCGTCTTCAGCCAGCATGTGCATGAGCAGGGCGGTGACGCCCTTGGAGCTGGAATAAACGCAGAACGGCGTGTCTGCCGTGACTGGTACTTTGACCGCGTCGGCGTCGTCCCGGGGGCCGTTGCCACGGGCGTGGCCGATCCCCCGGGACAGGAGCACTTTTCCCTGGCGCCGGACGCTCAGGGTGATGGCCGGGTGCGTGCCTGTGCGGTAGAGGCGGCGCACGCAGTCCCAGATCGCGGTGACGTCAGCCGCCGTCATCCCAACATTCTGGGGATCCACCTCGCTCGGGGCGTCGATTTGGGTGACGGCGTCGAGGTCCCGGGGTATCTGGCTAAGCTGCAGTAGATGCTTGCGGATGAGGTTTCTGCTCATGGGTCGCGCCTTAGGTGGCTTGTAGGCAGCTGCCCTGGATAGATGAGTAACCAGGCGGCTGTACATCGCCTTATGATCAACGAGGTGGCGTCAGCGGGCAAGCCGCCGGGTTCGAAGCGCGTAACCTTGAGCGCCAAAGCCGCTCCGCCCTGCATTATTCGCGGTAAACCTGAAATGAACCTGAAAGGGCGTCGCTCCGGGTCAGGGCTTTGCGCGGATAATCTTGGCAGTGGAGCTGGCGCGGGCGGAAACCTTGCCCTCGTGGTTGATCAAGGTGCCTTCGAGGAAGGCGGTACTGCGTCCCGCCCTGATCACCTTGCCCAGCGCACGCGCAGGCCCGGCCAGGGTGGGTTCGAGAAAGCTCACCTTAATTTCCAGGGAGGGCAGGGCCGCAATCGAATCGTCCATGGCAAACACTGCGTGCGCCATGGCGGCATCCAGCATCACCGTGACATTGCCCCCCTGGACCACGTTGACGGAATGGCAGAACTGCTCGGAGACGTCAAAATGCATCTCACAGCTGCCTTGCTCTTCGTCAAAGTCCACCAGCCGTCCATTAAGCACCTGCAGGCATGGCGGAATATGGTGGTTCATGTTGGAAATTTTTTCGTCTTTGGTCACGTCCAATCCTTGGCTCCAATGCGGGGGCGTCATGATACCACCCGGTCCCGACAGCCGGCCATTGTGCGGTGGTGTTGCAGTGCTGGTCAGACACGCCAGGACCACATAGGCCAATGGTACGTCCAGCTCTCGCTTTGCCTCACACGCCGTGCCTCCTGCGGCTTCAATCGGACGCGGGCTCGTACTCGTTCCAGCCCGGGAGCCTCTCCGGGTAGTCTGCGGGGCGTTGGTCACCGTAGGCGCGCTGGCGCAGCTTGCTGCCCAGCGCCTCCGGATAGTCCGTGACGGGCAGGTAGTACAGGAAGTTCAGCTCCCTACTGTGGAAACACCAGCGGCCACCCTCCTGGCGATACTCATCGTGATAGCGCAATGCTGCAATAAAGGCGCGTCCGTTGCGCCACATTTCCGCGTGAGCAGAGACAATCCCCCGCACGCACTGATCCTCGGCGGCTGTGCTTTCAATCACGTGATCGTGGCTGACGTGATTACTGATACCCAGGGCGCGAAAGCGCTCGATGAACTGGGCAATTATCGCTTGCCTGCCACGGGCGTCCATCACACCGTCGCGGGACCTGAAGCTGGCATCGCTCGTGAACAGCGCGCCAATAGCCTCGATCTGGTGATCGTCCACCGCGAGACCGTACCGGGCGACGAGGTTCCTGATCTCCTCCAGGGCTTCGAGGTGTTCAAGGCATCTTTCAAACGCGTCGGTCGGCATGTTCACGGTCTCCCTGTTAGTTGCCTCACCACGTCCCGAGCGTGGCCTGTAAGCGTGGCGTTGTACAGTTCTTGACATGTTTGCGTCAAGCAACTATGTTTAACTTGAATAAAGTTCAAAAACCGGTTCGTTAAATGTGTCCGCAGCGCATTACCCTCCGCAGGGGGTGGCCGGCCTGAATCGTTAACAATAAACAGCAAAAGGTATAAATATCATGCAGTTACCCAACACGAGAACCTCGCGCACGCGCCTCGCTTGCGCAGTCGCCGCCAGCTCCCTGATGGCCGGCATGTACGGCACGTCGGTACAGGCACAGGTACTGGAGGAGGTGGTGGTCACCTCGCAGAAGCGAGCCACCAGCCTGAACGTGCAGGACGTGCCCACGGCTATTTCGGTGTACAGCGGCGCGGCGCTGGAGAACAGCTTTGCCGTTGACCTGACGGATGTTGGTCGTATGGCACCCAACGTACAGCTCAACGATTCGGGCACCTACCCGGGCTTTGCCAATTTCTTTATCCGAGGTATTGGCGTGAGCAACACCACCCGCTCACAGGACCCGGCAGTGGGAACCTTTTTTGATGGTATCTATGTGGGCTTCGGCCCCAGTTCGGTCGCCGCTGCGTTTGACTTCCAGTCGGTGGAAGTCCTGCGTGGTCCCCAGGGCACCCTGTTCGGCAAGAACGTGACCGGGGGCGCGGTGTCTGTCACCAGCCGCCGGCCCCGCCAGCAGTTCGGTGGTTTCGCCAAGGTCCAGGTGGCCAATTACGATTCGCTGCAGTTGACCGGTGCTGTCGACCTGCCAATCACCGATGATTTGGCGATGCGGGTGGCGGCGACCAGTCGTTCGCGCGATGGTTACTTTGACAATGGTTTCACGGGCCAGACCAAGCCCGATGCGGACGTCAACATTGTTCGCCCTTCACTGCTGTGGACGCCCACCGAGCGGCTCTCGCTGACCATGATCGGGGAGTACTACCGCAGTCGGAGCGGCTCCTCCGCTTCGCAGAATCTTGACAGCAGAGTCAACCCGCGGCCGGCTGGTCCGGCAACTGTGCAGCGCGTATTTGGTTACACGCCACCGTCAGACAAGTACGATATTAACCACAACCTGCAGGGCTACCTCGACGCGGAGACCCGCATGCTGGTCCTCGACGCCAGTTACGTGGCCGATCACGGCACATTCACGTTGATCACCGGCGCACGCGACGTAAGGTACGATACCTCGACCGACTTTGACGGCTCACCCCACACGGTCTTCCACTTTCCCGACAATGAGGAGGAGCAGGAGCAGTTCTCCATCGAGGCGCGCTACGCGTCGAGCTTCTCCGACACCTTCGAGTTCACCTCCGGGTTGTTCTACTTTACCCAGGAATACGATATTGGCGAGCGGCGGGAGTTCTATATTGGTGGGGAGCCGGAAAATCCCACGACCCTGCAGCAGGTGGGTCTTGCGCTCACGGACGACGAGTCCTTCGCGGCCTTCGGCGAGGCCAGCTGGCACTTTACCGACAACCTCAGCCTCCTGGTGGGTGGCCGGCTGACCGATGAGACCAAGGAGGTCGTATTCTGTCCTTTCAATTCGGATCCGGAGATATTTGCCTCCCTGTCGATGTCAGCCTGTGCCGACCGCGTTGAGGACAGTGAGAGCTGGACGAGCTTCTCGCCCAAGGTAGGCCTGAACTGGCACATCACTGATGAGATCTTTGCTTACACAACTTACTCCACCGGTTTCCGCTCCGGCTCTTTCAACATCCGCGCGCGGCTGCCCGAGGCCATTGGCCCTGTGGATGAAGAGGAGGTTACTACCTGGGAGGCTGGCCTGAAATCCGAACTGCTCGACGGGCGCATGCGCTTTAATGTCGCCGTTTTCCACAGCGCCTATGACGATATTCAGCGGACCATTTCCGACACGGTAGTGGTTGATGGCAGCCCGCAGGTCACCCAGGTATTGCGCAATGCCGCTGAGGCTACCATCTCGGGGATTGAAATGGAGGGCTCGCTGCTGCTGAACGAAAACCTTACCGCGAGCTTCACCTTCGGCTACCTCGACGCCCAGTATGATGATTTCCCGGGTATCGATGCCGACAGAAACGGCGTCTACGAGGCGGCGGTCGATGACCGGGCGGCGAAGAATCTCGATTTTGAGCGCGTGCCGGAGTTCGAATACACGCTGGGTCTTGAGCACAGCCTGCCACTTGGCGACGCCTCCGAATTGTCTTCGCGGCTCTCCTATCAGTGGCGTGATGATCACTTCGTCGACACGCTCAACAGCCCCAGCATTGCGGTAGACGCCTACGGCCTGCTCGACGCCAGCGTGACCTACGACCGCTTTGGGCAGGGGTGGTCAGTAGCGCTCTTCGGTCGCAACCTGACCGACGAGGAGTTTCACGATTTCGGCTTTGACGGTGGCACCCACCGTGCCGTCTGGGGCGGTGTCCCCCGCACCTATGGTGTGGAACTCAGCGTCAATTTCTGACCCCGGGTTGCGCGGTCGGTCAACGCGACCGCCGCGCTGTCCATCGTCAGCGTCAGGAGGTCGGCGGAATGCGCAAAGTTCTGGTAGTGGGTGCCACGGGTACCCAGGGGCACGCCCAGGTCAGGGCTCTGGTAGAGCAGGGCTACCCGACAAGTGCCCTGTCCCGTCAACGGCGCAGGCCGGATGTTGGCGAACCTGGCGACACGGTCGATTTCGTGGAAGGCGACCTGCTGCAGCCCTCCGGCCTGCCCGCGGCACTGGCCGGTGCCGACACGGTGTTTCTCAACCTGCCCTCAGCCTCTTTCAATCCACCGCAAAGTATTGTCACTGCCTGTCGTAATTTTCTGACCGCGGCGGAGCTGGTGGGCACGCAGCGGGTGATATTCAACGCCAGTCTCTACGTGGGCGACATGCCTGTCGGTCATGTGGCGCACGACAATCGCCTGGAAATCATTCGTCTGCTGCTGTCCTCGGCAATACCCGTAACCGTTGTCTGTCCCGTGATTTTCATGGAAAACCTGCTGCAGGAGTGGGCGCTCCCCGATCTGCTGACGGCAGACCGCCTCTACTACCCGCATACCCCGGACCTGCCTGTGAGCTGGATAACGCTCGACGACGTTGCCCGTATCATGATCCGGCTGGCCGGGGACGACCGGGCCATTGGCAGGCGGTTTGTGGTTGGCGGCCCCCGGGCCCTGCGCGGTGATGAAACAGCCGCCGCCCTGGGCAGGGCCTGGGGGCGCAGCATCCGTTTCGAGAGCCGCCCGGTGGATGACTTCGCGCGGGCAATGGCAGAGCAGTTCGCTCCCAATGACCTGGAGGAGCGGCAGCGTATTCGGGCCGATCTGCTGTCCGTCTACCGCTGGTATAACGAGATGCGGCCCTCGCCCTTTACCGTCGACATGGCTGCGTTTCTTGCCGAGTTCCCACTGAGCCTGACGTCGGTGGAGGAGTGGGCACGGCACAACAATCCATTTACCCTGGCAGATTCCACGGAGTAGCTTCGACTTGAGTTCATCACAGCACCAAAACGTAAGCGCCACGAATGACGCAGCCTACCCGCCCTCGAACCTGGCGTGGCGGGTGACCCTGCTGCTGACCTTTGCCTATATGCTGTCCTTCGTGGACCGCCAGATCGTCAACCTGCTGGTTGAACCGATCCAGGCTGACCTGGCGATCAGCGATACCCAGGTCAGCCTGCTGCAGGGCTTTGCCTTTATTCTCACCTACATCTTGTTCAGCATCCCCCTGGGAAGGCTGGCGGACACCCACTCGCGCAAACTGATCGTTGCGGGCGGTGTGCTGTTCTGGAGCCTGGCCACTGCGGCCTGCGGACTGGCCAACAGCTTCCGCCAGCTGTTTATAGCCCGCGCAGCGGTGGGTACCGGTGAGGCGGCCCTGACCCCCGCCGCCTGGTCGATGATGGCGGATTATTTCCCCCCCGAACGTCGCAGCTTTCCTGTCAGCATCTTCCTGATGGGCCCCTACCTCGGCGCCGGTCTGTCGATGATCCTGGGCGGCGCGCTGATGGGTATGATGGAGGGTGTAGACACTGTGGCGGTGCCACTGCTGGGGGAGTTTCGCCCCTGGCAGGTCACGTTCATGCTGGTGGGCGCGCCCGGCCTGCTGGTGGCCGCGCTGTTCCTGCGTGTGGCCGAACCGCAGCGGCGACAGTTGCCCGATCCCGCGCTGTCGGCCGCTTCCGGCCGACCGAGCCTGGGCCAGGTATTCGCGGTGATGCGCTCTCGCTCGGAGACCTACCTGGCCCTGCTGGTGGCCATTCCCCTGTTGATGATCGTGCTCTATGGCCTGCAGGCCTGGGTGCCTAGCTACCTGGTGCGCGGTTTTGGTATGTCGGTACAGGACGCCGGATTTACCTACGGGCTGGTTGCCCTGTTTTCCGGTTCCGCGGGCGTCCTCCTCGGGCCCGTGGTGGGCCGCTGGCTGTCGGGCCGCGGAGTGACCGACTACCCGCTGCGGCTGGCGCTCTGGGCCGCTCTGGGCATCTGCCCGGCACTGCTGATGGTCGCCAGCTCAGGGCAGGTGGCGCTGGTGCTGTTGGCCGTAGTGACCGCCAGTGTGCTGGTTACCCTGCCATTGGCGTTGGCAGCGTCTACCCTGCAAACCATCACTCCGGCCAACATGCGCGGCGTGGTGGCGGGCTTGTACGTGGTCATGACCAGCGGCGTGGGCATGGGCCTGGGTCCCACGCTGATTGCGCTGACGACTGACTATATCGTACGGGACCGGGCGCAACTGGGCGCGTCGCTGGCGATAGTGGGCATCGCCGTGTCCCTGGCGGCCATTGTTCTGTTCGCGCGGGCCCTGCGGCCCTACCGTGAGCTTGTGCAGGCCATGGATGCGCAGGCCTGAGCAGAGGGGTTCGGTCAATCCGACTTGTCGCCCTCGAGCTCCGCGATCAATCGTTCGCGCAGACGGAATTTCTGCACCTTGGTCGCGGACATCGGCCACTCGCTGACAAAGCGCAGGTGGCGTGGCACCTTGAATGAGGCCACGCGCTCCCGGCAGTAGTCGATCAGGCTTTGCGCGTCGCAATCCCCGCCGGGATAACACTCCACGAATGCCGCGACGACTTCCTCCAGGCGCTCATCGGGTACACCCACCACCTGCACCAGCTTGACCGCGGGGTGGGCGGACAGCAGCGATTCGATTTCCAGCGCGGCCACGTTCTCGCCGCCCACTTTCAGGCTGTCCTTGAGCCGGCCGTGATAGGCCAGTCGCCCCGCTTCGTCGAGTGATCCGATGTCGCCAGTGCGCAACCAGCCGTCGCTGGTAAAAGCCTCTGCGTTATCCCGGTCAGCCTTGTAGTAGCCGGCAAACACACTGTCGCCGGCGAGCTGGATTTCACCCTGCTCACCGGCGGCGCAGGGTCCGCCGCTGGCCTGATCGACGATGCGCAGCCGGGTATCGTCCAGCGGGGGTCCGATCCGTTGCGCGCGGGTCTCCGGCGGGTCGCCGGGGTCACTGAAGCAGGAAATGCCTGTGGCCTCCGTCAGGCCGTAGGCGCTGATGTGAAGGCTATGGGGGAGCAGGCGCATGTTCTCGCGGAGGCGCTCGGGGGGCGCTACATTGTTGATCAGCCGCACCTGGCGGGTGTCGAGTTCCGCAAAGGCGGGGTGTGCGACCAGCTCTGACATGACGGTAGGGAAGGCGGGGTAGAGTATCGTCGCCTTGTGTGCCAGGACCTGTTCCCAGGCGCGCCCCGCATCGAAATGGCTGTCACTGAGATAGCTGCCACCGGTGGCGAAGCTCGCAAACATCGGTAACAGGGAGGCGAGGTGAAACAGGGGCAGGGGGTTCCACTGGCAGTCACTGTCGCGAAAGGCCAGACGCTCCACGATAGCCGAAGTCTTGGTCGTCAACATCCGGTGACTCAGGAGGCAGCCCTTGGGATTGGAGGTCGTCCCCGAGGTATACAACATAAGACAGGGCGCGTCCGCGGAGCGGGGCCCGGCGAAGCCCTCCCCTGGCGGCGCAGACTCCAGCAGGCTGCGCTCGCTCCGGTACCAGCCGGCCGCTTCCTCAACCCCGCTACCACAGACGATGATGTTGCACAGGAGCGGGGCGCTGGCCAGCCCATCTCGCAGTCCGTTGGTGTCGAGGTCCGGGAAGGTCTGTCGCAACAGGGCCGGGTAATCCTGGTGTCCGCCCGGGTCGTGCCGGGTCACCAGGCAGCGCAGGTCTGCATGCGATGCCACATAGGCCAGCTCCCGGGATTTGTAGCGGGCGTTGACGAGCACCGCCACGCTGCCATGCAAGGCGCAGCCGAACATCCAGGACAGGAAATCCGTGCTGTTGGGCATCAGGATGCCGACATGCTCGCCGGCGCAGACACCCATTGCGTCAAGAGCCGCCGCCCGGCGCTGTGCTTCGTGAAGCAATTGCGCGTAACTCATGCGCTGCCCGGGAAATATCACCGCGGTATTGTCGGGCCAGCGCCTGGCGCTGCGTTGGAGCAGGGCGCCCAGTGTATCGCCCCGGTTCATAACGTGCCCGCCAGTTCACTGAGGCGCGCGGTATCGAAGTAATAGGGCGTGATGCTGACGATCCGCCCTTCGTGAAGGCGCCATACTTCGTTTACCGGCATGCGGAAAGATTCACCGGTTTTCTTGCTGCGGCCACTGAGTGTGGCCAGTACCACGACCAGTTCGCCCTCGCCGACGATGGTGTCCACCTCTACCCGGGTGTCCCGGAAACTGGTGAACACGGTTTTCACCAGGGCGAGGAAGCCATCAAGACCCCGGTGCCGGCCCGCGTAAGGCAGCGAGTCGGCCTCGTGTACTTCCGCATCGGGGTGCAGAAGCATGGCCATGGTGTCCCGGTCGCCCTGTTGCGACGCGGCGAGGAAGGCGCGCACGGTGTCTATGCTGTTGGTCATGATACTGGAGACTCCGGTATCGCTAGAACGAGCGTGGCATGCCATAGCTTTCGGCAATCATGTTGCGCGCCATCTCGTTACTGATGGGTCCGATGCGCAGCAGGCGCGAGTCCCGCCAGTAGCGTTGCATGTCGGTTTCCGCCGAGTAGCCCATGCCCCCAAGGATCTGGATCCCGAGGTCGGCGGCCTTGCTTACATATTCGGAACACAGCACCTTGGCCATGCCGGACTCGATATGGCTTTCCATGCCTTCCGCCTGGAGCTGGGCAGTGTGCAGCACCAGTAACTCACCCTGTTTCTGCCACATGGCCATGTCCGCCAGGTAGTGCTGCAGTGCCTGGAACTGACCGATGGGCTGGCCGAAAGCCTGGCGGGTCTGCATGTGGTTGACGGCATCCTCGAGCACACCATCCAGCATACCCAGGCAAGTCGCTGCATTGATCAGCCTTTCGTTATTGAGCGTCTTGGTAGAGTGGTACCAGCCCTTGTGAGGTTCCCCGAGCACGAGGTCATCAGGCACGAACACATCTTCCATGACCACGGAGCAGGAACTCACCGCGCGCATACCCAGTTTGGCCAGGGGTGTAATGCTGATACCCTCGCTCTGGCGCGGCACGAAAAAAATTGAAATACCGTCGCTTCGCTTGGCGGCATCTGGCTTCGACCGCGCCATCACCAGCAGGTAATCGGCGACATCAGCGCCGGTGCTCCAGATCTTTTCGCCCCGCAATCGCCAGCCGCCGTCGACCTTCTCCGCCCGGGATTTCATCCCGCCCAGCAGGTCTGTGCCGCCCCCTGGCTCGGTGAATGCCATCGCGGTTTTGAGTGCACCGCTGGCGATATCGGGTAGAAAGCGCTGCTTCTGCTCCTCGGAGCCGCCGAACAGGACTGCCTTGGTACCAGAAAAAGAGGTCACACCCCAGACCCAGCTCAGGCCAGCTGCGGTGCGCGCGAACTCCCGCGCAAACAGCGCCTGGTTCACGATGGTGCCGCCCTGGCCGCCGTAAGCTTCCGGCACACCGATGCCATGGGCGCCGAAATCCACCAGTTTTTGCCACAGCTCATGGGGAAACTGGTGCTCTTTGGTTTCGAGCTCCCGGCACCAGTCCTTGGGGCATTCTTTATCGACCCAACGGCGGGTGTAGTCGAGGAACATTTGATCTTCTTCGCTGAGGCCTGTTAGCACGGCTCTTCTCCTGATCATGGGGACTTGCGGTCATCAGGCTTTACCCTAGCCATTTCTTGAATAAAATTCAAGAAATGGTCGGTATCCTTTCAGGCAAGACAATGAGTACCGTTTGCCGATTCAAGGCGTGAGTCACTGGAAAAGCGAACAGGTTGATCTGCATGCGCGCCACCCAGGTGGAACATGGAGAGACTCGATCAACAGCCATATCAGTTTGCGTTAGACTCACTGCTATCGAAATAACAATCCGATCCCACAAGCACGAGTCAGTCTATGGATAAGATCAAAAGCCGCCGTGAATTCCTGAAACAGGGCCTGGCAGTATCGGCCACGATTGCAATGTTCTCCCGGGGAGCGCTGGCCACCGCACCGGCCATGAGTTTCCAGGAGTACCGCTCGCATGACGGCCTGGCCCTGGCCGACCTGGTTCGTCGTGGCGAGGTCAGTGCATCGGAGGTACTGCAACTGGCGATCGCCCGCGCCGAGGCGGTGAATCCGGACCTGAACTGCATCGTGGAACAACTGTACGACCGCGCCCGAAGTACCGTGCGGGCGGAACTGCCGGATGGGCCCTTCGCCGGCGTGCCATTCCTGCTGAAAGACCTGGGGATGGCGCTCGAGGGTACCGTCACAACCCAGGGCTCACGCTTTTACCGGGACTGGGTAGCCAATTACACCAGCACGGTGGTCCGGCGCTACGAGCAGGCCGGCCTCGTCATCATGGGCAAGTCGGCCAGCCCCGAGTTCGGCGGTACCGCGACCACCGAGTCGATACTGTTCGGTGATACCCGCAATCCGTGGAATCTCGAGCACAGCGCCGGTGGCTCCTCGGGTGGCTCGGCGGCTGCGGTAGCCGGTGGCATTCTGCCATTGGCGAACGCCACCGACGGCGGCGGCTCCATCCGTATTCCGGCCTCGTGCTGCGGCCTGTTCGGTCTCAAGCCCAGCCGGGGGCGGACGCCCCACGGGCCGAAGGTGCTGGCCTCCGATATGTCGGTGATCCATGCAGTGACCCGCAGCGTCCGCGACAGCGCCGCCCTGCTCGACGCCACGCGGGGCCCCGAGCCGGGCCAGACCCTGATCGCGCCGGCGCCCGCAGGATCCTACCTGGGTGCCGCGCAGCGCGATCCCGCGGCGCTGCGTATTGGCCTGGTTACCACGCCGGTCACGCAAAGCCCGGTGCACCCCGAATGTATCGCCGCGGCCACCGGGGCCGCAAAGCTGTGCGAGAGCTTGGGACACGCGGTGGATATAGTAGAGTTGCCGGTGGACCCGCGGGCCTTTTTCGACGCTACCGGCAAGGTCGTGGGTATCGGCAACGTGTTGCGCGTCCGCAAGCGCGAACAGCAGCTCGGTCGCGAGGTGACCGAGCAAGACCTTGAGCCCCTTACATGGAAGTACTTCCAGCGGAACAGGGGCATTACCGGGGAAGAGCTGGCGCGAGCGCGGGAATTTCTTGCCACGACTGCGCAAGCCATGGCCCGTTTGCAGGAAAACTACGACATCCTCCTGTCGCCCACCATGGCCTCCCCTCCCGTGAAGATCGGCGCAATGAGCCTGAACCAGCCAGAGGCCGACTTCCAGAAAGTGGCGATTAACGCCTCCGCCTTCACCATGCTGTACAACGCCACCGGCCAGCCCGCCATGTCCGTGCCCCTGCACTGGACGCCCGGGGGCCTGCCCGTTGGCGTGATGTTCGCGGCGCGCTACGGCGACGAGACCACCCTGTTTGAACTGGCGGGCCAACTGGAAAAAGCAGCCCCCTGGTTCCACCGCGTCCCAGCCTGACCTCCGCGGCCAGAAAAAGGGGTCAGATCCCTTTTTAGGAAAAGGGATCTGACCCCTTTTATGCCGTTTTATCCCTGGCCTCCGGCGCCCGCGATTCGTTCCTGCACGTTGGTCAATTCAGCCCGCGTCGCGCGCTCCTTTTCTTCTGGCACATCGTCGACGAAGTCGCCCTGCATCTGCGGTTGCTGGAAGCCCGTGTAGACGACTTTCCTCGGTCGCTCAATGGGTGGATGGGCGCGATGCAGCGTGTCGCTGCAGTGGACCGTCAGGTCACCGATTCGGGTGACCAGTTTGATTGCCGGCAGGTCCAGGCTTGGATCCCGGCGTGCGGTTTGTACGTTCGCGCGATGTGAGCCCGGTATGATCCCCAGTGCGCCGCTGCGCTCGTCTGCGCCAGTCACGGAGATTCCTATGGTCAGGGCGTTGCAATAGTAGGAGTGGCGTCCCTGGCCACAATCCTTGTGCCAGGGAAGGTCTGACAGACCGGTCTTGATATCCAGGGGCTTGATCAGGCCCTCAGCGCCCATCCCGCCGCCGCCCTCGGCATTGCCAACGAGGTTGTCCCCGGTCAGATTTGCCAGCCATCCCAGGCGTGCGTCCCGGAGCAGTTCAGCCAGCGCAGCGGACTGCTCGTGGAAAAACAGGATGCGCACCGCTTGCTGCACACCCTGGGAGTCCCCCGCCCACCAGGAGGCGCCGTCATCGGGCTGTGCCTTGGCCAGTGCCCGGTCCAGGTCTGCACCGATGGCCGCCATTTCGTCTTCTGTGAAAACGCCACGCAGGTGGAGGAAACCGGCCTGATGCAGGAAGTGTGAGATCTCGTCTCGATCGTCATCGAGCTCAAAGCTGCGGCTGAGGTCCAGGTCCTTGCCGTCGCGATCGACAACCGTGACCGCACCGGCCTCATGCACCGGACGACCATCGAAAAGTGCGCGAAACACCGGCTCCCACCCGATCCAGTCGGCAAAACTGCCGCGGGTCATCTTTACCCGCGAGGTCATGGCGAGGCCCATGGTGGTCGACCAGTCCTGCACGAGGTCCGACAACGCGTCGCTGTCCAGGCTCACCGCAATGCTATCGGATGCCTCCCCCTCCCCGAGGTGCAGCGCACCGCGGCTCTCGCGCAGGCTAACGCAGCGGCCATTCACGGCCAGCGTGAGGTTGGGTAGCGCCTTGTAGCAGAGGCCGCGGCCGGCGAGTTCGGCATTTTGCGACAGTGCCTCGGGGATCACTGAATCAAAGACAGTGTCCCTGTCGAGGCAGACTCGGTCGCAGTGGCGCCGGGTGCGGCAATCAATTGACATGGCGTGACTCCTGAGGCATCAGTCTTTTGGAGTGTAGCAAGTTGCGCGGTTGGCCACGGGGCATGCCAGGTTCGCCTGGCTTGCAAATCTATCCTTCCGCCAGCGCCCTCAGGCGATCCAGATCCTCGTATGCGGACTGCTCCAGGCGGCTGTTGATGATACCCGGTGACAGGTTGCCGCCGAGCTCCGCGTGCATGATGTAGGTGAAGTGGACTGCCTCCGGCGAGGTGGCCTTGATCCGGTATTGCCCCTGCGACTCGGCGCGGATGTAATCCTGCTCGGGATGACGCGCGGAGTCCGATTGCAAGTGAACCGTTGTGATGCCGGCTTCAGAGTCCACCTCCGTGCGCGTGCGCATGACCATGTCCCGGTCTGATATGGGCCAGGGCAGATCGAGCACCATGTATACGTAACGCTCCTCTGCCGACACGATCTCGATCACTTCGGAAGACTCGCACATGGCTCGCCATTCCATGCAACCTTCGCCGGTGCCCATGAGTTCCGCTACGCGCGCCAGCGGCGCGTTAATGCGCACCTCGGCCTTGACGGCGCGGTAGGGTGAACCCTCTACCGCGCGGGAATAGATCACGACATCATTTTTCTCGGTCTCAAGCTGCCACTCCGGGTCGGCGGCGGAGAGGGCCGTGGACAGGGCCGTGGACAGGGGCAGCAGGAGCAGTGCCGCCAACTTGGTTTGCCATCGGGTGATACGCATGCTGATCTCTCCGGAGATGTCATTGAGCGTGGGGTGGACGATATTTAACTTGATTCTGCTGGCATGGGCGAACTTTTCCAATACCATAGATTGGCTGGCTCCAGTGTATGCGCTACCTGGAAAACGTGACTCAGCCACAACAATAGGGGATCCCAGGCACGTGACCGAGAATAATATTGAAACCCTGCGCCGCACCTGTCCAACCTGTGAAGCCTGTTGCGGGCTCGTGGTCCAGGTTGACCGCGACCAGCAGAAGATCATTTCGATCAAGGGCGATGTCGACGATCATCGCTCGAGGGGATATGTCTGCGCAAAGTCCCAGGCCTTCAACTATGTCTATGAGGATAGCGAGCGCCTGCGCCAACCGGTCAGGAAAACCGCCGATGGCTGGCAGGAAATTTCCTGGGATGAGGCCTTTGAGACCATATCACGGGAGTTCTCCCGTATTCGGGAGCAGCATGGTAAGGATGCGCTCGCATTCTATGTGGGCAACCCGCTGGGACACGACTTTGCGGCGGGGGTCTACCTGCAGTCACTGATGTCGGTTGCAGGCACCGAGCGATTTTTCTCCGCAGGCACCGTCGACCAGCATCCCCAGCAGCTGGTGTGCTGGGGGCTGATTGGGCATGAGTGGTTGTTCCCGGTACCGGACCTGGATCGCACCGATCTGTTCATCTGCATGGGGGCCAACCCGGTGGTATCCCAGGGCAGCATTATGGGCAAGCCCGATATCAAGGCCGCCATGCATGCCATTCAGGCGCGCGGGGGCAAATGTGTGGTGATCGACCCGCGCTACACCGAGACCGCGGAGGTGGCCGACCAGCACATCGCGATCAGGCCGGGCACCGACGCGTTTTTCCTGATGGCCTTTGCCCATGTCCTGTTCAGCAAAGGCACGATAGACCCTGGCCACCTCGCGCCATATGTGGATGGTATCGACGCGCTGCGCGACGCGGTCGCCGACTATACGCCCGAGAGCACGGCCGCCGTGACCGGTGTGCCCGCTGATGTGCTGCGGCAGCTGGTTGACAGCTATTGTGCCACCGGGAAGTCGGCGCTCTATGGCCGTATTGGCCTCTGCACCCAGGAGTTCGGCCTGTTGTCTCACTGGATGCTGATGGTTATCAGTATCCTCACCGGCAAACTAGATCGCGAGGGGGGCATGATGTTCGCGGCAGCGCCGGTGGGTGGTTCCGGCCCCGGTTCCGAGTCTGGCGAAAAGCCCTATGGCCGCTGGCATTCACGCGTCCGGGGCGTGCCCGAAACCTGTGGTGAGCTGCCAGCCTCACTGATGGCAGAAGAGATCACCGCGCCGGGTGATGAAGTGCGGGCCTTGCTGACGATCTGTGGTAACCCGGTGTTATCCGTCCCCCGCGGCAACAGGATTCGCGAGGCGCTCAATACCCTTGAGTTCATGGTCAGCCTGGACATTTATATCAACGAGACCACCAGCCAGGCCGACATTATCCTGCCCAGCACGGTGCACCCTGAACACAGCAATGTGGATGTGACCTTCCAGAACTTCACTGCGCGCAATTACGCTTCCTACTCTCCGCGTATCTTCGAGCCGGAGGGTGATCTCAAGGACCTGGGTGAGATTATTCTCGAGATTTCTGCACGCATGGCTGGCCTTGATCGTGATGACATGGAAGGGTTTGTATTTCAGGGTATGGTCGACATGGGGTGCCGCCGCGCGGAACAGGATGGCTACGCCCTGACGGCGGAGACCATCAATGCCAATGTCAGCGGCGATACCGCGCCCGAGCGCTACCTCGACATCATGTTGCGTACCGGCCCCTATGGCGATCACTTTGGTAAAGCACCCGAGGGCCTGTCTCTGGAAAAGCTCAAGCAGCATCCCCAGGCAACGATGGATCTCGGTGCGCTGCAGTCCCGGCTGCCCGAGGTGCTGCGCACACCGGGCAAGCGGATCAACGTGATGCATGAACTGTGCGAGAGGGACCTGCCCCGGCTGAACGCCCGGTTTGCGGAATTGACCCAAGAGGCGGGTGGCGCACCGGAGCATAACGCCATGAAGATGATCGGGCGTCGGCATGTGCGCGACATGAACTCCTGGCTGCACAACCTGACGCCCTATGTGCGCGGCAAGAACCGATGCACAATGCTGATCAACCCCCAGGATGCCCGGCGCCTGGGCCTGACGCAGGGTGGCGAGGCCCGGGTGGTATCCCAGGTGGGTGAAGTGCGGGTGCCGGTTGAGATTTCAGGAGAGATAATGCCCGGGGTAATCAGTATTCCCCACGGTTTCGGGCATGTGTATCCCGGCTCGCGACAGGGCAATGCAGAAAGGTTGTTACCCGGTGTCAGCTGCAATGATCTGATTGATGAGTCCCTGGACGTTGCCTCAAGTACCTGTGTGGTAAACGGCGTTTCCGTGAACGTCTACCCGGCCCAGGAATAACCCCAAAAAGGGGTCAGATCCCTTTTTCGCTTTTTCGGTAGAAAAGGGATCTGACCCCTTTTTCTAGCGGGGCAGGTTCTTTGGCACCATCACGGGGCGGTCCACCCAGCGAGCGAATCGCGGGCCGATACGGTTGAGGTGCTCGGACCACCAGCGTGCATTTACTTCCAGCGCAGTGGCCATGTTGGCTTCCGCGGTGGGCAGGCGCTCGCGCAGTTCCGGGTTCAGTTGCGCCATGGAGGAGCGCCGCATGGGACCGTAGGGAATGTAGCGCGCCTGGTTCGCGAGACTCTCGGTGGAGGTGGCAAAACGCAGGAACTCGCGCGCCAGCTCGGTGTTGCGCCCATTCCGGGGGATGGCCCAGACATCGTAGAACCACACCTGATGGTCCCATATCATCTCCAGCGGCTGTCCGCGCTCCCGGGCCGCTGCCACCCGCCCGCTGTAGACGGAGGACATCGCGACCTGACCCGACTCCAGCATATAGATGGCTTCCTGGCCGGTCTCCCACCACTGCAAATGGGGTTTGAGGACTTCCAGCCGGCGCAGTGCACGCTCCAGGCCTTCTTCCGTCGACAGCACCTGGTAGACCTTCTCCGGGGCGACACCGTCAGCGATCAAGGCCCACTCCAGGTTGCCCATGGGAGACTTGCGCAGCGCCCGACGCCCGGGGAAGTTATCCAGGTCGAAGAAGTCCTCGAGCCGGGTGGGTGTGCTGTCGAAGGTATCATTACGAAAACTCATCACCGTGGAGCCCACGACATTGCCGGCGCCGCAGGCCTCCCGGTCTAGCTCGATAAAGTCCTCGGTGGCGGGCGTGCCATCCGGCGCCGGCGCCAGTATGGCGGGGTCCAGAGGCTCCAGCAGGCCCTCCTTGCAGGCGCGGATGGCATCGAACAGCTCCATATCGACGATGTCCCAATTGACGTTCCAGGCCCGTACCTGCTGGCGGATTTCCTCAATGCCGCCGCTGTGCTGGATAATATTTACCCGGTGGCCGGTAGCGTCCTCAAAGGGACGAATAAAACCCAGCACCTGGCTTTTGACGTAGGCGCCATCCCAGGACACCACGTTGAGGGTTTCCGCCCGCAGCGCCGACACCCCGCCCAGCAGCGCCAGGCCCAGTGCGCAGGCGGCGTTGCGGGCCAGTGAATATCCAGTTGCTGATCGCATGGGCAGCTATTCCCCTACCAGTAGTAACCAATATTGATGTTGAGCCGGCTCTGCCAGTCGTCCTCACCGCCGTAGGCCAGGGAACCGGCTCCAAAATACGGCATATTGCGGGCCATGATGTAGTCCACATAGGTAAACAGCGGTCCGCTGCCGATCGCGCAGCCGATGGTATTGAGGCGCGAATCGCTGGCTCCGCTCAGGGATTTATCCAGGTGGGAGTAGTCGTTGTAGCAGGTGATGGAGTCGATGAACTCCCAGGGCGAGGCAAAGTTGTATGCCAGGTTGGCCACGTAGAGGTCGGCGTCAGCGGCGATATCGTAGGCCCCGGCAAAGGCGCCGACCCGCACCACAGTGTCGTCGACGCCGGGCGGATTTTCCACGTCATACTCATACGTCGAGCCCTGTAGTTGCAGGTTCCAGCGACCGCAGCGCGAGTCCAGATGCAGGGCGTAGGCCTCGTGGTCACCGCGCTCGCCCGTTACCTCGTTGTACAGCTGGCCAACTTCCACCGAGCCACCGACCTCTGTCTCACAGCTGGAGCCCTGGCCGAAGGTATAGGCCAGGCGGGCATTCACCTGGTTGGTCTCCTCGTTCTGCTGCTCGTCTTGACGCACCAGGTCGAAGGCGTAGCGATCAAGGTTGGTGGCGTCGTTGAGTTCCTCGTTTTTGTAGAAGGCAATTGCAGTGCTCCAGGGGCCCATGTCACGCAGGTACTTGACACCCATGTCGTGGTCGTCACCCAGGCCGACGTAATAGGGCACACCGAACCAGAAGTTGTGTGCAGCGAAGGGCAGCAGACCGAAAGGCACCTGGTTGATGCCTACCTGGACGACGCTGTCGTCAGCAAAGCGGTAGCCCACCCACCCGTGGCGGATGGTACTCATGTAGGCGTAGAAGCGGTATTCGGCTGACAGCAGGATGTCGTCCAACTCGCCATCCACGTTCAGGCGAAACACGTCGAGCCCGCTTTCTCCACGTTTGCCGACGGAGCTGTCGGCGTCATCCCGGTAGGTTGCGTTAAAGCGCAGCGCGCCGCCGAAATTGATGCCGGCGCTGTCCTCAGCTTCCTCCGGGGCTACCTGCGCCACCGCCACCTGTTCGCCCGGCGACACCGCGACTTCATTGAGGCGATAAGCGGGAGACATTTGCTCCACCAGGTCTTCCAGCGCCTGCAGCCGCGATTTCAGGTCGGTCACCTCCCGCTGTAACTCTTCCACTGTGGGCTCGCTGGCGCCGGCACCGGTCGCGGCCAGTGCCATTGCCGCCAGGTATGGGAAATAAGCTAATCGCACTCGGTTCATGGCCGCCCAGTCTCCTTCAGCTCAGTGAGAACCTTTTACCCGTTCGCTTTCTCTGCGTCTCCCTCTTCCTCTTCCGGGGGCTCTGGTGGCGTGGCCAGCATGTCGTCGTGTGCCTCCATGCGCCAGGGCAGAATCGCCGGAGAGATATGCAGGAAGTGCAGGTGCTTCTCGAACTGGTCGAGAATATCGGTAATGATGTCCTGCTGGTCGTAGCCGTACACATCGTAGGACTGGCCGCCGCGGCGCAGGAAGACCTCCGCCCGATAGTAATGCCGCTCCTCTTCTTCATTGCGGGACATTTCCGGGTAGGCAAAATCGGGCAACAGATGCTCCAGCAGGCGGATTTCATAAATGAAATCCACTTGCTCATCCTTGATGACCTCCAGGTAGATACGGTCGTGTTCCTCGTCGCTCATGACCACGGCCTGCCAGCCCTGCTTGGCCAGTTCACGCTCCACCCGCATCATGGCTTTGCGCACCGTGGTATCCATGAATTCCAGCACTTCCTCGCGCAGCGGGAAATTCACCAGGCTGTGCAGCCGTTCGCGCCACAGGCTGCGCCCGCTGGTACCGCTGAGCCGCTGCTGCACGTCCGTCTCGAGGCTGCGGTTGTGATGCCCTTCAATGGTCAGGGCCCGCCACATGCCGAATGCGGACACGATCATGATCAGGCTGAAGGGCAGGGCGCTGACGATGGTCATGGTCTGCAGCGCGCTCAGGCCGCCAGCTACCAGCAGGGTCGAGGCGACCACGCCCTCGGTGGTGCACCAGAAAACCCGCTGCCAGACGGGAGTGTGCAGTGCACCGCCGGAGGCCAGTGAGTCGATTACCAGCGAACCTGAGTCCGATGAGGTAACAAAGAAAGTGATGATCAGCAGCACCGTCAGGAAAGACATGATCGAGGTCAGCGGCAGCACTTCGTACAGCTTGAACAGGGCTATGGCCTGGTTGTTCTGGACCTGGCCGATCAGGGTGCTGTAGCCCTCGTTCATGATCTCCGACAGCGCGGTGCCGCCAAAGACGGAAAACCACAGGAAGGTAAAGATCGAGGGCACCAGCATGACCCCGACCACAAACTCCCGGATGGTGCGTCCGCGACTGATCTTGGCGATAAACAGGCCGACGAAGGGTGCCCAGGCGATGGTCCAGCCGAAGATGAACAGTGTCCAGTTGCCGATCCAGTCACTGCGGGAGTAGGCCTGCAGGTTGAAAGTGCGCTCCACGATATGGTTGAGATAGCTGCCGGTGTTCTGCAGGAAGGTTTCCAGAATGTGAATCGTGGGGCCGGCGAAGAAAACAAAGCTCATCAGGGAGATGGCCAGCACCATGTTGAGAATCGACAGGCGCTTCACCCCCTTGTCCATCCCGGCAACGACCGAGAAAATGGCGAGGAAGGTAATCATGGCGATGGTGATGATCTTGACTGTCGTGTTCACCGGCACTTGCGGCCACAGGTAGTTGATGCCGGTGTTGATCTGGGTCACCGACAGGCCAAGAGTGGTGGCGATGCCGAACATGGTACCGAGAATGGCAAACACGTCCACGGCGTGCCCGATAGGCCCGTGAATCCGGTTGCCGATCAGGGGGTACAGGGCCGATCGAATGGACAGTGGCAGGCCGTGGCGGAATGCGAAGTAGGCCAGCACCAGGCCGACCAGGCCATAGATCGCCCAGATGTGAAAGCCCCAGTGGAAAAAGGCAATCTGCATCGCCTGTTTCGCCGAACTCAGGGTCTCCGGGGCGCCCTCCGGTGGCGATGCGTAGTGCAGTACGGGTTCCGCCACACCGAAAAACAGCAGCGCGATCCCATAGCCGGCAGAGAACAGCATGGCGAACCAGGCGGGAAAGCTGTACTGGGGATCGGCGTGATCTGGGCCCAGCTTGATATGCCCCCACTGCGTCATCGCAACACCGACAATGAACACCAGGAAAAACGCCACCGACAGCATGTAGAACCAGCCGAAGGTCTCGGTGATGAAGGCCAGGACGTCACTGAAGGCTTCGCCAGCGAGCTCGGGGTTGCTGATGGTGCCGACAACGAGCAGAACGATGACGACAACTGCGGGAATGAAGACAGGAATCAGGACAGTGGACGTGCTTTGCTTTTCCTCGACGGACATGAGTCTCCCTAGGGCCAGACGCATTTGTTACCGGCCCAACCAGTATAAGGCAGATTAACGACCTTCTGAGCGTATACACCCTCAGGGTATCTGTAAACTGGAGCAGCAGACCTGTGCAGCGCGGACCGTTGCCGCCTTCACAGCGCGCGATCATGTCGTAGTTGGCACCCGACTGATGCCGAAATGCATTTGCTGCCTGATACTTCCGGCCCAGCGGTTGTCGGCCGGCAACCTCTGCGATGCTAGACTGATTGCCATAAGCTTCTAAGGGGGACAGGATGATCAGATATCAGGCGCTTTCGCTGGCAATCGCGCTGTGGGTGGCCGCGTCGCCGGCCCTTTCGAGCTACGGTATTTATGTCGGCCGTAATCTGACCGCGGACGGCAGCGTCATGCTTGGCGGCAGTGGCGATGAGGTTTCCAGTCACTGGCTGGAGATTCTCCCCGCCCGCGAGCACCCGGAAGGTGCGACCGTTCGCGTTGGCGTCGACAGCACCGCCATCATCCCCGGCGAGTTCACGGAAATTCCGCAGGTCCAGCGGACCGCCCGCTATATGACAATGAACTACACTGAATTCGAGGGATTTCCGCCACCCTTGACCAACGGTGGCCTCAACGAACACGGCGTCGCAGCCCGGGATATCTGGAGTGACTCGCGCCCCGAATTGATCGCCATGACGCCGACGCCCCAGCGCGGGCCGAATTACAGCGACCTGTCGCGCATCGTGATGGAGCGCGCCACGAGTGCTGAGCACGCAGCGCGACTGGTTGGCGAATTGATCGACCGCCACGGCTATTCCTCCTACGGCGGCAATTCGCACATGTTTGCCGATGCAAAG
Organism: Sediminihaliea sp.; assembly: GCA_965222335.1. Taxonomy (GTDB): domain Bacteria; phylum Pseudomonadota; class Gammaproteobacteria; order Pseudomonadales; family Halieaceae. Next base: position 936,308 of record OZ244944.1, on the reverse strand, counting down.
GAAGGCTGGGTAGTCCTGGATTTTGCCGGCGGCCAGGGGCTGTGGATTGCGCGCCGTCTCGGACCGGAAGAAGTCGTGGTGTTCTATCCCGGCTACATGGAAGATATCCCGCTCGATTTTCAGGATCACCCGGACTATATGGGCTCGGCGAACTTCGTAGACTTTGCCGTTGAGCAGGGCTGGTTCGATCCGTCCGCTGGCAGGCCGTTCAATGTCAGGAATGTCTACGGTACGCCGGAAATCCGCTATCCGAGTAAGGAGATTGAGTCGGCCCTGGCGGCAGGACCCCCGGTCACCTTGAGACGCATGCTCGATACAGTACGCGATCCGCGCATGTCCAAGGACGCTACCGGATACGGCCAGGTCGCACAGCTCAAGGAAGGCACCCGGGCGCAACTGCGCACGCTGTGGGTGGCACCCACGGGCGCTGTCACCGCGCCGTTTCTGCCATGGCGGCTGGGCGCTGAATCAGTGCCCCCGGAGTTTGGCAAGCATCGCTACCTGACCAAGGGTGAGGCGCGGGGCTTCGTGACCCGGGACTGGCAGATACGTGAGGCGACCCGCTTTGCCGGTCGCCTGTTCAAGCGCCTCATGTACTACACCTGCGACCGGCCGGGGGAATTCCTGCCGGAAGTCAGCACTGCGCTTTCCGCGTTCGAAAACCAGCTGATCGCCGAACAGCCTGAAATCGACGATAGCACCGCTACGCTCCTGCAAAGCGACCAGCCCCACCTGGCACAGCGTCTGCTCACCCGCTACGGCCACGACCGTGCCCGTGACGCGATCGACCTCGGCGTGGCACTGCTTGCAAGTATTGAGGCCCGCACCCGCTGGCAGTATGGCCTGCGTGACCCTGCGGGCAGTGAGATGAGCCGCCTCGACTATCAACAGGTGACCTGCATCCCGCGCTAGAGACAGGGCGTCTGTGACGGCGCGGGCTCAGGTCTCCGGCTGTTCTAACTCCTGCAGCAGGTAGCCCAGTTCCTCCATGCGCTCGGCAAAGACCTGCTGAGCGTCGAACAGCCCGCGGTTGTAGCAGTAGGGCCCGATCTCGCGCACAAAGAAGTCGATAAGGAATTCGGCTTCGAAGCTGCCGATGTCCTGCTGCAACTCCTCATCGAAATGGGTTTTGATCTTGTGGACCATCCATTCCTTCTGGTCCTGGCTGAACTCGATGTCACGCACTTTACCTGGCTCCTCCAGTGTCTGTTGCGAATCAGGGGGCGTCGTTAGAGAACCGGCTTTCTGCGTTTCCGGGAGACTGGCCATCTCACGCAGTGGCTCACAAATCGCCAACCCGTCTTACCCAGGGATTTAGCCCTGCGAGATTTTGCTGTGCTGCGTCTGCCTGGCTGCGCGAGGCATAGCTGCCATAGAGCACCAGGAACTGGTCGGTGTCTTCCTTGCGTCTGCGCTGCACGCGGGCCTTGCCGTCCAGATTGTTCTGGCTTATGAATGCCTTTGCGTTCTCCGCCGTGCTGAAAACGCCGAGTTGCAGCGTGAATGGCTGCGCGGCCTGTGCCACGCTGCCGGCTGTGCCTCGACTGTCGGAGGAGCCAGTTTTCGGGGCCGGTCCACTCAAATCGCCGCCGAGGCAGCGCGAGACCTCCAGTTCATTGCCGGCGGCCACTCTCCGGTACTTGTCCCAGAAGGCGGCGTCCACTTTCCTGCCGTACTCGGGAGCCTTGTTATTACGGTAACGCGCTATCTGGCTCGGGCCTCCGTTGTAAGCCGAGTAGCTGGCGCGGGCCAGGTTGTCCAGGCCGCCGGGCTGTCGATGCTCGCCCTTGCGAATAGCGTACTTGACCAGGTAGTCCAGCAGCACCTCAGCCCCGGCGGCGCTGTTGTAGGCAATATCCCAGCGCAATTGCTGCTGGTTGTAGAAGCCGCGCCATACCCGCTCGTTCACCTGCATCAGGCCGACATCCCCCGATGCCGAGCGCAGGGGTACCAGCTTTTTGTCGTCGCTGATTGTGTAGTGTCGCCAGCAGCTCTCCTGCCAAGCGGTGGCGAGCACCAGCCGCCGGAAAAGTTCAGTGTAGGCCGGGTCCAGCGCCTTCCGGGAGAGTGTCTCCCGGGTCGATGTTTGCAGCAGCGCCGCGATCCGAGGCAGGTACTGCGCCAGTTCGTCCCGCTGTGGCGCCCAGCTGTTGAGCCGACCCATATCCGCGGCGACTGCCCGCGGGAACAGCGAAAACTCCAGGCTAAAGGCCGACGTTTTGGGTGGTGCTGCGAGGCTCTCCTCCAGCAGTCGCCGCAACTGCGGATCCACTTCGCCGGAATACTGCAGCAGGTCCTCCCCGGCGCCGTCGTTGATCATTCTCGCCAGTCGCCGCAGGCCATCCGCGGAGATGTCCAGGCCGATAGAGGGGCCGAGTTGGTCGAGCGCGGCCAGTGCGTCGCTGGCGGCGATGACGCCGAACAGTAGCAGGTGCTCTTGGCCCGGCTGTTCCAGCCCGATGTCGCGAATGACCGGGGTGAGGGCCTGCCAGCTTTGCAGGAACCAGTCCCGGACCGGATCCTCTCCCGACACTGGCGTCTCCACGAGCGCATCTCGCAGCCGATAGCGGCTCTCGATCAGGACTTCGAGCAGGGCATCGCGCAGGGTCTGGAGGTTCGTTTCTGCCGCGTAGTGCTTTACTGCCAGCACCAACAGCGAATCCATAAGCTGCCAGCGATCTTCCCAGGCTGCGAGTTCCTCCTCGCTGAGCGCGCGCTCGGGTGCCAGCGCCTCTGGCAGATATTCAACCTGGAATACAATATCTGCTGCCAGTGCTTCCTCGGTAACCCGCAGCTCGCTCAACCGGAGCGACCGGAGCAGCGCGTCGATCTGCTGCCTGGAATGGCGCGGCAGCACCTCAGGCAGAATGGCCCCCACGGACTCAAGGTGCGGTGAGAGGTCGACGACAAAGCGCTGCATCAGCCTTTTTACGCTGGCATCTGCCAGCTGTTGCAGCCTTGCATCGTTAAGCGCCTGTCCCGAACGATCCAGAAGCTGGACGCGATCCGGTGCGAACCCCAGGGTCGTGCCGTTGTTGCGGGTTTCGGGGCTCCCGGTCACCATGAGCCGCCCCTCCCAGGTCAGCAGGGACGCGCAGGCGCCAGGCCCGCCGACACCGATGCGAGCACGAAGATCTGCCAGCACCTCCAGGCGCGAATCCCGGGGCGAGAGCGCTGGCTCGCTCAGCAGGAGCGCGCTGCAACCACTGGGGTCATTGAGTAGCTCGCGGCTCTGGCCTTCTCCGGTGAATAACTGTGATACCAGCAGCCGTTCGAGCAGGGGGTAGTCCAGGCGCAGTGGGACGGCGACCCCGGATGTGCGCGCCGGGGGTTCCGCTTTGGGCATTGCGCTCGTTTCATCTGCGGCCGCAGCGCCGGTCTGCCAGGTCGCCATGACCAATAAGCAGGCGAACCATTGCTTGCGCCAGCCTGACCGGTGGCTGAGGGTTGATGGTGAAGGCGCAGGTGACGCGGAGAGACAGGTTTTCATTAGCCTAACTTGCCTGAACTCGGGGCAATGTGCCAATACTGAGTGTCTTGCAACCCGCGCCGCGGATGTCGATACTCTGCCCGGATTTTACGGTCACAAAGCGGCAACCGGCTTTGCCAACAAGGATTTTATAGAATGCGCCTGTCTGTACTGGACCAGTCCCTGGCACGCTCGGCCGATGAGACCTGCGAAGCCCTGCAGGAAACCCTGGCCATGGCTCGCTGGTGCGAGGAGCTCGGCTATCAGCGATTCTGGGTATCTGAGCACCACGCCTTTCCGTCGGTAGCGGGCAGCGCGCCGGAAGTGCTGCTGGCGGCGCTGGGGGCGCATACCCGGCAGATCCGCCTCGGCTCCGGCGGCATCATGCTGCCACACTATAGCCCCTACAAGGTTGCCGAGGTGTTTTCGCTGTTGGAGCGGCTTTACCCGGGACGTATTGACCTCGGCGTGGGGCGGGCGCCCGGCGCCGATATGGCAACCGCACGGGCGCTGTCGCCCGACGGCCGGCCCCGCTTTGAGCAGTTTCCGGAGCAGGTGGCCAGCCTGAGTGATTATCTCTGGAATCCCGGAGCCAAGCCGGTGGTCAGCCCGCGCCCCTCGCTGGACCTGCCCCTGTGGATGCTGGGATCCAGCCCGGACAGCGCGGTGCTGGCGGCCAGTCGCGGGCTGCCCTACAACCTCGGTCTGTTCATCAACCCTCAGGCGAACCCGCAGCTGGTGCACCTGTACAAGTCACGCTTCCAGCCAGGGCATCTTCAGGCCGAGCCCTATGCCATCGTCACGACAAGTGTGTTTTGCGCCGAGGACCCCGCCCACGCTCGGGCCCTGCAACTGACCTACGACCTGAATCTCTTCCGCTTCGTTACCGGCCAGTCCGAGGGGCGTTCCCTGACCCCCGCGGAGGCCCAGGCGATGCCGCTCGGGCCGCAGGCGCAGGCCTTTATCGCCAGTCGTGACCGCAACCGCGCCGTGGGCACCCCGGAGGAGGTCGCGGCACAGCTGCGCGCCATTGCCACTGAGTTTGCCGCCGACGAAATCATGGTGGTCAGCAACATGTACTACTTCGAAGACCGCCGGCGCTGCCTGCAGCTGGTGCGCGAAGCCCTACCCGACTAGCGCAGCGGAAAAGGGGTCAGATCCCTTTTCCAGGTGAGCGCAGCTCTTGAGTGTCTGGAAAAAGGGATCTGACCCGTATTTGACTGCCTTAAAGGCGCCAGGCGACCCGCACGCCGGTGGTCCTGGGCTGGCCCCAGACGCCGTAGCCCCAGTCGCCGCCTAGCGTATTCTGATAGGTGAAGTACTCCTCGTCAGTGGCATTTCTGACGAACGCTTCTAACGTGTAGCGCGCCGAGGGCGACTCCCAGCTAACCTTCGCATTGGCTATGCCATAGCTCTCATGCAGCGAATAGGGGTCGTTCTCGATTTGCAGGAAATGTTCGTCCTGCCAGCTGTAGTCAGCTTGCAGGGCCAGGCTCCCGGAGTTGCCCAGGCCAATGTAATAACGGGCCACCAGGTTGTAGGTGAGTTCCGGGGCCGAGGGCAACTCGTTGCCGTCGAGCGTGTACTCATCGCCGGCAACGAAGAAAATCTGATCGGAATCGAACTCGGTGCTCAATACGCCAATGCCACCGATCAGCTCCAGGTTCTCGGTAACCTGTGCGGTGACCTCCAGCTCAGCGCCGGTACCGGTAACGTCACCGGCGTTAGTAATGACGCTGCCCTGGGCGACCGTCAGGAAGACCTGGGCCTGGTAGTCCTTAACCTCGTAGGTAAAGGCGGCGGCGTTAATACGCAGGCGCCCGTTCATAAGGGTGGACTTGTAGCCGAGCTCGAAATTGGTAATGTCCTCTGCCTCGACCGGCCGCGTCGCGGCGAGGGAGGCATTGTAACTGCCTGAAAATCCGCCGCTCTTGAAACCGGTGGACAGGCTCGCGTACAGCAGGGTTTTCTCTGCCGGGCGCCAGTCGAGCCCGAGGCGACCAGTCACCGCGTCTTCGCTGTAGTCGTCCGCCACATCCAGCGGTGTATAGAAGCTGGGACCGGAGACCTGGCGGAAATCACGTTCCTCGTCGGTGTAGCGAGCCCCGGCGATGAGCGTCCACTCGCGGCTCAGGTCGTACTCGTACTGACCGAAAACCGCCCATGACTGTGAATCCAGATTGACGATTTCACGATGAAACAGGCCGTCGGCCGTGGTTGGCGCCTCGGTAATAAGCCCGCGGTCATCCTTGTAGTAATAAAGCCCGGTGACCCACTTGCTCTGGTTGTCGCCCCCGCTGAGACGAAATTCCTGCGTGTACTGTTCGGCGTCGACGCTATACTGCTCGTCGAAAAATATGACCGCGGTGCCGTCGCCATCGTCCTGCAGAAACTTGTCTAGTTCCTCGTAGGCGGTTACAGAAGTGAAATTCATCTCGCCCACGCGCCAGTCCAGGTGCGCAGATACACCGAAGGTGTCAATTTCTGTAGTCAGTCCGTTACTTGCGGAGGAGGCAACGTGTTCGGGATCGAATTGCCCATTGACGGCCTCTTCGCCGGTTAACCCGAAGGTGGCGCTTGTGCACTTGCCATCCTGGATGCGCGAGATACTGCAAATCGCGGCGTCCGCGTCGGCGCTTTCGAGGTAACCCATGTGGGCAAAGCCCACAGACTGCTGGTCGGCCTCGCTGCCGTGGACATTCAACAGCAGCTCGGCATCGGTGCCGAGGTCCATTGCCAGCTGGGCGCGGTACCCAAGGTTGTCGGTATCATTGAGCTTGTTGCCGTCGACCGTGTTGGTTTGCCAGCCATCGTTTTCCGTGGATTTGATGGCAATCCGGCCACGCAGGCTGTCGGTAAGGGGGCCGCTCAACATGCCCTCAATAATCTGCTCCGAGTAGGAGCCGACGGTAAAGCTGGCGGCGGCTTCCAACTGGTCAGTTGGCTTGCGCGAGACGTAATGTACGAGGCCGCCAGTGGTGTTGCGGCCATAAAGCGTACCCTGTGGTCCGCGCAGTACCTCCACGCGCTGCAGGTCGAACAGCTGAATCGCTGAGCCGGCCGGGTTGCCGCGATAGACATCATCCACGTAGATGGAAACCGGTGACTCCCAGGAATCGGAAAAGTTCACCAGGGAGATACCGCGGAGGCTGACTGAAGGGCTGGAGGCCTCACCGAAAATAGCGAAGAAATTCATGTTGGGCACTTGCTGGGTGATATCCAGGCCTTCTTCAAAACCCATCCGCTCGATCGCATCCCCGGAAAATGCACTGACCGCGACCGACACGTCCTGCATATCCTGTTCACGCTTTTGGGCGGTGACGATCACTTCTTCGAGAACACTCTGCTGCGCGAGCACGCTCGTCGCGGGCAGTGCAGTGGTCACTGCCAGGGCCAGGGCGAGTCCCGGGCGATAGAGAGAGGTAGAAGGTTGGGGTAGGGGGGCTTTTGAATCGCAGAACGCGGTCATCGGGAGCTCCTTTTTATTGCTGTTGGGCTTTCCTTGCCGGGGCTTGCACAGTGTTACCGCAACTGCTGCCAACGGTCAGACTCTGCTGCCCGGGCGATAAACTTCCGAGTTTAGCTTGGACCAAGATAGCCATTAGTGCGAAAGTAAATATTCACGCGTCGGGTTTTACAGTAATTAAATTGCGTGATTTCAGGGGTTTAGCGCATGTCATTGCTATGGAAAAAAATGGGGTCAGACCCCTTTTCTCCTTTTCTCGTGCATTCATGGATTGCGCTCACCTGGAAAAGCGGAAAAGGGATCTGACCCCTTTTTTCGGGGGCGTCAGATATCCAGCAGCACGCCGAGCGACCAGCCCGTGAACTCCATCGTGCCGCTGTAGTCGTCGAAGTCATCGAAATCGTTCTCCACCTGGCGATAGCCCAGACGCAATGAGAGGTCCAGTACCGGCATGTCGAGTTTATAGTCCAATCCGGCCTCGAGGTCGTAGGCGCTGCTGCCGTCCCAGTTGGTTGCAGTCGCCTCCCCGTAGGCGCCAAAGCCGGTTCCCGGCAGGGGCACGCGCGCCGCGCCGTAGGCCTGGGGTAACCAATCTTCAAAACCCCGGTTCCCAGGTGTCCGCCCGTCCTGGAAATAGGTGGCGCTGACACCAAGATCGAGGTCTACGGCGGGGTTGTCGAGAATCTCGTAGTACAGGATGGCGTCGGTAGTGGTCAGTTCCAGGGGCCTGTCGCCGTCTTTCTCGGCATAGTCCCAGTAACGCAGCTTGATGTTGGGAATGATGGGTATCGGGTGTTCAAAGGCGGTCTTCAGCGAGAGCTGCTGTTCCTCTCCGGCATTGAAGCCGGGCGCGCTGCCATCCGGCATCCAGGCGGCGGCGCCCACTTTCAATGCGAGCAGGTCAGCCTGGGCCAGGGCGGGGGCGGTGAGCAGACAGATGGCGGCGGCGAGACGTTTCATAATGGTGGCACTCCGGGCGGCTTTTGAAACAAGTCAGAAAAGTATGGGGCGCGAGAATAGCAGCTCAGTGCGGTGGCGGGTATGACTTCACTGGCGATTAAGCTGTCCGTTCCCGCGTGATAGGATTAGCGGCCAACGCCAGGAATGCCCCGGTAGTGACCGCCAGCAAACCCCGGCGGCGTCTCTGCGATATTTCAAGGAGCACCATGCATCTACCTACAGTGTTGACTGTAAGCCTGCTGATCAACCTGATTATCGGCTTCTTTCTGCTGGTCCTGCATCGTCGCCGGGCCCGTGAGCGCTGTTTCCGCCTCTGGGGGCTGTCCTGCCTCAGTTTCGTATTGGGCGGCTCGATGTCCGCGATGCGAATATTGGACTGGCCAACACTGGTGACCCATTTTCTCGCCAACATATTTCTGGTGCTGGCCCCCTTTATGGTGGCACTCGGGTTGGTGGAGTTTGCCAGGGTCGAACTCTCAGCTCCGCGAAAGCGGCAGTTGGCGGGGCTGTTTCTCGTGGTCGTCTGCCTACTGCTGCTGACTCACACTAATGTAGCACTCAATGGCCTGTTGACCTCGTTCGTGATGGCATTCTTTTTCTTCTGGTGTGCGCTATTGATGCGTAGCAGTATTCCCCATGACCCGCTTTACAGCGCGGTATTACGCGGGGTCTTCAGTCTGCACGCCGTAGTGATGCTGTTCCAGGGGAGCCTGTACGGTTATCACTGGCAGCAAAACGTCTTTGATGTCATGCCACTTGCGATGATCCTTGTGCTGCTGAGCCATATCCTGCTGACCACCCTGGCAGCAATGCTGTTGCCGTGGCTCAGTTTTTTACAGCTTGAACGCAAGCTGACCCTGAAATCGCAGCGCGATGGCCTTACCCAGCTGTCAAACCGCAATCACTTCTTTGAACTGGCTGAGCGGCTTTGGGAGCTCCACCCGGATGTGCCGATGGCGGTCATGATGATTGATATTGATAACTTCAAGTCGATAAACGACCGCTTTGGTCACGCGTTTGGCGACGAAGCTATCAAGTCGGTGGCATCACTGGTTTCCAGGAACATGCGCAAGGAAGATATTGTCGGCCGCGTGGGCGGTGAAGAATTTGCCGCCTTGTTGTTTAATCGCGAAGAAGGGGTCGCCCAGAAAATCGCCGATCGTCTGGTTCAGCATGTCGCTGAGCAAGCGCTTGAGTCTGAACTCGGTGAAGTTTCTGTAACCGTCAGTATTGGTCTGGTGTGCGTCCTGCCCAACAACAGTACACTGGAATCAGCGTTCAAGATTGCCGACGATGCACTCTATGCAACCAAGCGCGGCGGCAGAGACGGCGTGACGATGGGAGAGCTGGTTGCTTCAGTCTGATAGAGCGATTGTCACTTCGACGAGGTCAGGAAAAGGGAGAAAGCTGGTGAAGGAATACGACTATGTGACTACCCGTCGTGAGGATGTAAGCCCCATTCCGGAAAAGCAGATTCCGCTGGTGCGCTTCGTCATGAAGTTGGCAACGCGGATACAGGTGGCGGGCTTCCGTGCCAGCAAGGGCCGCTTCATGAATACTTTCCCGGGTGGTTACCCCGTTTGTGTGGTTACCACTTACGGCGCCAGGTCGGGCAAGGTGCGCCGTATTGCGCTGATTCACCTGCCTCTCGGCGAAGATAAACTGCTGGTCGCTTCCCAGGGCGGGATGCCCAGGAACCCGGCCTGGTATTACAACGTGAAGGCCCATCCGGGGATCCAGGTCATGGTGAACGGTGAGGAACGTGACTATGAGGCGCGCCAGCTGCGCCCCGACGAGAAAGCCGAGCTGTGGCCGCACCTCCTGTCCCTGTACCCTGACTTCGACGAATACCAGGCCCGCACAGATCGGGATATTCCCGTGTTCCGCTGCACCCCGGTCGATCCCGATGGCGCCAGTCGCTAACGGCCCCGGTTCGACAAGCTGGCCCCTCGGGGCTCGGGTGACCCGGGTTTAAAGCAAGCCGCGGCGATTCCGTCTAGAATCGACAGAAAACGTCTCACGGGGTCCGCTTTATTATGTACAGATTCACTACCTTTTGCCTGGCTCTGGCCGCCAGCGCGCTGTTCGCCCTGAGTGCCGCGGCGGCGGAGACCGCCGATGTGATTTACCACAACGGCACTGTGCTCACTATGAATGACAGCCAGCCCAGCGCGCAGGCGGTGGCGGTCAGCAAGGGACGGATCCTGGCAGTGGGCGCGCAAGCCGAGGTCAGCGAAGTCGCGGGTAAAGGGACACGGATGGTCGACCTGGGCGGTAAAACCCTGTTGCCTGGCTTCGTGGACTCCCACGGCCATGCCCACCTGATCGGCTTGCAGGCCTTGTCGGCTAACCTGCTGCCACCGCCGGATGGCAATGGCCGCGACATCCCGTCCCTGCAGGCACAGCTGGCAGCGTGGGTAGATGTGGAGGACAACCCGCTGCGCGAACTGGGCTGGATCGTGGGCTTTGGCTACGATGACTCGCAGCTGGCGGAGCAGCGCCATCCCACCCGCGCAGACCTGGACCAGATTTCTACCGAGCTACCGATCCTGATTATCCATCAGTCCGGCCATCTTGGAGTCGCCAACAGCAGGGCGCTGGCACTCGCCGGTGTCACCGCGGCAACCGAGGACCCGGATGGCGGTATCTTTCGACGGGAAGCGGGGTCACGGGAACCCAATGGCGTGGCGGAAGAGTATGCGTTTTTCAGGCTGATCGGTGCCCTCGCGGCGAAGTTTGACGACAGGATTAACGACACCTTTGTCGAAGAGGGCGCCCGATTGCTGGCATCCTTTGGCTACACCACCGGCCAGGATGGCCGGGCCTCCGACGACGGGATTGCGGCGATGGAGCGTGTGGCCGCCCGGGGCGAGCTGCCCATCGATATCGTGTCCTACCCGGATATCCTGACCGTGAAGGAGATCAATCCCACTTCGACCTACGAAGAGGGCTTCAGGGTGGGCGGCGCCAAGCTCACCATTGACGGCTCGCCCCAGGGTAAGACGGCGTGGCTGAAAGAACCCTATTTCGTGCCGCCCGAGGGGCAGCCGGCGGATTATCGCGGTTACGCTGCGATTGATGAGGCAACGACCGTGAGTGCGGTGGAGAAAGCCTTCGCCAATAGCTGGCAGATTCTCGTGCATGCCAACGGAGACGCCGCCAGTGACCGGCTTATCAAGGCGGTGAGCCTGGCGCGAGAGAAATACCCCGAGGCTGAAGTCCGCCCGGTGCTCATCCATGGCCAGGTCCTGCGCGAGAATCAGGTGCAGCGGCTCAAGGAACTGGAAATCTTTCCGTCACTGTTTCCGATGCACACATTCTACTGGGGCGACTGGCACCGGTCGTCGGTGCTCGGTCCCGAGCGGGCTGAGAATATTTCCCCAACCGGCTGGGTACTGGCGCGAGACATGATGTTCGGTACTCACCACGATGCGCCGGTCGCATTGCCGAATTCCATGCGCGTGCTGTCCGCCACGGTAACACGCGTTACTCGCAGTGGCCGCGTGTTGGGCCCGGAGCACCGCGTGCCGGTTGCAACTGCTTTGAAGGCAATGACCCTGTGGCCCGCCTGGCAACATTTCGAAGAGGAAAGTAAGGGCAGCATCGAGGCCGGCAAGCTGGCGGACTTCGTGATTCTCTCGCACAACCCGCTCGAGGTACCGCCGGAACAGCTTGCCGAGATCGAGGTGCTGGAGACGATCAAGGCAGGCAAATCGATCTACCGCAACATGCGGTCCTCAAAAAGGGGTCAGATCCCTTATTCAGGAGAATAAGGGATCTGACCCCTTTTTGAGCTGCGAGGAAGTCAGCGTGGATGCACAACAAATCAAGACGCCCAGGGATCCGATGTAGAAGGAGCCACCCATGACCGATTTTATCCTCCACCACTACGAGATATCTCCCTTCTCCGCGAAGATTCGCGCCTTGCTGGGGTATTGCGGCATGCCCTGGCAGTCCGTGCTGACATCACCGATGCCACCCAGGCCGCTGGTGGATGCCCTGGCAGGCGGGTACCGCCGGGTGCCCGTGGCCCAGGTGGGAGCGGACATATTCTGCGATTCCCGCCTGATCGCCGAGGAGGTTGCGCAATTGGCAGCCAGGCCCGCCTTGTCGCTGGCCAATGTCGAGCCGGCGCAGCGCGAGCTGGCCGAACGCGCCGAGCTGGAGGTGTTTTTTGCCTGCGTCCGGCAGGCGGCGGGCTGGCCCCTGTTGCGCCGCGTGCTGAAGGATGACGGCCCACTCACCCTGGTTAGATTGCTGCGGGACCGGGCGGGAATGGCCAAGCGTATGACCGAGCCTCGCGTGCAGGTAAAGGATCCGGCTTCAGTGTTGCGCACGTATCTCGATGACCTCGAGTCGCAGCTTACAGATGACTTTCTCTCTGGTAGCTCCCCCACAGTGGCAGACTTCAGCGCCTGGCATGGCCTATGGTTCGCTGTGGTGGTTGGCAAGCAGGACCTGTTGTCGGCGCACCCGCGGGTGCAGGCATGGCTCGCAAGGATGAATGCCTTCGATGACGGCAAGCGCGCTAATCTCTCTGGGCAGCAGGCGCTGGATGCCGCACGTGCCACGGAGCCGCGGCCCCTGCCGGACGATGCAGGCGAGGATGCGCTGCTCGGTCAGAAGGTGTTGATCGCGCCTTCAGACTACGCGCAGGATCCAGTAGAAGGTACGCTGGTGGCGAGCCTGCCAGAGCGGTTTATCCTGCGCAGGGAGGCCGCGGAGGTGGGCGTTGTGCATGTGCATTTGCCGCGGGAACGGTTTGTCGTTGAGACAACGCGTTGACCTGCAAGCGCCAAAAACTGCAGGCGAATGGTTGAGCGCCTCGCGTGGCATTTGCGGCTAGTCTGGCAGCGTGCCACCTGCGAGTACGTTTCTCAGCATTTCCAAAGGCGGGTTGCTCGCCACGTCCCCGGGCTTGATCCTGCCCTGCGACGATAACCGCTGGTATACGCGGGTGGTCGACAGTGCTGAATAGGTCAGCGCAGTGCGCAGCCAGTATTCGCGATTGCCGACGTTTCTGCCTGTGCAGTCCTCGTAGTAGTCCAATGTTTGGCCAATGCCCGGAAATCCGGCAAGTCGTTTCGCACCATTCGCGAAGCCTGTTGCCATGATGTGGTCCATGAGCGCGTAGAATGCGACATCAAATGCCAGCACGCCACAGTGCGCGAATTCAAAGTCCAGCAGGGCGCAGATATCAGTGTCTTTGAATAGCATATTGCGGAGACTGGCATCCCCCCAGACCAATCCCTCGTCCGGGCATCCTTCAGGGGCATTCGCATGCAACCAGGCAACTGACTCCGACAAGGTGTCGGTCGCTCCACAACTGCCCGCATGATCAAGAAAAAGCGTCCAGTAATTGAGCATTCGCTGCAGTGACGTATCGCCACCAACCGGTAGACGGCACTGTACGCCTTCCTCCGCGGAAATATTGGCCGAGTGCAGCGCTGCAATTGTCTTGATGCCGTTGTGCCATATGAGTTCCTGCTTTGACGCCGGCAGATCGTGCATCCACCCCTCAATCACATAGGAAGGAAAGTCGGGCGCGGGGCTACCCCAGAGCCTTTCCATTAGCAGAAAGGGTGCGGGGACATCGAGAAGCCCCTCTGTCTCAACCGCTAGCACACGGGGAACCGGTAGTCCTGCTCTGCGGGCGATTGTCATGCACCTGGCCTGGTTTTCCAGATCTACCGTTGGATAGACCGGCCAGTCTGAAGACAGGCGCAGTACAGCACGCATCGTGCCAGGCGCGTCCGGGAGGCCATTGATATCAACAAAGAACAGCTCACTGGACGCGCCACTACCAGACGGCGTGCCTAAATGAACCAGCTCGGCGCCGGACCAGCGCGAGTTCAGCCAGCTCTTAAAGGCAGCGCTGACCTTGCGGGTATCACGGTGACCGACCGTATCAACGGCCGCGTCAATCGTTCTGTCAGTCAACTTTTCGGCCCTCCTTTGTCCAGTTTGAGATTACGCTCCCGAAAGATTTTGCGCCACCTTGCGTACCGCGCTGGCTGCCCGCTTGTGTCACGGCTAAAGTGAAGTACTGATGAACCTCAGAAGAGTGGTCCCCTATGTGCGCGACAAGGTTTGTGTCAAGCCTGATTGTTTTCGTATTCGCCGCGTTCTCGGTCACGGCGGACGTCGATGGTTTGCCGCCCGTGGAAAGCTATCCCACGAGGGTGTTCTGGGGCGATACACACCTTCACACGAGTTATTCCATTGATGCCAATATTTTCGGCAATTCGCAACTGAATCCTGCTGCTGCGTATCGCTTTGCGCGCGGGGAGTCCGTAAAGGGTAATTCCGGGCAAAGCGCTCAACTTAGCCGCCCCCTGGATTTTCTTGCGGTCACAGACCATGGTGAGTTTCTCGGATTGATCCCGGGTATCCTCGGCAATGCGCTGGAACTGGTCGGTTTCGAGCGCACCGGCCAGTGGCGCGAGGCCCTCGAGAACAAAGATGTTTCCAGGCTTATGCTGCTGTGGGCAAAGGGGCCGGAAATAGTGGGCGACCGTGTTTTCGCGGGACCTGAATTCATGGCGCGCGTATGGCGAGAGTACGCCGCAGCGGCAGACGCCTATTATTCACCGGGAGAGTTCACCACGTTCATTGCCTACGAATGGACGGGCATGGAGGGGATGGACAACTTGCACCGCAATGTACTATTCGCAGACGATCAGCACAGGGCCACCCAGGTTCTGCCTTTCACGTCACGGGATAGCCAGCGGCCCAGGGACTTGTGGCAGTTTCTTGCCGATTACGAGAGCCGCACCGGCGGCCGCGCTGTCGCGATCCCCCACAATTCGAACCTCAGCGGCGGGCGCATGTTTCGACCGCAAGGAATCGATGGACAATTACCTAGTCCGGAGGAGGCGCGTAGCCGCGCTCGCTGGGAACCCCTGGTAGAGATCACCCAGACTAAAGGTGACAGTGAAACGCACCCCCTGCTGTCGCCGCGGGACCAGTTTGCTGACTTCGGGCGCTGGGACACGAACCTCACCATGAGCGCAGAAGTAGGAAAGACCGCCGCAGAGTATCCGTATGACTATGTGCGTAGTGCGCTTACACTCGGCCTGCAGGAGCAGCAGCGTATGGGGGTAAACCCGTTCCGCTTTGGTGTAGTCGGCGGTACCGACTCCCACACCGCGCTGGCTACGGCGGACGAAGATAACTACTGGGGAAAATTTTCCAAAGACGAGCCGAACGTCGGTCGCGCAGTTGAGACGGTGGTGCCTCGGTCTGCATCCGATTCGAACGGGATCTACGCCAATCACCGTCTGTTGGCTAGCGGTCTGACTGCGGTCTGGGCGCAGAACAACACGCGAGAATCCCTGTTCGACGCGTTACAGCGGCGGGAAGTGTACGCCAGCACTGGCCCACGAATCACCGTCCGGCTGTTTGCCGGTTGGGACTTCGTCGAGGATGACGCGGGCGCCGAACTTGCCGCGGTTGGATACGGTAGAGGCGTACCCATGGGCGCTAGCCTGCCGCCGCGCCTCGGCAACGGTGCCCCACGCTTCCTGCTGGGTGCATTGCGCGACCCGGATGGTGCCAATCTCGACCGGGTGCAGATCGTTAAGGGCTGGATAGACCGCAGTGGGCAGCGACGCCAACGGGTGTATGACGTGCTTCTTTCTGACGAGCGCAACGCGGACGCGAGCGGCCTGGTCGTGCCAGTAGGTAACTCTGTCGATTACGCGAGCGCCACCTATACTAACGAGATCGGCGGCCCTGCGTTACAGGGCTGGTGGCGTGACCCTGACTTCGATCCGGCCGTCCCCGCATATTACTACGCGCGCGTTTTCGAGATTCCTACGCCCCGCTGGCCGCTCTATGATGCCGTGCGTTTTCGCGGGTCGGTGCCACCGGGTGCGAATCTGGTGGCCCAGCAGCGGGCCTATACGTCGGCTATCTGGTACACCCCTGACTGAGTATTGTGCCTGCCGGCACGAGTTTTCCGGGCGGCGTTGGCATATATTGGAACGCGTGCTAATCTTTGTTTCTCCGGCCCATCAGTATAAGGAGAACGAAGATGGCAGCGGGCGTGGCACAGGTGCAAGCCGATTGGGACGTGGTCGTCGTTGGCGGCGGCGTGGCGGGGATGTGTGCGGCGATTGCAGCCAGCGATGCCGGCGCTCGAACCCTACTGCTGGAGGCCAGCGCGACCCTGGGAGGCACAGCCAGCTGGTCGGGCGGTGCCCTCTGGATTCCGGCAAACCGGCGGCTGCTGGCCGCTGGCGGGCGGGACTCCCTCGCTCAGGCCCGGGAATACGTCCGTGCCTGTCTTGGTGCACAGGCGGATGATCCCGCCGTGCTGGCGTATCTCGAGCAGGCCGACGAAATCGTGGCCTGGCTGGAGTCGCATACTCCCCTGGAGCTGGAAGTGGGGACCATGCCTGACTACCAGGGCGGTCTGCCCGGGGGTTATTACGAGGCCGGCAAGAGTCGCTCCCTTGCGCCCGCCATTTTTGACCTCAACCGACTGGGTGACCAGCGCAACCTGCTGCGGCGCTCGCCCTATGGCACGATGCCTTTTGGGTTTGGCGAGTTCTCTGCAATGGGTGGGGTCCTGCACCCGGAGCGCATCGATGCCGAGCTGTACCAGCAGCGCCTCGAAGCTGGCTATGTCGGCTGGGGTGAAGCGCTGGCGGGCGCCCTGCTGCTGGGCGTGCTGGAGCGTCCGGTCACCTGCCGGGCCCGCAGCCGCGTGCAGCGCAGTCGTCGCACGGCTGGTGGCTATGTGCTCGAGGTCGACCACGAGGGGGAACGGCGCGAGCTGCGCACCGGTGCGGTAGTGCTTGCCAGTGGCGGTTACGAATGGGATGGCTCGCTCCTGGAGGAAAATTTCCCGGGGGTAGACTTCGTGCCCTCGACGGTCCCGGACAATCGCGGTGATGCCTGGCACATGGCCGCGGACCTGGGTGCCGATATCGACAATCGCAGCAAGTGCTGGGGCTGGCCAGGCTACCTGGTGCCTGGCGAGCAGACCTCTGAGGGCAAGCCGCTGGTGCGCACGGCCCTGTTCGAGCGCACCCTGCCGCACCTGATCCTGGTCAATGGCAGCGGCGAGCGGTTCGTCGATGAAAGCCTGCCCTATCACGAGATCCTCAAGGCCCTGATTGCCCGCGACGACGAGGGCGGTTTCGTCAACCAGCCTGCATTCCATGTTTTTGATGCGCAGTACCGTGAGAAATATGCCTTCGGCCCGGTTGCTCCGGGTATGCCCCTGCCGGATTGGATTGTCTCGGGCGATACGCCTGAGGACCTCGCCCGATACGCCGGCATTGATCCCGCGGGCCTTGTCGCCGCGCTGGAAGAGTTCAATCGGGATGTGGAGGAAGCGGGCCGTGACACGCGTTTCCACCGCGGCGAGCATCCCTACGGGCGTTTCTGGGGGGATGAGAGTAACGCTGCCGGGCCGAATCTCGGCACGCTCAGGTCGGCGCCTTTCCATGCGGTGCCGGTTGTCCCTTCCATGATCGGTACCTGTGGTGGCCCGCGCATCGATCCGCACGGGCGGGTGCTGGGGGCGGAGGGGGGAGCCATCAGTGGGTTATACGCCGCCGGCAATGCTTCTGCGGCCGTGAGCGGCCCCTCATATTTTGGTCCTGGCGGCACCATCGGCCCCGCCATGGTGTTTGGTGTGCTGGCAGGCCGGGCAGCGGCCGAGGAGATTGGCAGCGATGTCCAGTAACAGTGGTGCAGATTATGACGTCCTGGTTGTTGGTGGTGGCGGCGCGGGCCTGAGCGCCGCGATCACCGCCTGTGACGCCGGCGCGCGGGTGGCCGTGCTCGAGGCCGGCTCCCGCCTGGGCGGGTCGACGGCACTCGCGGGTGGCTACCTTTACGCCGCGGGTACCCGCCAGCAGCGTGAGCAGAACGTCGATGACTCAATTGAGGCGATGGTGAGCGACATTCGCAGGATCGAGGGTGACACGATACCCGAGCCGGTACTACGCCGCTTCGCCGAAGGTTGCGCGGATGCGGTCGCGTGGCTGGAGGACCAGGGCGTGGAGTTCCCGGTTGAGCGCCTGGTGTCCGCCGACGGGCGTATGCCGGCGCGTTCTCACGAGCCGGTGGGATCCGGTGCCGCCATCATCGAGCGACTGGACTACCAGGTGAGCCGGCGTCCCATCGACGTGGTCCTCGATACGCGGGTGACCACGCTGGTGCGTGATGCGCAGGGCGCCGTGTGCGGCATCGAGCTTGGGGGTGAAACTATCACCGCCGGAGCGGTCGTACTGGCCTGCGGCGGCATCGGCGGTGATGCAGAGCTGCTCGACAGAATGTGCCCGAAGTCCACCCGGGGCGGCGACTGGCGCTGGTTCGTGGGCTGTGAGACGAATCGGGGCGACGGCCTGCGGATGTGCGAGGCCCTCGGTGCGGATATCACCGGCGAGGACAGCGGACTGTTCCTCATGACGCCCGGTTTCTACCGTGACTTCGAGGTTATCGGACCCCCATGGGTGCTACTGGTCAATACCCAGGGCCGCCGTATTGCACGGGAGGATGGCGCCTACTGGGAGCTGTCCGAGGCCCTGGAGGCCCAGGAAGACGGTCGTGGTTTTTGTGTATTCGATCATGCGCAGATGCAGGCGGCGGTGCCCGACCCCCGCGTCCTGGAGGCGCTGGAGCAGGGCGCGATTACCCTGAGCTGGATACCGAGGGTGCTGCAGGAGCAGATTGATCTTGGCAAGGTGATTCAGGCAGACAGTGTCGCCGCGCTGGCGGATAAGATGGGGGTCTCGTCCGCCGCCCTGGCGCAGACGGTGGCGCGCTACAACCAGAGCGCGGCGGAGGGTGTCGACGAGGAGTTTGGTAAGCAGCCCGCCAATCTGACCCCGATAGCCTCGGGGCCGTTCTATGCCGTGGAAGTCCGGCCGGCGATCGCAGTGGTGCTGGGCGCGGGTCCGGCGATTGATGGTCGCGCGCGGGTACTTGACCGCGAGGGCCAGCCAATCCCGGGGCTGTTTGCGGCCGGTGAGGCGGCAGGCAATAGTTACGGGCGCTACTATGTCGGGAGTGGCTACGCGATCGCGTCAGCGATTACCTTCGGCCGGGCCGCCGGCGGGGAAGCCGCCACGCACGCTGCCAGTCAGACCTGAGTCGGTGGGGGGCGGCGGGCGTCAGCGCGCGCCCTCTGACGCCAGCATGTGCACGATGTGTCGCCGCATCCGCATCGCCGGCGTGTCGGCGTGAACGCTGACCTCCTGGCACTGGGATGACTCCAGACGGTCGATAAGCGCCTGGATGGATTCCATGGCGTCCACATCCTCCATCAACAGGCTGCGGACATCTTCCTCGCGATTGGGGTTTTCGAAGGGGAAATTCTGCGCGATGGCCGTGAACTGAATACAGCTGTCGCGCGAGACCGGTGTAATACCCACCATGAGCTGGTTGGTCCGCGTGGTCTCCCCGCTGCCGTCGGTCGCGGTCAGGTCGACGCGGATACCGCAGAGATTCGGGGCGTGTGCGTCTCCGGTGATAGTCCGGTCGGCCGTCTCCGCCGACATGGCGAAGGTGGCCTGGGTCAGTGGACTCATCGTCTCATTCTCGATGTGCCGCCGCACGGACATCCAGTCACCTGACATCTCCGAGGTAAAGGGCAGCGAGGCGACATCACCCGAATCGATCAGCCCGTGGTGCAGGAACGAGATATGTGAGGCATCCAGCAGGTTTTCAAAGGGGAGCAGGTAATTGGCTTTGACCGGCAATAGCGGTCCCACCTCGGCGTGCCAGCCATCCTGGCCGAAGCCGAACTGCGTGAGATCGGGGATCGCATCGGGATCTGCCTGCTCCGGGTCTCCCATCCAGATCCACAGCCACTGCCAGCGCTGAACCAGGGGATAAGCCCTTACACACAGGCGCTCTGAGACGGGGCCGCCCGAGGGCACGTCTACGCAGCGTCCGGAGGCATCAAAGCGCATGCCGTGATAGGTGCACTGCAGCGTATCCTCGACCACCCGGCCCTGCGACAGGGGTAGGCCACGATGCGGGCAGCGGTCGAACAGGGCGCAGGGTTCGCCCGAGGCAGACCGGTACAATGCGACCGGCGTGTCCAACAGCCAGCGCTGCAGCGGTCCAGCGTCCAGTTCAGCGGCGGACGCGGCAACATACCACTGGTTGCGCGGGTAGGGGGCGTCGCCCGCGATCACAGCGCGGTGGCCTCCAGCCGCGGCTGTTCCCCCGTCACCAGTGCCGGCATGATGCGCTCACAGAACAACTCTAGCGACTCCTCCACATGTTCCGGCGCCAGGTTGCCGAAGGCGAATCTGCAGACGAGGTAGTTGGCGCCACTCTCATCCATTTCCGTCGCCAGGCGCTCGAGCGCCTGCTCCGGGCTACCCACGATCGCCTCGCCGTGCGCGATGATATGGTCCATTTCCTCCGGTAGCAGCTGGCTGGCCAGGGGATCGCTGAAATGGTTCCAGAGGTAGGTGAAGTTGTCGCGAAAAGCGCCAAAGGCTGGTCTGGCTCGGCAGCGTGCTTCTTTTTCGCTCTCGGCAATCACTATCTGTCTAAGTAGTCCCGCGGTGCCCCCGTTGCTGCCCCGGTAGGCGCCGTGATAGGCGGCGATCGTCTCGCGTACTTCTTCTACGGGGCCCGCGCCACAGACTACGTTCATACCCTGCTGGCCCGCCCACTCGGCCGAGGAGGGCTTGAGTACGCCATACCAGAGTGGCGGGTGGGGCTGCTGCATCGGTTTCATGGGCAGCGGTAGCCCGGCCGCAGAGAAGAACTCGCCGGAGAAATCCAGTGTATCCGCCGCGAAAGCCTGTTTGAGCAGGGCCAGGGTCTCGTCAAAGCATGCCTTGGCCTGGGTGACATCGACCCCCATGGCGCCGAGCTCGTGTGGTGAAATCCCCTTGCCCACGCCAAGTTCCACGCGTCCATTGCTGAGCTGGTCCAGCATGCAGATTTCTTCATACAGGCGTAGGGGGTTGTAGAGCGGCAGCGGCAGAACAAGCGGACCGAGGCGTAAATTACGGGTGCGCTGCGCTACCGCCGACAGGTACAGCATCGGCGAGGGAGCCAGCCCGAGGGGAGTGACGTGATGCTCGGCCACGTGGTAGGCATAGAATCCCGCAGCATCGCAACGCTCGGCAAATCGCAATCGGTCAGCATACTGCTGGCTGAGGGGGCCGGAGGACTGGTCGAGGTGGTCGAAGAGGCCGAATTTCATCGTAGATTCTCCCGCAGTCAGGCGCTCGCCGCGCCGTTGACACAGATGT
Organism: Sediminihaliea sp.; assembly: GCA_965222335.1. GTDB lineage: Bacteria > Pseudomonadota > Gammaproteobacteria > Pseudomonadales > Halieaceae. The sequence goes on along the minus strand of OZ244944.1, from coordinate 915,178 downwards.
GCTGGCCGGAAATCCAGCGCGCCCCGGGTGAGCACAGAAATGCCACCACGTCAGCGATTTCCCGGGCGTCGCCCAGGCGTCCGTAGGGTGAGGCCGCCGCCATGGCAGACTTGACTTCTTCGGTGGCGAGGTCCGTCATGCCCGGTGTGGTGGGGCCGGGCAAGACCGAGTTTACGTTGATGCCGCGCCCACCAAGCTCTCTTGCCCACACTTCAGTGAAGGCCTTTACCGCCGCTTTCGATGCGGTGTATAGGCTCATGCCGGCCAGTGGGTAGCGGGTAGTGCTGGATGAGAGGTTTACGATCCGACCGCCGTGCCCCATTCGTGCCACCGCCGCCTGGGCGCAGAGGGCCACACCACGGACGTTAACGGCGAACACCCGGTCGAGGTCGTCCGTGTCCAGCGTCTCCAGGGTGCCGGTCGCACCCGTGGCGGCATTGTTGATCAGAAAATCGAGGTGGGAGAGGGAGGCGAACATTCGGGCGACCTCGTCTTTTCTGGAGACATCAGCCTGGCAGGACTCAGCGGCGCCACCGGCATCGCATATCCCGTCGACCACCGCCTGGGCGGCCTGCGCATCTTCCAGGAAATTGACGATGACCCGAGCGCCGCCGGCGCCAAGTCGCAGCGCGATGGCTTTGCCGATGCCACGCTCGGCACCGGTCACCAGCGCTATTCTGTTTCCCATTTCGCCCATGGCCAGAGCCTTCCAGCATGCAGACCAGATAATGGAACACGTTACAAAAGTCCCTGTCGGCGCGCAACCATTAAATTGCCGCTGGCCTATTTGCAGATTATGGAACGCGTGCTAATGTTTAAAGACGAGTGTACCTTGGCATTTAAATAATAACGCGAGAGGGACTTGTCATGTTGCCTGCTTCTATAAGAAGGAAATCAGGGATATTCGTTGCGGTTCAGTCCGCGCTCATCATGATCTGCGGTCTGCATGCCAGTCCGTCCCTGGCCCAGGGCCCCCAGGCACTGGAGGAGGTCGTGGTGACCGCCCGTAAACGGGATGAGACGCTGGAATCCGCGCCGGTCGCGATACGCGCACTGAGCGGCCGGGAACTGAACGATTACAACATCACGAAGATCGAGGACATGGCGACCCTTGCAGGTGGCGGCGTGATAATCGCTGATAGCGGTGTCTCGCCCACGATGTCCATTCGCGGTGTGAGCTCGGACGCCACTAACGCGGGTTTTGACCAGTCGGTGGGATTGGTGATCGACGGTGTGTTTTACGACCGCAGCCGCTGGACGTCCCAGGGCTTTTTCGATGCCGCGCAGGTGGAGATTCTGAAAGGTCCGCAGGCACTCTATTTCGGCAAGAGTACAGTGGCCGGCGCGCTCGTCCTGACCACCAACGATCCGACGCCGGAGTTCGAGGGCTCAATAACCGGTGGCTACGAGGTGGAGGCGGAGCAGTGGTACACCGAAGGCTTCGTGTCTGGTCCGGTCACTGACACTCTCGGTGCGCGCCTTGCGCTGAGATACTCCGATTCCCAGGGCTGGCTGGAGAACCAGTCACCTACGGATTCCGGAGCGGATTTTGCCGCTGAGGAAGAATTCATGGGGCGGCTCACCCTGCAGTGGGACCCGAGCGACAGCTTCTCCGCCAATTTCAAGATCCAGGCTGTGGAGCAGGAGACCGATGGCCCGGCCACGCGGGGCCAGCTGTATAACTGCCGTGGCCCGTCCCCAGCCGGTACCACCATTACGGGTATTCCAGCGGACCTCGCCCTGACCAACGGCGCCTTTTTTCCCATCGCCGATGACTGCAAATTGAACGACAAGATCACGGTCTATCCCGGACCACCCGGCCTGGGCTTCGGCGAGCCGCAGGGCGACTTCGAGTCAGTGATGACGAGCCTGAGCATGGACTGGGAGATCGGTAACTGGACCGTCACTTCGGTGACGGGCTGGAACGACTACACCCTCAAGGATGAGACCGGCTACGTCGCGGCACAGGGAAATATCACCGCCGACCAGAAGGAAACCAACGAGTCCTTCTCCCAGGAGATTCGAGCCCTGAGTAACTTTTCCGGTCCACTGAATTTCCTCGCCGGGATCAACTACCAGGATACTGAATTCCAGTTTCGTAACGCCTCCCAGATTATCCTCGCCATCCCCGATACGCGGAATGGTCGCGCGGCTTCCCAGGACCACATCGCCACACAGGATGCGCGCAGCGTGTCCGCGTTTGGTGAGGTGGTCTGGGATATCACCGATCAACTCACTCTGAGCGCCGGGGCACGCTACACCGACGAGGAAAAAGACGCGGAGTACGACCTATTCTTCGTCAATGAGTGGTTCGAGATTATCTTCGGCTTCCCGTTCTGGCTTCCCGAGGGCACCCTGATCGAGGACGATTTCAGTGACGACAATGTGTCACCCCAGGTCACACTGGAGTGGAATCCGTCGGAGGGTATGCACTTCTTCGCGTCATACCGTGAGGGTTTCCTGCCCGGAGGCTTCTCTCTGGGTGCCACCCCACAGGCGGGCCTGACGCTGGAGGATTTCCAGTTCGACAGTGAGGAAGTCGAGGGCTTCGAAGTGGGCTTCAAGACCCGTATGCTCGACGACAGCCTGAGTCTTGATGTGGTGGCCTACGATTACGAATTTACCAATCTCCAGGTCAACCTCTACGTGCCCGAAACTGCGTCTTTTGTAGTGGGTAATGCCGGTGAGGCACTGACCAAGGGCGTGGAGGCAAACCTGCGCTGGCAGGCCAACAGCTACCTGCAACTCTCGGCATTCGCCACGTACAACGACGGTGAATACGCGAACTACCGCTCCCAGTGCTATACCCTTCAAACCGCCGCGCAGGGCTGTGATCCCGCCACCAACACCCAGGACCTCGACGGCAAGTCGCTACCGCGCTCTCCCGAGTACACTTTCGGGGTCGGGGGTTACCTGATGTATCCGGTGGGTGATCTCGTGTTCAGCTTGCGGAGTGATATCTTCTGGTCTGACGACTATCAGCTTGAGACCACCAACAGTCCGTTCCTGGTCCAGGACAGCTACACCCGAATTGATGCCAGCGCTGCGGTCGAGACCGCTGACGGCCGTTGGCGGTTTGCCCTTATCGGTCGTAACTTGACGGACGAGGACATCGGCGTGTTCGGTGCCACGCGCGGTTTCACTAACGATTCATTGGCGACAATCCAGCGCCTGCGTAGCTACGGCGCGGAGGTGACTTACTCGTTCTGAAGCCCGGCAGGGCCTAGCGCCGGTATCGTTGCGCGAGTGCCTCGAATTCACCACGGGTTGTGCCACGGGACACACCGGCAAAACTGGCGGCCGCGGCGAGCATGAGCCGGCGCTTCAGCTTACTGCGGGGAATATAACCCTGTGTGCACTTGGAAGCGATGGAATACAGTTGGGTCACGAGGTCATCGGCAAAGTGTCGGGCGTGCACCCAGTTTTGCAGGTCGTCGCGCGCGGCGATTTGCTGGGTAATTGCTGTGAAATCGGAAGCGACGAAATCGTGAATGGTCGCGCGGAGTTGTGAGTCAGGTTTGTAGTGGAAATAAAAAAACATGACCGAGCGCGTATAGTCGCGCAGTTCGCCGGTGATAGCCTGTGCCGATTCGCTTACCCTCGACTCGAGGCGTTCCACTGGCCCCACGCCTTCCTCGAAGGGCCGGAAACGACCCTCAAAGTCGATCCGAAGGGCCTCGGCGATGATCGCTTCTCGGCTACCAAACTGGTTGTAGAGCGTCGCCACCGCGACACTGCATCGCAAAGCGAGATCGCGCATCGTGATGCCCTCGATCCCCTGTTCGGCAATCAGGACACGCGTGGTGTCAATGATGCGCTGGCGCCTCTCCAGCACGCTGTCGGGAATCTGATAGCGGGAACTCTTTTTGGGCATAGGCGTCGCGGTATCGCAGGTCATCCGGGAATATCTGGGCGTGCAGCCCTGAGACTCAGCAATATATCAATCGCCATAGTGACTGTCATCAGGCGTCGAAGCCTGTCATACAACCCGGCGCATTTACGCGTCGATTCATACAGCCAGGGGAGTGGTCATGGGACGGGTTCAGGATAAAGTCATCATTGTTACTGGCGCATCGCGGGGCCTGGGACTGGCCGATGCCCGCATGCTGGCCAGTGAAGGTGCCCGGGTAGTCGCCACTGACGTGCTCTCTTTCGACAACGCATCGATTGCCACGAGCAACATTGACTGTCGTACGCTGGACGTGCGGGAAGAGTCCGCGTGGAGCGCACTCATAGCCGACGTCGTGCGAGACTACGGCCGCCTGGACGGCCTGGTCAATAATGCAGGCGTGCTGCACGTGGCGGATCCGCTGAATTTTGACCTTGCCGAATGGCGCCACATGTGCGCCGTTAATATTGAAGGTGTGATGCTGGGCTGCAAGGTTGCACTACCGGCACTGATGGATAGCGGTGGCGGCTCGATCGTCAATATGTCGTCTATTGCCGCCCGTTCCGGCCTTTACTTCTACGGCGGCTACTGCGCCTCCAAGGCGGCTGTCGCCGCCTACACGCGCGCGGTCGCGGTTTACTGCGCGCAGAACAAGCTGGGCATCCGCTGCAACTCGGTACATCCGGGCGGTATAGATACACCGATTAACGACGGCATCGCCGAAGAGCTGGGTGAGCGCATGGAGCGCATGCGCCTGCCCGCCAACAGCCCGATTTCCCCCGGCGCCCCGCAGATGCGCATGGGGGAGCCTGAGGATATCGCCTACGCGGTGCTCTACCTGCTATCTGATGAGTCAAAGTACATGAGCGGGGAGGAGCTCTATCTCGACAACACCGCTTCCATAACAGCAGCGGTGGTGGAATAGCGCGATGATCAGCACCTTCGATGACTTCTGCATTCACCAGACGCCGGATTACGTGCGTGTTCCCGGAACCACCGACCGGAACTTCTACGATCGTTATTTCTTCCTGGGTTACTCGCCGTCGGCGGACATCCTTTTCGGTATTGCCTTTGGCCGCTACCCGAATCGCTTTGTACAGGATGCGCACCTGACTCTGGTCAAGGATGGCGTGCAGTACAGCCTGCATGCCAGCGACCGCCTTGGACCGGATCCGGCGGTCTGCCAGGTGGGCCCCATCGAGGTGAGCGTGGAATCGCCCATGCGCCGCCTGCGTTGTCGCGTGGCTGACAACGAACATGGTCTTAGCTGCGACCTGGTGTATGAGGCGGAGTCCGGGACGATCGACGAGGGGCGCCTGAAGGTGGGGCAGGATGGCATCTACTGGATCGACCAGACCCGTTTCATGCAGTATGGCCGCTGGTCCGGTTGGCTGGAGGTGGATGGCGTCCGCCAGGAGTGTCCTGAGGCGGGCGTCTACGGGCTGCGCGATAAATCCTGGGGGGTCCGCGTCATTGGCGAGAAGCAGGTCACGCCGACGAAGGGCGGGCAGATTTTTTGGATGAACGTGGTCATGCGGCTGGAGGAGCAGTTCGGCGTTTTTCGCACCCTGGATAAGGCGGACGGCTCATCGGTGGAGCGGGCCGGGTATCTCGCGCCGCTCTATCCGGACGCTGGGGACGTTCCCGTTGGCGAACAGACCCTGGACGCAGCGCGCCACTGGAAGTTTGACCTGCAGTTCGCCGAGACCGGACGACGCATCGTGGGCGGCGACTACCGCATGGATATGGAAGACGGGCAGAGTCTGGTCATTCAGGGTCGCTGCCTGGGATGCATAGCCTACACCGGCATTGGCTACAACCACGATAAATGGCACCACGGGCTGGATCACGGCGATCAACTGGTCATGGAACGGGAATCATGGCCTGTCGCGGACCTCGACGGCCTGCCGCCCCAGCGGCAGTTCCTGGCGTCCGTTATGAGTTTCAGCTTTGAAGGGCGCGTCATCGGCTTTGGCCATACCGAGCAGCTGCTGGTGGGCCCCTACCAGCCCTTCGGCTGGCCGGCCTGAATGCCGGCGGAGTTGGATATGCCTGCGCGAGATAACCCAGAGGATATTAGGGCAAAGCTGCAGCACTGGTACCGTGAGAGGGTGTGCCTGACCGATGCCGTGGTCACCCGGCTGAAGACGCCCGCGAGCGGCGTAGTCAACGAGACCTACCTGCATGTGGTGACGCATTCCAAAGCTGACGAGTCTGTGTCGCTGCCCGCGGTCCTGCGTGTCCAGCCAGCGGTGGAGACGCCTATACCCGATGTTGACGTGAACCAGCAGGCCTTTGTCCTCAACCAGCTTCATCCGCTGGTACATATTCCTACGCCTCGCGTGCTCTGGAACGAGACCAATCCGCAATGGCTGGGGCGCGCCTTCTACGTCATGGAAGAGATGCGCGGTGAGGCGATCTTTGATGCCTGGGAAATTCCCGCGGATGCCGATGTGCTGCTGTCCATGTATCGGCAGACCATCAGCGTGCTGGCACGCATCCATGCGGTGGACTGGCGCCGGGCGGGCCTTGAGCCGCTGTGCATGTGCTCCGCAGGAATTTCTCCGCTCGAGGCCCAACTGGATGCCTATCGCTTGCATCTTGATCGCGAATCCGTCGACAAAAACTATCCGCTTCTGGAAACCGCCCTGGAAGAGCTGCGGGACACGTTGCCTGCTATGTCTCCACCGGTGCTCAATTGGGGTGATGCCAGAATCGGCAACCTCCTGTTTGACGGTCCCGAACTTACCGCCGTGCTCGACTGGGAGATCGCCGAGATCACTGCGCGTGAGGTCGACATAGGCTGGTTTGTTTTTTTCGAACGCTTTTTCTGCAAGGACGGTATCGATGAGCGACCGGGCGCCATGAGCGCACGGGAGATAATACAGTTCTACGAACATGAGGCGGGCGTCGAGTTGCTCGATCTCGACTGGTTCCAGCGCTGGGCGGCTTTCCGCCTGGCCGTGATGCGCCTGCGAGCAGGGCGCCAGGCGATCCAGCGTGGCGAGGAGTCGGCGGCCTCGCGAGTTGATGAGGTCAATTTTGCCACTGTGGAGATGGCGCGCGTTTTCGGCTATCCCGAGCCTTTCTGAGAACAGCTGACCTGATACTCTTAAGCCAGAATGGAGGATAAGACCACTATGCTCAGCCTGCTCGATGACTACTGCGTTCACCAGACACCCGATCCGATCCGCAAGCCGCTGAGCTTGGCAAAAGATGCCTACGATCGCTATTTTGCCAATGGTTTTCACAGGAACGGGGAGTTCTATTTTGCGCTGGCGCTGGGAAGATATCCCAATCGCCGGGTCATGGATGGGGCCCTTACGTTCCTGATTGGAGGTGTTCATCACTCCTTTTTTGCGTCCCGCCTTGACCCCGCCGAGCCTACGGAAACGCGATTGGGTGAGTTGGAAGTCAGGATCGACAGCCCCATGCGAGTAATGACGGTAACACTTGCGCCCAATGACAGTGGCGTCACGTGCTGGTTGCGTTGGCTGGCCCGCTCGGCCCCGCTCGAAGAGGAGCGCACCACGGTCGGTACTGGGGAAAAGGTCACTAACGATGCTACACGCTGGACCCAGTTCGGATGCTGGGAGGGCTGGTTTGAGATCGACGGAGTTCGGACGCAGGTCGATCCTGCGCTGTGTCCCGGTGTCAAAGACAGATCCTGGGGCTTGCGCAAACTGGGAGATGACAGTGGAGAGAATTTCAGGGCCACGCAGCAACTATTCTGGAACTGGTTGCCGCTCAACTTTGGTACGTTTTGTGTTCACTCCCTGCGATTTGAAGACACTGCGAGCGACACACTGATCAAGCAGCAAAGCATGATCGCACCGCTGTACGAGGAAGAGAGTGCCGTACCGGTTCAGGAACCGGACGTGCAGCACATCGGCGAGTGGACTCATGACTATACCGTTGACACGCAAAGTCGTCGCGTTGTTGGCGGATCTGTGCAACTGGGCGGAGGATCGGGCACCGCTGGGCAGAGGGTCATCGAGATAGGTAAACCAATGCTAACGGCATGGACCTATGCCATAGGCTACGGGCACGCTACCTGGAATCACGGCAAATGGCACGGCGAGCTGGCCACCGGACATGAGCGCTGGGATGTCTCGAATGCAAACCCAGCGGAGGAACGCTACTCCATTATGCACCAGGTCGTGGAGGTCAGGCTCGACGGCCATACAGGTATCGGCTTTGTAGAGCACTGCATTATCGGTGCCTACCCGAGATACGGGTTGGGTGGGTGACGAGCAAGCCTTGCGGGCTCTCTGGATAGCGAATGGTTCTTTTGTGTTTGTCAGTCCCCCCGCAAAAAGTCATCCAGCCACCCGGCATAATCCACCCGCTGTACCGCCGCCACCGCGCGCTCGAGTATTCTTGACATCAGTACGTCCTGCTCCGCGTTGAGCGCACCAAAGCCAACCGCGACGGTTATCGTGAACAGCGTATGGAAGGTAAAGCCGCGATAATCCTCCCAGGTTGCCAGCGCATCTACGGGAGCGCCGTGCACAGCGCGGCGCTCGGCGTAGTAGGTGACCAGGTCGCGCTCGTGAGTGGCCAGGGTTTCCCGGGGCAGTGAGTTGATCAGGAAGTACTGCACATCACGGATACCCTTGCCCCAGTGGGCGGCCTGCCAGTCGAGCATGCCCATGTCGTCTCCGGATACGAAGAAGTTGCCCAGGTGGCTGTCGCCATGCAGCAGTGAGAGTGGTCCGCTGAACCAGGCGTCGAGTAATTGCTCCCAGTGTTCCAGGGAGCGCCGGTAGGCGGCTGCCACTTCCTCTGGAATCACGCCCGGCCGGCGCTTCATGCAGGGCTTCAGCGCCAGGCTGTTGAGTGCCCGCGACACCTTTCCCAATTGTGGTGACAGGAAGGGGTGGTAGGTCAGGGGCAGGACGGCCTCGCGCGCGCGGGCGTCGAGGTCCACGTGGCAGGCATGCAGGCGGGCGAAGGTATCCAGGCAGCTGCGGACGATCTCCAGGGAGGGGCCAGTGGCCATGTCGTGATTCGTGAATAGCCCCACCGCCGGGTCTTCACGAAGATTCTCCTGTACCAGGTAGAACCGGGTGCCCTGCCAGGCAGTCGCGTAGGTAATCGGGGTGCGCAGCGGCAGGGTGGCGGCGACGTGGCGGAAAAAATGCGACTCCAGGCGCCACGAGCGGATAATCCCCATAAACCAGCGCGTCGCCAGTTCCTCCATGGGCAGCTTGACGAAAACGCTGTCTGGCAGCAGTGCCGGGTCCCGTTGCTCCAGGCTGAGCACCAGGTTCTGGCAGTTACTGCTTACCGAGGGTACGGGCTGAACCTGTACCGCGGTCACCGCAGGTGGCTCTGGCCAGGGAGAAATTGCACCCTCGCGCAGGAGATGGTTCAGCGTATCCGGGCGGCAGACATCCGCGGGCCTGAAGGGCAGGCTGTGTCCGGTCAGGTCGCCTACCGCATCCCCGAGCAGCCCGCGCATACCGCCGATGGCGGCGCGCAGGAGGGTGAGTTCGTCCCTGAGCATGGTGTGTCTCCAGAAGCTGCGACCTGTTTTCCCCGTGACTGTGCTTGCCGCCATAGGACATATTCAATAATATGTCCGAGTATCGAGTGACACAAGCGCCTGGCCCGCTGGGAGCAAGTCTTATGACAGCACAGGAAGCCCACACACCCACTGGGCAGCGGCAGTTCGACAGTATCGTGATCGGCGCCGGCCACAACGGCCTGGCTGCGGCCCTCGTGCTGGCCCGCAATGGTCACCGCGTGCTGGTGCTGGAGAAAAACGACTACGCCGGCGGCATGGGGGGAACACGGGAAATCCTGCGGGGATGCCGCAACGAGGTCGGCGCCAGCTGCCTGTTTCCCCTGTCTGCGGAGGTGAAGAATTACTTCGACTTCGAGTCCCACGGGGTGGAGTTGATACCGCTGCCGGTGATGGCGGTTAACCTTGTCGGTGGCGACGGCCGTCCGCTGATTTTCTTCAAGAGCACGCTGCGTACTTCCTACCACATTCTGCGCCATTTCGGTCCTGGCGCCATGCTCGGCTTTGCGCGATTCCTGAAATTCTGCGCCTATCCCGCGCGGGTGCTGGACCGCTTCACCCCGCGCAAGGCGCCGCGCCGCCTGGAGGACATTATTGCCGCGGCGGATACACCGGAACAGCGAGAGCACCTGCAGCTGGCCTTCAGGGGCTCGGCCATGGATATCATTGACCGCTTCTTTCCGGACAGGGTGAAGCACCGGGAACTGCGCGCCGCAATGGCATTCGCCGCGGTGCAGGCCACTTACAAGGGCCCCTATACGCCCGGGTCCGGACTGTGCCTGATTTATACCATGGCCCAGGAGGGCTCCGAGGGGCTGATGCAGCGGGTGAAAGGGGGCATGGGCAGCCTGTCTGACTGCCTGGTCGGGCAGCTGCAGGCCCTGGGCAGCGAGGTGCGGCTGAAGCAGCGCGTATCCAGCATCCTGGTGCAGGAAGGGCAAGCCATTGGCGTCGAACTGAAAAACGGCGAACAACTCTATGCGGATCGCGTGGTCTCCAACCTCGACAAGCAGGCGACCTTTAACCAACTCCTGGCCGGGCACGCGCTCACGGAGCCCGCGCAGGCCCGGGTGGACGCCTTCACCCATCGCGGTGCCTTCGTGCACATGTTATTCAAGCTGAAGGGCCTGCCACGCTGGGCAGACCGTTACGCCGCGCTCCAGCACATCCCGGGCTCTCACTTCGGCGGCGCCATGGTGCTGGACCCGGAGACATTGCAGCGCAGCTATGAGACCTGCGCCGCCGGCGAACTGCCCGAGCAGGTACCGCTGGCGTTCCAGATTCCCACGGTCAATGATCCCACCCTGGCCCCGGAGGGCTTTCACGTAGCCAGCGCCTACGGATTTTATTTTCCCTGCGATGCGGACAAGCCGCTGCGCGGCAGGTTGCGCGACCAGATGGCAGAAAAAATCATCGACCACTGGTGTCAGTACATGCCGGATTTTCGTGAGCTCATTGTCGATCAGGCGATCTTCTCCGGCGACCACTTTGCCAGCATGCATGGGGTCACCAATGGCGACTGGACCCACGGTTTGCTGCACCCGGACCAGATGGTCGGCGAGCGTTGCCTGGTGGATGGCAAGGGGCACACCACGCCGGTGCCGGGCCTGTACCTGTGCGGGGCCTCCTGCCATCCGGGGCCGGGGGTGACGTTCCTGCCAGGCTACAATTGCGCCCATGAGATACTCGAGGCGCAGCGGGTGCAGTCAGCGTCTACTTCAGCAACACCGGCACCAGCAGCGCATGCAGCGTAGTACGCAGTTGCGCGTCTCCCTCGATCCGGTTGCTGGGCAGCGTGAGAAAAGACAGCAGGAGCCGGTACACCCATTCCACCAGGACCTCGGGGGCGACCGCATCCTGCAGCAGCCCCGAGGCCTGGGCCGGGCGGACCACGTGGTCCATCATCTCCTCACCGAAGCGCACGATAATATCCGAGGACCAGATCACCTGGCGCGCCCGGCTGCCATCCTCCGAGGCAAACACGGCATGCAGCAGCGGCCGGCGCGGAATCTCGCGCAGTGCCAGCAGCAGGCCCTCTACCACCTGGTCCGCCGGTTCGCGGTAATGCGCAAGCTCGCCGCGAATCGCGTCATTAACGTCGAGCATTTCCTCCATGATAACCGCGACGAGGAGTTCGTCCCGGCCGGGGAAGTACCGGTACAATGTTGAGCGTGCGATGCCCGCGCGATTCGCGACGTCACGCATACCGGTGGCCGCGATGCCGTCCTGCAGGTAGCAGGCGCGGGCGGCGGCGAGAATGGTGGCCTCGGGTTCCGGCCGTGGATCGTTCATGGTCGGGGGCAACTCTGAATAACTTACAACGGAAGTAGGGCATTCTCAGGCAAATGAGCGAGAGCGTAAAGCACAGCGGGCAGCGCCTGCACGCCAGGGATTATCAGCGCCGCCCAATACGTTTTTTGAATGGCGCACTGGCGGCACTACAGCGCCTGGGTCTGGCCCGCTTCGAGCTGGACGCGGACGCCCTGATGGCGGCCGCCAGGCGCGACACCGGGCTGGATGATTTTGGTGATGACCGCTTTCTCGAGCAGTTTCAGGTCCTGGTGCGTACGACCCGGGAAGAGGCAGGCCTGAACCCCCTCGGTCAGTATCTGGCGAAGGCCAATATCCAAAGGCTGCTCACCGCTCGCCTGCGCGCCCAGGACTTGTGGCGCCGTCATCCGGAAATCCTGTCGCGCCAGCTGGCTGACCCGGTGGTCATCGTGGGCCTCGCGCGTTCGGGTACGACGCGCCTGCACCGGCTGCTGGCGGCCGACGTGCGCTTTTCGCATCTGAAGTCCTGGGAGAGTGTCTACCCGATACCCGATGGTGACAGTTTCACCGCAAGGGATGCGGGCACGACCGACCCGCGAATTACCCGCCTGGACCAGGCGCTCAAGGCCGTGCTGTACATGAGTCCGCAGATCGCCACGGTGCACCCGCTGGGCACCATGGAGGTCGAGGAGGAGATCGGCCTGTTGCAACATGCCTTTGCGACCCAGCTGTTCGAGGTTATCAATTACCTGCCGTCCTTCGCCGAGTACCTGATGACCCACGACCAGTGTTTCGCCTACGAATACATGGCCGATATGTTGCGCACCATTGCGTGGTTCCGTGGTGAGCCCGAAGACAAACCCTGGGTGCTGAAGTCGCCGCAGCATATGCAGGATCTCGACGCCATGCTGCACGTGTTCCCCGGGGCGAAGCTGGTCTGCCCCCACCGCGACCCGGTAAAGGTCGTCGGGTCCAGCTGTTCAATGGCCTGGAATTCCCTGGTGCGCGATAACGACGATATAGACCCGCGCTGGGTGGGGCGAGAGTGGCTGGAGAAAACCGAGCGCATGCTGCGCAAGAACCTCGCCGACCGCGAGCGCCTGGCGCCGCCGGAGAATCAGCACGACGTTCTTTACGCGGATATCACCGCGGACTGGCAGGCTGCAATGGCAGGCATCTACGATTTCCTGGGTATGCCGCTGACCGACCAGGCCCGCGAAGGCATGGCCGCCTGGCTGGCGGAAAATCGCCAGCACCAGCACGGTGCCCACAAGTATCACCTGGCGGATTTTGGCCTTGATGAGGCGGAGGTAGACGCGCGGCTGATGTTCTACCGCGAGCGCTTCGATATCCCCTACGAAACGCGCAATCCGCATCTCGCCACAACCTGACACACGGAGTACCCATGAGCATACAGACACAGAGCCGGGCCGCCCTGCATGAATTGATCGAGCTGCTGCGGGATATCGATGCACGCTGGTCGGGGCCGGAGTGGAATCTCAACAGCGAGGAGGACATTGTCGGCTCGCACCGGGCACTGATGCATATTCTCGAGGCCGCACTGGTGGGCTACTTCGAGCAGGATCCCGCGCGCCCGGATTTTCGTCGCATCGTTACACCCAGCCGCAAGCTGACCGGCGACAACCCCGATGCGATCTACTTCGACGCGCCGGTAGCGGAGGGTTACAGCTACGTGGTGCATGGCAATATGCAGGGCGCAGCCTACTTTTCCGTGACCCTGGAAGAGGGCAGCGGAGATGGGAACATGGCGAGCAATACCGCTGGCGTTCTGAACAATCTCGATATGGAAATTGACAGCAACGGCAATTTTACCCTCTATCTTGGTGGCCCGGAGCGTGATCGGAACTGGCTCCCGCTGACCGCGGATGCATCGCGGATCACCACGCGGCATTACTTCGAGCAGCCGCAACCGGCGGCGACGGAGGTGGGGCTCGAGCCGCGGATGCACATCGAGTGTCTCAATGCGCCCGACACACCGGCGCCGCCCAGTGACGACAGCGTCGCCGCCGGCATACGCCGCGTGGCCAATGCGGTGCGCAGCCGCACGCTCGGCATGCCGCCGATGGCCAATACTGAACCGCCGCCCTTCCTGGCCCTGACGCCCAATGAATTCCCCGCGCCGGTGCCGCCGGGGGATTTTGGCCTGGCGGCCTTCGATGCGCACTACGCCATGGCGCCCTATTTACTCAATGCAGATGAGGCGTTGGTGATCACGGGGCGCTGGCCAGATTGCAGCTTCGGCAATGTTTGCCTGTGGAATCGCTTCCAGCAAACGCTGGATTACCGCAGCCGCCAGGTGTCCCTTAATCGTAGCCAGACCACGCTGGAGAGCGATGGCAGCTTCCGTATCGTGCTGGCTCACGAGGACCCCGGTGTGGCCAACTGGATCGATACCGAGGGCAAAGCCTTTGGCCTGGTTTTCTGGCGCTTCTTTATGGTCGAGGGCAAGGTGGAAACGCCGCGCGCCGAGGTGGTGAAACTGGCCGCGCTGGAACGCTGAGCATGAGCAAATTGCCGCTGCCGGTTCGCCTGCTTAACCTCACCGGTCGCGCAGCCAACGGTGTTGGCTTGCAGCCCGTCAGCCTGGATTTTGACAAGCTGCTGCACGCGGCGCGCAGCAATACCGGGCTCGCCGACTTCGGCGAGGACGACTTCGAAGCGCCGCTGCGCATGCTCCTGGATGGCCTCGAGAACGAGGCAGACCTGAGCCTGCTGGGACGCGTGATCGCGCGTGCGGATCTGTTGCGCACTCTGGAGAACCGGCTCGGCATCGTCGAGCTGCTAAAGCGCCATCCGGAGATAGCGGAGCAGCCGGTCGAGCAGCCACTGTTCGTGGTCGGGCCGCCGCGTTCGGGTACCACCATATTCCACGATTTGCTGGCCATGGACCCCGAGAACCGCGTGCCGCAGTCGTGGGAGGTTTGCTATCCGCTGCCGCCACCGGAAAGTGCGACCTACCACAGTGACCCTCGTATCGCGCGCTGCCAGTCTGACCTGGACCGGGTTGACCAGCTGATTCCAGAGTTCAAGCGGATGCATCCGATGGGCGCGCAGCGAGCCCAGGAGTGCGTGGCCTTTATGGCGCTGGATATCACCTCGATGATCTACTACGTGCAGTTCAACGTGCCCACCTACGACCGCTGGGTGATGCAGCACGACATGGCCTCGGCTTTTCGCTGGCACCGGCGGTTCCTCCAGGTTATGCAGTGGAAATGTCCCGGCGTGCGCTGGGCGCTGAAATCGCCCCAGCATATGTGGCACCTGGAGTATGTACACCGGGAGTATCCGGACGCACTGTTCGTGCAGACTCACCGGGACCCGGTAAAAACCGTGATCTCCATGAGCAACCTGAGTGCGACACTGCAGCGTTTGAGCTCCGACCGTGTGGACATGGCCGCGATATCGCGCCATTACGCGGACGGGCTAGCCATGGCTTACAACAATACCGTGGCGCATCGGCGCCGCGGCGCGATACCCGAGACGCAGATTGTCGACCTTTACTTCCAGGATTTTATGCAGGACCAGGTCGGCACCGTGCGGCGCGCCTACCGTCACTTTGGCCTTGACCTGTCCGAGGAAGCCGCGCAGCGCATGCAGACTTTTCTGGATGAGAATCCGGCAGACAAGCACGGTAAGCACCTTTACCAGCTCGCAGATACCGGTCTGGACCTGGATTACCTGCGCGAAATCTTTAGCGACTACGAGACCTTCTTTGGCATTCCACGAGAGCAAGTCTGAACCGGCGTAGCGACGGAGTACTTTGCCGCGCTTACGCGTCGATTCATGGCATTCGTTCAGATTGGCAACAGGAAATTACGTGCGAATCGCAGGGTGCCCACCAGGATGCCGCCGTCTCGCGCATCGGCCTCCACGATCAGTATGCCCCTGGGTTTGTCCTCCGCCTCGGCAGCCGTGCGCCGAAGGTTGAAGCCGTTGAGGAAAATGTCCGCTGGCGTCAGGTGGCTGTCCACGGAAAAGCGCGCGTAACGGTTCCAGGCCACAAGCCGCGCGGCGGGAATGCTCTGCTGCACCTGTTGTGCCGTCGCCGGTTTGCCCCGGGTGCGCAGGATAAGCCTGCCGGGACCGCCCTCGCAGCGCGCCGTGTGAAAAATCATGCGGCCGAGCAACAGGGTCGCGACCCGCAGGCTGAAGACGGTGCGCAGTTGCACATGCTCGTTCATGGCGACAAAGTTGCCATAACTGAAGATTACCTCCTCTCCCTCACGCAGCTCCCAGTCCACCAGGTGCTCTGCCTCAATCGCGTTGAAGGTGATGCGACTGTCATCCTCCAGTGGCATGGCAACGTGGCTCATGTTCCAGGCGCCGTAGCGCAGGCGCGAAAGCAGTGAGGCACGCCACTGGGGAATACTGAAGCGCGGCGCCGGCCCCAACGGCTGGTAGTTGGCCTTGTAGTAGATGTCGTGGGGGTAGCCTGCCGGGATATTCACCTCGCTCACCTGGCGCACGTTGCCCTCCACCGGTTCCCCATCGCGCTCCAGCAGGTCAACATCGATGGGGGTAGCGCGGTCGAAGATCACCCGCGCGAACACATATAGCAAACTCTTGATCGTAATAAATACCAGCCACAGGAGGAGAAGCTTCTGTAGCACGTTGGTCGCGGCGTGGACGCGCGCAATCGCGGCGAGGGTGTTGTCCTCGTAAGTGTCCAGGGTGGCATTGAGTTCGCCGTCCGCGTAAGTGGTCCATTGGGTGACATCGCCCCCAAACTCCTCGGCTTTCGTTCCCATCTCCCGGACGAATTCCTTGCGTGCCTCCGCACGTCTTGCCTTGTAGGCCCTGTTCAGTTCCCCGATGACCAGGTTGCCCGCCTCACAGGCGACATAGGGAAAGTCGCAGTGACGCCTGGACATGCCCGTTGTTTCGGGTACCACGCTGAAGAGGTCGCTGGCAGCTGTCTCTGCGCCGCCGCGCATGTCGTCCGTCTCCTCGTCGATGCGTTGAAGTTTCTCCCGCAGTGCCACTCGCTGAATGTTGTACGCGTGACTCACGGTTCGCTCGATATTGTCGAACAGAGGCAGGCGGCTCACGGGCCAGCTATCCTGGTTATCCTTCCCGGTCGGGCAGCGAAAGGGCGGGGCGTACCGGTCGCCAGCGCTGCCGAGCGGTATTGGCGGGCTATAGGCGCAGACTCTCGCATCCTCGCTTGACGCCCACTGCGTCGCCTCGATTCGCTGGTGACCCGGTGGACAAACCAGGATCAGCTCCTCCTCCTGCCCGCCAATCGAGCACCAGGGCAGGACAAAACCCACCTCGTAAAGCAGATTCTCGCTACGCTGGCTGAGTTGGCCGCTGAACCAGAGGCCGATCCCCAGCAGTATCAGCATGGGCCACCACAGAGCCAGTGTGCGCGAGACCAGGGCGCGCATGTTATGGCGGCCGATCTCCATCACCAGTGGCAGATTCTGGCGTACAGCCTCCACTGCCAGGCGCGCAACCACCACGCAGAGCGCAAAGAGCAGTACCAGCCCCGCTGTGAGTAGCGGGTCGAACCACTGCCACAGAATCAGCATGCCCAGGTAAGCGCCAAACGCGGGCGACAAGACCTTGCCTTTTAACACGAAGCCAACCAGCACCGCGCCCGCAAGCAACACATAGAGCGTGGCGAGACCCGGAAATACCCGGCCTATCGCGGTTCCCGCCAGCATGAACAGAAGGTAGGGCCACACGGCCAGGATATAGCGACCGCCCCCCAGACGCCTGGCCAGCAACCAGGTGGCGGCCATGGGCAGCAACGCGAGGATGCCGAAGGAATTTTCCAGAAGCGCGGGCAGAGCGCCATCGGCGGCCCTGTCGAGCCAATCGTGTGGCAGCAGGCTATTGGCGCGCAGGGCAGGCAGGGTCCCAAGCAGGGCAAAAAAAATGAACAGCTGCCAGATAGCGTCGTGACCGAGTGCCTGCCACCGCGTCAGTAGCATTGTCACGACGGCCGGCTGTGTTCGCCCCATCTGTTCGGCGCCCCTTGTGTTCTACTGGAGTGTAGCAGACGGTTCAGCGCCGCTGCAGCGCCAGCTCCACCAGGGGCAATTGGTCGTTGCCGAAATACATGTCGTTGCCATCGACGAAGATCGTCGGTGATCCATAGCCGCCGCGGTCGACCACCTCCTGGGTGTTGGCCCGCAGGTGATCCTTGATCGCCTGGCTACCGGCGCGCTCCACCAGGGCCTCACCCTCCTCACCGATCTCCGTGCCCAGGCGGGCGATGACGGCCGGGTCGTCGATATTTTCCTCACCCACGCAGTACGCTTCGAATACGGCAGTAGCAAAGCGCTGTAACACTTCCTGCCGGTCCTCAAGCACGCAGCATGCCCGCATGGGGAGCACGGATTTCGCGGGGTGATGGGGCGAGGGAAAGTTGAGCGGCAGGTTCGACCACGCAGCCCAGTCCTTGAGCACTTTAAAAGTATGGCGCATCCGCGGGTTGTCAGGTGACTCCCGGGCACTGTACACGGCCGGGTTGACGGCGTTGAATACACCGCCCACCAGGATGGGGCGCCAGCGCAGGCTCGCATTGTGCGCCCGCGCAATGGGCTGGATATTGTGGAAGGCCAGGTAGGTCCAGGGGCTGGAAAGGTCGAAGAAAAATTCGATCGGTTTCATGGCAGGCGTGTTCACTCCTCAATGCCAAACAGGGTTTTGCGTGTCTGGGCGCTGTGCTCGCCCAGCTGCCGGAACTGCTCGCGTCCCAGGTCCATGCCGCGGCGCAGGCCCTCACGCGTTTTGAGGCCATCGTACCACTGGCGTACATGGGGATACGCATCCAGGTCGATCCCCTGGGCCTTGTAGGTCATTACCCACGGGAAGCAGGCCATATCGGCAATACTGTACTCACTGCCCGCCACGTAGGCCTCGCCAGTGAGCTGCCGGTCCAGTACCGCGTACAGGCGCAGCGCTTCGCGCCGGTAGCGCTGGATGGCGTAGTCGATCTGCTCCGGGGCGTAGAGGGCAAAATGCCCGTGCTGCCCCAGCATCGGGCCCAGGTTGGCCATCTGCCACATGACCCACTGGGTGACTGAATATCGCCCCGCCAGGTCAGCGGGGATGAACTTTCCAGTTTTCTCCGCGAGATAGAGAAGGATCGCGCCCGACTCAAACAGGGCCAGGGGTGCGTCACCTTCCGCGGGGCTTTGGTCAACAATGGCGGGAATACGGTTGTTCGGGCTGACCTGCAGGAAGTCGGGGGTGAACTGTTCACCCTCGGCGATATTCACCGGCTTGAGATGGTAGGGCAGGCCACACTCTTCGAGCATGACCGAAATCTTCCAGCCGTTGGGTGTGGGAGCAAAGTATAGATCGATCATGTCGCTGTCGGCCTTCCGTCTTCGTGACGACGCCCAGTGTGGCGGGTGAAGCAACGGCAATCAATCGTTGTTCTGGCAGTATCCTCCGGGCCGGCTATAGTGACTCTATTCCCGAACGGTTCTGAATGACGGTGCATTCAAATGAAATACACGACACGGCGTCTGACGCGGCTTTTTCTGGTTCTGGCTTTGGTCACAGGCTTGGCCTCCTGCAAGATTATTATTTCGCTGCCCGAAGATATTGCCGGAGCGGTGGTGACCCAGAGCGGCACATATTTCTGCCTGCGCACAGACGATGGTGAGATCGACGAGGACTCTACTTGTGAAGTGGACGTGGTGGATATCTTTTTCGACGAAACTTTTGTTGCTATCGCGCCACCGGGGTACGTATTTTCCAGGTGGAAAAAGGCTAACCGGTACTTCTGTGGCGGCAGCCGCAGGCCCTGCCGGCTATTCACCTCAGGTTTTGAGGGCAATGACGCGCTTACTGCGATTCTTGAGGATGACCAGCAGGAGTTTTATCTTGAGCCGGTCTTTGTCAGGGGTGATGCCGCTCTGCCGGGAATCTACGAGGGTAATTGGAACAATGTCTCCTTCGGTACCAGTGGAGCTATCAGCCTGAGTATCGTGGACAATGGTGACGATACTTTCGAATTCACGCTTGACCTGGACGGTAATGTCTTTGGCCAGGGGGACCCGGGCCCGGTGACGATCCTTGCCAGGCAGCGAGAGGATGGCAGCATTGCGGCAACGGGTGAGTTGACAATAGGTGGCGAAGCGGCTGCGTACCAGTTTCTGATCGACGCCGAGAATAATCTTGAGCTCAACATCCCCAGCCTGCCTATTGCGGGGTTGCGGTCGTTCCGTGTCCTTGGGGTTATTGCCGGCGGCACCGGCTTTGTCGAGTACCAGGTCAGATTTTCCGGCGCCGAACCAGCCCTGGGCACTGCCACGCTGTTCCGGCCCTGACAGGTGGGGCGGATCCGGACACGTCACTCGATCACATCGGTGCACCTGCGGCCTTTGCCCCGTGTTACCAGCCGAGATCTAATGGCGGGATGCGCGCGTCGATCAGCCAGAGGCCCTGTTGCGCCATCGCTTCACCCAGCTGTTCGCTGAACTCTTCCGCCGTCGTGGCCACGGTGGCGTGCACGCCCATGCCGGAGGCCATGGCCTGGAAATCCATGTCGGGGCTGCCGATTGCCAGGGAACTGGCGGCCTTGGGTCCCGGCTTGCCGCCCCGGGCGCCGGTGCGGGCAAACTCGATTTCCAGTACCGAGTACTTGCGGTTATTGAACAGGATGACGGTAACGTCGAGTTGTTCCCGGGCCATGGTCCACAGGGACTGGATGGTATACATCGCGCTGCCGTCGCCTTCCAGGCAAATCACCTTGCGCCCGGGCTGGGCGATTGCCGCCCCCGTGGCGGCGGGCAGGCCCCAGCCGATGGAGCCGCCGGTGAGATTGAGCCAGTCGTGCGGACGGGTGGTCGCGGTGGCGGGAAAGCAGGCAAGGCCCGAGGTGATGCCCTCGTCCACGACAATGGCGTCTTCCGGCATATGGTGGGCCAGGGCCTGGGCGGCGGTGTTGGCATCCAGGGCGCCGGTCGGGGCTGGGGGGATGTCCTGTGGCCGCAGTGCCGGTGCCTGCGCTCCGGCGCCCAGGGCGTCAACCAGGGCGTCGAGGGCCTCGTCGATGTCGTCGTCCGGTCCGGCCAGGGGCAGCACGTCACAGCCGTCCGGGGAGAGCACGCTTGGCACATTGGGATAGGCGAAGAAGGACACGGGTGCGTCCGCGCCGATCAGGATCAATTGTTCCGTGCCTTTCAGTTCTTCAATAGCCAGCTCCGCCAGGTAGGGCAGGCGCTCGATCGCGGCGGTGCCGGCACCACGGCGCACCCGGGAGGGGAATGTCTCGGTCAATACACGGGCGCCGGAGGATTGTGCAATGCGACTGAGCTGCTCGCCCTGGGCTGCGGTGACCTCGCGGCCGCCCACCAGGATCACGGTTGGCTTGCCGTTGCCGAGCAGGCTCCGGGCCCGCTGCACCCGGTCGCGGGTGATCACCGTGAGGGCGGGTACCTCGGTGGCCGCGGCGGCACCGCCGGGGTTATCGCCCCAGGATATGTCCGCCGGCAGAATCAGGGTTGCAACCTGGCCGTGGCCTGCCTGCTGTATTGCGGTGGCGGCATCCTGCGCGATTTCACCTGCTGCGCTGGAGCTGTAAACCCAGTGGGAGACCGGGCCGGCGATGCCCTCGATATCAGATGTCAGGGGCGCATCGTATTTCAGGTGGTAGGTGGCGTGGTCGCCGACGATGTTGACCATGGGCACGTGGCCCTTCTTGGCGTTGTGTGCATTGGCCAGGGCATTGCCCAGGCCCGGGCCCAGGTGCAGCAGGGTAGACGCGGGCTTGCGCGCCATCACCGCGTAACCATGGGCCGCGCCCGTGACCACGCCCTCGAACAGGCAGAGCACGCAGCGCATGCCATCGACCTCATCCAGGGCGGCAACGAAGTGCATTTCCGAGGTGCCAGGGTTGGTAAAACACACTTCAACACCGCCATCCACCAGGGTCTTGATCAGGCTTTCTGCGCCATTCATGGAATATCCTCTCTTATTTGCGTGAGCCGGGCCGGCAGATTGTGGCCTCAGTCCGTGCAGTATAGAAGCTCAGCGGATGAAAAGTCTGTCGTGCAGGCGATAGTGTCGGTAGTGGCACGGCAAGTATGAGCGCTAGCGGCCGGCACCACGGGCCTTTCCCGGGTCAGACCCGGCGCTCAACACCGTCACCGTCAGCAAAATCAGGCACATTCCCAGGGCCTGGGGTGGGGAAAGGCTTTCCTGAAGGACGAGCAGGCCGAAGAGCGTTGCGGTGACCGGCTCGACCATCGCCACTATCGAGGCCATTGCGGGGGCTGTGCGGCGCAGGCCCAGGACATACAGGATGAAGGAGGCGCCGGCGCCCAGAACGCCGAGCACGACGAATAGCGGCCAGCTCGGCGTTCCAAGTGCGCCCATCGTCTGGTGTGGGTCTCCGGGCCAGACCAGGAGCAGCACAAGGGTGGCGAGCGCAATCACGAGGATCGCCTGCGGACTACCGTGGGGTGCGGCGTACTTGAAGCCAAATATAAACAGGGCATAGGCCAGTCCTGCCAGCAGCCCCGCCGCCGCACCGAGCGTCGAAACCTCACTGGCGCCAATCTCGTAAATCTGGGTGAGCAGGACGATACCCAGCAGGGTCGTGGCAATCGCGGCGCATTTTCCGAGGGTGGCACGCTCCAGCCCCAGGATGAAAGACACCAGGAACACGAAGACGGGAGCGCAATACATCAGGGTTGCTGCCACCGCGACGCTGCTTTCGGCAATGCTGAAGAAGAAAAAGGCAAAGTTCCCCGCAACACCCACCCCTGCGATGATCGACCAGAACCAGAGGCGGAGACTGCCAAGGCCGCTGCCATAAGGCCGCAATGCCAGCCAGATGGAAACAAACACGAGACCGATGGCGCCGCGGTAGAAAGACACCACAAACGGATCCCAACCCTCATCAATAAGAATCCCGCTGATCCCGGCGGAAATGCCCCAGCATAGCGCTGCCAGCGCCACCATCGCCGGGCCTCGACTCAGGCTACGTCTGGTGCTGCCTACGGTCTTCACCTCAGGGGCCTCCGCTGACCACCAGGCCCAGGCTGGCCAGATACAGCATCCCGATTAACACGCTCTCCCAGCCGATATTGGCAATCCCGGATTTCTCCCGGCGCAGCAAGCCGAGCATCAAGACAATGATCATTGCGATAATCAGTGCGATGTAGGCCAGGTGCTGGTGAGTCATGGTGTGATACAGGGAGCCATCCCGATAGGCGATGTCGGCAAAGGCGAGGAACAGGACGTCGAATGAATTGCCGCCCACGATGCCGCCAATGGCCAGGGTCAGGGCGCCACGTCGCACAGCCGCAAACGTGGTAACGAGCTCGGGAAGCGATGTGGTGATGGCCGTCAGCAGGGTGCCGAGAACCAGATGGGTGAGGCCCCACTCTCGGGCAAGGCTGACGCCCGTGGTTTTGAGCAGGAGGCCCGCACCGACCATCAGCGCCGCCAGCAAAATGAACTGCAGCCAGAGACCGCCGACACCGGCGCCATCTGCGGGCGCTTCCGGCGTGTCTTCAACTGTTTCCCGGGTGTGCCGCGGTTCCCACATGGGATTGCGTCTCTCCTCCGCGACGTAGCGCAGGCCGCCCAGATAAGTGAGAAACAGAATGGGGGTGATCGGGTGAATGCCGATCAACGTCACGCCGGGTACCGCCTGCGCAATCAGGGGCAGGGTCAGCAACAGTGCCAGCAGGCCAGCCAGCATGGTATTTGTGGTGGAGACCGCAGCGTGCTCCAGGTTCGCGCCGCGGTACCAGATATCCACCAGCACCAGGAAGAAGGTCTGCACCGCAATGCCGCCGATGGCATTGCTGATCGCCAGGTCTGTCAGGCCTTCCCAGGCTGCCGTTGCCGACAGCACACTGCCGGATATGGAAGTGGTAGCACCCAGAAAGACACCGCCCATCAGCGCCTCGCCGAGTCCCGTGCGATCCGCGAGGCGGTCCGCGATGGCGGACAGGCGGGTGCCGGCGAGGACAATAACGAGCGCGGAAAAAGCGAACCCGAGAACGTCCATTAAACAGTCATAACATTTTTTGGGCCCGGCATAAAACGGCTCGACTTGCGGCGCGGATATCGCGACCCCATCGCAAGACCCGACCGGGCCCGCCGGGGACAAGGGTGCAGGCCGGGTGATCGGCTGGTACTGTGCAGGTGTCGTGGTAAGAGATTCTTGCGACCATGCTGCAGATCAGTTTTATCTTTTTCATGCTGGTGTTTCTGCTGATCGGCTTCTCGGCCGTGCTGGTGCGCCAGAAGCAGAGCGCCGATTTCCTGTTGGCGGGCCGATCCCTGCCACCCTCGCTGGCGGGACTTTCCGCGGTCGCTACCAACAACAGCGGCTACATGTTCATCGGCATGATCGGCTTCACCTACACGGCGGGCCTGGGGGCGATATGGTTGATGATAGGCTGGATCGCCGGGGACTTTCTGATTTCCCTGCTGGTGCATCGCAAACTGCGTGGCGCCACTGAGCAGTTCGACGCCCTGACCTATCCTTCGCTGCTGGCGAACTGGTTCGGCCAGCAATTCACCCGCCTGCGAATCGTCGCCGCGCTGGGCGTGACCTTCTTCCTGGGCGTTTACGCCGCCGCCCAGTTCAGCGCCGGCAGCAAGGCCCTGCATGTGCTCTTCGACTGGCCGGAAACCACCGGGGCTATTCTCGGTGCGGTGATGGTCCTGTTCTACAGTTTTTCCGGCGGGCTGCGTGCCTCTGTCTGGACCGATGCCGCCCAGTCAGTGGTGATGCTGACCGGCATGTCGATTATGGCCTGGGTCACCATCACCAACCTGGGCGGCGTACAGGCCTCTCTGGAAGCGCTGAATGGCGTATCCGATACCTACATGAACTGGTTTCCACCGGACCTCGCCTTCGGCGCCGCAGGACCGGCACTGTTCGTGATCGGCTGGATGTTTGCTGGCTTTGGCGTGATCGGGCAGCCGCACATCATGATTCGCTTCATGTCCCTGCAAAGTGAGAACGAGCTGACGCGCACCCGGGTGTATTACTACAGCTGGTACACCACGTTCTATTCTCTGGCCATGGTGGTGGGCCTGATGGCCCGCCTGATCCTGCCGGATATCGCCGATTTCAGCGTCACCGAGGATACCGAGCTGGCACTACCCACCCTGGCGGCGAATCTGCTGCCGGACGTCATGGCGGGTCTGGTCCTCGCCGGCCTGTTCGCGGCGACCATTTCCACGGCCGATTCCCTGATCCTCACCTGCTCAGCGGCCATCAGTCGCGATTTACTCCCGCAACGATGGCACGGCTACACCGTGACGCGTATGGCAACCCTGTTGATGGTGGTCATCGCGCTGGCAATTGCCCTGTTCTCGGACGAGAGTGTGTTCGCCCTGGTGCTCTACGCCTGGTCGGGACTCGGGTCGGCCTTCGGCCCACTGTTGATCGTCTACGCCCTCGGGCGCAGGCCCTCGGAGAAGCTCGCGATCGCCATGGCTCTGGCGGGGCCGCTGGCGGTGATTGCCTGGCAGTACGCGGGTGAGCAGGCCAGCTCGACGGTGTATGAAATCATGCCGGGTATGCTGGCGGGATTGCTGGTTTACCTGATAGGTAGCCGGGCTGGATCCGTCGCCGGTACAGGCGCGAAAAAGTAGCACGGGTCTGCCCGTCAATTGCGCGCCCTAGCTTTCCGACTCGAGCATCTCATCGATAGCGATGTACGCACCCATGCCAAACAGGATGGTACCGGAGATTCGGTCCTGGATAGCCGGTGCGGCTGGGTGGCGCAAGAGCCACGCGGCAACCCTGCTAGATGAAACCGCAACCAGGATGTCACAGGGTATTGCGGACAGGGTGACGATCAGCCCAAGGATAAGAAGCTGCGGGGCCACCGGGCCCTGCTCAGGTGTCACAAACTGGGGCAGGAAGGCGAGGAAAAACAGGGCGGTTTTCGGGTTGGTGATCTCCACAAGGACGCTCTCCCTGAAAACGTCGGTGAGTGGTTTCTCGGCAAGCGAAGGCGCGCTTTCCTGGGTCCCTTTAAATGATGAGCGCCAGTAATTGATCCCCAGGTAGACCAGATAACCCGCTCCGATCAGCTTGATGATCGTGTAGAGCGTGGGCGAATGGACGAACAGCGCGGAAAGGCCCAGCACTGCCGCTGCCACGTGCACGAGGCTGCCCGTGGCGAGACCCGCTGCCGCCGCGATACCGCCACGGGCGCCCTGGGCGATGGCCCTTGCCATCACGTACAGGTTGGACGGCCCGGGGGACATGTTCATCACCAGCGCGGCGGTGGTGAAGGCGATCAGAACTTCGATGGAAGGCACGGCAGGCTCCAGGTTGAATTACCCCAATATAGACTAAATGCAGTCGTTCAAAGTATTGTCCTGAAGAAGTGGCGGAGACAGGTGGCGCAGTGGATGAGCGACGGTAAGGGGACTAGCGGTGACAGGCGTGGCGGTGAGGGCTCTGGCGAGGTATCGCGGACGCCGCTTGCCTCTCGTGCGCTGGTATTGATGCGGGCCGTAGCTTGTTTCCTTTGCCTGTCGGGTGCATCGCCGGCGGGCGCAGACTTCTTCCAGGACTACATGATCGATCCCGAGGACGGGCAGGTGGATATGAGCCGCTACCTCTCGGAGGTGCCGCTCGGATTCCTGACCATCCCCGCAATCATCACCGAGCCCGCGGTGGGTACGGGACTGGGCCTGGGAGCGATGTTTTTTCACGAGTCCGAGGCGCAGCGTGCGCAGCAGACTGCCCGGCAGGCACTGTTGCCCGAAAACATCAGCCTGATCGGAGGGGCCTACACCGAGAACGGAACCAAAGCCGCAGCCCTGGGGCACCTGGGTTTCTGGCGGCAGGACACGATCCGCTATCGCGGTTTCCTGGCCTACGCGTCCCCCAATCTCGATTTCTTCTCTTTGCCCGGCGTCGGCAATCTCCCAAGGCCATTGGAACTCAATCTTGAGGGCCCGGTCCTGTTCCAGGACATCAAGTTCCTTATTCCGAACTCACGAATCTATGCTGGTGCTCGTCAACTCTACCGCAGCGTGGAGGCTTCCCTCGCCAGCTCACCGGACCTCAGTCGCCTGCCGCCTGCAGCGCGGGAGTATCTGCAGGACAACCTGCAAAGCGACTTCACCACGTCCGGCCTGGGCGCCGTGGTCGAGTTCGACAGCCGCGACAACCCCTTTAATCCGCAGCAGGGTTACTACCTCAGCGCGAACTACACCGTGTTTGATGACGCTATTGGCAGTGACGTGGATTACGACAGCTTCCAGTTCGCCGGGCTCGGCTACTGGGAGCTGAGCGAGCACTGGAACCTCGGACTGCGCCTGCAGCTCGACGGCGTAGAGGCGAGTGACGATGAGCGGCTGCCGCCGTATATACCCCCCTTCGTGGATTTGCGCGGCATATCCAAGTCGCGCTACCAGGGCGAGCGCGTGGCGGTCGCTGAGGTGCAGCTGGACTACAAGATCAACCGGCGCTGGAAGGTAGGTGCCTTCACCGGGGCTGGCCGCGCCGCCGGGGACTTTGCCGACCTGAGCGACGCGGACAGCGCTGACAGTATTGGCGCGGGTTTTCGCTACCTCATCGCGCGTCGCTACGGCTTCGCCGTGGGCCTGGATGTCGCCCGGGGGCCGGAAGAGACCGCGGTCTATATCCAGGCGGGGTCGACCTGGTAACCCCCTGCGGGCGAGCCCTGACCGTCACCAAATTGTCACATCTGATCGCTAGACTCCGCCTCGGGAAAGGCGGGTCTGCGGTTCGCGTACAGGTGCCGGGCACATACAGGCTGGTCAGTAAATCCAATTGAGGCAGGCAGCAGCCGGCTCCGGGGGATCAATGAACATCAGCACCATCAAGGCACCCGCAGAGTCCACATCTGGCTCCCGTTTCAGTACCGGACTGACCTGGGCGATAGTGCTGGGGCTGATTTACCTGCTGCTGGTGGGGGTCGGTATTATCGGCGCCGGATTCAAGTGGATATCCGGTGGCGCCGCGGGCGCAGAGGCGATCTTTGCGTTCGCCAGTAACCCGATCGTCGGGGTGATACTGGGGACGCTCGCCACGGCCCTGGTGCAGTCATCGAGTACCGTGACCTCGGTCATCGTCGGCCTGGTGGCTGGCGGGGTCCCAGTCAGCGTGGCAATACCCATGATCATGGGTGCCAACATGGGCACCACGATCACCAATACCATCGTCAGCCTGGGCAGCTACCGTGAGCGCGCGGCTTTTTCGCGGTCCTTCGAAGCTGCCACGGTGCACGACTTTTTCAATTTCTACAGCATCCTCCTGTTCCTGCCAATCGAGATCTTTTTCCATCCGCTGGAAAAGCTGGGCGGGGTGATGAGCGGCTGGTTCGCGGGTTCCGGCGATGCGTCCATGAAGGGGGTCAACTTTTTCGGCGCCGCCACCAAGCCACTGGTCAATGCGGTAATTGATCTGTGCGGCAAGCTGCCCGATGTTGCCGGGGCGCTGGCGGCGATCACCATCGGTATCAGCTGCATCATTTTCTCCGTGCTGTACCTGGGCAGACTGCTGCGCGCGGTAATGACCGGCAAGGCGAAGGGTATTGTGGATGCCGCCATCGGTCGCGGCCCGCTGGCGGGCATCGCCTCTGGGACCCTCGCCACGGTGATCGTGCAGTCCTCCTCCACCACCACCAGCCTGGTGGTGCCCCTGGCGGGGGCCGGCGTCTTGACCACCCGGCAGATTTTTCCTTTCACTCTGGGTGCCAACATCGGCACCTGTGTCACCGCCCTCCTGGCGGCGACCGCGGTTTCTGGGGAATTCAAGGCTGTTGCCCTGCAGATTGCGCTGGTCCACTTGCTCTATAACGTGATCGGTGTGGTGCTGTTTATGACCATCCCGTTCCTGCGCGGACTGCCTGTGCGCTCCGCCCAGTGGCTGGGTACCCGGGTGGGCGTCAATCGCAGCTGGGCCTTCGGTTACCTGCTGGGCGTGTTTTTTATGCTCCCGGGCGTCGTATTCGGTGCCGAGGCCTATTTCAATCGACCTGACCCGGAAATCATGGCCGCCGAACCGCCGGCAGGCAAGCTCGATGATTTACAGGAAGCCATCGAGGAGTCGAGCCTGAATATCGAATGACGCGGCACCCCGTGGGGTGCAGCGCCCGGGGCGGTCTGCAAAGGCCGCGATCAGTTGACGAAGTAGCGCAGCAGGTCCGGCCTGTCCGCGTTGCCGCTGGCACCGTTTTCACAGATATCCACCGCTCTTAGCGCTGACCTGACGTCCTGGTCATCGGTGAAACAGACGGTGTAGAAAGTGTCGTTGCGGTCAAAGCCCACAAATACCGCGAAGCCTGTCCGGGTGCCGTCATCGGTTTCTGCCAGCCGCGTGTAGTGGATGACCTGGTTGTTACGCTCAAACTGGTACTGGCCGCGCGCGAATATCCCACCCGCCTGCTTGGTATAGGTGCCATCTTCGTTGAAGCGGTAGGTAATATCGAAGCCTTCCTCCCTGACCAGGAAGGGCCTTGACTGGAAGATCTCGGGGTCGAAAGCATCGACGACCACGGGCTCGAACTGTGGCTCCAGGAAGAAAACCTCGTCCTGGCGCTCGAGAAAGCCCATCAGTACGTCGTTACCCTCGAAGCCTGAGGTAAACAGGCGGCAGGGTTCATCGGAGCCGCCGCAGAAGCCCCGGTCCCGCTTCTTCCAGCCAGTGAACTGGAAACCCGCCGTGGCGACGCCGTCAAAGGTCTCGTCGAAGAACAGATCCACCACATCGATGCTGCAGGTGTTGCCCGCCGTACAGCGGTAGTTGCCCGACTCGGTGACGACCTGTCCCCCCTCAGGCACTTCAATCTGGATCTTGCAGCCGGCTGCCAGCAGCAGCGGTACAGTCAACGCTAGCGAAATTAACGGTTTCATGGTGCACTCCCTTGTGATTACAGCCCAGGCTCTCGGGGCTTCGCGCCGCGATCGCTTCGGTCCGGACTTTGCACGATAAGGGGATGCCTTATGAAAATAATGAAATCGCGGGAAGAAACCTCTGAAAGCTGTGAAAAGCATTAAAAAACAAATAGTTACGGGTGGTTGTGGGGTCTGTTTTTACCCTGCTCCGAGGCCTGGCCGGTGCCGGAAAAGCGGCCTACGATGACGCGGGCTGACCTGAAAGAAGCCCAGGTTGCAGCCTTTGTCGGCAGCAACCACACGTACTACCTTGAGCGCTGGCAAAAATTTGCAGACAGAGCGGGGCCGCGGCTTAGCTTCAACCTGGCCGCTTTCCTGGGGCAGCCCATCTGGCTGATCTATCGCAAGCTGTACGGGGCGGCACTTGCCTTGTTGCTGGTCTACTCGCTGCACGTTTGTATTCACCTCTATCCCATTTTGAATCCGGGGCAGCCAGCTCTGTTGCCGAATCTCCCCGCCACATTGCTGGATATCCCGCTGGCGCTGGCCTACGCACTGGTCCCCGGGTTTTTTGGCAATTACTGGTACTGGCGCAGGTTTCGCAAGGCGGTGGGACGTTTGGAAACCGCGGAGGAAGACACACCTCAGCGATTGCAGTCGCTACGGAGCAGGGGGGGCACCAATTTAGTTGGGGCGCTGATGCTGGTCGCTCTATTCACGGCGCCGGTCTTCTGGGCGGGCTACCAGGCCAGTCGCTACCTGGGCACGATGGGGGAAGGCTATATTTTCGACGCCACCGGCCCCCTGACCTGGGAGGAGGTCGAGGCCAATTCGGTCTCGCGCATGGAACTGGATATGAGTGCAGAGCGACGGGCGTGCCTGCGTCGCGAGGTTGACGCACTGGCCCTCGCCGCGGGGGATCCGGAGACCCTGGACCCGGCGACCATGGAATTTTTGCCCGAGCAGGGCTGGGCGCATCTGGGCGCCGCCGGTCGCAGGCTGATCCTCACCCAGGCGATCGTGACCGAGGCGTTGTTCGACTGCCTGTAGCGATAACTGGCGGGGATCAGAGGCCGTCGTGGGTGCGGATGATTTCCGCGGATCCCGAGGGCAGGGAGAAGGACACCCCATCCTGGCCGATGGTGTAGTCGGGGAAGATATCCTCCGCGCCATTGAGGAACAGGGACTCCTGCCCCGGCACCACCAGCGGTGGCACGATATGGTAGTAGAGCAGGTGTCCCACACCGGCGTCCCGGGCCGTCTGTGCGGCCTCCACCGGGCTGGCGTGGTAGTCGAGGATATCGTGGGTAATCTTCGCCAGGCCGGCCTGGCCGTTCTTGTTCGCCGCCTCGTGCATCATGTTGACCAGGTTGGGCGCCAGGGCTTCATGCACCAGCAGATCCACGCCGCGGGCGAACTGCTCGATGTTTGCCAGCTTCACCGTGTCTCCGGTGATCAGCAGTGAGCGCCCGCCGTAGCTGAAGCGGTAGCCGACCGCGGGGGCCACCGGCATGTGATCAACGGCCAGGGCCTCGACCCGCAAACCCCCTTCATCATATACCAGGGTCAACTCACCGGGCCCGGGCTGTTCAAAGGCGACAGCGATCAGGCCGGCGCCGGACAGGGGGGCCACGCTGTCGCCATGGTGGGCATTGCGGTAGACCGCATCCTGGGCATAGGCGGTATTGAACCCGTCGACGACCTGCGATACGCCCGCGGGGCCATGTACCGGCAGGGGCTGGGCGTTTTCGCCGCCGGCCCAGCGGATGGTGGCCATCTCGCCGAGACCATCGATATGGTCCGAGTGGAAGTGGGTCAGGAACACGCCCTGGATGCTCCCCGGCTGGAAGCCCATGCGATTCAGGTTGCGCAGGCCGTCGGTGCCGGCGTCCACGATAAACAGTTGCCGGCCGGCAACCACGGCCACGCAGGGGCCGGAAGCGTTGGGAGCGGGCAGGGGGCCGCCGGCACCACACAGAGCAAGATGCAGTCCGTCTTCGAGGGTCTCCGTTCGGTCAGCGCCCAGGCGCGACTCCAGGCCGGCCGTCAGCAGGCGCGCGGCGATTTCGGCGCGCTGGGTGTAAGCCAGAACGGTGACGGCGAGCAGGGCCGCCAGGGTGAGTGCGAACTTGTTCATGATGCCTTCCTGCCTTCCTGCCTGCCTGTTGATAGCTGACCATACCGGGCTTATCTGTCTGCGGAAAGTCCTTCGCGATCCTCGGCAAACAATGCGGCCAGCTGCTCGCGGCTGAGCCTGGCCTCGCCAATCATCTGCTCCATTTCGCCACCCGCGGCCAGGGAGCGTTCGAGGGTTGCAATGTCATGTCGCTCAAACAGCGCGACCATGCGCTGCGCAGCCCCGGCCTCGACCCCGTATTCCAGCAGCACCTGCTCCGCGGCCTTGAGGCTGCTGCCCATCAGTTCACGCACGACCGCGGCGGTGCCCACGCGCCGGAAGGGCTGTACGCTCATCCGGTTGTGTGCGCGTGCCACCAGCCTCACCTGAGGGTAGTGGCGGTTTACGACCTCGGCGACCTTCAGCGCCTGCTGCTCGTCATCCAGGGCAATCAAAAGCACCCGGGCGTGCTCGATGCCGGCAATTTTCAGCAGGTCCAGACGGGTGGCGTCGCCATAGAATACGCGGTTGCCGAAGCGCTTGACGAACTCGATGTGCTCGGCGTCGTTGTCGAGCGCGGTAAAGGCGATGCCATTGGCAGCGAGGATGCGCGCGCTGATCTGGCCGAAGCGACCGAAGCCGGCGATGATTACCGCCGGGTCCTCCTGCTCGTGTGTGCTGTCGTAGACACGAGGGCAGTTGCGAGTGCTGAAGAACTGGCTGTGCAGGATCACCAGCGGTGCCGTCAGGGCCATGGAGATACCCACGATCAGCGTGACCTGACTCGCGAGCGCCGGCTCAAGTAGCTGGCTCGCGGTGGCCTGGGTCATGACCACAAAGGCGAATTCGCCGCCCTGGGACAGCATCAGCCCGACCCGCAGGGCGTCCCGGTTGTCTTGCCCCGCCAGGCGTAACAGGGACCAGATCACGGCCGCTTTGACCGCTACCAGGGCAATGGCCGCGCCCAGGATGAGCAGGGGCTGTGCCGCGAGGAGGCCGAGGTCCAGGTGCATGCCGATGGCGATGAAAAACAGGCCCAGCAGCAGGCCCTTGAAGGGTTCGATTTCTGCCTCCAGCTGGTGCCTGAAGCTGGAGTTGGCCAGCAGGACGCCGGCAATAAACGCCCCCATCCCCATGGAGAGCCCCGCGGCCGCCATACCCAGCGCCGTGGTCAGCACGATCAACAGGGCGGCGGCGGTCATGATTTCGCCGCTGCCGTAGCGCGCGATCAGGCGCAGGAAGGGGTTGAGCAGATACCTGCCCGCAATCAGCACCAGGGCGATCGCCAGCAGGCCGATATACCAGGCGGGCCCGTCAACCTCACTCGCCGGTGCCAGGGCCGCGACCAGCAACAGAATGGGTATCACCGCCAGGTCCTGCAGCAGGAGGATGGCGAAGCCGCGCTGCCCCGGCGGGCTTTTGAGCATGCGGTGTTCGTTCATCAGCTGAATGGCAAATGCCGTGGATGACAAGCCCAGCGCCAGGCCGATCACCAGCGCCGGCACCCAGTCACCCAGCAGCAGGAAAGTACCGCCGCCGATCAGCGCGGCACAGAGCAACAGCTGCCCGGCCCCGGTCACCAGTATTGCCTGGCGCAGTCGCCACAGCTTCGCCGGCGCCAGTTCAATACCGATCAGGAACAGCAGCAGCACCACGCCCAGCTCGGCGAAATGCAGGATGGTATCGGGGTCACTCACGAGGTTGAGTGCCGATGGCCCGATCAGGGCCCCCGCGACCAGGTAGCCGAGAATCCCGCCCAGCTTCAGGCGCACGAATACGGGCACGGCGATGACCGCAGCGGCAAGGAAAATCATGGCTGAAGCGAGCATACTCAGACTCCTATTTCACGCCCAGGCGCTGCAACAGCCGCTGCCAGAGCCCGGGCCTGGCCGTGGGCTCGGGCCTTTGCTGGTGCTCGGGAGGCACGCCGTGCTCGGCGTACCACTGTTCCCATTCCCAGGGCGTCATCGTGCGTGGTACATGCTCAGGGTCCGCCCGCTTCAGTGCCTGGGCCTGCAGTGAGTGGTCCTCCTCCGCGGGCGCCTCGTCCAGGATCTCGCGGATGCGCTTTTGATTGCGGGTTTCACTCATTCCGGTCCTCGCCGACTGGCCACGATGGCCAATCTTTTTTTCCTCACTGTGCGTACCATGTTCCGATCCAACCACAAATAATGACAGGTTACCTCATGAAATTTGCCTACCATGCGACGATGTGCCCCCCCGATCAGTATCTCCCCCTGGCCCTGGCCGTGGAGGAGGCGGGCTTTGACACCTTCACTTTTCCCGACAGCATCTGTTACCCGAAGGAAGGCTCAGACGTCTACCCCTACAATGATGACGGAACCCGGGACTTCCTCGACGGCGTGCCTTTCCTGGAGCCCTTCGTGGCCATTCCCTACCTCGCCGCGCGCACGGAAAAGCTGCGCTTTACCACCTCCGTGATCAAGCTGGCAGTGCGGCAGCCCGCCGTGGTGGCCAAGCAACTCTCGACCCTGGGAGTGATGATCGGCGACCGCTTCGGCTTTGGCGTGGGTATCAGCCCCTGGCCGGAGGACTTCGAGGCCTGCCAGATTCCCTGGGAAAAGCGCGGCAAGCGTATGGACGAGATGATGGAAATCGTCAACGGGCTGATGAGCGGGGAGTATTTCGGTTACGAGGGGGAAATCTTCAAGATGGCGCCGATCAAGCTCTGCCCGGTGCCCGAGCACAAGATTCCGCTGCTGGTGGGCGGTCACGCCAAGCCAGCACTGCGGCGCGCGGCGCGCCTGGGCGATGGCTGGATCTCCGCCGGCTCTACGGTGGATGAATTGCGTGACATGATTGGCCAGATAGAGGATTTCCGCCGCGAATACGGCCGGGAATCAGCGCCCTTCGAGTATCACGTGATGACAGAGGCGGCCTACTCGCCGGAGGGGCTGGCGCAGCTCGAGGCCATCGGCGTGACCGAGGTCATTGTTGCCTTCCGCAATCCCTATGACGGTGAGCCCGATACCCAGACCGTGGAGGAGAAACTGGGCATGATCAACTGGTACGCCGACAACGTGATCAAGCCCTACCGGGCCGGCTGAACCGCGGCCCGGGCTCAGGCAGCCCGGGGCTTGCCCTTCGCGCCTGTTATCGCCTGCTGGGCCTCGAACAGGCCCATGCCGGCGAGCATGGCCAGCACAAACACCGCGGCCTTGAGTTCGCCGGCACCCAGGGCCACCAGGGCGGGCCCGGGACAGAATCCCGCCAGGCCCCAGCCGACGCCGAAGCCCAGGCCACCCAATACCAGTGGGGCATCGATGCGGGTCGCGGTGGGTAGCCGCATGGGCTCACCCAGCAGGCTGGACTGCCGCCGCCGGGCGAGTCGGAAAGCGATGCTGCCCACGGCAATGGCGCCAGCCATGACCAGCGCCAGGCTGGGATCCCAGGCCCCGGCAAGATCGAGGAAGGCCAGCACCTTCTGCGGATTGGCCATGCCGGAGAGCAACAGGCCCAGGCCGAAAACCAGGCCGACAAGCAAGGCGGATAATTGGCGGGTCATCATCTCAGGCTCCCAGCACGTGGCGCGCGACGTAAACGGTGGCGAAGCCTGTGCCCATAAAACAGGCGGTGGCGACCAGCGAGCGCGGCGACAGACGGGACAGACCACACACGCCGTGCCCGCTGGTGCAACCCGACCCCAGGCGGGTGCTGTAGCCCACCAGCAGGCCGGCCACGACCAGCAGGGGGTAGCCCGCGGCTATGCGGATGCCGGGAAGCTCCGCAGCCAGTTGCCAGATTGAGGCGCTCGCCAGCATGCCGAGCAGGAAGGCCAGGCGCCAGGTGGTGTCGCCCCGGGTCGGGCGCAGCAGGCCGCCGAGGATACCGCTGATGCCGGCGATACGGCCGTTCAGCAGCAGGAACAGCGCCGCCGCAAGGCCAATCAGGCTGCCCCCGGCGAGGGCGGTGACGGGGGTGAATGCGTTCAGGTCCAACTGCATGGCGGGCTCTCCTGTGCCTCTGTCTTGCCCGCCATTCTAGCCCTGTGCCGGCGCTGGCGGAAACTGCCCATCGCCGGTCATGCCCGCGCGTTCAGGGCAGGACAATTTGGCGGAAAGTGAGGTTGACTCGCGGGCCACAGGGTCGGCGCTGCTTGTCGATGCCGTGCTTCCAGTGCCGCTGGGTGCCACCGCGCATGATCAGCAGGCTGGCGGCGGGGAGGGCGATACGCTGGCGCCCCAGGTCGGTCCTGCTGCGGTGCTTGAAAACCAGGGTGCGCTCCTCGCCCAGGCTGAGGGAGCCGATCACCGGGTTATCGCCGAGTTCGGGCTCGTCGTCTGCGTGCATGCCCATACTGTCGCGCTCGCCGCGGTAGTAGTTGAGCAGCACGCTGTTGAATTGCGCCCTGCTTGCAGCTTCCACGCGCTCACGCAATTCCTGCAGGCGCGGTGTCCAGGGCAGCGGTTCGAGGGCGATGCCGGAATAGGTGTA
This sequence comes from Sediminihaliea sp., assembly GCA_965222335.1. GTDB lineage: Bacteria > Pseudomonadota > Gammaproteobacteria > Pseudomonadales > Halieaceae. The sequence goes on along the minus strand of OZ244944.1, from coordinate 879,088 downwards.
GCGGGCGCCGGGGTCGCCGTACCAGGCGCTCAGCCGCGGTTGCAGGTAGGTTTTGCCGAATACGGTGATCGGGTCCTCGCGCCAGGGTGTGTGTGCGATGAGTTCGCGCAACAGGTCCTCGCCCGGCGCTGGCAGCGGTAAATCCCGGATCAGGGTGAGGTCGGCGTCGGGAAGCGGCAGGGCTTCGCCGGCCGCTTCGGCAAACAGGTCCATCGTGACTCCGGTGGCATGGGGCAGGCGCAGGCGCCCGTGACAGGCCCAAGGCTAATCGCTTCCGGTGCGCTCGCCAAGCGGCTGCCGGGGGCGGGCAGGTCCCAGTGAGCAGTTGCGCACAGCGGCGACTGTGTCTAAGGTTTAGGGCCCCGATGCGAACCCAGGAGCGACCGCGCATGCTGACCGTACACCACCTGAATAATTCCCGCTCCCAGAGAGTGCTCTGGCTGCTGGAAGAGCTGCAGATCGATTACGAGATCAAGCGCTACGAGCGCAATCCGGAAACCAACCTGGCGCCGCCGGAACTGGAAGCGGTGCATCCCCTGGGAAAATCGCCGGTGCTCACGGATGGTGATCGCACGGTGATCGAGTCCGGCGCCATCATTGACTATGTGCTGCGTATCTACGGCAACGGACAGCTGCGTCCTGCCGAGGGCAGCGCGGCCCACGAGGCCTACCTGCAGTGGCTGCACTACGCCGAGGGCAGCGCGATGTTACCGCTGATGCTGAAAATGTACACCAGCCGCCTGCCGGACGGCGGCGAAGCCCTGCAGCCGCGCATCGAGGACGAGTTGAACCGGCACCTGGGCTATCTCAACGACGCGCTGGCAGGGGTGGAATGGCTGGTGGACGACACCTTCTCCGGCGCGGATATCCAGCTTTCCTTTGTCGCCGAGATTGCACCGCTGCTGTTTACCCTTGAACCCTTCCCGAATGTGGCGGCCTTTCGCGAGCGCCTGCAGGCGCGCCCGGCCTACCAGCGGGCACTGGAGAAGGGGGGCGCCTACGCCTTCGGCCCTGCCTGATTTTCCTCCCGGGCAATCGGGTGCATCGCCGGGTCGGCAGGATAGGACAGGCGCAGCAGCAGGCAGCTGAGCAGGGCGTAGGCGGCGGTGCCTGTCATCATCGCGCCCAGGGACACCCCGCGGTCGATCAGCAGGCCGTAGAGGAAAGGTGACAGGGCCGTGGCCAGGACCATGATCGCCATGTTCACCGAGCGGATCCTGCCGATGCTGGCAATGCCGTAGATTTCTGGCCAAAGCGCCCCGGTGATGATCGGTGCGGCGCCCACGCCAAGGGCGAGCCCCGCCATCATCAGGACCGAGGTCATGTCACCCGGGACAAAGCCCACTGCCAGTACTGCCGCGGCGAGGGGCAGGGGAAACCAGCTCAGCAGCCTGACGGCGCCCAGGCGGTCCACCAGCACGCCGGTGGCCAGGGAGCTGAACCAGTGCACCCCGCCATAGACCGCGAAGCAGGCCGTAAACCAGGCGAGGCTCCAGTTTTTCTCCAGCAGCAGGTGGTGCTGGTGGATGAACAGTCCAGTGACGATAAAAGGCCCTGCCATCAGGCCCGGCAGGGCCAGCCAGTAACGTCGGTCGGTAAACAGGGCGCGCCGGGCGCCCCTCCCGGGGGTGGCGTGCCTGGCGGTGGCGCTGGCCTGTGAGGTATCGATACCGCTGCGCCTGATCAGCCACAGCAGCAGCGGCAGCAAGCCCAGGATGATGCAAAGGCCAATATAGAGATAACTCTGCTGCCAGCCAAAGCGCAGGATCAGCCATCCGGCGATCGCCGGCAGCAGGATTTCTCCCACCGGAAATCCGGACCCGGCAATACTCAGGGCCTTGCCCCGGTTATGGGTGAAAGCTCGCGCCATCGCCGTTGATCCGGCGTGGGGTAGCAGGGCCTGGCCAAACAGGCGTAACAGGTAGAATCCGGCCAGCAGCCAGAGAAAGTTATCGGCCTGCGACAGCAGCACCGCGGCGACGCACAGGCCGCTGCAAACCAGTGCGGTATAGGCGCGCAGGGTGATGCGGTCGATCAGCCCCCCCAGCCAGACCACGGTAGCGGCACTGGCGAGGGTGGCCAGGGAGTAGGCGCCGCTGTACTGGCTGGCATTCAAGGACAGGCTCTCGCGAATGCCGGCCCCGAACAGCCCCACGAAGAAAGACTGGCCTACGCTGCCACCGAATACCGCGAGGAAACCAAACAGCAGGGCCGCCCACTGCTGGTGCATGAAATGCAGGTACTGCTTCACCCTGGGTCAGCGTCGCGCAATCCGAGTTCGTCCCGCAGCGTGGCACGCAGCTGCCCCAGCGCCTCCGCCGGCCAGTCGCCCGCATCCGGCAGCTGGCCCCAGATGGGCTTCGGCCAGCAGCTGTCCTCGGGCCTGCGGCCCACGATATGCAGATGCATCTGGGGTACCACGTTGCCCAGCCCGGCAAAGTTGACCTTGGGGTAGTGCAGTGAGGTTTTCAGCACCTGGCTGATACCACGGCAGTCTGCGATCACTCGCCGCAGCTGCGCCTCGGGCAGGTCCAGCAGGTCCGCCAGGCCAGTCTCCGGCACCAGGATAAACCAGTGGAGGCTGCTGTTTCGCGACAGCAGCAGGGTGCCGCTGTCCAGCTGGCCGAGCATGTGGCAGTCGGCGAGCAGTTGGGGATGTATCTGATCGTCGGTCATGGGATTTCCCTGCATCGGTGCCACTATACCCCAGTCACCGCCGTCCTGGCCCGACCCGCGGGCATTGAAGTGGCACGTGGATTGCTAAGCAGATTCAGCGCATCTTCCCAATAGGTATCCGTCCCCAATTTAAAATGGGGACGGATACCTATTGTGAGTTGACACGCCGATTGTTCCCGGCATAGGGTCTCGGGCTTGGACAGGGGTGGTTCGATGTCCGGCTGTGTTTGTGATTCGCGGAGAAGTGGATGAGTAATGACATCGTCGCCATGACGGCAACAGAACTTTTAACCCGGTATAACGATGGCAGTCTGTCGCCGGTGGAGGCTGCGCGGGCGATGCTGGCGCAGATCGAGGCCCTGGATGAGCAGGTCAACGCCTACTGCCTGGTGGACGAGGAAACCACCCTGCGCTATGCGATGGAGTCGGAGCTGCGCTACCAGAACAAGTCGCCCAAGGGACTGGTGGATGGCGTACCGGTGGCGGTCAAGGACGTGTTCCTGACGCCGATGTGGCCGACCCTCAAGGGCTCACGCACGGTCGAGCCCAACAGCACTCTGGGCAAGAGCGCGCCCTGTGTTGCCGCCCTTGACCGACACGGCTACGTGCCCCTGGGCAAGACCACCACGCCGGAGTTCGGCTGGAAGGGCGTGACCGACAGCCCCCTGTGCGGCCACACCAATAACCCCTGGGACCCGGAGAAAACCGCCGGGGGCTCCAGCGGCGGCACGGGGGCCGCGGTTGCCCTGGGGATGGGGCCGCTGGGCCTGGGTACCGATGCCGGCGGCTCGATCCGCATACCCGCCGCCTTCTGCGGCATCGTCGGCCACAAGCCGTCCTTCGGTGAAGTCCCCCACTGGCCCGCGAGTCCTTTTGGCACCCTGGCCCACGCCGGGCCGATGACCTGGACCGTGGAAGACTGTGCCCTGCTGATGAATGTGATGGCGGAAGGCGATCACCGCGACACCAACGCGGTCCCCCGGCGCAATATCGACTACCTGGCGAACCTGAAGGACGGGGTCGAGGGGATGAAGATCGCCTTCAGCCCCAACCTCGGCCATGTGGAAGTCACCAGCGAGGTTGAGGCCAGCCTGCGCGAGGTAGCCAGGGTGTTCAGCAGCCTCGGCGCAACGGTGGTAGAAGTGGATCCCAGCTTCAGCGACCCCCTGGGCTCTTTCGGGCACCTGTTCTACGGGGGCGCGGCCAACGCCATGCGGGACCTGGGCGCACGCAAGCGCGAGACCATGGACCCAGAGCTGGTCAAGGTGGCGGAGAAGGCGGCGAAGCTGTCGATGCTGGATTACCTGGCGGCGATGAACGAGCGGGCCGCACTGTGCGAGCGCATGGCGAACTTCCACCAGAAGTATGACCTGCTGCTCACGCCGACCCTGCCGATCACCGCCTTCAAGACCAATCGCGAGGTCCCCGAGGACTGGCCCAGCACCCGCTGGCCCACCTGGACCCCCTTCACCTACCCTTTCAACATGACCGGCCAGCCGGCCCTGTCCGTGCCCTGCGGTTTCTGCAGCGACGGCCTGCCCATTGGCCTGCAACTGGTGGGGGCCAAGTTTGACGATGCCCGGGTGCTGCAGGCGGGTTACGCCTACCAGCGGGAGGCGCCGCTGACCGACCGGCGCCCGCCGCTCTTCCGCCAGGCTTGAGGTAACACATATGGGTGATCTGGATATCGATTTTTACGAGAGCGAGGACCCGATCTGGAATCCGGCATTGTTGACCATTCCGATGCCCGGTATTCGCAAGATGGTCAACCTGGCCTCCACGATGGATGACGTGATTCACCTGTCTATCGGCCAGCCCGACCTGCAGGCGCCGGACCACGTGGTGGAAGCCACCGTCGAGGCCCTGCAGGCAGGCCAGACCGGCTATACCATGGACGCCGGTCTGCCGGAACTGCTGGAGGCGCTGTCGGATTATTATGGCGAGCGTTACGCCAGAGAACTCACGCCGGACAATATCATGGTGACCACCGGCGCGACCGAGGCGCTTTACCTGGCCCTGACCGCGACCTCCTCGGCCGGGCGTGAATTCATCATCCCGGAGCCCTCGTTCATGCTTTACGCCCCGCTGGTGCGGATGAACGGCGGGACGGTAAAGACCATCCCTACCCGGGCGGAAAACAACCACCAGCTCGATCCGCAGGAGGTGATCGATGCGATCGACATGAATACCTGCGCCATCGTGCTGAACTCACCGAGCAATCCAACGGGCACGCTGTACCCCCGCGAAACGATTGAGGCGATTGTCGAGGAGGCTGCCTACCGTGGCGTCTACGTGATCAGTGACGAGGTGTATGACCACCTCGTCTACGACGACAAGACCTACCCCAGCGTTCTGTCCTGCTGCTCGGACCTGGATCACGTGATGGTGATCAGCAGCTTCTCCAAGACTTTCAGCATGGCCGGGATGCGGGTGGGCTGGCTGATTGCCAGCCAGGGCTCGATCAAGAAGCTGCGTCGCTACCATATGTTTACCACCACGGTAGCGAACACGCCCTGCCAGTGGGCCGGGGTCGCGGCACTGCGGGGCAACCAGGACTTTGTGCGCAACATGCTCGACATTTACACCCGCAGACGTGACCGCGTGGTGGAACTGGTCGAGCAAACGCCCTACCTGGAAGGTTACAAGCCGGAGGGTGCCTTTTACCTGTTCCCCGCGCTGCCCGAGGGGATCAATGGCAACAACGTGGCCCTGCGTCTGCTCAAGGAAACAGGGGTGTGTACCATTCCCGGACAGACCTTCGGCGACTCCTGCAGTAACGCCCTGCGGATCAGTTATTCCACCTCTATCGAGCAGATTGAAGAGGCTTTCCGGCGCATCATTCCCTGGATGGAAAAGCAGGACTTTGCGTAAGTTCACATAACTGCAAATAAGTCCGGGCGTGGATGGACTTCCCGGAGGCACTTCCTTACATTGGCGGCATGTTCGCCAGCTTGCAGCATAACGATTATCGAGGTGCGCCTGTGGCCGTTTGCATGTGGCGACGGCTGCTCCCGCTTCTGTTTTTTGTGTCGGCAGTTGCCCCGGGGGGTGAGCTGGCAGTGCGGGTCACCGGCAGTGATGAGGCACCAGTACCCTTCGCCGTCTTGCAGGTGGTCGGAGCACCTGAGCGCATGCGCGCCAATGCTGGCGAAGAAACACTCGTGGACCAACGCGATAAACGTTTCGTTCCCCATGTCACCGTGGCGCCTCCTGGCGGTGACGTGCGCTTCCCCAACTCCGACGACACGCGACACAGCGTCTATTCCTTCTCCGAAGGCAACGAGTTTGAGTTGCAGCTTTACCGGGCGAACGACGCGCCACCGGTGACCATGCGCCAGCCAGGCGTGGTCAAGCTGGGCTGTAATATCCACGACAGCATGAAGGCCTATATCCTGGTGACCGACAACGGCAGCGCCACGGTGACCGACGACGGCGGCCGGGCGATACTGCGCAGCGAGGCCCTGGTTCCCGGGGCGGTGGTCCAGATCTGGCATGCCCAGTTGGCGCAGCCGGTCGAGGTGACCGTTAGCGCGCTGGACGATGAACTGGCAGTGTCCCTGCCCATCATCTGGAAAGAGCCACAGTCCGGCAAGTCGGTGTCTGACCTGGAGCGCATGTTGCGACGCTTTGCCGACGATGCGGATTAGTTTTCGGAACAAGCTGCTGGCGGTCGTGCTGGTGGTGCTTGCGGTTACCCTCGCGAGCACCATGCTGGCGGTATTGCGCGCTACCAACACCACGGTGGAGGAGCGGGTGCAGCAGGAGCTTGCCCTGGTGCAGCGGGTGTTTCTCACCCTGCTGGAGGCCGAGCGTGAGCAGCTGCGCAATCGCGGTGAGCTGCTGGCGGGGGATTTTGCTTTCAAGCGCGCCATCGCCGCCGGTGGCGAAGAGACCCTGGTGACGGTGCTGGCGAATCACGGTGAGCGTATTGATGCCGACCTCGTGTTGCTGCTGTCCAATGAGTACGAGGTTTTGCTCACCACCCACCGTACTGACTCGCTCACCGGGACCCTGCGCGGGGCGCTGGACAGCCCGGCCGGTGATAGCGTCGAGCTGACCGTACTGGTCGAGAACGCGCCCTACCAGCTGGTGCTGGTGCCGGTGCTTGCCCCGGACCTGATTGGCTGGGTGGGCCTGGGGGTGGCGCTGGACAGTGCGCTTCTGGTGCGCCTGCGGGACATCACCAGCGCGGATATCACCCTGGTCTTCGGCGGTAGTGGTGCCGCCGCGCGACGCTCCACGCTGCCCGCCGCCGACCTGCCTGATCTGCCCGCGGATGTCGGGGTGAGGTCCGCCGTCAGCGCGACCGTCTCTCACCTGCGCAATAGCGAATGGCTCAGCCGCGATGTGTCGCTGATTGAGGATGAGCGCGGCGAACTGCATGCCATCCTGTCTGCGTCGTTGCGTGAAGCCCTGGCCGGCTACCAGCCACTGCGCTTGCAGATGGTATTGATCGCTATTTCTGCCCTGGTCCTCGCGGCGTTCACCGCGCTGCTGGTGTCGCGCTGGGTGACTCGGCCGATCTACCGGTTGATGGGGGCTGCAGCGCAGATTGCGGATGGCAACTATACCCGCAGAGTCGAGCTGCAAGCGGATATCGAGTTCGAGCGACTCGCTGATACGCTCAACCTGATGCAGGATACGGTGGCCGAGCGTGAGGCGCGTATCCGCCACCAGGCGCAGCACGACATGCTCACCCAGCTGCCCAACCGCAACTATATCTACTCACTGTTCTACGACCATATCCGCAACAACCCCGCCGGCGCCCGTTTTGGTCTGGGCCTGCTGGAACTCAGCAACCTGACCCAGCTTACCGATCTGTATGGGGGGGAGTTCAGTGACGCGGTGCTCAAGGCCGTCGCCACCCAGATCAGTGACAGGCTGCGCCGCGGCGACATGGCCGCCCGGGTCGCTGACAATCATATCCTGATGTTTTACGACGATATGGATCACAACGGTGTCGCCAAGGTGGTGCGCAAGCTGGAGGCGGATTTTATCGAGCCCCTGACCATCCGCGGCGTGCCGGTGCGGGTAAGACTGTTGATCGGCTTTGTCCTGTGTCCGCAGCATGGTCAGGAATTCGATGATGTACTGCGTCGGGCACAGATCGCTCTGGCGCACGCCAGAAGCAGCGGCGAGGCTTTTGCGGTGTACCAGATCGGGCAGGATGAAAGCCACCTGCGCCAGATCAGCGTGGCCAACCGCCTGCAGGTGGCAGTGAGGGATCGAGAATTCACGGTGCAGTACCAGCCCAAGTACAACCTCCATTCCCGCCGCGTGGAGCAAGTGGAGGCGCTGATGCGCTGGACCGACCCGGAGCTTGGGCAGGTGTTTCCGGACGAATTCATCCCCCTGGCGGAACAGACCGGGATCATCACCCGGATCAGTGAAATTGTCGTGGACAAGGTGCTGTCACAGCTGTTGGCCTGGCGCGAGGCGGGCCTGGAGCTGACCGTGTGTATCAACCTGTCCGGGGTGGATATCCTCAAGGGGGAATTTGTGCAGGCGACGATCGCACGGCTACATGAGAGTGGGCTGCCCCCCAGCGCCGTGGTGATGGAGATTACCGAGACCGCAATGGTCACGGATATCGATGTGGCAATGGAGAATATCACCCAGTTCCGCGACGCCGGCATCGGCCTGTCGATTGATGACTTTGGCACTGGTTTCTCTTCCCTCGCCCAGCTGAAGGCGCTGCCGGTGCAGGAACTCAAAATCGATAAAAGCCTGGTGCAGCAGCTGGACACGGATACGGATGACCAGCTGATCGTGCGTTCCACGATCGAGATGGCCCACTACCTGGGCTTGAAAGTGGTCGCGGAAGGGGTTGAGAATATCGCAACCTTGGGTCTGTTACAGGCGATGGATTGCGATGCCATTCAGGGTTACTTTCTGGCTCGGCCCATGGCCGCCGAAGCCCTGTCACAGTGGCTGGCGCGGCCGCCGGCCCATGTTGCCGAAATTCCCGGAGTGCTGGATGAAACGGCCTGAGCTCCTTCTGCTGCTAACTGGATTGCTGGTCGCGCCGCTGACGCTGGCGGACAGTAAGTTGCTGGCCACTGGCGGCGCCACCCAGTGGGAGGGGCAGGCTGGCGGCGGCCTGGTTCCCTGGGCGGTGATCAGTGGCTATGGCGATACCGGCGAATGGGGCATGGCGGCGACAGCCACAGGCGTGCGCGTGGATGACTTCGACCTGGATGTCGCCGCGGCGAGCATCGGCGTCGATAACCGCTTTGAGCTCAGCTACGCCCGGCAGTCACTGCACGTCGCGCCCCTCGATTTGGACATACGACAGGACGTGTTCGGGGCCAAGGTGCGTCTGGCGGGGGATATTGTGTACGGCAATGTGCCCCAGCTCAGCCTGGGCCTGCAGTACAAGCGAAATCGAGATTTTGAAGTCCCGTCGGCACTGGGTGCTTCCGATGACAGTGGCCTGGATGCCTACCTCGCGGTGACCCGCCTGTGGCTGGATGGCTTCCTCGGGCGCAACGTATTCGCCAGTGGCGCGCTGCGCTACACCGATGCCAACCAGGGCGGGTTGCTCGGCTTCGGTGATGCCGGCGGCTCGGACCATTCCCTGGTCGCGGAGGCTAGCGCGGGCCTTTTTCTCACCCGGCGCTGGGCTATCGGCCTGGAATACCGGCAAAAGCCGGACCGGCTTGACGCGGTGGGTGAGGACGACTGGCGCGACCTGTTTGTCGCCTGGTTTCCCTCGAAGCACGTCAGCGTGGTGGCGGCCTACAGTGACCTGGGCGATATCGCCGGGCTTGCCGACCAGAGCGGCTGGTACCTGTCCCTGCAGGTGACGCCATGATGCGATTTCACCGATGGTGCGGCGTGCTCTTGCTGACACTGGCTCTGGCAGGCTGTGCCAGCGGACACGGCAACGCAACCCTCTATCAGCGCCTCGGCGGGCTCGAGGGCATTAGCGGCATTGTCGATGCCTTCCTGTATGAGCTTGCCGCCGACGAGCAGATACTGCCCCTGTTTGCCGACACCAACATTGAGCGCTTTCGGGAAAAGTTTATTGAACAGCTGTGCATGGTCGCCGATGGACCCTGTGAATACACGGGCGACGACATGGTGGCGACCCACCGTGGTATGGAAATCACCCACGCCCAGTTTAACCGCGTGGTCACAGACCTGATTCGCGCGATGGAGCGGCGAGACATCCCAACTGGCGCGCAAAATGACCTGCTGCGGCGGCTGGCTGCAATGTACGATGATATTGTCGCCGTTTAAGCCTGTGTTCGGAATATTTGGCGCCTGGCAGCATGCCCTGCGGCTTTACTCCCGTGGCGCGCCTGTGTAGTCTTGTTGCGGACCGGGCTCAACGTTTCGCCATCGAGAACGGGTAGTGAGGGCGGCGCGCCGTCCCGCATCAATGTCCAATCAAATATCGCGAGATATGGGGGAACAACAATGAAACTTCAGCAACTGGGTACTGCGCTTTTCGCAACCGTCATGGTGATGGCGATTTCTGGGTGCAGCCAAGAAGACGCCGACAAGGCGAAGCAGTCGATGTCGAATGCGGCAGAAGCTGTGAAGGAAACGACCAGTGAGGCCGTTGATGCAACGGCCGATATGGCTAACGACGCCATGGACGCCACCGGCGATGCCATGGACAGCGCTGGCGACAACATGGCGGATGCCACCGATTCCATGACGGATGCCGGTGAAGACGCCATGGATAGCGCCGGTGACAAAATGGATGATGCCGCCGACGCAATGGACGACATGGCGGAAGATGCGGAAGATGCCGCAGAAGACGCCGCTGATTCCATGGGTGATATGGCCGATGACGCCGCCGACGAGGCAGACGACGCCATGGATGAAGCCAAGGATGCGATGAACAACTAAACGCAACCCTGGATACGTCTACAGGAAAAGGGCCGCATCAGCGGCCCTTTTTTTTGTCCCGGGTTGTGTCAGATACCAGGGCGCGCTTACTTCCCTGCGTCCCGGGGCGCGTCCTCTATGCCCATGGCGCGGGTGCGGCGTTTGCCCAGGCGCCGCGCCAGGCGCTGCAGATCGGCGGTGCGATCCTTCTCATCCACAATCTCGGTTCCCAGTAGCGTTTCGAAGACGTCCTCCAGGGTGATGACACCGTCCACACCGCCGTACTCATCAACAACCAGCATGATGTGGGTGCCCTGTTCCAGCATCACCTCAAACGCGCGCAATAGATCAATCGCGCCCACCAGGGCAGGCAGCTCCCGGCGGTACTGTTTTAACATCTGCTGGGTTTCGCCGCGCCCCTGGGCGGAAATCAGGTCACTGCGCAGCACGAAGCCCAGCACCTGGTCCTGATTCTGGCCGTAGACCGGGATACGGGAGAAGGGCTCATCGCCGTGGTCCCTGGAGTACTCGCCCACCGTCAGCTCCTCCGGCAGGGAGAACAGCACCGGTCGCGGTGTCATGACGTCCTTGACCCGGGTATCCCGCAGGGCGAGGAGGTTGCGCAGTATCCGGGATTCGTGATCCTCCAGCTCGCCCTCCATTTCACCGAGTTCCGCCATCACCGAAAACTCCTCCCGGCTAAGCCCCTTCAGGGGTTTGCGGTGGGAAATCAGGCGGGTGATCCAGTTGGACATGGCCACGAAGGGGTAGAGCAGAATGATCATCCACTCCAGCAGAAAGCTGATCGCAGGGGCCAGCTGACGCCAGTAGAAGGCGCCCAGGGTCTTGGGAATGATCTCGGAAAACACCAGGATCAGGAAAGTGAGCACCGCCGAGAACACGCCCAGCATATTGCTGCCAAAGACTACCGCGGCCTGGGCCCCGGCGCCCGCCGCGCCCACGGTATGCGCAATGGTATTGAGCGTCAGAATCGCGGACAGAGGGCGATCCACATCCTGCTTCAGCAGCCGCAGGCGTTCACCCGCCTTGCGCCCATCCTGCTCCAGCAGGCGCGTGTAGGCCGTAGTAACCGACAGCAGCACCGCCTCTGCCACGGAGCAGATGAAGGAAACCCCGAGTGCCAGGCAAACATACAGGATGAGGAGGGTCATGGGCTTATTCTACGCTGTCGCCGTTGCCGGAGTACATTGTCTTCGGGATTGACGAATCGGCCGTGCTCGCGCATGGTTAGAGATGTGATGAACACGCGTCTGTGCCTGGGAGAGCCATTGTGAAACCCTTAATGAAATCGCTGCTGGTTCCTGTGCGGTATGCGGTGGCGGCTGCAGTGGTCCTGCTGGCCCTGCCGGGAATGGCCCAGAATGCCACCCAGCAGAGCGACTGGATGGAACTGGTCAAAGGGCACCGGGACAGCACCCTGGGCGCTGAACTGCGCGATATCCAGGTTGACGACGCGCTAGGCCAGCAGCGGGTGACCGTGGCGATCCCCAAGACCGCGATTTCGCCCCCCAGCGAGATGGAAGAGGTGCGAGTGGTCGGCCGGCGCCCGGACAAGCTGGAGTTCGAATTTCCGCTGGAATTCACCTATGAATGGGTGGAGGACTACGACAACGACTACTACGGCCTGGTCCTGCACCTGGGCAAAGACGCCCAGGTCCCGTTCAGGTTGTACATGGACTCGGCCAGTGGCTTCGTTGACTAGGCAGCGTCGAGCCCGCCCCCGGGGTGTTGACTACCCGGGCCAACATCCCTATAGTACGCCCCCTCTACGCGCCTGTAGCTCAGCTGGATAGAGTACCTGGCTACGAACCAGGCGGTCGCACGTTCGAATCGTGCCAGGCGCGCCAATTCCGTAAGGGTCTGCAGCTTAGCAGCCACTAACCTTCCCGCGCATTTCCGGCAGTTTTCCGACACTTTCCTCCTTCTGCCGCTTTATCACTGTCAGGGTGGGCGATTGCGCGCGCCCACGATCGGTCACCTTCTCCGCGGCATCCAGCAGTTCGCCGAGTTCGGCTGCCGAGTAGTGGGTGGTGATATCACCACTGGCATGCCCCAGCAGCGCCTTGCGTGTTTCCAGTGGAACCGCCGCGCCTCGCAGCCTTCGGCCGAACGTATGGCGCAAATTGTGAACGCCTTTGAGTATGGTGCTGTCCGTCGGTAACCCGGCCTTCGTCCAGGCCCTGATCCACGCGCTGGTCCGTAACTTCCCGACCGGGTTGCCCCGATAGGTAAACACGAAGTCCTCGTGGATCCCCCGCCGTGAATCGACTACTGCCTTCGCGACCGTGTTGAGCACCACCACCCGCTCGGTACTGGTCTTGGTGATCGACTCGGGCAGGACAAAGGCGAAAGTGGATAGATCATCCAGTTTTACCTCCCATGCCCAGCGCAGCTGGCAGACCTCTTGTTCCCGGCATCCCGTATTGACCGCAAACATCGCGGCATCCGCCAGGTGGCGGGGGAGCCTTGAAAAAAGCCTGTCCTGTTCTTCCCACGACAAGGGGTACGGTCTTTTCTGGCACCCCTTGAGCGATAGCCGACTGAGTTTGGGCGGTGCCTGTTTTAGCCACGGCAGCCCTTGCTCATTTCGCCATACCCGCGCCGCGCGATTGAGAACTGCACTGGCTGTACCAATCGCATTGTTAATGGATTTCGGGGCCTTCCCCAGACGGAGCCGCTCATCCACGAATGGCTTTAAAGTGCCGTCGTGGACCTGCTCCAGGGGCAGTGCGCCGATATACACGAACAACTGGTCCAGATGTATCGCTATCGTTTCTGCCGATGACGACTGTGCAATATCTTCGAGGTATCGCAGTGCCGCTGCCTCGAAGGTATAAACCGCTGCGGCTTGTTGCTTTGCCTCCTCTTGAATCTCCGCCAGTCGACGGATCAGTTTTTGCTCTGCCTCAGTGCGGCCAGATACTCCTGTGCTTTCGCGGAGCCAGCCGCCGGGGGCGTACTGCGAGCGTTTTTCGATATGCCAGATCCCGTTTTTGAGGCGGAGCCCCGGCATTTTGTTGCGCTTTGACATAAATCGTCCTCCAGAATTGAGCCTAAAGGACGACGCCCGTTGCGTTGGATATAGTCCTCCGCCCAGGCGTCGATTTCAAGTCTGTCGAAGAGAATGGTTTGTTGTCCCAGGGAAACCTCAGACAGGGCAGGGCGCACCACGCGATTAAAAGTATTCTTGTTGATCCCGAGGTAGGCCGGGGCATCGCGGAGTCGGATCAGGCGGGGTTGGATCTGCATGCCCTATCTGCCTATGTACACAGCAGTTATCTGGGCTCTGACATGGCCTATTTCAGCACTGATGGTCAGGCGGGCCTGCTGGTCGACCTGACGCTGTGACCCGGTTAATTGCTCTTTGGCGGGCCCGCCCGCATGGGGGCAGGGCCAACCTGTGAGTTCCCGGTACCGCTGCTGGGCATAGGCATGGCGCAGGCCGTGCATTTTGGATAAGCCGGCGTTGGCGGTGTGGCGTTCGTAGATCCTGAGCTGCTCGATGTATTGCCGGCCCCGGGGGATCAGCGAGCCGAAACCGGCCAGCCGCTTGGCCTGTTCCAGCAGGGCGCGTTGTTCCAGGGTGCGGATGGGGACGGTGCGTTCCCGTCCGCCCTTGGTCCAACTGGCCTTGAGGTGCAGGTGATCACCCCGGTCTGCCCAGCGGGGCTGGATCTTCAGGGCTTCCTCCCGTCGAAGCCCGAAGGCCTGTTGCAGGCGCAGGCTCATCCTCACATATTCATCTTTCACCAGGGCGAGTTGGTCCCTTTTCAGGTCCTTGGCCTTGCTGGTGCCGGATACGAACTGCCGGTCCGGTATGCCATAAAAGTCGTTGGAGCTGGCAACCACGGCCCGCTTGTTAACCTTCTCGGCCCACCAGCGTAAACAGCTCATCCGGTTCTTGATGGTGCCGGGTGAAAGGTTCTGTTTCAGCCACTCGTCCACCAGGGCCTGGACATGCTTTTGTTTGAGGGAGGAGGCCTTCAATTGCCGGAAGCCCAGCTCGTGCAACTGGTTGGCGATTGCGCTCAACTGGCGCTCACGGCCTACGCGGGTTTCGAAGCTGCCTTCATGGCTGTGTTTGCACAAGAGTTTCAGTTGGTAGTTCAGGTCTCGCATAGTGTTGTTTCCATCGGTGAGTGTTTCTGATCACCTGGCAACAATGCTGCGCAGGTCCGACGAGCGGTACGATCACGGGACACCAATCCCGGTTGACCTGAATGTGTCTGGCCATAGACAGCACGGTGTGTTTTCGCAAGAAAACTGGCCCGTGCAAACCAACGGTCATCCAGCCAAAGGCTGGTGGTGGATTTCTCCTTTTTAAGTTGAGCAGAGCGCACTGACCGCCAGTGCGTTTGCGTGGTTGAAGAAACTGTCTTTCAGGCCGGCATATATGCCCGGCCATCCACAGCGCTTATGGAACCGATCCCCGTACCAGGCGGGAGGGATTTGAAGGTGCGGTACCCAGACGAAGCGGCACTGCGATAGTTCGAAGAGGGACCCGGTCATCGCTGACCGTTGCGTCAAGAAGGGTCCTGAGTGACGCGTTCAGCAGATTCCAAAACTACCTGAATCCACCTACCCCGTTCGCTTTCGCAAGGTGGGGTCTTCCTTGCCACTTTAAGCGCAGTGGCAGCGACAAAATTCAGTGTTGGGGCCGATTATAGGAACACAGAATACGCGTGTCACAGAGAACTTCACCTGAATCGGGAGTGGTTTCTGCCCGGCAGCTGAAAACTTGCTGCCATCAAACGCCCTGAAAGCTCTCTGCAATGCAATTTTGGCCATATTTGACTGTGCCTACACGACCCAATCCACCTTTGAGGGGGTGGTTCCACTGTAACCACCCCTGAAAAGACGTTAAGCCTCGGTGTTGCCAAGATTGCCGCAATGTGCGCGCTGCCCACGTCACTACTCGCTTCGCGCCTTAGTGACGTGGGGTTTTGATGCGGAAAACGATATGCTCCGCTGTGAAAAGCCTATCAACGCCGGACGAAAACTGCACATTTGTACCCGCAAAAATCCACCATTGCCTTGGGGGAAGAGTGTTCTTCCAGACTCTTACCGAGAATTCTCTCGGGCGAGCGGCTAATGAGCTCGCGCCGGAACGCAGGCGGTACGGGGTGGTTTTTCGTGAATTTAGCGTTAAATCGAACAGAAGGATGGTGACTAACTACGTCTTGCAAAAGTCAGTGTTGCCGCAGCAGTGGGCTCTTGCAGCGAGATTTGCCAGGCGATGACATCGATATTCAGAATCTGCCTCCCACTTCGAACAAGGTAAGCGCGTGTATGCACGGCTAGATCACCCTTGGTGGGACGTAGAAAATTGATGTTGGCTGATAGGAGTGGGCACACTTCGTCGGCTGATACCTTTAAAGTTTGCAACGCACCGGTAAGCTCGAGAACGCCTACAACTACTCCTCCGTGCCACGCTTGCAACAATGGGTTACCAGTAAAATGCTCTGCCCAAGGAGTCAGGCATTCGACATCTGGTTCGCATCTGACAAGCTCGGTCCCGTAATTTTTCGCATAGGGCGTCTCGTCGAGAAACTGGAGTAGATGTTTGTCCATCTTGATTAATCACCTCGTCGATAGAGCAAGCTTCGATCCAGGGCAGGACCTGGGCTGCCAATTTTGAAAATACCTTGCGCGTTACACAACATCTTTCTTCCGTCCAGGCTGCTGGCGAATGCACTGACATAGGCAAACCCGTTAATCTGCTGGTAGCACTCCGCCTGGATTCGAACATCAGTGCCTACGGGGGCGGAATGTATGTGGTCGATTCGCAGGTTGATGGTCGCAATGGCCTGTGGCACCGCGAGGCTTTGGAGGACTACGAAACCGCAGGCACTGTCCAGTGCGGCTGCCAGAGCGCCAGGGTGCAACGAACCATTTTCGTGCGCTGTTGCATGCTTTTCCTGGAAAGGCATTTCCAATACGACTCGGTTTTCCTCGGTAGAAACAAATTTCAGTGACATATCACTGTGAGCACCGATCCCGGCGCTGAACAACTCGTAAACTTTTTCCAGTTGGAGTGCATCCATCTTGTTCAGATTTCCGATTTTAATAGACGGGCAAGCTGACTTTCGGCGTCGGCGAGTAATGTGTAAACCACTGGAACAACAAATAAGGTAAGCACGGTTGAGGAAATTAGTCCGCCTATTACGAGTATACCCATTGAAGTGCGTAACTCAGCGCCATCAGACGTGGCCAGCGCTATAGGGATCATACCGAATATGGTAGAGAACGCAGTCATCAGTACTGGGCGTAAGCGTAAATGAGCCGCTTCGATCATAGCTTCCGCTGCGCTGTGGCCTTGCTCTATGGCCTGATTGGCATAGTCCACCAGAAGAATGCCGTTTTTCATAACCAGACCCATCAGCGCGACCAGACCGATTTGTGTCAAGACTGAAAGCTCGGAGTTAGTCCATGCGAGCAAGCTGAATGCGCCCACAAAAGACAGCGGAGCGGTAAGCATGATCACTACTGGTTGAGTATAGCTGTTGAATTGACTAGCCAGAATCATGTATAGACTGAGCATCGACATTGTTAGTGCAAAAAATATTGCCTCGACAATATCATTGATTTGCTCTGAAGTGCCTAGATATGAACTCTCGTATCCTGTAGCCATATCGAGATCACTAATAATCTCATCCATTTTTTTCATCAGCTCGCCTGTCGCGATCCCAGCGGGAGCGTTTGCAGAAATACCGATCTTTCGAGCCCGATTGTAGTGATCGATTTGTGCCGGGCCACTGGTTACGCTTACCTCTGCGACGTTACGGAAATCTATTAAGCTGTTGTCTGCCGCGCGTAATTGAATGAGGTCAAACTTTCCGATCTCGTCGCGGTACGTTTCTGCATATCTCAGGCGCACGTCATAGCGATTACCGAACTCTTCGTAACTTGTAACATCTACACCACCCATCGTGGCTCCAACAGTAGCGGCGATATCTCGAACCGAAATGCCCAAATCAGCGGCCCTGCGCCGGTTTATCGTAACCTGCAATTCAGGCTTGCCTGGCTCATAGCTGGACTTGATATCCCTGAAGAGGCCAGATTCTTCCATCTGGCTCGTGATAGTATCCGCGTATGTTCGAAGTTGTTCTAAATCATCGCCGCTTAAAGCCATCTCCATGTCGGCACCAAAGAATCCTCCTCCGGATATCCAGGGCACATCTGTCAAAGAGATGTGCTTGGCATCGGGTATGGCCAAAGCGAGCGCTGTGCGGACGTCATCCATCACTTCATACTGATGACTGCTCCTTTGTTGTTTCGGCGACAGACCAAAATAGAATGATAGTTCGTTTGCCTTGGCCTGAGCGCCGGAGCCAATAACAGTGAACACCAATTCAATATGTTCCAGGTCACTGACAGTTTTACTCACTTGAGTGGCAACACGCTTGGCCTGGGTAAGACCGGTTCCCAGAGGAAGCTCGACTTTGGCGAGAAACTCGCTTCTATCAGTTGCGGACGTAAATGAGAGGGGAACCTGACCCGCATTATAAACACCCATACCGACAGTGGCAGCGGCCAACAGCAGAACAAGCCAGCGAGCGCGAAGTGCGAAGCGAACGCCCTTAACGTAGGTTGTTTCCAGAAGTACATAGCCCTTATCCAGTAGCGCAAACATTCCTCTATGGCCGGAACTTTTTTTGAGCAGACGAGAGCTCAACATAGGCGTAAGGGTAACGGAAACAAACAGAGATAGTGCTACTGCCACAGCAATGGTGACACCGTATTGATAGAAAAACACACCAACCAGACCTGTGGTAAAGGAAATCGGCAAGAACACCGCCATCACACAAAGGGTGGATGCGATGACGGCAGTGGCAACTTTTCGCGTGCCCGTTGAAGCAGCTTCATTGAGGTCGAGCCCAGCTTCAACTTCGCGGTGTATAGATTCCAGCACAACTATGGCATCGTCTACGAGCAGGCCGACACACAGTGATATGGCAATCAGCGATACCATATTGATAGAAAAATCGAGTAGGTAGAAAGCGAAAAAAGTAGCGATGATTGCCGTTGGAATAGCGGTTGCAACAATTAGCGTGGCGCGTACGCTGAGTAAAAAGCAAAGTGTGACAATGACAACCAGGAGGATGCCTAGCAAAATATCGTTTGACACGTCTCGCACTGCGGACCCGATAAATCGCGAACTGTCCCTTACCGTGACAATGTTGATTTCAGCTGGTGTTTCTGTCTGAAGTTTGGTCAGCGCTGCCTTAACTGCTTTGGCAATACTGGTGGTATTGGTTCCAGATTGTTTGCGAATTTCGAGGCTTACTCCTGTTCTACCATCTAGCTCCGCGTAGCTGCGTTCATCCTCCAGACCATCCTCAACTTCGGCAACATCTATCAAGCGCACCATCGCCTTATCATCGCGAGAAATAATGATTTCACCCAACTCTTTTAAGCTGGTTACTTCGCCCATGGTTTTGATGGTCAGTTCCGTGGACCCGCTGTGGTAATCCAGGCGGCCGCCAGGGATGTCAGCATGCTCACGTTGGATAGCGCTGATTACATCGGCCGCAATTACGCCGTAACCCCGCATTTGTGGGGCTTTCAACCAGATGCGTACTTCCCGCTCGCGGCCCCCGACAAGAATCACGCTGCCAACGCCAGGTACTCTCTGCAAACGCTCTTTGACGACATCTTTGGCGAAGGCTGTGAGTTCACCCACTGGCCAGGGGCCGGATACAATCACCGAGACAATGGGTTCAGAATCCGGATCAAGTATGGAGACGACAGGCTGACTAACTGTGTCAGGCAGAAGCGGCAGAGTTTGACTGATTTTGTCCCGTATCTCCTGGGCCTTCAGGTTGGGATTTTCCTCCATATCGAATTCAAGGATTATCTGTGAAAAACCGTCACCGCTAATCGAGCGCATTGTATCGACGCCAGATATAGCGATTAGCTCTTCTTCAAGCCTCTCGGTAACTTCTGTCTCTACCGTGCTGGGAGAGGCTCCTTCGAGTATTGTTTCAACCGTTACAATGGGCACTTCAACGCTCGGGAACAGATCGATGCTTATTCGACCCATGGAGACCACGCCCAGCATCATGAGCGCAGCGGTCATCATGATCGCCAGCACTGGCCGGCGAATGCAGAGGTCAGCTATCCACATAGGGATGTTCTGAAATAGTGACCCGTGAACCATCAGAAACCTTGTGCATACTGGGGCCTACAACAAGGATCGCATTTGAGCTTACGCCCTGGAGTATCTCAAGCCGACCATCACTAAGCTCACGTACTTGCACTGTGCGTTGACTAACTACGCCATCTTCAACCACCAGGACAGAGCGGCTGCTTCCCAGTCCCATAGTAGCGTTGGGTGATAACATTAGCCCCTGTCTTGAAATGGGCATCAGCTCGACTTCAATGAAAAGCCCAGGTTTGATCGCATAATCCACATTTGGTATTCCCAGTCTTACATCGATAGTGCGAGTTTTGTGGTCTATTCGATCGTTGATCAGCGCCACTTCCGACTCATAGGTTTGATTCATACTCGGTATGTGAACCCTTCCGAGCGTACCCAACTGAATGGAAGTTAAATAAACTTCGGGCACGAACACCAGTGCCACCATGACATCAATCTCCTGGATTTGGAGGACTGGGTGCTCAGAGCGCATGATTGATGGGACGTATGCGCCTTCATCCACATGTCTCTGGGTGATAACGCCACGGTAGGGTGCTCGGGTTATTGAGTCGTCCAGTTCCTTCTGCGCCTCGGCAAGATTAGCGCTTGCAATACCGAGCTTCGCAGCCGATACCTCAACTTGTGTGCGCCTGTCATCGAGTTGCTCGACAGAGAATGCTTGCTTCTCTCTGAGTGCGATGGCGTTTTCAAGATCGCGTACCGAGTCTTTGTACTCTGCCTCTGCCAGGCGCTTAGCCTCAGAAAGACGCAGGACATTAATCTCGAAATCTTTCTGGCGCATACGCAGCAAGGGCTGCCCTTCTTCAACACGGCTTCCAACGTTGACATAGATTTCTTCGATGAGGCCACCAACCATCGGCGAAATATTGGTGGAGCGGCGTGCGAGAATGGTGCCGGTAACAAAAATAGGCTCAGATAATGCCGCTATTTCCGGACTCGTAATCGATACTACAACGGGTGACGAGGGCTGTGGAGTAATCCCAGTACTGGTTGTGCCATTTTGGGGTTCGCCATCGCAGCCCATGAGTATCGCTGCGGCCAAAATGGGTCCCACGGTCTGCATGATGTAACGCATACTATCGCTACCAACTAGTTCGAGAGGCATCATGAATTGACAAACCGCGATACCTACAACTAAAATATTAACTGTAGTTATATTAACTAGGATAACTAAATTGTCAACGCAAGATATAGCAAGCCAACAATCAAGGCGGCAAGACCAGCCTGTTAGTACGCTAATTCACGAAATTAGTTTGATGGTCGCCCGGCTCTTTAACAGGCAGGTAAAGGACTTGGGGTTAACTCGCACACAATGGCAGGTGCTCTACCTGCTCTACATGAACGGCGAGCAGACGCAAACTAGTATTGCCGATTCCCTGATGATGGCGAAACCACCACTGGGCAAAGTTGTGGACCGACTAGAGTCAGCGGGATGGATAGCGCGACATCAGGATACTAGTGATCGCCGTGCGAAGATGGTTCGCCTTACGGATAAAATCGACCCCATGCTGAAGTCGCTTGAAGATCTGGTAGGCGATATTGGCAGAGCGGCAACGCGCGGCATGTCTGCTAAAGAGGCCAAGGAATTTTACCGTTTACTCAAATTGGTACATGCGAATTTGCTGTCGGAAAACTGAGAGTATTGGAAGTTGGACAAGATGCCAGCCGATTTGGTGGGTGGTTGTCCCGAATAGGAGAAATATACCATGTCTAATGAATTTCCATTTCTCTCTGCAGAATACGCTGCGCGGCCACAACCCTTTTGGAAGAATCTTCGAGAGACCGATCCAGTTTACTATGCGCAGGAGTATGGGTTTTGGGTTATTTCAAAGCATGAGGATATCCTCGAGATGCTCAAGGACCCATACACATACTCGTCCGCAGCCGGACCCGGTGGGGGCCTCGTAGCAGGAGAAGACGGCGAACAGCGCGATGACAATGGCGGCATGGGTTTCCTACCCTTGATTCAGCATGATCCGCCAGAACACACCAGAATTCGTTCGCTGTTTGCAAAGGCTTTCACGCCAAAACGCATCGCCGAAATGGAACCAGCGGTGGTGGAAATAGCCACAAATCTAATGGACGAACTCCACCAGAAAATTCGCAATGGTGAAGCGCTGGATCTGGTAGATGATTTTGCCAGTCCGCTGCCGGTGTATGTAATTGCTCAGATGATGGGGATTCCGTTGGAGGAACGTCATCGCTTGCGCATGTGGTCTGATTCCCTGGCCATTGGTGCTGGAGAAGGGTATTCCATTCAGCAGCAGCTCGGCTCACGTAAAGAGATGACGGAAGGCTTGAGCGAAATCATCTCTGCGGCGCGTCATAATCCACAGGCAAATACCCTTATCAGCGCCATGCTTGATGCTTCCGAGGAAGGTGAGAATCTACGTACAGAAGAAATACTAGGTTTAAGCAAACTGCTGTGGCTTGCAGGGAATGAAACAACGACCAACTTGATCAGCAACGGGGTAGTGTTCTTATTGAATCATCCCGATGTGCTGGCGGACTTGCGAAATGATAGGACATTGATTTCTGATTTCGTTGAAGAAATGTTGCGTTATGACGGCCCTGTAATGGGCCTTTTTCGAATTGCAACCAGAAATGTTGAGTTCAGAGGCAAAAACATCAGTAAGGGTGATACGCTTTGGTTGCTTTTCTCCTCCGGGAATCTCGATGCTGATACTTATGAAGCCCCAGAGACTTTTGATCTGCATCGACGCAACAAAGATCACCTAGCGTTGGGGAAAGGTATACATTTTTGCATGGGCTCCGCGCTGGCACGGCTTGAAGCGAAGGTCGCTTTCGAATGGCTCATCGATCTACTTCCTCATATGAAACTGGATTTTGAGAATGGTAAACGAATTCCTGTCCCGATACTTAGCGGCTGGGTAAAGCTACCGATGTCTGTTGATGTCGGGGCCCTTGAAGTGGCGTCATGACGGATATTGCAAAGTTTCAATGTAATACCACCTCCTCCCATGGGCAGGGTAATACTTCAGCTACCCTGCTCACAGACAGCTATTCTGCAGCACTTCGTGTATGCCTTGTGCCTCGTCGCATAAGATACAGCGGCGTCTTTATGAAATTCCCAAAAAGTTTACGAGCAGATTTGTTATGGAGGATGCAGTCAAAGAGGGAGTAGGGGGTAGTTGCGGCTTGATGTGACATTCTCATCGGCAGCTCAGCAGGATTCCCTAT
Source organism: Sediminihaliea sp. (assembly GCA_965222335.1). GTDB lineage: Bacteria > Pseudomonadota > Gammaproteobacteria > Pseudomonadales > Halieaceae. The sequence continues at coordinate 856,191 of OZ244944.1, read as the reverse complement.
CTGTATTCAAAGCGAGCTCGCCACCGACAATGGCTTGAAAGAAGTGCCAAGGAAAGGAGGGGCCTCAAGCTTAACCGTAGGGTATCTACTAGAGAACACGGGTCGATACGGGGTGTAATGAGGGCGGGCCGTATCCAGGTGATCGATTTACAAGGGTCTAAATTGCCACAATTGTGGCTACGAACCAGTTGTTCAATGGATAGTAGCCAACGCTGGGGTTGTCGGCCAGCAAATTCAGGCGGGCAAGGATAGAACTGGTATAGGCATCAGCCTGTTCTAGACTCCACCCCGACAGGGTAAAGAGCCAAATTTCCTCCAAATCTCTTAGAGCGAGTTCGCGAATGAAATAGCGCTTCTTCACCCAAGAGGCTTTTTATGGAGTTTTTCCAGAAATTCCCGGCTATCAAAGTTTTCAGCAACGGGGCTGTCCTCCCCCGCCCTTAGTCGAGTCCTCAACATATCAAGCCTGGCTTCATCCTCCTCCAGCTTTCGCAGCCCGGCGCGGACTGCTTCGCTGACAGATTGAAAGCGACCCTGTTCTATCTTACTGGTGATGAACGCTTCAAAATGATCACCGAGGGTGACGGAGGTGTTTCTGGCCATGTGCGCGTACCTGAAAAACTATGTATTAAATATTAATACTGGGGATGGACCTTGTAAAGTCAGTATTTTTACGGTGCATTGAGCCTGCGAAAATAGCTCGATCGACAACGTTTACAATTCCGACAAATTTCCGACATCAGCGTGCTCAGTGGTGCGTTGTCGTGCTTGGTCGGCAACGGGCGTCGCCAGAAAAGCTATTTAAAACAATACGTTAAATTTCATTTGTTGAGCTACGAACCAGGCGGTCGCACGTTCGAATCGTGCCAGGCGCGCCACCTTACAAAGAAAAAGGGGTCAGAGCTTTTGCTCTGACCCCTTTTTCTTTGTCAGCCGGTGGGTTTGGCCGAGTCGGGCGTGTCCGTTCGACAAATTGCGCAGCAATTTGAACCGAGCCGCGCAGCGGCGAAGCCCGGCAGGGTCACAACGGCTAAAAGCCGTTGTGAGTAATCGTGCCCCTCGCGCACCAACCCAAACCCATCGAAGCAAACGTGCCCCGTTCGACAAACGCGCAGCGTTTGGACCGAGCCGAAGGCGAGCCCGCAGCGCTGGAACAGGCTACAGCCTGTTCCAGGTCAATCGTGCCCTCCCCACACCAAACCGAACTTAACGGAAGCTCTTGCGCAACGTAACACCCCACGTACGCGGCTCGTTGAAGTACCCAATCATCCGGCCCGGCTGGGCCACCGCGTCGGCGATGGTATTGGTGTAGTCCTCGTTCGCGACGTTGCGACCCCAGGCCGTTACCTCCAGGTCCCAGCTCTCCAGGATCAGCCCGGCGCGCAGGTTGACGAGGTCATAGCTTTCCGCAAGCTTCAGCGGATCATTGTTGACGTCGGTCATGCGCTCGTCGAACCAGATGTACTCGCCGTAGAGGAATGCCGTTACGTCGCCACCCAGGGGAATATCCTGGCGCAGCGATGTCACCACGACATTCTCCGGGTTGCCGGACAACAGGCCGCCTGAGCGGTCGCAGGACCCGTCGCCATTGGCCCTGGGGTCCGGAAGCTGGGTATGGAAAGGCGTGCCTATCCAGCAGTCCCCTTCCTCGAAGTCCGCGTACTCCGCATTGTTGTAGGCGTAGGCGAGGGTCAGCGTGGTGTTGTCCAGGGGCTGCCAAAGCAGGTCCAGTTCGCCGCCCCAGGTGTCTGCCTTGCCGGCGTTCTGCAGTGCGAAGCCGGTGCCCTGGAAGGAGATGGTCTGCAGGTCATCGGTGGTGGTCTGGTGCAGTGCCACGTTCAGGCGCATGGCCTGCTCCGGGAACTCGGCCTTCATGCCCAGCTCAAATGCCTCGGATTCCTCAGCGTCAAAGGCCACGTCGAGGCTGGCCTCGATCCGGTCGGTGTTGATACCGCCCGCCTTATAGCCAGTGCCGTAGGAGGCATAGAGCATCACGTCGTTGTTGGCGAACCAGCTGATCTTCGCGGTTCCGGTGATCTGGTCGTCATCGATTTCCTCGGCAACGTCATCCCGGGGCGCCAGCGGCGGGAAGAAGGCAAAGCCGATGCCGGGATTCTCCTCGGTGAAGACATTGGTCATGTCCTTGTCTTCCTTGGTCCAGCGCAATCCGGCCGTCAGCACCAGTGAATCGGTCAGGTTGTAGTCCAGCTGCCCGAAAAACGCATAGGAGGTGCTGTCTTGCTCGTTGACGTTGCGGGCCAGGCCGCCGTCCGGGAAGAAGCTGGAGGGCACGCCCACCAGCGGGCCAGTATCAACACCGACGACGGTATCGACAGTGGCGTCGAGTTCCTGCTCGAAATAGAACGCGCCCACGACCCACGCGAGCTTGTCACCCTGGTCGGCCAGGCGTAGTTCCTGTGAGAACTGTTCCTGCGATGCGTCGTTGCTGCGAATCAGTGCGTCGATATCGTAGAAGTCGGCATCGATCATGTCGTAAGACTCGAATTTGCGATACGCGGTGATGCTGGTCAGGTCAGCCCACGGCAGTGTCCAGTCGACCTGCGCGCTGATGCCCTCATCTTCGTTTTCAGAGGTGGGCAGGAAGCTGGATGCGACTTCGTAGTCGTAGAAATCCCGCTGGTCCAGCACGGTTCCCCCGGCGGCAATCACGTTGTTGTCTGTACCCCGGACCGTGGTCGAGCCCGGCGGTACCTGCTGGGGTTCGAAATTGTTGACGAAGTTACCCACTGCGCAGCAGATCTCGTCGATCTCGGAGCGGTCCACGATCAGGTGCACGCTCACATCATCGTTGGGCAGCCACAGGGCCTGCAGGCGTCCGCCCCAGCGGTCGCGATCTTCAAGCACCTCGTCGCCAAGGCCAATGACGTCAATGAAACCGTCGCGCTCCATGTAGAAGCCGGTCGCGCGCAGGGCCAGCGTGTCCTCCAGCAAGGTCAGTGACTTGCCGCCGTTCACACTCATCAGGTCATAGTCGCCGCCGCTGGCCTCGAGGTAACCCCCGCCCTCGAAATCCGGTGCCACGCTGGTCAGCGTAACCGCGCCCGACGGCGTATTGCGACCAAACAGTGTTCCCTGTGGGCCTCTCAACACCTCGACCGCGGCAATATCCACCAGGTTATTAATCATGGCGCTTTGCCGGGCCCGGTAGACGCCGTCTACGTACAGGCCGACCGAGGACTCCAGGCCGAAGTTCTGTGAGCTGGTAAACACGCCGCGAATACTGAAATTGGCGGTGGTGGAGGTCTGGCTCTTGCCCACGATCAGCGCGGGATCGATATTCGATACTTCGAAGAAGTCTCGCACACCGCTTTCCTGGAGGCGCTCACCGGTGAAGGCGGTGACGGCCACCGGTACGTCCTGCAGGCTTTGCTCGCGCTTCTGCGCGGTGACGATCACTTCTTCCAGCATCTTCTGTGCAGCTGCCTGGCCCGCTGTGCACATTGTTGCGGCGCAGATGACGCTGTTAAGGAGAGTTTTCTTGAACATTGGCATTCCCCGCTTGTCGTTCTCGGCTACGCGCCTGAGAGAAGTATATTTATCGGAGAAACCATATGTGGAATTTCCCCGGAATACTACTGTAAATTCCGGGGTTTCTACTCGCATTTCTGGTTTGGATGCAAGGTCGTGGGGCACGCCGCTATCGGATGCCTTCTGGCAAACGGATCACTGTAGAGCTGACATGGTGGGCTACGGGCCGATACGGCGTGTTTTGAGGGTGAGTGGTGTATAACTATCTGATATTTATAATATTATTCCGAAATGTCAGGTTTGAATCCGAGCCCACCCCCACGTCTTGGCGACTTGCCACCCTGAATGAATGGACATAGTCGATACCATGATTGACGTTGTCGAGGGTAAAGCCATTGATAATCCCGCTCTGGTGATCAAGGACGGCCGTATCGTCGCTGTTGGCAGGGCCGCGGACATGCCCGTCCCCGAGGGGGCGATCCGCTTGGAGATATTTCTCTTATGGGCCGTGTAGAATTTGTGATAAAGGAAGGGATTATCTACAAGCAGCCTGAGTAAACAGCTGCACATCATCAAGTCAACACGAGGCAATCCCGTAGGTATTTTTCGCTGAAGGCTTACGCACAGATGAAGAGTTTGCTGTCTTTTTTGAACGGTATTAGCCCCTTATCCGAGGGAACAATCGCACTCATTGAAGCGGCCTTTGTTCCCGACAAGTTAATGAAGGGCGAGTACTTTGTCCGTGAAGGTGCTTATGCAAGCGAAATTGCATTTCTAGAGGACGGGGTAGTCCGAGCATTCTACTCCAACAAGGACGGCAGGGAGTACAACAAAACCATTTTCTCTGCACCCGCGATCATCGGGTCATACGTATCCCTGATCAGTAGGGAGAAGAATGCGTTGCCGCAACAAGCGTTGACCGATTGCACCATTTGGCGCATTAAATACGATGTTATCGAGCGCAGTTCAAAAAACAGCATTGAGCTTGAGCGCCTGCGCCGGAAAGTGGCCGAACGTTTTTTTGTTGGCAATGAAAAGAAGCAGCTTGAAATGGCCTTGCTAGAAGCGAAGGAGCGTTACCTGATCCTCAAGGAAGAGCATCCGGGGCTTGAGGACAGTATCCCCCAGTACCATATCGCCTCATACCTGGGCATCACCCCGACGCAGCTCAGCCGTATTCGAAAAAAACTTCCCTGATTCCGTCCGCCCGTTTACATAGGTAAATGCCAGAGCTGGCAAAAATCGCCATTCTTGTGCCGACATCTTCACCCCAGGGTACAAGGACATGGTTCGCGCTAGATTCACCAGGCTATTTTTACTGGCTGCCTTCTGGAACCTCGCCGGCGCCGGGTTGGGCTTTTTCAATACCGCATTTACCTTTGAGCTCATTTTCAACCAGGCACTCACAGATCCACTACTGTTCGCTGTGTATCAAGGGGCCTGGGGGACCACTCTGACCTATTTTGTTGGTTATCTGATCGTCGCGCGTAACCCGCCCAGGCACTACGGCGTTGTCGTGACTGGAGGCTTTGGCAAGCTGGGTTTTATCGTGACGTTAACAGAGCTTTATATCGCCGGTATTGCGAGCCCGATTGTTTTTGTCATAGTGATAGGTGACAGCCTATTTCTGGCGCTGTTTGCCTACTACTTTTACGCAATCTATAAGTCATCCGCGCTTCCACTTGAAGCATCAAATAGCCAGGAATGAAGTATCCATGGTCCTTCGGGCTTCTCGTGCTAGCTCAATCAGCGTTCGCGCAGGTAGCCTGGGAACAGGTATTGCACGGTGAGAACATGACCATTTATACCCGATTAGAGCCCGGAAAGTCCTATAAGTCTTTCAAGGCGGTTGCCGTTATCCCCACGGCCCCAGAGGTGCTTCAACGTGTTCTAAACGATCCAGTCAAATATGATCAGTGGCTTGCCTATACCAAATCTTCACGGCTGCTAGCAACGAATCGAGATACGCAGTACGTCTACATGGAGACTCAGTTTCCGTGGCCGTTCAAGAACGAAGACATGATCTACGCCATATCTTCAACCACTCACGAAAACGGAGCGATACAAATTCAGCTCAGCGGTCTCCCGACGTTCATCCCGGAGGTCGAGGGGGTGAACCGAATGCGGTCTGCTGAGGGCTACATTTTCCTGGAGCCTCAAAACGGACATACCTGTGTGACATATACCATGCAAACCGAACTCAGCGGAAAAATACCCCCTTGGATGGCTAATCAAAACATTTATCTGATGCCGTTGGAATCGATGAAAAGACTCATCGAAATGACGAGAAATAATACCTTGGGCGGCGAAGCGAAAATGGAAGCTGATCCTGCATGCCTGACGGCCCAAGGCCGCTAACCGCGTCAAACGCTACCGCTTTCCACAGTAAACCCGCACATCCCGAAACTCTGCACTCTCATCGAGGTCCGGCACCGTATGGGCCTGCCGCGCCCCAATCTGCCGGTACCCGGGAAAACAGAAATTCTTGACTCGCGAGTCCGCCAGCAGCACCCGGTCCGCCCTGCCGGTGAAGGTTTCCAACCAGGGCAAGTTGGCGTGATCGTAGAGAACGTCCGCGACCAGCAGGAGGTCGATGTTGCCCTCGATCGCATGGAAGCTATCTGCCAGCTGTAGCTCTACCTGGTTCAAGGCGGCGTTGGCGGCGGTGGCGGCCAGGGCATCGGGGTCGATGTCGCAGGCGATGATTTCTTCCGCGCCGGCCATGGCGGCAGCAATGGCGGCCACGCCGGAGCCGCAGCCGAAGTCAACGACGCGCTTGCCACGGACCCACTCCGGATTCTCGAAGAGCCAGTCAGCCAGCACCAGTCCTGAGGCCCAGCAGAAAACCCAGTAAAGCGGGTTGTCCATTACGAATTGCCTTGCGTCGGCGTCCAGTTCTCCCTGGGGGTAGTCGGCGTTCAAAAGATAGAGCGACAGCGGCTCGCGAACCGGCAGGGAGGTCGCCTCCAGGCGAGCCTGCGGTAACACGCTCTGTAGCACTTTGTTCAGCTCCCGCATTTGATCCCCATTGCCGCCAACGGTCCCGTCGGACCGGATTGGATAATTATCGCGACAGATAATCACCGAGTGAAGCGTTAACACGAGGAGCGAGCAGGAGGGTAGAGACCATTGTCGGAATCGCCATCACCGCATACATCCCGAGCACCAGGCCATTAACGATATCCAGCGACATCACGGAGCCGGCGATTACCAACAGGATATACACCGGCGTGTAGTAGCGCTGCCGATGCGCGCCGAAGAGGAAGCCGGCGCACTTCGCGCCGTAAAACCAGAATGAGACGATGGTACTGAAGCTGAGCAAGGCAACCATGAGCGTAATCAGGTAGAGGCCGAAGTCCGGCAGCACGGTAACGATCGCATTCACGGTGAGTTCCACACCCTCGGTGCCCTCACTGTTCTGCCAGGCCCCGGTCAACAGAATTATCAGCGCCGTACAGGTGCATACAATGAGGGTATCGATCACGGGGCCGGTCATCGCCACGAATCCCTCGCGCACGGGGTGGTCGGTGCGCGCTGCGCCGTGCGCCAGCGACTCGGTCCCTATACCCGCTTCGTTGGAAAATGCGCCGCGACGCACGCCAATCATGATCGTTGTCCCGACAATGCCGCCAGCGACCGCCTGACCGGAGAAGGCATCCTCGATAATCAGGGCGAGTAACGCCGGCACCTCTGCGGCGTTCTGGTACAGGATGACGAAGGTCATGCCAAGGTAAAGCAGTACCATTGAGGGCACCAGCCTTACCGTGATCTTGCCGACGCGCTGAACCTCCCCAACCACGACCAGCAGGACCAGGGTTGCCAGCACCACGCCGGCCCCCAGGTCGAACGCAATACTCTCGCCACCGCTCGTCCAACCCGCGGGTTCAGCCAGCCCATGGCGAAGCAGTGCCACCACCTGGTTTGCCTGAAAGGCCGGGAGCGTACCCAGCATGCCCGCGACCGCAAAAAGCACGGCCAGCGGGTACCAGCGTCGCCCGAGACCTTCCCGAATAACATACATGGGACCGCCGCGAAGCACGCCCGCAGAGTCCTTGCCGCGGTACATGATTGCCAGGCTGGCGGTGTAGAACTTGGTCGTGACCCCGATCAGTGCCGTCACCCACATCCAGAATACGGCGCCCGGTCCACCGGTGCTGATCGCAATGGCCACGCCGGAAATGTTCCCCAGGCCGAGGGTGCCGGATAATGCGGTGGCCAATGCCTGCGCGTGCGATACGTGCCCGGGGTCGTCAGCGCGGTTGTAGCGGCCCAGAATCAGCGCGATGGCGTGGCCGAAATAGCGAAAAGCCCGCAGGCGCGAATAGCCTGTAAGAAACAGTCCCCCGCCCACCAGTAAAACGACGGTGGGCGTGCTCCACATAAAATCAGCAAAGCGGTTGATCAGGGTTTCTGCGGTCTCGAGCAGCGGGATAGGGTTGATTCCCTCGTATCCAGGGACACGGGTCTCAGTCTAGCCAATTCGGGCATGTTCTTCACGCCGGGTTCCTGTGTGCCCGGCGTGAAGGCGCATAACTAATTGATTCATAGTGTATTAGTCACGATTTCTGAGGCCGGAACAGCGCTTGATGCCAGCCTGCCTGGCGGTAGCGAAGGGCATGCTGACTACTGAAAAACAGCGCAAGCTGTCGCCAGCCTACAGGCGTGAAGCAGTTAACTTGAAGTCGGCATGTGCCCAGGACTGCTCGAAACGCTCCCTTACTGCCGCAGCTGCCTCTTCTTGCTGCTGCGCCGCCAGCGCCTCGGCGAGGCCGTACAGCGACCAGCCGTTTCCCGGGTTGCGCCGCAATTCCTCGCGGTAGACGGTTTCGGCGTCCTGCGCCCGTTCCATTTCCAGCAGCACCGCGCCGAGGGTCTGGCGCACCGGGGCATGCCACCCCGGCGGCTCGTCATAGGGAATGGCATCCTCCAGCGCCACCGCCTCGCGCAGGGCCGCTTCTGCGGCTTCGTCTTCGCCACGGGCCGCGGCCAGTTCCCCGGCCAGTACGCGCTCGGCGACCTGCACGCCCTGTAGCAGGGAGTAGCGCCCCCACATCAGTAGCTCTCTGATCGCCGGATTCTCGATCGCGCCCAGGAGCATCTGATGATGTTGCTGCGCGTCCGCCAGTCGGTCCTGGCGTATTGCCGCGAGGCCCTGGGCGTAGTGCCAGATCGCCACCTGGAAGGCTAGGTCCTCGGGCGGCCTGGGCTGTGCCACCACTTCGTCCCAGAGGCCAAAACGCACCCGCGCAAACAGGGGCGTTAAAGAAAACTGCTGCAAGGCTTCCATCCCCGGCAGCCGCATCAATTCGGGATCGCGGGTGCGCTCACCCGTAGCGTCTGCGGCCGCCATGGCCGTAGCGCGCTCCCCGGCCATGGTCGCGGCGAACCAGAGGAAGTGATGGTTGTGGGGCACGTACCCCAGGGGATAAACCCCCGGCGTTGGGCGGCAGGTCGCCAGGTAGAGGTCGTCCGCCAGGATGGCATCCTGGTTGACCAGGGCCGCGTCATGCCAACGCCCCACGCGGGCGTAGATATGCGCCGGCATATGCACCAGGTGACCCGAGCCCGGGATCAGGTCCCGCAGCCGGTCTGCCGCGGCGGCGCCACGTTCCGGATTCGGTGAGGCTTCCACCGCATGAATGTAGAGGTGCAGGGCACCCGGGTGGGTGTCGTCGCGGGCCAGGGTTGCCTCCAGGCGTTCCACGATGTCGGTGGTATTGCCCCTGGCCTGGCCATTTTCGTCCCAGAAATCCCAGGGCTGCAGGTCCATCAGGGCTTCGGCATGCAGGGTGGCGGCATCCAGGTCGTCCGGGTACTTTGCCACCAGTGCTGCCATGGCGTTGGCGTAGGCGATATCCAATGCCCTGCGATCATCCGGCGGATTCTTGGCGTAGCGCGCCGACAGGGCCTCGATATAGTCCTGCTCCCGCTGGCTCGCTTCGCCGGCAAGACTTTGCGCCGCTTGCAGCCGTTCCCAGGCCACCGGGTTCTGTGCCGGGTCCATGGCTGCGTTCACGTGCGGCCCGAGAACCAGGGCCGATCCCCACCAGCACATGGCACACGACGGGTCGATCTCAAGCGCGCGCAGGAAGGAGCGCTCGGCAGCATCGTGATTGAAGCCGTAAGTCAGCATCAGGGCCTGGTCAAACCAGCGCTGTGCCTCGTCCTGGCTCGTGCTGATAGGCATTTGGTGGTCGCCCAGACCTTCAAGCAGGGTGGCGCCCACCGGGGCGATGACGGGCAGTATCGGTGCTTTGGCGAACTCGTTGGCCGGTCTGGTTTCGGGGTCCGCGTCTCCGGCCAGGAAGTACACCAGCGCGGAAATTGCGACTATGCTGATGATAGTCAGAAGATAGGCAGGTTTCATGGCAGGGCTCCCGAGCGCGTCGGAGGTGGGAGCCTTGTATAGACCACCCGTCGACATTGCGCCAGTCGGCGAGCGTCCTGGCCGGGGGTGATATGGCGGATAAGACACACATCATCGGCGTAGTAGCGACCATGGTCGCCGCCATTGCCGTGGGAGCGATGTACCTCCAGCCCCGGGACCTCAGGGATACGGTAACAGCCGGATTGCAGACCGGCGAACTGGTCGCGCCGCCGGTGTCACTACCAGACTTTTCGCTCCACGATCAGCGCAATCAGCCCTTTACCGAGGCTTCGCTGGTCGGCCACTGGAGCCTGATCTTTCCCGGCTTTACCCACTGCCCTGATATTTGCCCCACGACCCTGGCGGTGCTCGATCGCTCACGGGAGTTTCTCGGGAGCGATGGGGACGCGCTGCAGATTATTCTGCTGAGTCTCGATCCCGAGCGGGATACCTCGGAGGCGTTGGCGGCATACCTGGCGTTTTTTAACAAGGAGTTCGTGGGCCTGACCGGGGAAAAGCAACAATTGGAGCGACTCTATGCAGGCCTCGGTATTCAATACATACGCATCCCCGGCGCCGGCGGTGATTACAGTGTGGACCATTCCGCTGCGCTTCTGCTGATCGATCCTGCGGGGCGCCTGGCGGGCTACTTCATGCCTCCCTTCAAGTCCGAGGCGCTGGCAGCAGATTTGCGGCCCTTGCTTTCCAACTGGCGAGGCTGAGTGACAATTGTCTAGCCCAAAGTATGGGTTCGCTTCAATCAGCGCTTGAATATCCGCCCCCCTTCTGGGATACACTTGGCGTGAACCGGCAAGGGGGCCGTTCAACCACCGGGTGAAATACCACATGTGCAGGGTACTTGCAGTCGGCGCAATGCTGATTCTCAGCGTTAGCGCTGCCGCCACCAACTTTCCCAGGCCGGCGTCGCTGGAACCAGCGGTGCAATTCTGGACGCGCGTCTATACCGAGATAACCACGGACCAGGGGTATATCCACGATGCCGAGAATCTTTCGGTTGTCTACCGGACCCTGGATTTGCCGCCGCTGGCCAGTCGGTCCCATCGGGGCCGGATGGTAGATGGCGCCAAGGCGGAGATCGCCGGCGCACTGACGGCCCTCGCCGGCGGCAAGCGCAGTAGCCTCAGCCCAATAGAGCAAAAGGTGCTCGCCGCCTGGCCGGCCGGGACCGACAATAGCAGGCTGCGCCAGGCAGCCAATTCGGTGCGCTTCCAACTGGGCCAGGCAGACCGGTTCCGGGATGGCTTGATCCGTTCGGGGCAGTGGAAGCCGCATATCCAGCACACGCTGGCGGCGGCGGGCTTGCCCCCGGAGCTGGATGTACTGCCGCACGTGGAGTCCTCCTTCAACCCCGAGGCCTACTCCCGGGTGGCGGCGGCGGGCATGTGGCAGTTTATGCCCGCGACCGCACGCCAGTTTATGCGCGTCGATCACGTGGTCGACCAGCGGCTGGATCCCTTCGTGGCCACCGAGGGGGCGATCAAGCTGTTGGCCAGCAACTACCGGGTGACCGGCACCTGGCCGTTGGCCCTGACCAGCTACAACCATGGCACCGGCGGCGTGCTGCGCGCCGCCCGCTCGGTGGGCACGACGGATATCGACGTGATTATCGAGCGCTACCGGGGGCGCGCTTTCGGCTTCGCCTCGCGCAACTTCTACCCCTCATTCCTGGCCGCCCTGGATGTTGACCGTAACGCCAGAAAGCACTGGGGCGATGTTCCCCTGGATACCCCTATTGACTACGACGTCTTGCCCTTGCCGGCCTACACTTCCGCCGATGCCCTGATCGAGGCCCTCGGCGTGGGCGTGGAAGACCTGCAGCGGCACAACCCGGCACTGCGGGAGCCGGTGTGGCTGGGAGAGAAGCATGTGCCCCGCGGATATACCTTGCGGCTGCCACGGTCACAGCTGAACAAGCCGCTGGCCCAGTACCTTGAGGAAGTGCCCGAGAATCAGCTGTTCGATCATCAGCAGCCCGATCTCACCCACACCATTCGTCCCGGGGAGTCGCTGTGGGTGATTGCCCGGCGTTACCAGACCTCGGTGGCGAAGCTCAAGGACCTCAACGGCCTGCGCGGCAATAATATCCGTGCCGGCAAGACCCTGATCCTGCCGGGCAAGGTGATCCCGGAGCCGCCGCTGGCGGGGCAGTCACGCGTCGCCAGGGCGAAACCGGCCCCCGGTACCTACGTCATTCGCCCGGGCGACTCCCTGTGGAGCATCGCCCGCCGCTTCCAGGTGTCTCAGCAGGAGCTGCTGGCCTGGAACGACCTCTCGCCCAAGCGCTACCTGCAGCCGGGGCAGGAATTGCGGATCACTGCTGCGGCCGGCACCCAGCGCTGACTTCGCCCTAGGCGCTTGTCCGGGGCGCTAACAAATGGCAGGAGCCGCAGTGGCCGCCGCCGAGGTCGACGAGGTTCGGCGCCTCGGTGCGGCAGCGGTCCATTACCTCCGGGCAGCGGGGATGGAAATGACAGCCGCTGGGCGGGTCGATGGGGGAGGGCACATCGCCGGTCAAGACCTGCCGCGTGAGCACGCGGTGAGGATCGGGCACGGGGATCGCGGCGATCAGGGACCGGGTGTAGGGGTGACGGGGCTCGCGGTAGATGGCCTCGCTGCTGGCGGTCTCGACCACCTTGCCCAGGTACATGATCGCCACCTCGTCCGAGATATGCTTGACCACGGCCAGATCGTGGGCGATGAACAGGTAGGACAGCTGGAACTCCCGCTGCAGGTCATTCAGCAGGTTCAGGATCTGGCTCTGGATCGACACATCCAGGGCCGACACAGGTTCATCACAGATGATCAAGCGCGGGTTGAGCGCGATCGCCCGCGCAATGCCGATGCGCTGGCGCTGGCCGCCCGAGAACTCAAAGGGGTAGCGGGTGACCGAGCGCGCGGGCAGGCCCACCGTGTCCAGCAGTTTGCGCACCCGCTCGGCGCGGAAGGCCTTGTCACCCAGCTTGTGAATCACGAAGGGCTCTTCCAGGATCTCGCCTACCGTGTGGCGGGCGTTGAGCGACTCCATGGGGTCCTGGAAGATCATCTGGATCTGGCGCCTGAAGGGCAAGAGCTGGCCGCCCCTGAGGTGGGTGATGTCCTCGCCCTCGAACAGGATGTTGCCGGCGGTGGGGCGGTAGAGGCGGCTGATGCAGCGGCCGAGGGTGGACTTGCCGCAGCCGGACTCGCCCACCAGGCCCAGGGTCTGGCCCGGCATGATGCTCAGGGAAACGCCGTCCACCGCCCGGTTGGCGCGATTGGAGCGCAGCAATATGCCCTCGCGCACCGGGAAATGCATTTTCAGGTCCTGCACCTGCAGCAAGGGTGTGCTCACAGCTCTCTCCACCTGATACAGGCGACCGAATGGCCCTCCGCCACCGGCTCGCTGGCGGGGATCTGCGCGCTGCAGGCATCCCGTGCGTGCTGGCAGCGATTGGCGAATCGGCAACCCGCTGGCAGGTCCAGTAACCCGGGGACCATGCCCTCGATCGTGTTCAGGGTCGACTTGGGGGTGGCATCCAGGCGCGGAATCGACGCCAGCAGGCCGCGGGTATAGGGATGTGCGGGCCGGTCGAAGATATCGAATACGGTGCCACTCTCGACCACTTGTCCGGCGTACATCACCGCGACATGGTCGCTGGTCTCGGCAATGACCCCCAGGTCATGGGTAATCATGATCACCGCCATGCCCATTTGTTCCTGCAGGTTCTTGATCAACTCCAGGATCTGCGCCTGTATGGTGACGTCCAGGGCGGTGGTGGGCTCGTCGGCGATCAGCAGGTCCGGGTCGCAGGCCAGGGCCATGGCAATCACCACGCGCTGGCGCATGCCGCCGGAGAGCTGGTGGGGATATTCGCCCATGCGAATCTCGGGGGAGGGGATGCCCACCTTGGACAGCAGCTCGACCCCCGCGCGGATGGCTTCCTGCTTGCTGATAGCGCGGTGCAGGAGCATGACCTCGCACAGCTGCTTGCCCACGGTATGCACCGGGTTCAGGGCCGTCATGGGCTCCTGGAACACCATGCCGATGCGATCGCCGCGGATTGTCTCCATCTCGGCGATGGGCAGCTGGGCCAGGTCGCGGCCGTCGAAGCGCACTTCCCCGCCGGCAATTTGCCCCATGGGCTGCGGTAGCAGCCGCATCAGCGACATCGCGGTAACACTCTTGCCGCAGCCGGACTCACCGACAATGCCCAGGGTGCGCCCGGCTTCCAGGCAAAAGCTCACCCCGTCCACCGCGCGCACGCGACCCTCGTCGGTAGTGAACTCGGTAACCAGGCTGTCGACTTCGAGTAGCGGCATAGTTACTGCGCCGCGTCCCGCCAGCGGTCGTAAACCTTGATCTGTGGCTCGAAGGTTGCGCCGGACTCGCGCGCGTCCAGGGTTTCCTGCTTGATCCGGGGGTCTATCCAGTGCAGGTACATGCCGCCGTCAGTGTGCTTGTGGCTGAAATAGTCGGGGTAGCGAATCCAGCGCCAGTGACCCAGGCGGAAGAAGCCCTGGTAGAAGCCCGGCACAAAGGAGGCGTGCTCGTGGTGCAGTTCCTGCATGCGGTGGGAGAGCCGCAGCATTTCTTCCTCGCTGTCGGAAGCCCGGTAGGCCTCGATCATCCGGTCCATTTCCGGGTCGGCGAAGATCTCCAGGTTGTTGGTCTGGACCTTGACCTTGCGCTCGGGGTTGACCGAGCCGTCCTCGAGGAAGGCATCATCATAGGCGTTACTGGAGTGGTAGTGCTCCCAGAATCGGGGGTACATTTCCAGGAACACGCCGAAGGCGGAAAAGTGGATATCGTGCTGCTTCTCCTGCACTTTCTTCCAGCTCGCGGTACTGTCCAGCAGTTCCACCCGCAAATCCAGGCCGGCCTTGGCTGCCTCTTCCTTGAGGATGGTGAGAATGTCCTTCATGGTCTGGTAGCCGCTGGACAGGGTGAAGGACAGGCGCTCCCCGGCATCGTTGACCAGGATCCCGTCGGGGCCGCGAGTGGTGAATCCGGCCCTGGCGAAATAGGCCAGGGCGGTGTCGATGTCGTAGGTTCGCGCCTTGAGCGTCGGGTGGGTGAAGGGGCCGAAGCCCTCCTGGGCCGTCTGCGCGCGGTCGTAGTCGCCGCGGAAATACTTCTCGATCACCAGCCCCCAGTTGGTCGCATGGTTGATCCCGAGGCGAATATTACGATCCTCCAGCAGGGGGCGCGAGGTGTTGATCCAGAGGCCGAAGTTGGGCCGCGGCCGCTGGTTGTAGAACAGCGACTTGTGGATGTAGCCGGCCTGCACATCGGGGTCACTGTCGGGGAGTTTTTCATACCAGTACTCCGCGAGGTTCAGGCCGAACTGGTCCAGGTCGCCGCGGCGGAAGGCCTCGAACATCTTCTCGGTGTCGCGGATCACGGTGAGATGCAGGCGGTCCACGTTGTAGCGATAGCGGAAGTGCTTCTTGTCGTTGGCCCACCAGTCCTGCACCCGGGTCAGGCTGATGGAGCGCCCCTTCTTGATGTCTTCCGGGCGCACGATGTAGGGGCCCGTGCGGGGAGGCGAGCGCCACTGGTAGCGCTCGACAAAGTCCTCGCCCACCTCGCGGTAGAAATGCTCGGGTATGGGCACCAGTTCCAGCACCTTGGAGTCCGTATCGGGCTTTGCTACCGCGGTGGTGATGGAAAAGGTGTGGTCATCGTAGCGGGTGATGTTGGTGTAGGTCGTACTGTAAAAGTTGTTGTACCAGGGCGCGGTCACATAGGGCGACTGGTAGAACCAGAACATAAAGAAGAAATCATCGGTGGTGACGGGTTCGCCATCGGAAAAACGTGCGGCCGGGTCCAGGCGCACGTACACCGTGCGCTTGTCGTCCCCGACGGCCCATTCCTTCGCCAGTCCCGGGATAAATTCAAAGGCATCCTGGTGCCGGAAGGCGATGCGCATTTCCGGGTCGTCCCAGATCAGGGCGCGGAAGCCGCCGTTGGAATCCGGTCCCAGGGTGCGCATGGTGCGGGGGAAGTCCTGCAGCGCTCCATACTGGGTGCCGCCCTTGATTGCCTCGGGCGAGCCCATTTCGGGCAGGTGGGCATTGTCCTCCCACTCCAGGTCCGCAGGCAGGTCGGCCGGCGTCTTGAAGCTGAAGAAGTCGGGATTCTCGGCGTAGTAGGCCCGAACCTCCTCGCGGTTGTCGTGCGGCGGGAACCCGTCAGCCGTGGTTCCGTCAGTAGCCGCCTCCCGGTCGCCGCCGCAGCCCGCCAGGGCCAGGGTGAGAAAACCCAGGAGGAGCAGTCGGGGTCTCATGCAATGCAGTGGGAGCGTTGTCATGTCATCAGCCTCAGCGATAGATGGTAAATTTCTTGGGGTCAAAGGATTCCCGGACTGCCTCGCCGATAAAGGTTATCAGGGTCAGGAGGACGACCAGCGTGGTGAAGGCGGCGGAGACGATCCAGGGGGCGGTGCGCAGGTTGGCAGTGCCCTGCTTGAGCAGTTCTCCCAGGCTCGGTGTCGGCGCGGGCAGGCCAAAGCCCAGGAAGTCCAGGGCGGTGATCGCGGAAATGGCCGCGACCACCACGAAGGGCATCAGGGTAATCAGCGTCGACAGAACATTGGGCAGGATGTGGCGGAAGATGATGCGCGTGTCGGTGGCGCCGGCGACGCGCGCCGCGGCCACGTAATCCCGGGACTTTTCCTTGTAGGTCTCGGTGCGCATGTTGTAGGTCATCGAGGTCCAGGAGAACAGCACCATCACGATCAGCAGAATGGCAATTCGCGTGGGCACGGAGAAACTCGACGGAATCACCGAGAACACGATAATGACCATGTACAGGAAGGGGATGTTGGACCAGATCTCGATGGCGCGCTGGAAAAACAGGTCAAAGGCGCCGCCGAAATAGCCCATGGCACAGCCCACGGATATGCCGATCAGGTAGACACTGATGGTGTAAGCCGCAGCAAAGATCAGGGCAATGCGGGTGCCGTAGAACAGGCGCGCGAGAATATCCCGGCTGGTGGTGTCCGTGCCCAGGTAATGCTGGTTCTCTGCCGAAGGCGGGTTGGGTTTGAACACGCCGTCCTGGCTGTCGTTCTCATAGGGGCTGTAGGGTACCAGGGGCATCAGGACCCAGTTGCCCGCATCCTGTTCCTGGAAATGCGCCTGCAGTTCCCGGTAATTGGTCTCGTAGCTGTAGTCGAGACCAAAATCCGTACCCGGGTGAAACGCGGTATAGGTGGGGAAATACAGTTCCCCCTCGTACTGCACGACCAGGGCGCGGTTATTGACCAACAGCTCCCCGAAACAGAGCAGGACCACGAGCCCGGCCAGCAGCAAGAAGCTGTAGTAGCCGCGCTTGATCTCGCGGAAGCGCTTGAGCTTTTTGCGCGTCTGGGGATTCAGCCTCAACATGACTACTGGAACCTCACCCGGGGGTCCACCAGCGCGACCAGCATGTCAGACAGGATATTGCCAATCAGCATCAGCAGGCTGGTGAGCAATACCACGCCCATCACCACCGGATAGTCACGGTCCAGCACCGCAGTCAGGCCCAGCAGGCCGAAACCGTCGATATCAAAGATGGTCTCGATCAGGAAGGCGCCGGAGACCAGCAGGGTAATGTTCTGGCCAAAGGTGGTGGCAATGGGGATCAGCGAGTTGCGCATGGCGTGGCGCGTTACCGACTTGCGGAAGGAGACACCCTTGGCCACCGCAGTGCGAATATAGTCGGCGGCCAGGTTGTCCATCAGGTGGTTTTTGAGCAGCATGGTCACCAGCGCGAAAGAGCCCACCATGTAACAAACCAGTGGCAGCGCCGAGTGGTAGAGCAGGTCCCCGATCTGCCCCAGCGTGTCCTTCTCCCGGAAGTCGTAGCTGACAAAGCCACCCATCGGGAACCATTCCAGGCGCACCGAGAAATACAGCAGCAGGAGCGAGCCCAGGGCGTAGCTGGGTATTGCATAGCCGATGAAAATAAGCACCGAGGTCACGTTGTCCACCACCGTGCGGTGGCGCACCGCCTTGAGGATTCCCAGCGGAATACAGATGCCATAGGTGAGGACCAGGGTTACCAGGCCGTAGTAGAGCGATACCGGGAACCGGTCCTGGATCACGTCCCACACGGGTTCGTTGTAGCGATAGGACGTGCCAAGGTCACCGCGCAGCACTTTTCCCAGCCACTCGGCATAACTTTGCAGTATCGGTTTGTCGAGGCCGTAGTATTCCTTGAGCTTCTGTAGCTGTGCCTCGGAAATCGCCATCCCCTGGCCCACGGCCTGGCTGCTGCTTCCGCCCGAGGCGTCCATCTGCTGCGCCTCCATGATGGCCCGCTCCAGCGGCCCACCGGGCACCAGCCGGGTGACGGCAAAGACAATAATGGTGATACCCAGCAGTGTGGGAATGACCAGAAACAGGCGGCGGAGAAAGTAGTCGCGCACTCAGCACCCCGACCGCGTGGCACATGCGCAGGCGCGCGACCGGGGCATGTAAGTGATGCAGGGAGTATTGCCAGTCGCCATTGGCTTTGCAGGTGGATGGCTGAAGCCGGCATAGTGCCACAAGCGAGCGAGACACAAAAGCGCAGGGCGTGGCCTGCCAGGACCGTTCCCCGGGCTGTTGCCTGGCGAATGGCGCTGCTTCAGGGTCAGCCCTCCATGCGGCGGGAGAAATCCCAGGCGTTGATCCGCCGGGGGGATAATCTGATCACGTACTCGTCCTCCGCGCGGCCGAGCAGCCACTTGGCCAGCTCCTGGTTGCTGTCGCCGAGGTAGCGATCAATCAGGCGCGCCAGCACTGCCTTGGCACCCTCCCGGGTCACGCTGGCATCAGCCTTGCCGCGCACGCCGCGGTAGGGGTAATCGTTGGTCGCGATTTCAAATCCTGCCTTGGGGCTGCGCTCCAGCTGACGCACGATAAAAGCGTTCTTGTGGGTGGCTGACCAGAGGGCGTCATCCGCATAGAAAAACCAGAGGGAGGCCACTACCGGGAATCCGTCCTTGCTGACGCAGGCAATCCTTATGGGTATGACGGACTGCTGCAGGAAGTCCTCAATCTGGGACTGGGACCAGTCGCTTCGGGGGTGCACTTTCATTCTGGATATCTCATTCGGGTGTTGATTTGAGTCCCGTCGCAGCGCGCGAGTTTATCGCTGCAGCCAGCTGCCGGCGTCATCTGCGACCACCCATTGCCGGGAGAACCAGTAGAATTCGCCGCGGTTGGCCGTTGACGGTGCGGTACAGTTTACCTTGTTGCGGCCCGCTTGCAGTGCCGGCAGTGCAACCTGCACCCGGTCATCCTTGTGCGTGAGCGACAGGCGATCCCCAGAGGCGGCATAGCAGGCGAGCGCGGCGCGATCGAAATCGCCTGCCTGGAGCCGGAAACTCAAGTGTTCCGGCGCGGGCTGCCCGCCGCTGATAAATACCGGTCCGCTGTCGATTGCCGTGACCGGCAGGGGTCGCGACTGCAGGGCGTTGCGCAGTCGTTGCATGTCCGCGTAGCCCGAGGAGATAGGGAAACGCGGGATGGCCGTGTCGGGCACCCCCGCGCCGACCGCGCCCGAGTGCTGGGCCAGGCCGTACAGCCCACGCTTGTTGACGAGGCTGGCCAGCGGCGGATGCCATTCGCCAAAGGGATAGGCGAAGCTGCGCACCGCCAGGCCGGGCACCTGCGCCTGCAGCCGGCTGACGCTGTCGTCGATTTCCCGACCGGCGCTTTCACTCCATTGGTCCCGCTGGTCCGGGTCGGCGCTGCCCTGCAGCAGGTGCCCATGTGAGACCGAGTGAGCCCCCAGATCGCCCAGTCGCGACGCGTGCAGCTTGCGCAGGTCTTTCCAGTCCATGTAACCAGCATAACCCTGGTCGATGGCGTCGGTGGCGACAAACACGGTAAAGGGCATATCGCGTCGGGCGAGCATCGGGTAGGCGGTGTCGATGACGGACTGGTAGGCGTCATCGAAGGTGATGGCCACGGCCTTGTCGGGAATTGCCGGGCCATCCCGGTACAGACCGTCCAGCAGCTCGTGCAGGGGAAGCACGACGTAACCCTCGCGCTGCAGAAAGTCGAGTTGCTCCTCGAACCGGTCCGGGCTGACGCTGGTGCTGGGCGGGGTGTCGGTGGCCACGTGGTGGTACAGCAGGATCACGCCGTGGTCGGCGGCCATGGCCGGTATGGAGAGGCCCGGCAGGAAGAGGCCCGCGAGCAGCAGCGCCAGGAACAGCCGGCGCATTATGCGTTCTCCTGGTTGAGCTCCGGCTCCAGCTCGCGGTATTGCCTGATCATGGATTTCAGGCGCTGGACGTAGACCTCGCGACGCTGGGAGTAGTAAAGCAGACCGTCGGCCAGGGCCAGCCCGGTCACAGGCGCGTCCTCGCGGCGCAACTTCTGGCGCAGCAGGCGGAATTCAAGGTATCGCTCGTGGCTGTTCAGGTTGTTCATATAGCGGCGCACCGCCTCCGAGACGCTGCGGAATTCACGTACCTCGTGGCTGGCGCCGGCTGCGCGATTGGCCGGGACGATGCCGCAGCCGGGATCGTAGCACCACTGCCCGAACAGGTTGTTGGCCTCTACCGCAAAGCGCGAGCGACCCCAGCCGGACTCCTTGGCGGCCTGGGTGAGGGCCAGCTCCAGCGGGATAATATCCACCCGCAGCTTGAGCGTGTTGAGCAAGGTCTCCGCTTCGACTTCCCCGGGCGCATCGATCTCGTACTCCAGCGCCAGATCGTTGAGCCAGCGGCGGTCGCGGCGGGAGAGGGTGGCTTCATCCCGGTAGGCCCGGTCCAGTTCCAGCAGGCGCGCCCGCTGGGTCCGAATCTCACTGTTCTGGTGTTGCACGATCGGTGTCATGTAGCCGTAGAACGCCCGTTTCATCTCCCCGACGTCCTCGATCGCGGCAAAGTCCGGCAGGGGAGGGAATTCCGGGCGCAGCGCGAGGCTGAGTATCCAGACGAGGGCAAGCAGCGAGACCGCAGCGGCTATGTAAGCGAGGGGGCGAAACTTTCCGGGTACTCGCGTGAAGGGATTACTCAGGGGCATTGGTGGCGATGTGCTCCAGGGTTTGTGGATTCGGATAGCCGTCGGCTATCAGCTGGTTGGCGAGCTGGTAATCACGCAGGGCCTGGCGCGTGCCCGAGCCGAGCACGCCATCTACCGGCCCCGCATCAAAGCCCAGTGCATTCAGGGTGGCCTGGGCGCGGGATATGTCGGCGTTGCGCAGGGGCGCCTCGTTGCCGAGGGCGGCGCTCAGGGTGCCGGCGCCGGCGATACGGTCCGCCAGGTGGCCCACGGAGATGGCGTACAGCTCCGACCGGTTCCAGCGCATGATCACGTGAAAGTTGGCATACACCAGGAAGGCGGGCCCGCGATAACCGGCCGGCAGGATTAGGGCGGCTTCTACATCCGCCTGTGGCAGAGCCGCGCCGTTGGCCCGGCGCAGGCCCAGCTGCGTCCACTCGTCCAGCGGACGGGGCTGCTGGCGGCCGGCTAGCTCGAAAGGAAAGTCAGCCTCTGCGCGGACTTCACGTCCCCACCGCAGCCCCGGTTGCCAGCCGATATTGCGCAGGTAGTTGGCGCCGGAAGCCAGCGCGTCCCGCTCGCTCTGCCAGAGGTTGATGCGCCCGTCGCCGTCACCGTCCACGGCGTACTGCAGGTAAGAGGATGGCATAAACTGGGTGTGCCCCATGGCACCGGCCCAGGAGCCGCGCATTTCCCCCGGGCTCAGGGACTCTCGCTGCATCAGCCGCAGGGCATCAATGAATTCACCGGTAAAGAAGTCGCTACGCCGCGGGTCGCAGGCCAGGGTCGCGAGGGAGTCCAGGGTGGGCATCTTGCCGAGGTAGCTGCCGAAATTGGTCTCCAGGCCCCAGAAGGCGACCAGGTACTGGGGCGGGACCCCATAGCGCGCCTGCAGATTGAGCAGAAACTCCCGGTGCTCGGCCAGCAGCGCCCGGCCGCGCTCGACCCGCGCCGGCGTGACCCTGGCTCCCAGGTAATCGGAAAAGGTCTGTACGAATTCCGGCTGCTTGCGGTCCAGGCTGATCACCCGTTCCTGGGCCTCGAGTGAGGGAACCACGGCATTCACCAACTCAGCGGGCAGGCCGGCCTCGGTGGCGCGTGTTTGCAGCGATGCGAGACAGGCAGTGAATTCGGCGTCGTTGGCCGCGGCCGCAACCGGCGAGGCCAGCAGGATAAACACCAGGGGCAGGAGTCGTGTCACGTTGGGAAACCGGCTTGCGAGCATGGAGCCCCTACCTTATCAGGACTACAGCCCGCTTGCCGCAATCTTGCGCCCCGGGCAGGTGCGATTTTGCCATCGCAGACCGCGCTGGCCTACCAGTGCACGCCGCGCATGACCTGGGAGAAAATTTTCTGCGCCAGGGCCAGCCGGGAGGAGGGGATCTCGGCGCGCTCGCGGGCCGCCTCTTCCTCGCTCAGGCCGCGGGCGGCAGGCGAGTCGGGGAACAGGTCGTAGGCCTGGCTGAGGAAGGCCTCGGTGACCCTTGGGAGGGTCGCCTGGGCCACGGCCCCCGCCACCCCGAGGTTGGTGGAGACCCGGCGTGTGCGCGTTACGATCGCTTTCATCACCAGGTCCCGGGCCTGCTCTGGCGACAGGGTGGGGAAAGCCTTGTACAGGCCCGTGGGTGCGATCATGGGGGTGCGCACCAGCGGCATATGGATGGTGGTGAACTCGATGTTGTCGCGGTCAAACTCCGGTGCCGCGCAGAGGCTGAACGCGTCCAGGGCCGCCTTGGAGGCCACGTAGGCGGAGAAGCGGGGCGGGCTGGTCAGGACGCCGATCGAGGAGATGTTGATGATCTGGCCGTGCTTCTGCTCCTCCATCGAGGGCAGGAATCCCAGGATCAGGCGCAGGGCGCCAAAATAATTGAGTTGCATGGTGCGTTCGAAATCGTGGAAGCGATCGTAGCTGTAGCGTACGGAGCGCCGGATGGAGCGGCCGGCGTTGTTGATCAGGACGTCGACCTGGCCGAAACGTTCCAGGACCGAGGCAACCAGCCGGTCACAGTCTTCCGGCGAGGAGACATCACAGGGAAAAGCCGTGGCGCTGCCCCCCATGTCGGCGATTTCTGTCAGGGTTTCGTCCAGCTTCTCGACCGTGCGCGCCACCAGCGCGACCTCGGCCCCGGCCTGGGCGAGTCGCAGGGCGCACTCACGGCCGATGCCCGAGGTCGCGCCGGTGACTACCACGACCTTGCCCTTGACCCGGCGCCGCAGCGCGGCGAGGGAGGGGCGACCGATCAGGCGGTTGAACAGGCCATCCACTTCCGAGGTCAGGGAAGGGGCGTCCTTGTGCATGAAGTTCAGCCAGTATTCCCACAGCACGGGCGCGTAGGACTCGAAGGGCGGGCAGTGGATGTCCGCCTCCGCCAGCAGGCGGCGGGTGCGCGAGGAGTCAAAGTGGGTGGGGTAGTTGATGTAGCCGATCACCTGCGCGGGGATGCCCATCCGCTCCACCACGCGTTCACCGAATTTTTTCACCGGCGGCAGGCGGTTAACGGTGGAGCCCGCGAGCCGGGTGAGCCGGTCCGCCAGGGAGGAATCCAGCGTGCGCAGGCCGGGCCCGTGGGCCACGCGCATCAGCGTTTTCAGGAGGTCGCCCACGCGGATGCCATCGGGGTCGGTGATAAAAAAGCACTCGCTGTCGAGGTCGGGGATGTGGGCCAGGTGGTCGATTGCATCGGCGACGTAATCCACCGGGACGATGTTCAGCAGCCCCGCCTTGTTGATCAGCAGCGGGAAGCCCTCGGGCACCACCGAGCTCAGGTTGCGCAGGGTGTCGAAGAAGTAATAGGGCCCGTCGATCTTGTCCATCTCGCCGGTCCTGGAATGTCCCACGACCATGCCCGGGCGATAGATGCGCCAGTTGATTTTCTTTTCCCGGCGCACCAGCCCCTCCGATTCGTGCTTGGTGAGGAAGTAGGGGTGATCGAGGTCCCCCGCCTCCTCGAACATGTCCTCGGTAAAGGTGCCGTCGTAGAGGCCTGCCGCGGCAATGGAGCTGACCTGGTGGAAGCAGCCCACGCGCAGCGCGCGTCCGAGGGACAGGGCCTGGCGCGTGCCCTCCACGTTGCTTACGCGCTGGCTCTCCGCATCTGCCTTCATGTCGTAAATTGCGGCGAGGTGAAAGAAGTGATCTATCTTGCCGGCGTGGGCCTTGATCCAGGCGGGTTTGACGCCCAGGCGCGGGCGGCTGATATCACCTTCCACCGGCACGACCTGTTCTTCGGTGGCCCCCCAGAGTTCGCGCAGCGCGACAACCTTGTTCACCGAGGCGGGTCGCACCAGCAGGAATACCTTGCCACCCCGGTCCAGCAGGCGTGGAATCAGAAAGCGTCCGATAAAGCCGGTGCCGCCGGTAACGAAGTAATGCATGGGTTCACCTCGATTTTATCCCGTGTTATTCTCGCGCGCCCCGCCGCTGGGTCAGGCCTGAAAGCCACCGCTGCCGAGGGCGATACGCAGGTTGTTATGCCCAGTGTTATAGCAGAGTTGCCCGGCTAATACACGGTGGAAACGACCAGAGCGGGCCAGTCTCGAGAGCCGCGTGGCGAGGGCATGCGTGGCGCCGGGATTGTACGGCACCGACCGATATCGATAATTGCTGCAACCTGCGTCTGCCCTGCTATGCTGATGAGGTTGCGTGTTGGACCACACAGTTCGCGGCGAGAGAGTTGCTTTATGAATAAGAAAGTTATCAGCAGGATGGTCGCGGCGCTCGCGGCTGGGACAGTGCTGCCGGCAGCGGCAATCAATTTCGAGCTGGGCTCCTTTGAGGGGTCTTTCGTATCGGTGTTCTCCGTCGGTGCCAGCTGGCGCACCGAGAGTCCCGACGCGGGCGTGCTCTCGCCGGGTAACACCGATGGCGTGGGTCGCGCATCCGGCAGCACCGCAGACGACGGCAATCTCAACTACGACAGTGGCGACATGTACTCCCTGCTGTTCAAGGGTGTCCACGACCTGCAGCTGAGTAACGACAACTTTGGCGTGTTTACCCGCTTCAAGTACTGGTACGACTACGCCCTGGACCAGGACGAGGTGGCCCACGGCCACGCGGCCAACGGCTATGCCCCCAACGAGAAGCTGAACACCGGCGGCTTTGAGGACCTGGCCCAGGAAAGCGGCTTCGAGTTCCTCGACTACTATGCCTACACCGATGTCGAACTGGGGGACATGCCCCTGGATTTACGTGCCGGCAGCATGGTGCTGAGCTGGGGCGAGAGCACCTTCATCCAGAACGGCGTCAACGTGATCAGCCCCTTTGATGTGACCGCGCTGCGGCGTCCGGGCACGGAGATCAAGGAGGCGCTGCTGCCCGTGGGTATGGTGTATGGCAACCTCGGCGCCACGCGCAACCTCAGTATTGAGGCTTTTTACCAGTACGACTGGGAGCGCACCATCCTGGATGAATGCGGGACCTACTGGAGTGCCGCGGATCCCTACGGCGGCAACTGTGATTTCCTGACCGCGACCGGCAGCCAGCCCGATGGCGCCCAGATAGGTACGATCTTCACCATCGACCGCGCGCCCGACGAGGAAGCCAGTGATTCCGGACAGTACGGTATCGCCTTCCGGTACTTTGCCGAGGCCCTGAACTCTACCGAGTTTGGCCTGTACTACATGAACCTGCACAGCCGCACACCGATTTTCAGTGCCTATAATACCGAGGAGGCCCTCGGCGCGCCGATCCTCAACCCGGCGGTCAGCCCGGAATACTTCTTCGAGTTCCCCGAGGACATCGAACTCTTCGGCCTCACCTTCGCCACCTTTGTGACCGACTGGGCGATCTCCGGTGAAGTCAGCTACCGGCCGGATTATCCGCTGCAGATCAACACCACTGATCTCCTGCAGGCGCTGGCCCTCGGCAGCTTTGCCGAGTGGTCGCCGATGCTGCCGCGCTCCCTCGCTGCAGGTCCGGGCGGTTATGTCTCTGGCTTCGATGAAGTCGGCTACACCCAGGCCCAGACCACCCTGATCCGTTTCTTTGAGCAGGTGCTTGGCGCCGAGCGCCTGTCGCTGGCCACCGAAGTCGGCGCGGTCTGGCTGAGCGGTATGGATTCCAGCGTTAACTACGGCCGTTCCTCTGCCTACGGCGTCAACGGCTTCACCCCCTTCGAGAGCAGCGTGTTCCCGGGCGCGACCATCAGCTGTACCCAGCATCCGCTGGCGCCGACCATCGTGCCCAACAGCAACGGTGACTACTGCGAGGACGACGGCTTCACCGACTCTTTCTCCTGGGGTTACCGCGTGCGCGCCTCGCTGGAGTACCCCAACGCCTTTGCCGGGATCAACTTGACGCCGAGCATGGCCTGGTCCCACGATGTGCACGGTACCTCGCCCGCGCCCAACTTTATCGATAACCGTATGGCGCTGAGCGTGGGCCTGCAGGGCTCTTACCTCAACAAGTACCAGGCGGACGTGTCCTACACCAGTTTCTTTGGTGCGGATTACAATGAACTACAGGATCGCGATTTTGTCTCACTGAGCTTCTCGGTCGCCTTCTAATCAACGCATCTCGGAGTTGAAGATGAAAAAAGCCTGCACTCTTATTTTTGCCTCGGCGCTCGCCCTGGGCAGCGTCCACTCCCAGGCCAAGGTATCGGCCGAGGAGGCCGCCAAGCTCGGTGGCGACACCCTGACGCCGGTGGGCGCCGAGCGCGCCGGTAATGCCGATGGCACGATTCCGCCCTGGGAAGGGGGGATCACCGAGTTCCCGGCTGGTTTCACCCCCGGCGAGCGCCTGGTGAATCCTTTCGCCGATGATGAAGTGCTGCTCACCATTACCGCGCAGAATCTGGACCAGTACCGCGACAAGCTGTCGCCGGGCCAGATCGCGCTGTTTGAGCGCTACCCCGACACCTTCAAGATGCCCGTGTACCCTACCCGGCGCAGTGCCAACCTGCCCGACTCTGAATACACCCTGATCAAGGAAGGCGCCACCGAGACCGACCTGGTCGAGGGTGGCAACGGCCTGGTGAACTTCAAGGCGGCGGTGCCTTTCCCGATTCCCCAGAGCGGCCTGGAGGTGATCTGGAACCATATCGTGCGCTACCGCACCCCACTCGGGTTCAAGCGTCGCTACACCCAGATTCCGGTGCAGACCAACGGCGCCTTTGCCCCGGTCCTGTTCGAGGAAGAGGCGATCTTTGCCAACCGCTTCCCCGATAACCCCTATCCCAATCGCCTGTTCGTTTTCCTGCAGCGGATTCTCGCCCCGGCCCGCCTCGAAGGCGATGTGCTGCTGGTACACGAGAATATCAACCAGGTGGAAGAGCCTCGTGCCGCCTGGGTTTATAACGCCGGTCAGCGCCGGGTGCGCCGCGCCCCCAACGTGGCCTATGACGGCCCCGGCACTGCCTCGGACGGCCTGCGTACCGCGGACGATCTGGACCTGTTCAACGGCGCGCCGGATCGCTACAACTGGGAGCTGGTGGGCAAGCGGGAAATGTACATCCCCTACAACTCCTTTGACCTGGCCTCGGGAGAGCTGAGCTACGACGACATTATCCAGCCCGGGCACATGAACCCGGAGCACACGCGTTACGAACTGCACCGCGTGTGGGTGGTGGACTCCAAGCTGAAGGACGACGCACGGCATATCTACGCGCGCCGGACGTTCTACGTCGACGAGGACAGCTGGCAGATCGCCCTGATTGATCATTACGATGGCCGCGGCGAACTGTGGCGGGTCAAGGAAGGCCACCCCCTGATGCACTACGAAGAGCGGCTGACCTGGCTGGCAGCCGAATCGCTGCACGACCTGGTTTCCCGTCGCTACCTGGTCATCGGCCTCAACAACGAGGAGTCCGGCTATCCCTGGGACTTCGATTACGAGGGTGACTTCGAAGACTTCACCCCCGCTGCGCTGCGTCGCGCCGGACGGCGGTAAGCGCGGGTATGGCGCGGCGACAGGACGGACGCGGTCCGCTGCTGGGTGCATGCCTGCTGCTGGCAGCGCTCCTGTGGGGCGCGCTGCCTGTTCAGGCGGAATTCGCTTTCAGCGACGCGGTGGTCACGGACGAGCCCGCGGAGCAGCGCCTGGTTGACCTGGCCTGGTCCGGCGAGCGCCTGTTCGCTGCCGGTGAACTGGGCCTGATCACCTACAGTGACGATCTCGGCGAGACCTGGCAGCAGGCCAGCGTGCCGGTAAGCATTACCCTGACCGCCATCACCTTTACCCCCAACGGTACCGGCTGGGCCGTGGGGCATGGGGGGGTGATCCTGCGCGGCGATGACGGCGGCCAGACCTGGGTCAAGGTGTTTGACGGCTATCAGGCCAACGAGCAGTTCCTGGCCTATGCCAAGCGCAACAAGGAACGCCTCGAAGAGGAACTCGCAGCGCTGGAAGCCCAGGAGGACCCTGATCCCGAGGCGCTCGACGAGCTGGACTTCGCCCTCGAGAACGCGATTTTCGCCCTGGATGATGCCGGTTTCGCGGTAGAGACGGGCCCCGCGGACCCCTTCCTCGACGTCATGTTCACCAGCGACAGCGACGGTTTCGCCATTGGCGCCTACGGCATGTTCTATCGTACCGAGGACGGGGGCGAAAGCTGGCAGCTCGATGTCGACGGTATCGACAACGGCTACCGCAACCACCTTTACTCGCTCGAGCGCAGCGACAGCGGCCGCCTGCACATGAGCGGCGAGGCCGGCCTGCTGTATTACTCCGATGATGACGGTCACAGCTGGACCCGCACCCGCGATGTCTACGATGGCAGCCTGTTCCGGGTGCTGCCCGCAGGTGATTCCCTCTACGCGATGGGGCTGCGCGGCAACCTGTTCCGCTCCAGCGACGATGGCGCCAGCTGGCAGCGGGTTGCGGGCATCGGCGAGGGTAGCCTCTACGCGGGCGTCGCGACCGCCAGTGGCGAACTTTACTTTGTCGGTGTCGGTGGGCGCATCCTGCTCAGCCGCGACAACGGGGCCAGTTTTACCGAAGTAACCCATCCCAGCCGGGCATCGCTTGCGGATGCGGATGTGCGGGATGGCAAGCTTTATCTTGTCAGCGGCACCGGCTTTATACGCGAAGACCTTGGGGAGTTGGGGCATGAGTGACGACGACGTCACACTAAATGTAGACCCGGAAGACGGACGCCTGCGACCCTGGCTGGCGAGCAAGCTGCTCAAGCTGCGCCTGCCGATCACCCTGCTCTTTCTGGTGCTGACCGGGGTATTTGCCTGGCAGATGGTGCAACTGCGCCCGGACGCCAGCTTCGAGAAGATGATTCCGGTGTCACACCCCTTCATCGTGAACTATCTCGACAGCCGCGAGGACCTCAAGGGCCTGGGCAATTCGGTGCGGATTATCGTCGAGACCCGGGAAGGGGACATCTTCACCGAGGAATTCCAGGCCCTGCTCCGGGACATCACCGACGAGGTCTTCTACATCAAGGGCGTGGACCGCTCGGCGCTGCAGTCGCTGTGGACGCCAACGGTACGCTGGCAGGAGGTTACTGAAGAGGGCTTCGTGGGCGGGGCGGTGATCCCCGATGACTACGACGGTAGCCCGCGCAGTATTCAGCAGCTGCGAGAGAATACGCTCAAGTCGGGTCAGGTCGGGCGCCTGGTGGCGAATAACTTCAAGTCCGCGGTCATTCTCGCGCAGCTGACCGAGACCGACCCCGACACCGGCGAACGGCTGGACTACCAGGAATTCTCCCAGGCCCTGGAAACCAAGATTCGCGACAAGTACCAGACCGAGAATATCCGTATTCACATCACCGGCTTCGCCAAGCTGGTCGGCGACCTTATTGATGGCGCGCGCCTGGTCGGCGTGTTCTTCCTGATTGCGTTTGTGATTACCGCGGTGCTGCTGTTCGTCTACTCCCGCTGCTCACGACTGACTGCGGCGGCGCTGCTGTGCTCCACGATCGCCGTGGTCTGGCAGCTGGGCCTGTTGCGCATGATGGGCCTGGGCCTGGATCCCTACTCGATGCTGGTGCCCTTCCTGGTGTTCGCCGTGGGTATCTCTCACGCCTCCCAGATCATCAACCGCTTTGGTCTGTACGCGGCCCAGGGCGCGCCGAAAAACGAATCGGCGCAATTGACGTTTATCAAGATTTCCAAGCCCGGCTTTATTGCCCTGCTGAGTGACGGCGTAGGCTTCTTCACCCTGCGGGTAATCGACATTCCGGTGATTCAGGAGCTGGCAATTGTGGCCAGCACCGGGATCGCGGTGCTGGTGGCGACCAACCTGCTGCTGCTGCCCCTGCTGCTGTCGTACATTGGCCTGAGCAAGGGTGGCCAGCGCTATCGCCAACGCCTGTCGGGTGAACCCCAGCGACACTGGCAGTGGCTCTCGGGCGTGACCCGGCGCGGTCCGGCGCTGACCGTGCTGGTGGTGTCTGTCCTGCTTGCAGGCGTGGGCGTTTATGGCGGGCAGTTCCAGAAAATCGGTGACCTCGATGCGGGCGCGCCGGAGTTGCGCCCTGACTCCCGCTACAATCGGGACAATGCCTTCCTGACCGAGAACTACTCCACCAGCACCGATGTCTTTGTGGTGATGGCGGAAACCGGCAAACAGCAGTGCGGCAACTACGACTTTATCGAGGGCGTGAATTACTTCCAGGCCTACATGGGGGCGGTGCCGGGGGTGCAGTCTTCGATGTCCCTGGTTGACGTGTCCAAACTGGTGATCATGGGCATGAACGAGGGCAACCCCAAGTGGCATGACATCAGCCGCAACCAGTACATTCTCAACAACTCCCTGAGCCGTGCTCCGGGCAGCCTGCGCAATGCGGACTGCTCCATGGCGCCGGTCATTTTCTTCCTCGACGACCACAAGGCGGACACCCTGAATTCGGTGGTCGCCGCGGTGGATGAATTCAAGGAGGAGTTCAGCAGTGACAGCGAGGCCTTTACCCTGAAAATGGCCGCGGGTAACGCCGGCATCGAGGCGGCGACGAATATCGTGATTGAAGAGGCCCAGGTGCGTATGTTGCTCTGGGTCTACGGTGTGGTCACCCTGCTGTGCCTGCTGACCTTCCGCTCCCTGCGGGTGACCCTGTGCATTATCCTGCCATTGATGCTGACCTCGGTCCTCGGGCAGGCCTTGATGGCGGCCCTGGGGATCGGCGTGAAAGTGGCGACGCTCCCGGTAATCGCCCTCGGGGTGGGTATCGGCGTTGACTACGGGATCTACATCTACACCGCCCTGGAGTCCAACCTGCGGCGCGGTGACACGCTCCGCCAGGCTTACCTGCTGTCATTGATGTCCAGCGGCAGCGCGGTCGCCTTTACCGGCCTGACCCTGGCCATCGGCGTGGGCACCTGGATCTTTTCTCCGATCAAGTTCCAGGCGGACATGGGCCTGATGCTGACCTTCATGTTCTTCTGGAATATGTTGGGGGCGCTGCTGCTGTTGCCGGCTCTTGCCTGGATGTTTTTCGATCGCAGTAGCGGTGAGAGAGCGGTGGCCGAGGCGCGTGCAGCGGCCTGAGGCCTCGGGCCGGAAAGGGGACTGTGGTCTCTAGGTGAGGCCGGCGACTTCCGAGTAGGTCATGCGCAGGGCCATCGCCACCATGTCAAAGTAAATGGCCTCTGACGCTGCCACCCTTCCGTCCGCCTTCAACACATCCATCAGGGCAGCGATGATTTCCTTGCGCTGCTCGATCGACAGTTTCGGTGCCAGGCGGCTGATGTACTTTTCCAGCGGCGCCGACTGGTACAGATCGCTGAGAGCAATGGTCCGGATCTCCGCTGGCGATACGTCCTCATCGAGGTGGCGCTTGATCACCGCCTGCACGGACTCAACTTCGGCCGGATGAGTATAGGAATCGGCGTCGGTGGCCCTGGCGAGGATCATCAGCATGAGTTCGCGATAGGCTTCCGGGTCGCCTTCACCCTTGAACCCGTCGGTGAAAAGTTTTCTGATGTAAGCCAGATCCACGGAAGCCATGTTATTACCTCGTTAGTCGGTGGTGAACGCTGATCGCCATGCTGGGCATGATAGCCACAGTATACCGCATCGTGCCGCGTTGTCAGTGTTGTAGTGCCCGGCCACGTTGGCGCGCGAGGCTCAAGGGCGCCCGAGGCCGCGGGCGTCAGGTTCCTCGCGACGCATGGTCTGGATCTGCTCAATGAAGTGCCAGGGCACCAGCAGGGGAGGGAGATCGGCGTCCGCCAGCGGCGCGCTGAACAGCGCGCCCTGCATCTGTCGCAGGCGGTGGCTGGCAAGCTGTCGGTAGCTTACTTCGTCGTTCACCCCATCTGCGACCGCAACCAGTTCCAGGTGCGATGCCAGGGTCGCAATGGTCGTCAGCGCCCGCCAGTTATTGCTTTGTTCACTGCGCGCCACCAGCGCTGCGTCAATGACCAGGGTATCGACGGGCAGGTCAGCCAGCTGCGCAATCGGCAGGGATTCTTCAGCGACGCCGGTGAGGGCGAGGGCGGTGCCGCCGGCGCGCAGTGATATCAGCCCATCCAGGGTCGCCCGGTTACAGCGTCCCAGGCTTCGCGCGGGGAACTGTAGCTCCAGTCGTTCTGGATGCAGGCCGGCGACGGATAAGGCCTCTCCGATCAGGACCGGCAGGTTGGCATCGAGCACAGCGGGGGGCAGAGCAACTGCCAGGCGCAGGGAAGGTTCCGCCCCGGCCTGCAGTTGGGCAAACCGCGGCATTGCCGTGGAAATCAGCCACGCGCCCAGCTCCTGCCCCAGACCGCTATCCTGCGCCAGCTGCAATAACGCCTGACCGCTGACCTGGCCCGCGCTGTCGCTGTTCCAGGAGGGGTGGGTCGCCAGGGCGATGACCGAGCCCATCACGGTGTCCACCCGGGGCACAAAGGTCAGGGACAGCCTGTCTTCTTTCAGGGCATTACGCAGCGCCGACCACTGCTTGAAGGTGGCGTCATCATGCTCGCGCATTTCCGGGGAGTAGACGCAGTAGCCGCCGCCCTCGTGCCGGCTTTGTGCCTCGCGCATCGCCGCGCTGGCTGCACCCAGCAGGTCTTCCACGCCATCGCCATGCCGCGGTGCGAGGGCGATGCCGATCACTGGCGTAACCGTGACAGCCTGCTCGTCCAGGGCAAACGGCGCCTCCAACTCGGCAATGATCCGCTGGGCTACGCGCTGGGCGTCTGCCTCCGCTTCCAGCTGGTTCAGTACCACGGTGAATTCGTCGCCGCCCAGGCGCGATACGTCGATGCTGTCCTCCTCTGTGTCTGTGCGGGCCAGGGTGTCGCTGTCGCGGATACAGGTCTGCAGGCGCTTGCCGACCTCCCGGAGAAGGCGATCGCCGGCACTGTGCCCCAGGGCATCGTTGACCCGGTCGAAGTGCCGCAGGTCTACGTACAGCAGGGCGAGGCGTCTCTGGTGGCGGCGGGTCAGTCGCAGCATCAGGGCGAACTGTTCGAGGAACAGTCGACGGTTGGGCAGGGAGGTAAGGCTGTCGTAGTAGGTGAGTCGGTGCACGGTGCGTTCGGTGGCGGACACGTGCTCGGCGGCCCGATCCAGTTCTTCATGGGTACGTGACAGTTCTCCTGCCCGCTCGTCCACTTTGCGGCTCAAGAGCTTGCGGCCCAGCGTGATTTCTTCGCGATATTTGCGCAGGCCTGTCACCAGTTTGGACAGGGCACTGGCCATGTCACCGGTTTCGCCACCCTTCAGGACCGGGACCTCGGGCTCGAGATCACCTTCAACCAAGCGGTCCATGGCGCCCGTGAGCTGCCCCAGCTCGTTACCCAGGCGACGATGGAGTTGCAGTGTCAGGACGAACCCGGCCAGCATCAACCCCAGCCATCCCAAACCTACCTGCCACAGGAGCGGGCCGGTGCTTGCCAGCGCCGCCCTGAGATCAATCACTATGTCCAGGTAGCCAAGAACAAAATCGCTGCCGCCCTGATCAGCATCTGCCAGTGCCAGCAGGAAGTCGTAGCGGGTCAGGTCCGCCGGCGCAGGATTAACGGTAGAGAGCACCGGCAGGCTCAGGTGGCCTTGTGTACCTAGCAGCGCCGCGACAAAGCCTGTGCCCGTGGCTTCGCCGCTGGCGAAGCCCACCAGCGCCGGTTCTGTTGTTGCCAGTCCCTCGCGCACTGCGGTCAGGGCTATGGAGGGGCGTGCACTGCCAACGTGGCTGATAACCTCGCCAATCCGGTTGTAGGCGGTCGCCGTGTCGATTTCTCCGGCGACGGTAATGGCTCCGAGCCGTGACTCCAGGACGGGGCGCGCCTCACGGTAAAACTGCCAGGCAAGATCCGGCTGGGAAGCGAGGCGCGCCGATATCTCCAGCTGTAGTCGATCGAGTCCAACGTGATACTCCCGAAACGCCGTGGCGCCGAGCAGTACCAGGCCGGTGAGCACCGCGACCCCGGCAAGGCTGAGGCTATAGCGACCCGTGATGGTCATGTCCCTGACATCTCCGTTCTGTGCTCACATGCAAAATCCTCAGGCCCTGAAAACCTAGCACGGTGTCAGGAGGTGGTATAGCGCAAACTGCGCTTTTTGCTCTATAGCCGCCCCGTGGTTGGTGGGCGTCACGTCAGGCTTGTGCCCAGGCTGGGCCTGCAGGCGGCTGGTCTGGCAACAGTGCTTGGGTTATTGTGGCGAGATCAGCGGCTGTAGAGTGCCGGTGACACAAAAATAAAATACTGGAGTGTGATACATGAGCCTGACTGACCTGCCCGCTGCCCGCGCGCTTTTTCTTGCCCTTGCCTGTTACGCCCTCGCGGCCTGTTCCGACGGATCTGACAGCCGTCCGGTCCCGCCGCCTGAACCGGAGCCGCCCGAGGTCGCTGCGGTACCGTTCCAGGAACTCTACGATCAGGGCGTTGATCGGTACCTTGGCATCTACACCCCGATGCTGTCGGAAGCGGACGGCGATCTGGTAAACCACAGCTTTGGCGCCGGTGATGGCCCCCTTTGCCTTACCGGTGGTGAGTACACCATGGCCACGCGGGACCAGGGTGCCAGTGAGCTGGTGATTTTTCTCCAGGGCGGTGGCGCCTGTTGGTCAGACCTCTGCGCCGCGACCGAGGAAGCGTCCCCCGGCATTCCCAGCCTCGGCATCCTTGATACCACCCTGGACAGCAACCCGGTGGCGGACTGGAATACGGTGTACCTGCCTTACTGCGATGGTTCAGTCTTCTCCGGCGACGTGGATATCGATACCGACGACGACGGCATGGTCGATCGCTACCAGCGCGGCCTGAAAAACCTGTCGGCCGCGCTGGATGTCGCGGTCAGCACCTTCCCCGCTCCCGAGCGCATCCTGCTGACCGGTAACAGCGCCGGCGGCTTCGGCACCGACTATGCCCTGCCCCTGGTGCGCAAGCTCTATCCGGATGTGCCGATTGAACTGGTCAATGACTCCGGTGTCGGCATCGCCCGACCGGGCTATGTCGAGCAGCTGAGCGAGGAGTGGAACGCCACGGCCTTTATCCCCGAGAGCTGTGCAGACTGTATCGACGAGGACGGTCACCTGACCAACTACCACAAGTGGCAGCTGGGCGAGGACGAGGCCCTGCGCATGGGCTTTATGAGCACCAAGCGCGATTCGGTGATCGCTGACGCCTTCGTGGGCATCGGCGGTGAGGCCTTCGAGGCAGCCCTTATCCCGGAGATGCAGGAGCTGGAAGAGGCGTATCCCGAACGCTTCCGCAGCCTGATTGCCGAGGGCAACGACCACACCTTCCTTCAGGTCGCCTTCGAGCGCGAGGTGGGCGGTACCACCGTGGCTCAATGGATCGCAGATATGCTCGCCGGGTCGGATGACTGGGTATCGGTGAGTGACTGAGACCCGGGATAAAGCTTTCGACTGTGTTTCTTGTGGTAGTACCCGCGTGTAGTGGTCTGGTTATGCCACTTCGTAGGTCGGGCGAGAACAGGGGATACGCCTCCCCGGACACGCTAACAGCGTGACGTCCCTGTCTCGCTCGGCAACAGCCATCCATGGCTGTTGACGGTCCGGTGAGGCGCACCCGCAGTCCTCTCCCTGCGTTGGCGCGAGTGCCTGTACGGTCCTAACATTTACAACGTAGCGATATAAGCAGCGAGATTCTCCATATCCTCGGTACTCAGCATCCCAGCCTGGCTCCACATCAGCGCACTCTGTGCGCCGATCGTTTCGCCGGCCTTATAGGCCTGCAGCTTGCTGACAATATCCTGCTCTGCCTGTCCCGCCAGCATGGGACCGACACCCCCTTCACCATTGGCGCCATGACAGGCGACACAGCCGGTGTACAGGGCTTTGCCCAGCTCGGCCGGGGATGCGGAAGCGCGGGCCTCGGCCTGGGCCACGGCAAGAGCGACGGTCCCGCCGGTTTCGGCCTTCCAGGCCTCGTAGCAATCCCCGGTACAGCGGTTGTTGTCCGGCACCTGGAAGCTGTTGTTCTGCATCGCCCAAAGCGGAAAGGCAAAGGAAAAGCAGGCGAAAAGGACTAGCGCGATATTGTGCGATCGCATAACGTGCTCCACGTGAATGATATGTACCCTTTATTACGTGGCGACGCCGGACGGGTGTTTTCCCTGAGCTGGTCGCTACCTGGACGCCAGCGGAGGCAGTCGGAAAGGTGACGGTGGCGCTGTGGTTTGGCCTGGTGGCGGTGGGTTCCGCGATTGCGTGGTACCTGCTGGCGATGCAGCCCCGGAAGCGCCTGGAGGCGGCGTTGGCCCGGCCCTTCCCGGACAGCTGGGAAGCGCATCTGTCACGTTGGCCCCTGTATCGGCGCCTGCCACCGGCATTGCGGCAGGAGCTGCAACACAAGGTGCAGGGGTTCATTCACCAGAAGAAATTCGTGGGTTGCGAGGGTCTGCAGGTCACGGAGGCCATGCGGGTGCTGGTGGCTGCCGGTGCCTGTCTGCTCATCCTCAACCGCCCCAGTACTTTCTACCGCCCCCTGCGCTGGATCTATCTCTACCCCGGGGAGTTTCGCAGCCGCCAGCCAGAGCGTGACGAGGCGGGAGTCGTGTCTCGCCCCGCCGGAACCCTGCTGGGGGTGTCCTGGCACATCGGCCGCGTGGTCCTCGCCTGGGACAGCGTGCAGGCGAGTTTTGCCAATGCGGATGACGGGTTCAACGTCGTGTTGCACGAATTCGCCCATCAGCTCGACCAGGAGGACGGGGTGGCGGACGGCGCTCCACTGCTGGAGGAAATATCATCCTACGAGCGCTGGTCCCGGGTGCTGGGGCGCGAGTTCGAGGAACTGCAGGCCGCGCTGGAAGCGGGCGAGGAGCCGCTGCTGGATGACTACGCGGCCACCCACCCCGCGGAATTTTTCGCCGTGGCTACCGAATTGTTCTACGAGCGCCCGCGGGACATGGCGCTGGAGTATCCGTCCCTGTTCGCGGAGCTGGCGGCCTATTACCGCGTCGATCCGCGCGACTGGCGTTGAGATCGACAGCGGCGGGAACAGTAAATCACCGCGTCCCAGTTTCTGGCCCAGCGTTTGCGCCAGGAGAAGGGGCGGCCGCAGGCGGGACAGATTTTCTGCGGCAGGTGCGGCTTACGATGGCTCATCATCGGGGCTGAGTGGCCAGTCGGCGGCGTCGGTTACGTACTGGGGCTGGGCGGGGCGGTGGCCGTCCCAGCGCGCGGCGAATTCGCCGTCTGGATCGAACTGCTCCGCCTGTCGCGCCAGGTTGAAGTGCCTGCCGCCCCGGGGGTCGGCGCCCACCCCGGCAATGTACTGCCAGTTGCCGTAATTGCTTGCCACATCGTGATCCAGCAGGTGTTTTTCAAAGAACGCGGCGCCATAGCGCCAGTCCATATTCATCTCATTGATCAGGCAGCTGGCGGCAATCTTGCGGCCACGATTGCTCATCCACCCGGTCGCCACCAGTTGGTGGAGCAGGGCATTGACCAGTGGATAGTCGGTGTCTCCCGCGCACCAGCGGGCAAAGCTGCGCGGGTCGAATGTCTTAAGCGGGTGCCGGCCCTTGACGCCCCCCGGCCGGAACAGGTGCTTGCCGTCGCGGTAGGCACGCCAGTGATAGAACTCCCGCCACAGGAGCTCCCGATAAAACCAGTCGGTATGTTCGCTCGTCCCGTGCTCGCGCTCGTGGTCGCGGATTGCGACGGCCACGCGCCTGACGGACAGGCTGCCATTGGCCAGCCAGGGCGAGAGATGGCTGGCGTGCAGCAGGCCCTCCAGTTCGTTGCGGGTATCCCGGTAGTGGGCCAGGCCACGGTCCAGCCACATCTGCAGACGGCTGGTACCAGCCTGCATCCCCCCGCGATGGGCAAATGCCGGATGGGCCTGGCAGGGCGCTGCCGGCAGCTGTGCGGGTGCAAGCCCTGGGGGCGGGGGCGGCAGGTCCGGGCAGGATTGCGGCGTGCGGGGTGCCAGGTCTTTGACCGCCTGCCGGAAGGGCGTGTACTGCGAAGGGCAGTCGGCTACGGCAAAGGGCAGTTGGGTCGCCTGGAAGAGAGTGTTGCCTGTATGTACCTGTAGCGGTACCTCAAGCCGGGCAGCCACTTCCCTGACCTCGCGCGCCTCGTAGACCCCGGGACTGCGGCTGACGCCGACCCGACTGACATCATACTGGCGCGCAAGTTCGGGTATTGCCTGCGCCGGCGGCTGGTCGACGATCAGTAGCTGCTGGCCCTGCGCCGCGAGTGCCTGCTGCAGGTCCTGCAGGGACTCCAGCAGGAAACGCTGGCGCTGTGCGCCGATGCCCGCAAGGTTGCACCAGGGCCGGGGGCGCGGCGGGCAGAAGACGCACAGCAGTGTCTCTGCGCCGGCGTGGTCGGCGAGGGCGGCGTTGTCATCGAGGCGCAGGTCCTGGCGAAACCAGAAGAGCTGGATGTTGCGGCGGGCATCAGGCATGAGAAAAGTACGCCCGGGGCCGGCCCGCGGTTCACCGGTGCGCGGGGCACCGGTATCGCAGGCGGCCTAGTGCAGTCGCCGCGGCCGGCGGGTCATGCCGAGGCCGAACTGGGCCACCAGGTCGCGCATGACCTCGACCACGCCACCGCCAAAGGTGTTGATCTGACAGCGGCGATAGGCCATTTCCAGGTCGCCCTGCAGGACTTCACCGGCACTGCCCCGGCGCAGCGAGGCGCGCGGGCCGAGCGCCTGCATCAGCAGCCGGTAGATTTCGATCAGCACCTCCGTGCCGAAGGTCTTGATGGCGGAGGTGTAGGCCGGATCCGGCTCCTCGCGCTCCATCTGCCACGCCATGCGCCAGTTCATCAGGCGCATGGCCTCGAGGCGGGCGTAGGCGACCGCGAGCAGCCGCCGCACGCGATCCTGGTCAATCGGGCGCGTGCCGCTGGGGTCCGGGCTCCGGGCCCAGGCCAGGGTCTGCTCGTACAGTTTCCAGGCGTACACGCCGATGGCGGCCAGGCCGACGCGCTCGTGATTCAGCTGCGAGGTCACCAGTTTCCAGCCCTGGTTGAGCTCGCCGCAGATCATGTCGTCGGGGCAGCGGACCTGATCGTAGTAGGTCATGTTGGTGCGCACATCACCCACGGTGTGTATCGGGGAGAAGCTGAAACCCGGCTGCTGGGTGTCGACCATAAACAGGGTGATGCCGGCGTGGGCGCGCTCCGCCTCGTCATCGGTGCGCGCTGCCAGCCAGATATAGTCGGCGGCTTCGGCACTGGAGGTAAATACCTTGGTGCCGCTGATCACCCAGTCGTCACCGTCGCGTACGGCACGGGTCTTGAGCGCCGCCAGGTCGGTGCCCGCATCCGGCTCGCTGTAGCCGATCGCGAAGTGCAGGTCACCGGCAGCAATGCGTGGCAGGAAAAAGCGTTTGTGCGCCTCCGAGCCGTGGGCAATGATCGCAGGTCCCACGGTGTTGATGGTCACAAAGGGCAGTGGCGCGCCCGCCAGCTGCGCCTCCTCGAACAGGATCATCTGGTCCATGGGCCCACGGCCCTGGCCGCCGTACTCCTCCGGCCAGCCGAGGGTCAGCCAGCCGTCCTGACCGATCTGGCGGATCACCGACTTGTAGGCATCGCCCCCCTCGTTACCACGGGTGGCGTCGAGCAGTTCCGGGGTCATCAGTTCGGTGAAGTACTGGTGCAGTTCTCGGCGCAGGGCCTTCTGCTGTGGGGTGTGCTCCAGGTGCATGCGGGACTCCCGTTTACGTGCGTGGCCGAATTATTGTTGAAATTGAATTTAAGTTCAATAATAATCGCGGCCATAAAAGCGATAACGAGAAGGTTCGCATGCAAGCTGCCACACCGGCTGGCCAATCTGATGCCAAGCGCTCCGCCCGCGGCGAGGCGGCGCGGTCGCGTTTGCTCGCGGCGGCGACCCGGGTGCTGGACCGGGTCGGTTATCACCAGCTCCGGGTCAAGGACGTCACCGCGGAGGCGGGGGTGGCCACCGGCCTGTTCTACCATTACTTCAAGGATCTGCGCAGCCTGGTCGATGAGTTGCTCGATGCCCATATTGCCGAGTTCGAGGCGGTCGAGGTCATCGAGAAGGGCGTGGGCAAGGGTGACTGGTTCAATCGCCTGCGCGCCCACTACGAGATCTGTGTGCGCATCCACGCCGAACACCCCGGCATCATGCGCTGCATCGCCCAGTTCTGCACCGACGATCCCCTGTTTCGTGAGCGCTGGAAGCGCTCCTTCGACCAGCGTCTGCACCGCCTGATCGATGTCTTTCCCTACGTGTTTCCGGAATGCACCCTGAACAAGGCGGAGGTGGAGCTGCTGGTGCACGGCCTCAGCGGCGTGGGCAAGGAACTGATGAGCGACTATTACATCGATCGCGACCCGCGCCTGCGCCAGGTGCGTCTTACCCAGGCAGAAATGGCGGAGTGGCTGGCAGCCCTGTTCTACCGCGGCCTGTTTGCGACCAATCCCCCGGCAGAGCAATTGCATCACGCCGGGGCCATTCTCTCGATAAGCCGATAAGCAGCCATGTCAGATACTGAGCAACAACTTGCCGCCTACGTCGACCAGGAGCACGGGCCCTACCTGGGCTGGGATCCGGTCAACGCGCCGATGATTCGCCACTGGTGCGAGGCCCTGGGCGACCACAACCCCATCTATCTTGATCCCGAGGCAGCGCGCGAGGCGGGCTTTGCGGACGTGGTAGCGCCACCGACCATGCTGCAGGCCTGGACCATGCGCGGCTACCGTAATCAGCGTCCCCCGGGCTCCGACGAACGCGACTCCTTCGCGGTGCTTGGCGCCCTCGAGGAACTGGGCTATCCCGCCGTCGTGGCGGTGAACTGCGAGCAGGAGTACCTGGCCTATGTGCAGGCGGGTGACGAGCTTTACAACCACTCGCGCATCGAGTCGATCTCGGCCGAGAAAGCGACGGCCCTGGGCACCGGGTTTTTCGTGACCGAGGAGTCCCGCTACTTCAACCAGCGGGATGAACTGGTCGCGGTGATGCACTTCCGCGTGTTCAAGTATGCGCCCCACGAGTCCGCGCAGCCCGCGGTCGCAGAAGAGGGGCCTGCGAGGCCCGCCGCGGCACAGCGTATGCGCCCGGTGCGCAACCAGGACACGGCTTTTTTCTGGGAGGGCGTGGATGCCGGCGAGTTGCGGATTCAGCGCTGCGCGGCCTGCGCCACCCTGCGCCACCCGCCTGCGCCTGCCTGCCCGCACTGCCAGTCGCTGGACTGGGAGGCAGTGACCGCCAGCGGACGTGGTAGCGTCTATAGCTTCACGGTGATGCATTACCCCGAGATTCCGCCCTTTGACTACCCGAACATCGT
This sequence comes from Sediminihaliea sp., assembly GCA_965222335.1. Lineage (GTDB taxonomy): Bacteria > Pseudomonadota > Gammaproteobacteria > Pseudomonadales > Halieaceae. The sequence goes on along the minus strand of OZ244944.1, from coordinate 814,732 downwards.
GGCCCTGGTGGAACTGGAGGAGGGCACACGGCTGGTTTCCAACCTGACCGGCGTCAACCGCAACGAGGTGACTGTCGGCATGCCAGTGGAGGTCGAGTTTGCCGAGGTCGAGCCTGGATTCCAGCTGCACCGATTCCGCCCACGGGAGGCCGGCTGATGGATTTTGCCTACAGCGATGACCACCAGCAGGTGGCGGCCCTGGCGCGCCAGGTGCTCGGCAACCGGGTGAGCGATGAATACCATCGCGATCAGGGTACGGTGCTGGATTCGGAACTGTGGCAGCAGCTCGCCGACGCGGGGCTGCTGGCGGTCAGTCTGTCGGAAGACTGTGGCGGCAGCGGGCTGGGCTTCATCGGCATCTGCCAGGTCCTGCGCGAGCAGGGGCGCGTGCTCGCGCCGCTGCCCCTGTTGCCGGTCCTCGTGGGGGCGCTGTCCCTGCAGGAGGGTGGGCAGACCGAACTGGCGACAGCGCTCGGCGCGGGCGAGGTGATCATGACCGCTTCCGCGCTTCCCGGGCTGGTGCGCTCCGGCGAGCGCGTGCGCGGCTGCCTGCCCTTGCTGCCCTACGCCCGCGACGCCCGTTGGCTGCTCGCGACTCTCGATGAGGACCTGGCGCTGGTAGACCTGGAAGGCGAGGGTGTGAGCCTCAGTGACGGCGTACTGAGCAATAATCTGCCGGCCTGTGAGGCCGAGCTGGACGCCCCCGCGGTGGTGCTCCCCGGGGGCGCCGCGGTGTTTACCCAGCGGGTGCGAGTGGCCACGGCCATGGTCCAGCTGGGCGTAATCGAGGAAGCCCTGCAGCGCACCGCGCGATTCACCACCGAGCGCAGCCAGTTCGGCCAGCCCCTGGCTGCCTTCCAGGCCGTGTCCCAGCGTGCCGCGGACGGCTATATCGATGTAGAGGCCCTGCGTGCCACGACTGAAAGTGCCGCGTGGCGCCTGCACGAGGGGCTGGATGCCAGCCTCGAGGCGGAGACCGCCTACTGGTGGGCCGCGGAGGCGGGCCACCGGGTCGCGCATACGGCGCAGCACCTGCACGGTGGCATTGGCGCCGATCTTGAGTATCCGGTGCACCGTTATTTCCTGTGGGCTAAACAACTGGAGTTTGACCTCGGTGGCGCCGCCGGGAGTGAGGATGTTATGGGTAATCTGCTGGCAGGGAACGCTGCCCTGGGAGCGCGCAAATGAGTGCGCCAACGCTGCAAAACCTCAGCCCGGGTGACAGCCTCCCGGCCCTGGATATCCCGGTCACCACCGGCTTGATTGTCGCCGGCGCTATGGCATCGCGGGATTACCAGAACGTGCACCATGACCGGGTGGCGGCCCAGGCCCTGGGTTCCCCGGACATCTTTATGAACATCCTGACCACCAACGGCCTGGTGGGCCGCTACGTGACTGACTGGGCCGGTCCGGCTGCCCGCCTGCGCAAGGTGTCGATCAAGCTGGGGGTACCCAACTACCCGGACGATGTGATGACCCTCAGTGGTGAAGTGGTGGCGGTAGACGCCGCTAGTGGCGAAGTCAGCCTTGAAATTCGCGGCAAGAACCGGCTCGGCTATCACGTTACCGGGACGGTGACGGTGTCCCTGGAGGTTTCGTCATGAGTCATCCCTTGCGAGACAGGGCAGCAGTTGCCGGCGTGGGTGCTACCGAGTTCTCCAAGCGTTCCGGCCGCACCGAGATCCAGCTGGGCGTGGAAGCTATCCTCGCTGCCCTGGCGGATGCCGGCATTGATCCTGCCGAGGTGGACGGCATGGCCACCTACACCATGGACAACAACCCCGAGATCGAACTGCATCGACTGATTGGTGGTCGCGAACTGCGCTTTTTCTCCCGCGCCCACTACGGCGGTGGCGCGGCCTGTGCGCCGGTGATGCACGGGGCCATGGCTGTCGCCACCGGGGTGGCTGACGTGGTCGTGGTCTACCGCGCAATGAACGAACGCTCCGGCTTTCGTTTCGGCCAGGGTGGGCTGCTCACCGAGGATCCCAATGCCTTCGAAACCGTGGATTTCGGCTGGTATTTCCCCCACGGACTGATGACCCCCGCGGCCTGGATTGCGATGTTTGCCCAGCGCTACCTGCACGAAACCGGAGCCACGACCGAGGATTTCGGCCGCGTGGCCGTGGGCGGGCGCGATTTTGCCGCCAGCAATCCCCAGGCCTGGTTCTACCAACAGCCGATTACCCTGGACGATCACCAGGCGGCTCGCTGGATTGCGGAGCCCCTGCGCCTGCTGGACTGCTGTCAGGAGAGCGACGGTGCAGTGGCACTGGTGCTGGTATCGGCAGAACGGGCGCGGGAACTGCGCCAGCCGCCGGTGCTGGTACGGGGTGCCTCCCAGGGGGCGGCGGATGACCAGCGGATGATGACATCTTTCTACCGCGACAGCCTGATTGGCCTGCCGGAAATGCGGGTCGTGGCAGACAATCTCTATGCCATGTCAGGGCTTGGGCCGGAGGATATGCAGGCGGCCATCCTCTACGACCACTTCACGCCCTTCGTCCTGCCCCAGCTTGAGGAGTTCGGCTTCTGCGAACGCGGCCGTGCCTGCGAGTTCCTGCGCGAGGGTCACCATCGGCGCGGCGAGCGCCTGCCGGTAAACCCCCACGGAGGCCAGCTCGGAGAGGCTTACATCCACGGTCTCAACGGGGTCGCCGAGGGCGTGCGCCAGGTGCGCGGCGAGGCGGTGAACCAGGTGTCGGGGCTGGAACATATACTCGTCACGGCGGGCACCGGCGTGCCCACCAGTGGCCTGATTCTGGGAGCGGATAACTGATGCACAAAGTGGATTTCGACGATCGCAGCCAACGCCACCTCGGACGTGCCTTGCGGGAGCAGGCGAAGACGCTGGGCGAGGCCCCGTTTATACTGTTCGGCGATGAGGTGATCAGCTACGCGGCGGCCAACCAGCAGGTCAACGACCTGGCGGCCGGCCTCGCCGCCCAGGGTATCGGCGCTGGCGAGCGCATTGTGTTCTTTATGAATACCGCGCCGGACGTAATTTTCCTGGCCCTGGCAGCGAACAAGCTTGGCGCGGTCTGGGTGCCGGTCAACAGCGACTACAAGGGGGACTGGCTGCGCGACTCTATCCTGCGCAGCCGGCCATCACTGCTGGTAACCGACAGCGAACACGCAGCACGTCTGGCGGAGATTCGCGGCGATCTGGACGGCCTGCCCGTGGCCAGCCTGGGCGACGCCCCGGAACTGTCTGGCGCCCTGCCGCTGGAGTCCCTCTACCTGCCGGAGTCGCCGGAACCACCGATGGCGGATTTCACCTGTGGTGATACCTGCGCGGTGCTGTGGACTTCGGGTACGACCGGTCGTTCCAAGGGGGTGATGCAGAGCCACAATGTCTGGTTTAACGCGGTCGAGTCGGCGAACAACCAGTTTGGCGTCGAGCCGGGTGATGTGATTCTCTCGGTCCTGCCCCTGTACAACTCCGCGGCCTGGGTGACCTCGGTGCTGCGGGCGCTGCTGGCGGGCCTGCCGCTGGCGCTGGAGCCCGGTTTTTCCGTATCCAGCTTCTGGGACCGGGTGGATCATTACGGAGCCACCCAGAGCTTTACCCTGGGTGCGATGCACATGTTCCTGTGGAATGCGCCAGCAAAGCCCGACGATGCAGACCACAGCCTGCGCAAGCTGATGGCGGTACCGATGCCGCCAGACGTGGCGGGCCCTTTCAGCGAGCGCTTCGGGGTGGAGCTGATGCCCCAGGGCCTGGGCCAGAGCGAGGCCTTTACCGTGATCAACCAGGATGAATGTGAGGGCGAGGTGCCGCCGGGCAGCTGCGGCACACCAGTCCACTACGTGGACGTGCGCCTGGTCGACGACGAGGGCCGCGACGTGCCCGCGGGCGAGCCCGGCGAGCTCTGGCTGCGGCCGAGAGAACCCTACGCGATCTTCAACGGCTACTTCGACGACCCCGAGGCCACCGCGAATGCTTTCGAGGGCGAGTGGTACAAGACCGGTGACCTCGCGCGCTGCGACGATGCCGGCTTTTATTTTTTCTGCGATCGCAAGAAAGATGCCGTGCGCTACAAGGGCCGCAATATCTCCACCTTTGAAGTGGAGATGATCGTACGTCGCCACCCGGCGGTGGCGGACTGCGCCGCCTACGGTATTCCGAGCGAGGAGCTTGCCAGCGAGGATGAACTGAAGGTAGACATCGTTTGCCGCGAGGGCGAATCACTGCAGCCGGAGGAGCTGGCAGCATTCATCAACGACAACGCGCCGCACTTTTTCGTGCCAAGGTACATTGAATCGGTGGCGAGCTTGCCGTATACACCTACTAACAAGGTGCAGAAATTCCGGCTGCGGGAACGCGGCCTGACAGAGACTACCTGGGATGCCCGCCGCGAGGGCTTCCAGGTGGCTCGCTAGCAACGACAACAAGAAAAAGCAGCAAGTGTAAAACCCATAACTGACGATAATATAAAGTGGAGAAGGATCATGGTTCACCCGCATCGCACCACGATTAAACCCCTGGCCGCCGCCATTCTTGCCATGTCGGCGCTGCCCCATGCCCCGGCTGTCTTCGCCCAGGCCTCAGTGCTGGAGGAGGTGGTTGTCACCGCCCAGCGCCGCCAGACCATGCTGCAGGATACGCCGATCGCGATCACTGCTTTTAACAGTGAAAAGATCGCTGACCTGGGCATCTACGATATCTCCGACATCGGTGGCCTGGCGCCGAACACCAATATCCAGAAGCAGCCCTCTTCCAATTCCAATATGTCGATTTTCATCCGTGGTGTGGGCAACGGCGAGACTTCCCTCATGACCGACCCCAAGACCAGCTTTTACCTGGACGGGGTATACATGAGCAAGACCGTGGGCGCTGTGTTCGACATTGTCGACCTGGAAAGCGTGGAAGTGCTGCGCGGCCCCCAGGGCACCCTGTTCGGCCGCAACAGCACCGGCGGGGCCCTGAACGTGACCACGGTAAAGCCCACCGGGGAGCTGGGGGTCAAGGTGGAAGGCAGCCTGGGTAACGACGGCTACCAGCGCATGTCCGTGTCTGCGGATTTGCCCAAGGTCTTCGATATGCTGTCGACCAAGGTGTCGGGTATGTGGATGGACTATGACGGCTGGGCTGACAATGATTTTCCCGGCCAGGAGAGTGATCTCGGTTCCGAGGATAACGAGTCCTACCGCATTGCCCTGCGCTTCGAGCCCACCGACCGGTTTACCATCGACTACAGCTACGACCGCACCAATAACCTGGGTGTGCCCACCCCGTTCCAGATCAGCGAGGTCAAGAGCTCGCTGTTTAACGGCTTCACCACCACGCCAACGCCCTTCACCCTGCTGGGCGGCCAGCTGTACCAGCAGATGGAGGCTTCCATCGGCGACCCGAAATCCCGGCGCGAGGACTACACCCTGGATGCGGTGACCACCGAGTACCTGGATGTCGAGGGCCATACCCTGACCGCCGAATGGGAGCTCGCGCCCTTCACCGTCAAGTACATCTTCGCTGATCGCGAAACCCAGTCGGGCTATGGCTCGACTGATCTGGACGGTGGTGCGCTGACCGCCCGCGACCTGTTCTACGGCGGCGGCATGGAAATCCCCTCACCGGGTTTCCACGCGGCGATTGATGAAGGTTATATCGAGCTGACCACCCACGAACTGCAGCTGATTGGTGATGCCTTCAATGACCGCCTGCAGTACACCGTGGGTTACTTCCAGTACGAGGAAGAGGTTTACCAGGACAATCCGCAAACCTTCTCCCTGCCGATCCAGTTCCTGCTGGGCAACCAGCTCGACGGCGCCTTTGTCGCGGCGGGCCTGTGTAACGATATCCCGGGCCAGGGCCTCTTCTGCCAGGGTACCCAGCGCCTGCCGCTGCCATTTCCATTCCCCGGGGCGGACCCGAACCTGAACGGCCAGGTAGACTTTATCTACGGCCAGACCACGGAGTCCTGGGCGACCTACGGCCAGGCGACCTATTCACTGACCGAGGACCTGGCAGTGACCGCCGGCATTCGTTACACCGAGGACGACCGCAGCGGCTTCCTGTTCAACGAGAGTATCGGCCACACTTCCATAGACGACCGACTCGAGAACTCGGATACATGGGACAACGTGAGCTACCTGCTGACTTTGAACTACGCCCTGTCGCCCGGCGCCAACCTTTACGCGACCTATTCCACCGGTTATAACAGCGGCGGCTTCAACTCGCGGGCTTCAACCGTGAGCAGCTGGGAAAACGCGGTGGATGAGGAGGAAGTCTTCTCCTACGAGGTGGGCCTGAAGTCTGACTGGCTGGACCAGCGGTTGCGGGTTAACGCGGCGCTGTTTTACAACGATTACGAGGATATCCAGATTACCCAGTTCGAGGCGGGTTCCGGCGGCGCCTCCAGTCGCCTGGTGAACGCGGGGGCCGCGACCTACCAGGGCTTTGAGCTGGAGGTGACGGCGCTGCTGACCCAGGGCCTGATCGCGGAAGTTACCTACGGTTATCTCGACGCGGAGTTTGACGAGTACTCGGCACTCAACCCTGCGACCAATATGCAGGAGGATATCTCGGAAGTCACCACGATGCCCCGGGCGCCGGAAAATACCCTTAACTTCGGGCTGCAATACGACTTCGACCCGATGAGTTTTGGTGCACTCTCGGCGCGGGTGGATGCCACCTACAGTGATGAGTTCACCTTCCATCCCTTCCAGAACCAGTTCGACAGAGCCGAATCGCGGACGATCGTCAATGCCCGCCTCAGCCTCAAGGACATCAGTCTGGGTGAGAGGGGTGACCTGCGACTCGCCGCCTGGGTCAAGAACGCGACCGACGAGGAATATCGGGAGTGGGGCATCGACTTCGGGTCCCTGGGTTTTGCGGGTAATACCTACGGGCGCCCGCGCACCTACGGCCTGGACCTGACCTACCAGTTCCGCTAGCTGATGCCTCTACGGTTGCGCTCCATGACCCTGGCAACCGGCAAGCTTTCATTGACCTGATGTCCCCCTGCGCTAATACTTGGTTCAGGGGGGCGCAGTGCCCGGGAAAAGGAAGCAGGGTATGAACAGGCACATTCCGGCCGGAATAGTGATGGCCTGTCAGATGGGGGTTCTGTCGCTGACTGCGTCCGCTGAGCAGATACCGGTCGGCAGTGATTTAAGCCAGCAGTTCGAGGATCCTTCGATCGTCCGGGTCGAGGTGGTGTCCGTCCAGAACAACGGAGATGCGGCTGCCCTTGTCTCGCCATTCGTCGGGCAGGGTCCCTGCCTGACGTACGTTTTTGAGAATACCCTTAACCTGGATCAAACCGTTACGGTTGAGCTCTATGACGTACAGGATACTCTACTGTTCACCACTCCGGTCTTTATCACCAATAACTATTCCAATGTCGTGGATTCTACCTGCGGCACGGTGCCAGCGAATAACGCGCCCCCGGTAGCCGGGAACGACATCCTTGGCGTCGACTATGTCAACGCCAACCTGCTGGCCAACGATACCGATGCCGACGGCGACAGCCTTACCGCATCCCTGGCCGAAACGCCCTCGTCGGGCAGCGTGGTGGTGAACCCTGACGGGACGTTCCTCTACACCCCGGAAGACGGTTTCAGCGGTAATGTTCGCTTTCGCTACCAGGTTTCAGACGGCACCTCGATGGCGGAGATCCCGGGCCTCGTGACTTTGCGGGTCCCGCCTCCTGCGAACGAGCCCCCGGTTGCGGTCGACGATGATTTCGGCGAGGCCTACCAGGGTGCCAACGTGCTCGCCAATGATATTGATCCAGAGGGCGAGACCCTGACCGCTATCCTGGTGCAATCGCCGGCTAACGGCAGCCTCACGCTGAACCCCGATGGCAGCTTTAACTATATGCCCGCGGCGAATTTTTCCGGCCCAGACAGTTTCAGCTACCGGGCCAATGACGGCGATCTCGACAGTGATTCGGTTGGCGTGGTCAGCCTCAGCGTGCCGGAGGCGACCAATGAGGCGCCGGTGGCGCGGGATGACAACTTTGGCCCGCAGTTCGAGGGTGCCAATGTGCTGGCCAACGACCAGGGCGGCAACGGCAGTACGCTAACGGCCGTGCTGGAAACGCCCACGCGCAACGGGGACCTGCAGCTGAACCCCGATGGTAGCTTCGTATACACCCCCGACCCGGGCTACGAGGGTCCGGACAGCTTCACCTACAGGGCCTCCGACGGCGATAGCCAGAGTGAGATCGCCACAGCAAGCCTGGTGGCCAGCTTGCCTGGGGAGAATGTTGCCCCGGTAGCCGCGGGCGAGGATTTCGGCGAAGACTTTGAGGGGCAATCCCTTCTGGAGAATGACCGGGACCCCAACCTGGATCCCCTGATCGTGGTGCTGGTTACCGAGCCGGAACAGGGTGAGCTAACCCTGAGCCCGGATGGCAGTTTCACTTACCAGCCGTTTGCAGGGTATTCCGGCCCCGACAGCTTTACCTACAAGGTCAGGGACAGGGCCCTGGGCGATCCGGCCGGCCTGGAATCGGCCCCGGTACTGGCACGTCTGCAGGTCAATGCGGGCAAGACCGCACAGGGTGGTGTCACCAGCAAGCAGGACGCCGATGGAACCAGCGTGTTGAACAGCGCCTCGGTGAACGAACTGCGCACATCGAGGCGCATCGACAGCCTGTGCCCCGGCCTGGAGCCCGGTTCCGAGGGACAGGCGGACCTGCTGGACCTCTGTACCAACTTGCGCGCACAGGGTACCACCGCCAAGCAGGCGCTGGTGGCGCTGAAGGCCATTACGCCGGAGGAGCTGGCCGCCATCGGCAAGTCTTTCCGCGTCCTGTCTTTCTCTCGCTTTCGCAATGTGGGAGCACGTATCTCCCGGGTAAGAGAGGGTTCCCGTGGGATCAGCATCGTCGGCCTGAATCTGCAGATGGGTGACCAGACTGTGCACGGGCGCGAGCTGGATGCCGTGTTGCAGGAATCCCTGGCGGCGACGGGGTTGGGCGCCAGTGCCGATGAGCAGGATGAACTGCGCGCCTACAGCCGGTTGGGTTTGTATGTTCGCGGTGACCTGAACTTTGGCGAGCAGGACGCAACCGCCCGGGAGTCGGCGTTTGATTTCGACGCCCAGACGCTGACCGTGGGCGCGGACTACAGGGTGACCGACAATCTGTTTGCCGGGGCGTCCCTGAGCATGGGGCAGTCGGATGTCGAATTCGCGGACAACGCGGGACAGACCAATACGGACAACTACGCCGTGGCGCTCTACGGCAGCCTCTATTCGGGTAGTGGTTACCTCGACGGGATTATCAGCTACGGCTGGTCCGACGTGGAGACCGAGCGCAATATCGTCTATCAGGACTTTGGCGGCAGCGTGGATCGTGTGGCGGAAGGCCAAACCGATGGCTCCGAGTATTACATCAGCCTCAATCTCGGCTACAACTTTAACTGGGGTGGCCTCAATGTAGATCCGCTGGCCAGGTTCTTTTACCTCGATGGCGAGTTTGACCCCTTTCGCGAGAGCGGAGCGGGCGGTTGGGACCTCGATATCGCAGAGCAGAGCCTTGAGTCTACGAGCTTGAGCGCGGGAGGGCAGATCAGCTACACCCTTCTGCCCAGCTGGGGCGTACTGACGCCGTACCTGCGCCTGGAGTATACCCGGGAGTTTGAGGACAGCGCTGATGGTATCCGCTATCGCTTTGTGAATGACCCCGGGGGCGCATTTGACGACGCCACCGGTATGCTGATCGAACCGGACGACCCGGATACCAGCTACCTCGTCTACGGGGCCGGGCTGAGCGCACAGTTCATCCACGGCATCAGCGGCTTTGTCAGCTACCAGGCGCTGGGAAGCTACGACAATCTTTCCGGCGAGATCGTGTCCCTGGGCATGCGCTGGGAAGCGAAGTTCTAAAGTGTGTGAGGCACCGTCAATCGGTGTCGCTCGCGGTGGAGCAGAACAAAGTCACCGGCGCGTGGCCTGGCGCGCCGGCAGGGCTTGCAGCGACCCTACTGCTCGATAGCAATAGTCAGCTGTACGTTAACGCGATAGCTATTCTCACCGCCGGCAATGGGCACCGCGTCTGCGGCGGCGCGGGACATTGACATCTCCGCTGCCATCATCGGTCGTGGGCGGGGTGACACCGAATGCTCGGACAGACTGATAATGTCCCCGGTTTTCACACCGGCCGCCCTGGCCAGGGTTTCGGCTTTTTCCAGGGCATCCTTCACCGCGGCAACACGTGCCTTCTCCAGCGCGGCCCCGGGGTCATCATTGGTGAGTTGCAATTGCCCGCCATCGTTGACCCCCAGCCTGATCGCCGTGTCCAGTACCTCGCCCACTCTGGCGATGTCTCGCACCCGCACGCCGAGGCTGTTGCTGACCTGGTAAGCAACTATTCGCGGAGCGTTGTCGGCTTGTTTGTTTGTCTTCGGGTAGACGTAACGGGGCTGGATACTGAAGTTCTGGGTCTGCAGGTCACGCTCGGCGATACCTGCCGCGCGCATTGCAGCAATGACCTCCCGCATGGCCGCGGAGCTCGCGTCCAGCGCCTCGCGCGCGGTCTTGGCTTCCCTGGTCACGGTCAGGGAGACCACCGCCATATCGGGCGCAAGCATGGCTTCCCCCTCGCCACTGACGCTGATCATGGCATCGGATTGACCCTCTGCCAGCGCCGGTAGCGCGCAGAGCAGGAACAGCGCGGCAAAGACCCAGCCGCGGCCGGGCGCAAGTGGATTGCCGGTGTCCATGGTCACCCCCTCGGCCCGAACAGGAACCAGAGGATCAGGCCGATCACCGGCAGGATCAGGATGACGACGATCCAGAAGACTTTCTTCAGTGTGTCTGCCGGGGACTGGATCACATTGATAATCGCCCAGATGTCGGCGATCAGAATCAACAGCCCGACGATGCCCGTCACTTCAATATTCATGTCTCTCTCCTTTCTGTGCCGGCAATCACAACTTGAGCCGGCGGTTATGAATCCGTGATGGTTGCCCCACATTGATCAGGGCATGGGGTAGCCGCTTACAAAATCCTCCTGGACCACTTCAAGCAAGGTCGGCCCCGTGCGCTGCATCGCCTCGCGGAGCTGATCCTGCAAACCGGGGAGATCTCGCGCCCGATCGGCGTGACACCCCATAGCCCTTGCGACGGCCACGAAGTCCGGTGTATGGATGTCGACCCCGGTCTCGTGAATACCGCCTTCCTGCATAAACCGTTTGATCTCACCATAGCCACTATTGTTCCAGAGCAGGAAGATCAAGGGTAGGCCAAGTTCCACTGCACTGGCCAGCTCTCCCAGGGTGAATTGCGCAGCGCCGTCGCCAATCAATCCTATGACGGGCTGCCCGGGGTTGGCCACCGCAGCACCGATGGCGGCGGGAATCGCGTAACCCAGCGTCCCATAACCGCTGGCGGAGTGGAAGTAGCGCCGCGGCGCTTCCGAATCATGGTACAGCCAGGCAAAGTAGGTGGGCTGGGTAGAATCGCCCACAATAGTGACTTCCGGCAGCGCCTCTACCAGCGCCTGCAGGAACGCCGTGTAGCCGGGGTCGCGCTCGGTCCGCAGCTGCTCACGCAAGGCTGCGGCGCGCGCGACGCCGGATTCGCGCACCCGGGGCGCGTTTGCGGGCGGCAGCTGTTCCAGCAGTGCCGCGAGGCTCAGCCTGGCATCGCCAAGAATTGGCAGCGTGGCACGGACGTTCCGGTTCAGCTGCCGCGGATCGATATCCACGCGGATCAGCTTGCCCTGCATTGACAGTGCGCCGGCAAAGAAAAAGTCGTAGTCGGTTTCGGCGAACTCGGTACCCACCGCGAGTACCAGGTCCGCTGCCTCCATGGCCGCGCGCAATGGCCGGCAGGAGGGGGAGCCCCCGGTGGCCAGGGGGTGGCTCGCGGGTATCAGTCCCTTGGCATTGACCGTGGTCAATACCGGCACATCCAGCGTCTCAGCCAGCGCGATTACCTCGCTCGCGGCCTGTAGTGCGCCGCCGCCGACAATCAGCAGCGGTGAGCTTGCAGCGGCCAGCAGGCTGGCGGCGCTGTCGATTGCCGAGGGATCAGGCGCGGGTGGCCCGGGGAGGGGATAGGGTTGCAGCGAAATCTCGTCTGCGTGCGCGGTAATCACATCCAGGGGAATCTCGATGTGTACGGGGCCGGGCCGCTCACTACCGAACACGGTAAAAGCCTGTGCCATGACCTGGGGAAGATTGGCGGGGTCCATCAGCGTGTGGCTGAAGCGGGTAACGCCGGCGAGCATCGCGCGCTGGTCAGGTAGCTCGTGCAGGCGCCCCTCTCCCAGGGCGAGCTGGTCGCGCCGGTTGACGGAGGAGATCACCAGCAGCGGGATGGAGTCCGCCAGGGCCTGGCCCATCGCGGTGGCGATATTGGTCATCCCCGGACCGGTAATGATCAGGCACACGCCGGGTTTACCCGTGACCCTGGCGTAGCCGTCCGCCATGAAGCCCGCGCCCTGTTCGTGGCGCGGCGTAATGTGGCGGATAGCGGTCGCGGGCAGGCCGCGATAGAGCTCGACCGTGTGTACCCCGGGTATGCCGAAGACGGTGTCGACACCGTAGGCCTGCAGGAGCTGCATCAACTGTTCACCGCAGGTCGACATGCTATTGCCCCTCCTGCTGCAGGCTGGCGATGTACTGCTCCATGCGATCAAAGGCCTTGCTCATCACGTGCACGGGGTGGGTCAGCGACAGCCGCACAAAGCTGCGGGTGATGTCGCCAAAGGCGGCACCAGGCAGTACGGAGACGCCGCCGTGGGCCAGCAGGCCGCGGGCGAAGGTCAGCCCGTCGGGCTCCACTTCGGCCACGTTCATCATCACGAACATACCCGCAGCCGGCCGGTTGGCGCTGACGCCGTTGATCCGCCCGATGCGCTCCAGCGCATAGTCGCGCCGTACGCGGTATTCGTCGGCCACCGCGCGCATGTACTCCTCGTCGTTCTTGAGCGCGAAGGCGGCAGCATCCTGGACGAACTGGCAGCAGCCGAAGATCGATCCCGAAGCGTATTCCACCAGGCGCCGGGCCACTTCGATCGAGGAAACGGTCCAGCCCATACGCCAGCCGGTCATCGCGTGGGACTTGGACAGGGCGTCGATAATCACCACGTTCTCCATGCTTCCGGCAGCCCGGTGCAGGGACACGTGCGAACGATCGAAGGTGATCATGGAGTACACCTCATCGCAGACAATCCACACTCCGCGCTCCAGGCAGAAGTCCGCCAGGGCACGCAGTTGCGACGATTCCAGCATATTGCCTGCGGGGTTCCCCGGGGTGTTCAGGAACAGCACGCGCGTTTTCGGGGTAAAGGCGGCCTTCACCGCTTCCACGTCCAGGGCGAAATTGTCAGCCGTCGCCAGCGGCACCGGGACCACCTGGGCCCCGATGGCCGCGAGCAGCCCCTGGTAACCCACATACATGGGCGCAGGGATCACAATTTCGTCACCTTCATCGAGGAAGCAGGACAGGGTGGTGTAGATGGCATTGGTGCCGCCGGGGTGGATGACCACCTGGTCGGGGTCTACCGGCTTGTCGCTGGCGCGTCGCTCGATGCTGGCGATCGCCTCCCGCAGAGAGAGCTCGCCGGCGCCAGGCGAGTAGTGGGTGCGGCCCGCACGCAGGCTGGCAATCGCGTGCTCGGTAATGATGTCGATCGTGGGCAGGTCGGGGTCGCCGATGGAGAACAGGATGACGTCGTCACCCGCAGCCTGCCGTGCCAGCGCGGTTTCGTGGACGCCCCAGAGCGCCGAATTATCAACTTGCAGGCGCTCGCTGGCGCGACTGAATTGCATTGAACCTCCTTGGGCAGCTACGCAGGTGGCCTTGCTGGCCGAGGAGCCACATTCTAGAGGGCGCCATGCTGGCTGGCCAGCGTCGACTTTTGTCGCCTATCGGACTTTGCCCCGCAGCGCCTTGACCTGGCCCCGGCGGGTCTTGTGGTCAACCCGGCGTCGCCGGGCTGACAGGCTGGGTCGGGTGGGTCTTCGGGGCGGATCCCGGTGTTGCGCCGAGCGCACCATGGCAGCCAGGCGCTCCAGGGCGTCCTGCCGGTTCTTGTCCTGGCTGCGAAAGCGCTGCGCCTTGATGACGAGGATACCATCAGAGTTGATTCTGCGATCCTTGAGGGCAAGGAGACGTTCCTTGACGTTATCCGGGAGCGAGGATGCCGGTATATCAAATCGCAGATGAATCGCCGAGGAGACCTTGTTGACATTCTGCCCCCCGGCACCCTGGGCGCGAATCGGGATCAGGCTGATTTCGTGTTCGGGGATGGTGAGGGAGGCATCGATAGGTAACAATTTGACCTCCCTGGTGGTTTGACGGTGTCAGGTCCCCGCGATGCTTGCACCGGACTCCCGGGTGACCAAGGCTTCGGTGACGCGCTCTGGCGTCTTGCTGTACTGGCTTTCCGGACGCTGGCTGCGCCAGGCTTTCTGGTGTTGGCTGCGCTCCGCCCGATGGCCATTGGCCCCGAAATTGCGAGGCTGCACGCGTATCTTATCATCTGACGCCTCGTTCCTGGGACAGGCCACATCAGTGAACGTGGTTTTCCCCGTTACCGGGTCGGTACAACGAAAGACTTCAGCGCTGGCCGAGAACGCGCCAGACAACAGGATGAACGCCAGTAACGTGCGCATGGTAGCAGTTTCCCCCCAAATTCTCCCGGGGGCGAGTTTGCCGGCAGTGACCCGCGACTCGCCCAGACAAACCAAGTCTACGCCGCGGGCAAGTCTTCGGCGGCAAAAAACTGGTGAAAAGTCGAGATTGTTCGTCAGCGTGCCTGTGGTGGGCTGCGGATGTCAGAGGATAAGTACTGTCGCCAGCAGGAGCATCAGGCCCATGCCCAGGATATCGGTGAACGTGGTGAGGAAAATGCTGCTGGCCATGGCCGGATCGGCACCGAATCGGCGCAGCGTGAGGGGCACCAGTACCCCGAAAATGCCGCTACCGATGCAGGCGCCGACCATGGCGACAAGGATCGTGAGCGCGAGCAGCAGGGGTTCCGTGGCCCCGGTGGCGGCGGCGTACAACCACATTGCCAGGGCGGCCACCAGGCCCACGGCGAAGCCGTTCAGGGCGCCGAGTGCAATTTCCTTGCGCAGCAGGCGTCCGACGGGAAAATGGTCCAGCTCGCCGAGGGTGAGCCCGCGCAGGGTGATCGCCAGTGCCTGGCAGCCGGTATTGCCGCTCTGGCCCGCCAGTACCGGCAGGAACACGGCCAGGGCGACGATCTGGGCGATGGTGTCCTCGAACAGGCCGACCACAAACGCCGCCAGGAACGCAGTCACCAGGTTGACCTGGAGCCAGGGGTGACGCATGCGGAAAGCGGTCAGCAGGGGGGTGCCCAGGCGCTCCTCGCGGTCCACGCCGACCATGCTGCCGGTTTGTACGCTCAACTCTGTTGCCATGGCCTCGAACAGGCGCCAGCCGTAGACCAGGCCCAGCAGTCGCTGCTCGTCATCCACTACCGGGTAGAGTCGGTAACGGTGTTTGAGTGCCGCCTGGATCGCATCGCCCAGCGGTGTATCGAGGGCCAGCGTAATCGGCTGCGGGGTCATGATGTCGCCCAGGGTCTGGCCCGGGCTGCCCATCAACAGGTCGCGCATGGCCACCACGCCCTGCAGGCGCTGGCTGTGATCGACCACATAGATATAGGTGATCCCTTTGGGCGGGGTAGTATGCACCAGCCGGTCCAGCGCGCCCGCGACCGTGGTCTCCGCTGTCATTGCCCCGAACGGCGAATCCAGAAGCGACTCGACTGTGGGGGCGCCCGGCCCAGGGGCGCCCGGCTGAGGGGCGCCCGGCTGAGGGGCGCCCGGCTGAGGGGCGCCCGGCTGAGCGGCGCCGGCGTCCGGGGTTTCCCCAGACACAGCCTCGGCCGGCTCACCTGAAAGCCGCTGCGCGGCCGCCGGTAATGGTGTCACCATTTCGATACGCCGCTGCAGATCGGTTGCCTGCGAGTCGGGCAGCGACGCGAGCACGGCTCGCCGGAGGTCTTCCGGCTCGCCGGCGAGCCGGGAGGCAGCCTCCCCGGGTGTGAGTTTATCCAGGTCGGCAACGAGCGCGTTGACAGCCTCGGCAAGACTGTCTTCCTGCATGTGCCTAATCCTCCGCCAGGCGCAGGCGCGCGGCGTAGCTTGCCAGCAGAACCAGGCAGACGATCTCCAGAACCACCGCGGAGCCGACCAGCACAGTGTCATGCAGGCTCCAGGCGAGAACTCGGAACAGGGCGGCGCCCCCGACCATCACCGCCCCGGCCATCAGCCAGGTCGCCGAGCGCTGCCAGCAGCCAAGGAGGGTAAACAGGGCGGTAGCGAAGAAAAAGGCGGCCATGTCTCCGATCTGCGTATTGCCGGCGGCGCCCGCCAGCAGCGGCATTTCCAGCTGGGCCGCCGCCGAGGCCGGCGCCACCAACCAGTTGACCCATACGCCCATAAACAGTAGCCCCACCAGGGTGCAGCAGACCCGCAGCACCTTGCTCAGGGTGTCTGCCTGCCGTTTCGGTTTAGTCATCGCTTGGCTCCGCTCGATAAAGTTGTCCGCAAAAACCGCCGCCCGGTTGACAGGGGTTCATGACAACGACGGGAGTAGTGTAGCGAGTTCCGCGAAATCTTGGAAAACATGATCGGCCTGGTCGGCGTAGTGCAGATTTTTGTCGCTGAGGTACAGCGCAGACCTGGCACCGGCGTTGGCGGCTGTCTGCAGGTCGAACAGGTAGTCACCGACGTACAGCAGGGCAGTGGGCGGTATGCCCCAGCGTCCCGCAAGCTGTAGCAGGCCGCCGGGGTGGGGTTTGGGCGGCGCATCCTCCCGGGCGATTACCGGGACGGCAGGCAGTCCCAGGGCCGCGTGGGTTGCTGCCACCGCCGCGCGGGAGTTGCGGGTCAGGATTGCCGTGGGTACGGCTGCCTCCGCCAGGTATTGCATGAACTCTTCGGCGCCGGGCATCCAGCGCGCCCCGCGTGCCCCGGCCAGTTCGTGCCTTTCGATCACCGCAGCCGCCGGCGCCTGCTCCGCCGCTGGCAGGGTCGCCAGGTGCTCCAGCAGACCAATGCCCTCGGGGAACTCAATTTCGCGGCGAATGGCGGCAAAATCCAGGCCGGAATCCACCAGGGTCCCGTCGAGGTCAAATACCACTGCCCGTATGGGCGTCATGCGCTGTGGGCCCGGCTAGCGCAGGGAGTTGACATGCTGCAGGTAGGGCAGTAGCTCGACGCTGATATCGCGATCGCCGCCTTCGCCCCCGGGGGCCTGGTCCGCTCCCTCGGTCCACAGTCGGTAAGGTGTCTTGACCCGGCCCCAGGCGGAACCATCGTATTGATAGGCCTGCCCCCATGGGTCCACGGGGATACTGTCGATATAGCCACCGTCGCGATAGTTGCGCAGGGCATCGGTGCCTTCTGTTTGCTCCACCAGGTAGGCCAGCCCCTGCGTGTTATCGGGATACCGACCGATGTCGTCGTAGAAAGCCTCCAGGGCTTCGTCCAGGCGGGTGAAATCACGGGTGATTTTCGCGGTATGGCCATCCGCCTCGAAAGTGACGCCGAAGTTTTCCGCCAGCCTCTGCGGCGCGGTGTCCGAACAGAAGATCGCCAGCTGATCGCGATTGGGATGAATATTGGTCTCGCCGTCGCGGTAGATAAACGGACGGCGTCCGCGGCTTTCACCCCACTTGTCCATTTGCAGGTAGGCCCCGCAGACCACATCCCCGGGCCACTGCTTGAGCTCGAAAAACTCGAAATCTCCCTGCTCGTGCAGGCTCTTCCTGATTGCATCGCGGGCAGAGTCAGTAGGGTCGGAGCAGGCGCTGAGCAGGCAGGCGACCAGGCCGGCCAGGGCGAGGCGAAACATGGGAACTCCCGGTAGTAATAAGGCGCCGATTATGGTGGAGGTGCGGTAGCCTGCGCAATCCCCTTCAGCGCACCTGTGCCGGTACTGGCTCCAGGTAAAATACGCTGAACAACTCATCGGCGTCGTGCCAGCGCTCGCTGACCTGCAGCCCCGCACTGGCACTCAACTCGGCGAAGCTGGCCGCGGTGTACTTGTAGGAGTTTTCAGTGTGCAGGCTTTCGCTCTCCCGCAAGTGGATATGCTCGCTGCCGAGCTTCACCACCTGTTCCTCGCGGGAGACAAGGTGCATCTCGATGCGCTGCAGCTCGCGGTTGTAAAACGCGCGATGCGCAAAGTTCTGTGGATTGAAGTCGGCCTCCAGCACCCGATTGACGTGGTTAAGCAGGTTGCGATTGAAGGCGGCGGTAATGCCCTGGCTGTCGTCGTAGGCCGCTTCCAGGGTGGCGCTGTCCTTGTGCATATCGACGCCGATCAGCACGCCGCCATCCGCGCCCACCCAGCCGCGCAGGCGCTCGAGGAAGGCGCGCGCCTGGGAGGGCTCCAGGTTGCCGATCGTTGAGCCCGGGTAGAAGGCGACGCGGCGGCCCGCGGGTGTCGCCGGGGGCAGCTGCCATTGCTGCCCGAAATCTGCGCAGATGGCGTGAATCTGCAAATCGGGCCATTCTGCGCCCAGGCGCAGGGCGGCGGCGCGCAGAAATTCCGCCGAAATATCCATCGGCACGTAGGCTGCCGGCTGCAGGCTGTCCAGGAGCAGGCGCACCTTCTCGCAGCTGCCCGCGCCGGGTTCAACCAGGACGCAGCCTGCGCCGCAGCGCGCGCTGATCGCGGGGGCCTCCTGCTGCAGGATGCCACGCTCCGTGCGGGTCGGGTAGTACTCGGGTAACTCCGTGATCCGCTC
This sequence comes from Sediminihaliea sp., assembly GCA_965222335.1. Taxonomy (GTDB): domain Bacteria; phylum Pseudomonadota; class Gammaproteobacteria; order Pseudomonadales; family Halieaceae. The sequence goes on along the minus strand of OZ244944.1, from coordinate 796,043 downwards.
AAACAGCCTGGAACCCTCGGCATCGTAGAAGAACTTCGGGTTGATACTGCGAGCCCGCGCCTGCAGGCCGGCCAGCAGCTCTGCCCGCACATCACCGCCCTCGGGGTGCTGGTTGTAGAAGCTCACATTGTCCTGCAGCTTTTCCCGGGCGCTCATCGCCAGCTCCTGTGGCAGGGGTCACACATCTCGGGCGAGACGGATACCGGTGAATTGCCAGCGATCACCGGGATAGAAAAAGTTCCGGTAGCTGGGCCGCAGTTGGGCGGTCTTGGAGACACAGGAGCCTCCGCGCAGGACCCACTGATTACTCATGAATTTGCCGTTGTACTCGCCAATCGCACCGGCCGGCGCCCGGTAGCCGGGGTAGGGTGTATAGGCGCTGCGGGTCCACTGCCAGCAGGCGTCGTACAGCTGCAGCAGCGGTCCCTCGCCGGCAGCGCCCGGTGCTGCGGCCCCCGGAGCAGCGGCTCCCGGAGCGGCGGCTCCCGGTGCAGCGGCTCCCGGAGCGGCGGCTCCCGGTGCAGCGGCTCCCGGAGCGGCGGCTCGCGGAACAAAGTGCCCGCTGTCCATTCCCTCGCCGCTGACCGGCTGCTGGCTCGCCGCGTGCTCCCACTCCTGTTCCGTGGGCAGTCGGGCGCCCGCCCAGCGGGCGTAGGCATCCGCCTCGTAGGCGCTGAGATGGGTCACCGGGCTGTCGCTGTCGAGCGACTGCGGCCCGTGCAGGGTGTAGGCCTGCTGCGCATCGCCACAGTCATCCAGCCAGTACAGGGGAGCCGTCCAGCCCTGTTCAACAACGGCAGACCATCCATCGGAGAGCCACAAATCGGGGTTGCGGTAGCCGCCGTCGTCAATAAATTCCCGGTACTCGCCATTGGTGACCAGGCGTGAGGCCAGAGCGTAGGGTTCCAGGTGGCAGCGGTGCCGGGGCGTCTCGTTGTCAAAGGCAAAGCCATCGCCAGGGTGGCCGATCTCTACCACGCCGCCCTGCCAGCGGTGCCATTGCAGTGTCGGCGCGATGCCGGGTTCAGCTGCTCGCGGAGAGTAGAGCGCCGGTAGCAGGGGATTCAATGCCATGGAGTACTTGATGTCGGTGAGCAGCAATTCCTGGTGCTGTCGCTCATGTTCGATACCCAGGCGGCAGCGTTCTTCAACCAGGTCCCGCTCGGGGTGCGCCGGGTCGTCCAACAGGGTCAGCATGGCGCGGTCCACGTATTCGCGATAGTCGCGCACCTCGGAGACGGTCGGCCGCGAAAGATCACCCCGACGGTGTCTCGGGAAGGGGGTGCCAACACCGTTGTAGTAGGAATTGAACAGGGTTTCGAACTCCGGGTGCCACTGTGCGTAGCCAGCTAACAGCGGTCGCAGCAGAAAGGTTTCAAAGAACCAGCTGGTGTGGGCGAGATGCCACTTGGGTGGACTGGCGAAGGCATCGCGCTGGAGACCGTAATCCTCTGTCTCCAGGGGCTCGCACAGTTGTAGCGTCTGCGCGCGCGTGGACGCGTAGAGTGCTGCCAGATCGTTCGTCATCTGCCCTTGAGGGTCCGTCGGCACTGTCGTGTACCGCGCTGCTGTTTGCCGGAGATGGTGATGGCCCTGGATTCCGTCGAGCTTACAATTGAGGCGATAGGTTAGCACAGCGCGGGAGCGCCTCGTCACCCTGTCTTTGTCCAACTCGGGTCCAGGTTCGGGGCTCCGCACACAGGGGCCGCGGCAGCCCCATGCGCGTCTTACCGGGGCCGCCAGCGGACGGGCACGGGTGGCGATTCGGGGCGAAATCGCGTATTTTTGTCGGCTATCTTGTGGCAATCGGGGGTGTTTCCCGGCTGCGCAACCGACTGAGCTGAAAAACCTTCGGCACCGTACACCTCTTCCCGAACCAAGCAGGTATCCCGACATGGAAATTTTTGAGAAGCACGAATCTGAAGTCCGCGGCTACATCCGCTCCTTCCCGGTCGTATTTGACAAGGCCCTCGGTGCAGAGCTGTTCGATGATGCCGGCAATCGCTTCATCGACTTTTTCGCCGGTGCCGGCACGCTCAACTACGGTCACAACCCCGAAGCGGCGGTGGAAGCCAGCATCAAGTATCTGCAGGACCGGCGCATTGCCCACGGCCTGGACAAGGCCACGGTGGCCAAGCAGCACTTCATGGAAACCTTTGTAGGGAAAATTCTCGAACCGCGCGGCTACAACTACAAAATGCAGTTCACCGGGCCCACTGGCACCAATTGCACCGAGGCTGCGATGAAGCTGGCGCGGCAGGTCAAGGGGCGGTCGAATATTGTCGCCTTCACCAATGCCTATCACGGGCACACCATGGGCGCCCTGGCGGTGACGGGCAACGAGTCCTACCGCGATACCTCCTACGGCTCCCGCGGCGCGGTGTCGTTTATGCCCTTTGACGGGTTCCTCGGCGATGATATCGACACCATCCACGTATTCCGGCGCTACCTGGAAGACAGTGGTTCCGGCATGGAGACCCCGGCCGCGGTGATTGTCGAGACCGTGCAGGGCGAGGGTGGGATTAACGTCGCCTCTACCGAGTGGTTGCAGAAACTGGCGGCGCTGTGCAAGGAGTTCGACATCCTCCTGATCATCGATGACATCCAGGTCGGCAATGGCCGCACCGGCAAGTTTTTCAGCTTTGAGGAGGCGGGTATCGAGCCGGACATGGTCTGCCTGTCGAAAGCGATCGGCGGCGGCAACCCCATGGCTCTCCTGCTGATGAAACCCGAGGTGGATGCCTGGTCACCGGGTGAGCACACCGGCACCTTCCGCGGTAACTCCCTGGCCTTCGTCGCCGCCACTGAACTGATCAACCAGTACTGGTCTGATGACGCCCTGACCCACGAGGTGGCGCGTAAGTCCCGGATCATGTTTGAAGCGCTGCACGAACTCAGAGACGAGTTTCCTTCCCTCAACTGCGATGTCCGCGGTCGTGGCCTGGTGGTTGGTATTGAGACTCACGTTCCCGAGTTTACCGACAAGGTGTCTGCCCTGGCCTTTGAGAAAGGCCTGGTGTGCGAGACCTGTGGCGCCGAGGGCCAGGTGAACAAGCTGTTCGTGGCCCTGAACATCGAAGACGAAATCCTCCATGAAGGCCTGGGTGTGTTCAAGGAGGCCTTCCGCGAGGTCGCGCGGGAACACGTCTAGCCGGAGGTGCGCCGGCCCGCGGGTCCCGCGGGCCTCAGGGGCTCCGGCAGCACCGCGCGCTCCAGCAGCTCAAATAGTAATTCCGCGGCAACTGCCAGCAGTGCAGCCGGGATGGCCCCCTGCAGTACCAGGCCGTGGTCATTCAGGGTCAGGCCGGTAATGATCGGCTCGCCCAGGCCGCCTGCCCCCACGAATGCGGCCAGGGTCGCCGTCCCGACACTGATAATCGCCGCTGTCCGGATGCCGGCCAGCACCGTGGGCAGGGCCAGGGGCAGTTCCACATGGCGCAGCTGCTGGGCGGCGGTCAATCCCAGGCCCTGTGCCACCTGCTTGAGCAGCGGGTCTACGCTGAACAGGCCGGTGAGCGTGTTGCGCACGATCGGCAGCAGCGAGTAGAGGAACAGGGCCGTGATGGCAGGTACCGTGCCCAGTCCCACAAGGGGGACCAGCAGCGCGAGCAGCGCCAGGGAGGGGATCGTCTGCAACAGGCCGCAGGCGTAGAGCAGGGCCTGGGCGGGTCGCGGGTAACGATACAGCCAGAGGGCCAGCGGAATCGCCAGGAAGCAGGCGAGGGCAAGTGCGATGCCGGTTAGCCGCAAATGCTCCAGGGTGTTGCGCAGGATACGCGGCCATGCGGATTCCGCCCCTGCGGTGTCGCCGGGTGGGAGCAGGCCGGTATCGCTCAGGAATGATCGCGCCACGGCTGCGGGTGATTCCCCGGCCACGCTGACCCTGTGGTTCATGCTGCGCATGTTGTCCGCTGTCACCTGCCCGGCAAGTCTCTCCAGTATCGCCCGGGCGCTATCGGGGAGGTCGGCGCGGGCGAGAAAATGCGCCTCGTAGGCCGGGAAGAAGTCCCGGTTGTCACGCAGCAGTACCAGTTCATAGCGCGCCAGTTCGCCGTCGGTGGTGTAGGCGTCCGTCACGTCCAGGTGGCCTTTGGCGAGTGCGGGGTAGGCCAGGGCATGCTCCAGGCCACTGGCGGTATGGGGCAAGGCGTAAGCCGCGCGCAGGGCCGGCCAGCCGTCCTCCCGGCGCAGGAATTCCAGCGAAAAGCCCAGGCGCAGGTCGGGCGCGCCGGCGAGGTCGGCGATAGTTTGCAGGTTCCGTGCCTGCGCCAGCCGCTGCGGCAGCGCGAGGGCGTAGCTGTTGTTGAAGCCCAGCGGTGAGAGCTGTTGCAGACCGCGCTCAGCGAGCGCTTTTACCACGGCGTCGCCGGCGAGGGTGGGCTGCTTGAGAATCACCCGCTGCAGGGTGCCCGAGTACTCCGGATAGAGGTCGATAGCGCCTTCGCGGAGGGCCTCGTAAGTCACCAGCGTGCCCCCCAGTCCCAGCCGGCGTTCAATCCGGAACCCGTTGGACTCCAGTGTCTGTGCCGCCAGTTCCGCGAGGATATGGCTTTCGGCAAAGGCCTTGCCGCCGATGGCGAGGGTTGCCGGCGTTTCACCCCGGGCGGGCAGGGCGCCCCACGCCAGGCAGGTGAGCAGGGCAACCAGGATGCCGAGACGGGTCACGTTGCGGCACTCCCGATCAGTTCCAGTAACAACCCGGTGGGCTCGGCGTGCGGATGCCGGGCCTGCAACTCGGACACGGGCAGGTGATGCACGATACGCCCCTGCTCCAGGACCACAAGGTCATCCGCGAGCAGCAATGCTTCCTGCATGTCGTGGGTAACCAGCAGTGTGGTGCAGCGCTCGTGCTCGCGCAGCGCAAGCAGGCGTTGATGGATATCGTGGCGGGTGAGTGGGTCGATGGCGGCGAAGGGCTCGTCCAGCAGCAGGACCTCCGGTTGCAGCATCATCGCGCGACACAGCCCCGCCCGCTGCTGCTGACCACCGCTGAGGGCCTGGGGGAAACGATTCGCAAGCGCAGTTGGTAGCTGCATCAGCGCGAACAGTTCCTCGATTCGCTGGTCGATTCGGGATTTTGCCCAGCCCTCAAGGCGGGCGACGAGGGCGATATTGTCACGCACGCTGAGGTGGGGCAGCAGCCCGGTGCCCTGCACAGCGTAGCCGATACGCCGGCGCAGGCGGGGCAGGTCAGCCCCCGCGAGTGCGGCACCGGCTACCCATACCTCGCCGCGATCCGGCATTTCCAGGCCGTTGCACAGCTTCAGCAGGGTCGACTTGCCGCAGCCGCTGCGCCCGACCACGGCGGTAAAGCTGCCACTCGCCAGTTGCAGGGACAGATCGTCGAGAATCGCGGGGCCGCCGTAATGTTTGCGTACACCGCGAAGTTCAATTGAGCTCATGGTCCGGTATTTAAGCAGAGCCCGGGGCGGGGGGACAGGCAAAAGCGGCTTTTTGCCCTGAGCCTGCAGGTGCCTGGCTGTGTTAAACTCCCAGGCCGATTTTGATCCTGCATTTGCTGTTAAAACGGGAGACTGACATGAATTCGCCCCAGGATGCCCTCGGCCCCGACTACCTCGATGAAACCCATCGCGTGTTCAACCAGTCTCCGCCCCTGGAAGGCTACAACAGTTACCTGGGTGACACGGCCCTGAGGGAGCTGGTCGCCCGGCACGGCGCGGCATGGGCAGAGGACGCCCTGCTTGCACACGGTGCACGTTGCGGAAGCGCGCAGGCCTATGAGTGGGGCTTTCTCGCCAACGAACACCGGCCGAGCTATCACTCCCACGATCGCCAGGGGCGCCGGGTGGACCTGGTGAAGTACCACCCGGCCTACCACGAACTGATGAAGCTGGGCCTGGAGGCCGGTCTGCACAGCAAGCCCTGGACCGATCCTGGCCCGGGCGCTCAGGTCGCACGTGCGGCCCAGTACTACCTTCAGGCCCAGGTGGAGTCCGGACATGGCTGTCCTCTCACCATGACCTTCGCTGCGGTGCCCAGCCTGCGCCTGACGCCCGCGATTGCCGATGCCTGGCTGCCCAAGGTGCTGCACTGCGGCTACGATCCGCGCAACCTGCCGCACACCGAAAAGCAGAGCCTGACCATCGGCATGGGTATGACCGAGAAGCAGGGCGGTTCGGATGTGCGCAGCAACACCACCAGTGCCCGTGCCCTGGGGGCCGGCGGCCCCGGCGAGGCCTATGCACTGGTGGGGCACAAGTGGTTTACCTCGGCGCCGATGTGCGATGCCTTCCTGGTGCTGGCCCAGGCCGAGGGTGGCCTGAGCTGTTTCCTGGTGCCGCGCTGGCGCGAGGATGGCAGCAAGAACCCGATCCAGGTTCAGCGCCTGAAAAACAAGATGGGCAATGTGGCCAATGCCTCCTCCGAGATCGAGCTGCGCGGGGCCCTCGGGTGGATGGTTGGCGAGGAGGGTCGCGGTGTGCCAGCCATCATTCAGATGGTGGCAATGACCCGCTTCGACTGCATGATCGGCTCCGTCGCCGCCCAGCGCCAGGGTGTCGCCCAGGCGGTGAATCACGCCGCCGGCCGCGATGCCTTTGGCAAGAAACTGATTGATCAGCCGCTGATGCGCAACGTGCTTGCCGACCTGCAACTGGAGGTTGAGGGATCCCTGGCGATGACCCTGCGTATGGGCGAGGCGCTGGACCGCAGCCTGTCTGCGGCAGGCCATGAGCAGGACAAACTGCTGCTGCGCCTCGGCCTGCCCACCGGCAAGTACTGGATCTGCAAGCGCACGCCCAACCATACCTATGAGGCCATGGAGTGCCTTGGCGGAAATGGTGTGACCGAGGACTTTATCGCCGCCCGCCTGTATCGCGATGCGCCGATCAATGCCATCTGGGAGGGTTCCGGCAACGTACAGGCGCTGGACATGCTGCGTGCGCTAAGTCGCAGCCCGGAGGTTCTGGAAGCCTGGTTTGCCGAGCTCGGCACGACCGCTGGCGACGACCAGAGGCTGGATACGGCGGTGGCGCGCCTGGAGCGCGAGTTAGGTGACCCGGATGCGATCGAGTACCGGGCTCGCTCCCTCGTCGACCAGCTGGCCCTGACCATGCAGGCGAGCCTGTTGCTGCGCGGCGACAGCACCGCAGTGGCGGAGAGCTTTATCGCCTCGCGCCTGGAACAGGCCGGGCAGCGCAATTACGGTACCCTGGGGCGGGATGCGGACGTCGATACCCTGATCGCGCGCGCCGACCCGCATCGCTGACTGGCGCGCCGCGCGCAATTGGCTATTCTTGCACAGGGACCTTGAGCCCCGGTGTGGGTCGCGTTCAATGGGCGGCCGGTATGACTACCTTCGGAGAATCAGCAATGGCGGGAAAATTTGAACTGAAGAAAGGTGCCAGCGGCAAATACAGCTTTAACCTCAAGTCGGGGAATGGACAGGTGATACTCACCAGCCAGACTTACGCCACCAAACCCAGCGCCCTGGCGGGCATCGAATCCGTACGCAAGAACTCCAGGGTCGCCGCGCGCTTCACGCGCAAGCAGGCTTCCGATGGCTCGCCGTTTTTCGTACTCACAGCCACCAATGGCCAGACCATCGGCAAGAGCCAGATGTACTCCAGCGAGAAGTCCATGGAGAACGGTATCGCCTCGGTGACCACCAACGCCGCTGCCGCCGCTGTGAAGGACACCACCGAGTCCTGAACACCCGAAACCTTCCGGCCACCGGCTCGGTCGAAAGCCCGGGCCCGGGGCTGTGCTCAGGGATGCTCTGCGGTTAACATGGAGTCCGGTCCGGGGATACCCTGGCCCGGAGTGTATCGCCATAAAAGGAATTTCCGTGAACTTGAGCAGGGCCCCCGACATACCCGCAGCTATTTCCCGCGGTCCATGGTGGTTGGGCTGCCTGGCGCGCGCAGCCGGCGCCTGCCGCTCTAGCCTGGGGCGTAAACTGGCCCTGATTTTCCCCGCCGTGATTCTGGCCGGCTGCGAGACCGTGCCGGTGCTGGAGGAGGCGGCTGCCAGGCCACCCGAGGCCTGTCCTCCCATCGTCGTATCAGAGTGCCCGGTCTGCGAGGCACGCGCCTGCCCGGCGCCCCCGGTGATCGAGAAAATTGTGCAGGCACCACCGCCCGAGCCCCCGAAGCCGCCGGAGCCGGTCACCGCAGGCAAGCTGGACCTGCCGGTCATCGGCGCAGTGGAGTGGGCGTCTCTGGACCCCCCCGAGATGAGACTGCGGGCGCGTATGGATACCGGCGCGGAAATCACGCTGCTGCAGGTACAGTCACTGAGTTCCCTGGAAAAGGATGGCGACCGTTACATCCAGTTCACCCTCCAGGAAAAGGGGTCAGACCCCTTTTCGGTGGAGCGCAAATTGCGCAAGCGCGTGAGCGTGCCGCTCCCTACTGGCGGTATGGCCAGGCTGCCGGTCGTGCAGCTTTGGGTGTCCGTGGGTGAAAGCCGCGCCCTGATCGACGTTGCCCTGACCGACGAGGGCGAGTTCGAATACCCCCTGGTCGTGGGTCGCAACTTCCTGACTGACCTGGCGATCGTGGATGTCAGTCAGCGACACACCCTGGACTAGGACACGTGATTCTATGATTGCCTCTCGCGTTCAGATCGCCGTTGTGGCGGGGCTGCTGATTGCCTTTGGCCTCGGCCTCACGATTTACAAGACCATGCGCCTGGGGTTCCCCCTGTGGCCGGGCGAGTCCCGCGAGGTGTGGACCATCGAGTCCAAGATCAGCTTCAAGCCGGCCGCCGGGGCACCCGAGGTAGAGCTGGCCCTGCCCGAGGCGTCTGGTGGCTGGGTGATTATCGAGGAGCATTTTGCGTCCTCGGGCTTCGGCTTTACCGTGAACGAGACTGCTAGCCAGCGCACCGCGCGCTGGACCCGGCAAAGCCTGGATCACCCGACGACCCTGTATTACAAGCTGCAGGCCTATCGCGCCACCGCCGACTCGCTCCCCGGACAGGAGGTGGAGGTAGCGCCCCGGCCGCGCCTGGAGCCCGACCAGCTCACGGCGATGGAGCGCCTGGTGGATGTGCTGGAGGAGACCTCCAGCAGTCCCGAGAGTTTTGCTGCCCTGATGGTGCAGCAGTTCAGCCGCGAGGAGCGCAGCCAGGACGCGGAATTCCTCCTCGGTACCTATCGCGAGGGCGAGTTGCAGGTGATGCTGGACATCCTGAGCTTCGCCGATATCCCCGCCAAGCCCCTGCGGGGTGTCAGGCTGGAGGACGGTCGCCGGCGCCAGACGCTCAGCGCCCTGCTGGTGATCCACAACGGCAGCGACTGGGTGGTGTTTGATCCGGAGACGGGCGCCACCGGTCTGCCCGATGACTTCTTTGTCTGGCAACTGGGCGACAGTGCGGTGCTGCGGGTGGCCGGGGGGCGTGACTCCAGCCTTGAGTTTGCCCTGGTGAGCAACAGCATGCCCGCCAAGGCCGTGATGAACATGGAGGAGCAGAGTGACCAGTTCGCGTTGCTGGACTTCTCGATTTACGCGCTGCCGGTGGAGCAGCAGGGCATCTTCAAGGGCATTCTGCTGATCCCGGTGGCCGCCTTCGTGGTCGTTCTGGCGCGGGTGCTGGTGGGGGTGAAAACATCTGGCACTTTTATGCCCATCCTGATCGCCTTGGCCTTCCTGCAGACCACGCTCTGGGTGGGGCTGGCTATCTTCCTGTTGCTGGTGAGCGCGGGCCTGTGGATCCGCTCCTGGCTCTCGCACCTGAACCTGCTACTGGTGGCCAGGGTGTCGGCGGTGGTGATTGTAGTGATCCTGCTGATGGCGATCATGGCGGTGCTGAGCTACAAACTCGGCCTGGACCAGGCTCTCACCGTTACCTTCTTCCCCACCGTGATCCTGGCCTGGACGATTGAGCGGATGTCGGTGCTGTGGGAAGAAGAGGGCGGCCACGAAGTGCTGATCCAGGGCAGCGGCAGCCTGCTGGTGGCGGTGATTGCCTATGTGGTGATGTCCACGCGCCTCGTAGAGCACCTGACCTTCAATTTTCCCGAGCTGCTGGTCAGCCTCCTGGGCGTGATCCTGCTGGTGGGTAAATACACTGGTTATCGCCTGTCGGAGCTGCGCCGCTTCCGCGACATGGTGGATGCCAAATGAGGCGCCTGGTATCGCCGCGGCTCCTGCGGGCCAAGGGCATCCTGGGGATGAACCAGCGCAACATCGGTTATATCGGCCACCACAATCCCCGGCGCAACTACCAGCTGGTGGACAACAAGCTGCTGACCAAACAGGCGGCCCTGGACCGCGGTATCCCGGTGCCCGAGCTGTTCGGGGTGGTCGACTACCAGTTCCAGGTTTCGCGCGTGGTGGACCAGCTGGTTGGCCACGATGCCTTCGTGATCAAGCCGGTGCAGGGCAGCGGCGGCAAGGGCATCCTGGTGGTGACCTCCCGTCGCGACGATGTATTCGTCAAGGCGAGTGGCGCAGAGGTGGACGTTGCCGGCCTGGGCCGGCACGTTTCCAACATCCTCGCCGGCCTGCACAGCCTCGGCGGGCGCAATGACCGCGCGATGATCGAAGCCTTGATTGATTTCGATCCGGTGCTTGCGGACTACAGCTGCGAGGGGGTGCCGGATGTGCGGGTCATTGTCTACCGCGGGGTACCGGTAATGGCGATGATCCGCTGTGCCACCCACGCCTCCGACGGCAAGGCCAACCTGCACCAGGGTGCGGTGGGCGTGGGCATCGACATTGCCACCGGGCGCACCATTGCCGCTGTGCAGCACGGGCGCCTGGTCACGGAGCACCCGGATACCGGGGCCTGCTTCCGTTCCCTGAAGGTACCCAACTGGCCGGGTATCCTGGAACTCGCCTCAGGTTGTGCGGAGATGTGCGGCCTTGGTTATCTCGGCGCGGATATCGTGCTCGACCGCCAGCGCGGGCCGATGCTGCTGGAACTCAATGCCCGCCCGGGCCTGGCGATCCAGGTCGCGAACCAGGAGGGGCTGCTGCACCGCCTTGCCATCGCCGACGAAATCGCCGAGACCGCGAGCGACCAGGCCCAGCGTATCGCGCTGGCGCGCGAGCGGTTTCACGCCCTGGATACTGCGCCCCTGCAGGACACTACCCCCGCCTGACCGCCGTGGCCCGCTCTCAGCTGCGCTGGGAAGAAAGGTTGCCACCATCCACCACCAGCTCCGTGGCGGTGATATAGCTTGCCTCATCGGACATCAGAAAGCGCACGGCGCTGGCGACTTCCCGCGGCTCGCCCAGGCGTCCCAGGAGTATGTGCCGCTCAAAGGCGGCCTGCTGCCCGGGCGCGTGCTCGAGCCCCTGCAGCAGCATGGGGGTCGCAATCTGCCCCGGCGACACGGTGTTGATGCGGATGCCGCTGTCGGCGAGATCATCGGCCAGGGCCCGGACCACGGCCAGCATGCCGCCCTTGGAAGCGCTGTAGCTTGGGTTCATGCGATTGCCCAGGGTGGCATTGATGGAGGCGATGCCCACCACCGCGGCACCGGGGGTGGCCTTGAGGTCGGGCAGGATCGCCTGTACCGCAAACACCAGCGCCCGCAGGTTGATATCCAGGACCCGCTGCCAGGTCGCCGCATCCAGTTGCTCCAGGGTGCCGACACCGCTGACCCCGGCGCAGTGGACCAGGCCGCCGAGGGTGCCCAGGGCCTCCCGACTCGCGGCGGTCGCGGCGGCAATGGCATCGAGGTCGGCCACGTCCACGGCCATGCCCAGGGCCTTGATACCGTGCTCATCGCGCAGATCGGCGGCCAGGGATTCGCAGCTGGCGCCATCCAGGTCCCAGAGCGCAAGGTCGCGGCCCGAGGCCGCCAGCGCGGTGGCGCAAGCCAGGCCGATTCCAGAGCCGGCGCCGGTGACCACCACCGGGCTGGCGGCAGATTGTGCGGGGGTTTGCATCGGAGTCTTCCTCATGCGGTAACGAAGCGCCCAATCTACCGGCGGCGGCCTGATTTACAAGCACCCCGGGTTCAACTAGCTGACCCGGGCTGCACGCTCCGCTATAGTGGGCGCCTTTATCTGACGCCTCACAGGCCAACAGGAGGGAAATGGTGTCCACAGCCACGGTCGGGCGCGACGGCGATCAGGACCCCATGCCCCTGCATATCCTCACCTACAACGTGCACAAGGGCTATGCCGCCGGCAATCGCCGTTTCATGCTCAATGCGATGCGCGAGCGGATTGCCCAGACCGGCGCCGACATCGTGTTCCTGCAGGAGGTGCACGGCTACGCTTACAAGAGCGAACGCAAGCAGCGGCGGGCGACCTACCCGGAGCAGCCGCATTTTGAGTACCTGGCAGACCAGGCATGGCCACACTACGCCTACGGCCGCAATGCGATTTACCGCAAGGGGGATCACGGCAACGCGATCCTGAGCATGCACCCCTTTACCCGCTGGGAGAATATCGACGTCGCCCTGTTTCCCCGTTCCAGCCGCAGTATCCTGCACGGAGTCCTGGAGATCCCGGGCTATGCCAAGCCGTTGCATACGCTGTGCGTGCACCTGGGTTTGCTGGAGCGGGAGCGCCGCGCCCAGATAGGCGCCCTGGTCGAGCGCATCGAGGAGCATGTGCCCCGGGATGAGCCGATGATCATTGCTGGCGATTTCAATGACTGGCGCATGCAGGCGGAGCGCCACCTGCGCAGCGACCTGGGGCTGCGTGAACTGTTTGTACACATGACCGGGCGCCACGCGCGCACCTTCCCCATCTGGGCGCCGGTATTCCCGGTAGACCGCATCTATTATCGCGGGCTGGAGCCACTTGCCTGTGAATGTCTTGGCGATGGTCGCTGGCGGCAGCTTTCGGACCACGCCGCACTGTTCGGCGTGTTTGACCCGTTGCCGGCATAGGCTTGGTGCGGGCATGCGGATTCCTGCTCCGCGCGTATATGCTAGGCTCATTGGCATTGCGCGCTGAATGACCTGTAGATGCCTTTCCCGGATGCGAGTTAGCAGGTCATATGCGTGCGACAATAACCGCAACGGACAGGAGTAATTCGGGATGAAAAGTTTGGGGCTGGGGGGTCTGATGCTGCTGCTTGCAGCGGGTACCGCCAATGCACAGGAATGCGACCAGTTTGCCGATCGACTGGAGAGCTGCACGGCATATACCTGCACGTTCTCGCATCCGTTCACCGGCGCCTCAATGCAGCGCACAATCGAGGGGTTGAGCGACGGCGTGTGCGCCTACAGCGAGCAGATGCCGAACAATGGCCGCATGGCATGTAGTTTCGATGCCCAGATGCGAAAGTCCATAGCAGACTTTTATCGCCAGGCCGCCGCTGCAGAGTCGATGGGTGCCAGCCATTCGGCAAGTCCCGGCGCGGGTGGGTCAGAAAGTGAGTCGCGCATCGATGGCGAGGTGGTGGTCAATCCTCTGCAACAGGCACTCGAGTCGGGCCAGTGCCAGGTCACGGGTTATGGGCAGTAAGATGCGGCGCCGGCGGCTCGTGTGTGGTCGCAGGGTGATTGCAGGTCCTGGCCGGCCCGGATAGCTGGACGAATACCAGCCCGCTAAGGTCCCGATGCCGGTGGCATGTCCCGGGCCCTGCTTGCAAGTAAGCGGCATTCGCGTATGATGCGCAGCCTTCGCACCTGCTGGCGGTGCCGCCCCTCTCGTCAGCATTCATTTTCCCCAAGAGACTGTTGACATGAGTTTTTCTGAACTCGGCTTGTCCGAGAATTTGTTACGCGCCGTTACCGAACAGGGCTATACCGTCCCCTCACCCGTGCAGGCGAAAGCCATTCCCCTGGTTCTCGCGGGCCGCGACGTGATGGCCGCCGCCCAGACCGGTACCGGCAAGACCGCGGCGTTCACACTGCCCCTGCTGCAGCGCCTGGCCTCGGGCAAGCGCCCACGCCCCCGGCACTGTCGTGCCCTGGTCATTACACCGACCCGCGAGTTGGCCGCCCAGGTGGAAGAGAGCGTGCGTGACTACAGCCGTTTTGAATCCAGCACTTCCCTGTGCGTGTTCGGCGGGGTAAAGATCAACCCCCAGATCGAGCGCCTGCGCAAGGGCGTCGACGTACTGGTTGCTACCCCGGGGCGCCTGCTGGACCTGCATAGCCAGGGTGCGGTCGATTTCAGCGACCTCGAAATCCTGGTCCTGGACGAGGCGGACCGGATGCTGGATATGGGCTTTATCCACGATATCAAGCGCATCGTGAAGCTGCTGCCCAAACAGCGCCAGACCTTGATGTTTTCGGCGACTTTCGCCGGCGAGGTCAGCGAGCTGGCGAAGGGCTACCTGCAAAACCCTGCGCAGGTCGAGGTTGCAGCGCCCAATGCCACAGCGGACACGGTCAAGCAATGGGTCTACCCGGTGGACAAGAAACGCAAGGCCGAACTGCTGAGTCACCTGGTCCACGACAACAAATGGCACCAGGTGCTGGTGTTCACCCGCACCAAGCACGGCGCCAACCGCCTCAGCCAGCAGCTGGAAAAGGCGGGCATCGCCGCGGTGGCCATTCATGGCAACAAGAGCCAGAATGCGCGCACCCGGGCCCTGGGCGATTTCAAGCGGGGTAAAGTCCAGGCGCTGGTGGCTACCGACATCGCCGCCCGTGGCCTGGATATCGAGCAGCTGCCGCAGGTCGTGAACTACGACCTGCCCAACGTGGCGGAAGACTATGTGCACCGTATTGGCCGCACGGGTCGTGCCGGCGCCGCGGGTCGCGCCTATTCGCTGGTCAGTGCGGACGAGGCGGACTACCTCTGGGGCATCGAAAAGCTGATTCGCCAGAACCTGCCGCGGGAAGAGGTGGAGGGCTTCGAGCCCGAGCACGCCCTGCCCGCGGACAACAAACTGGCGCACCGCGCGCGCCAGGCGCAGACCCGTCCCCAGGGCCGCCCGGGTCAGGGCCGCCCGGGAGCGGGCCGCCCGGGCCCCGGTGGCAATCGCCGCCGGCGCGGCGGTGCCGCGCGCTCCCGCGCCTGACCGGCTAAACCTTCTCCTGCCGTCGCCAAATCTGGCGGCGGCGAATCCGCCCGGGTATTGCTTAATCGCCCACCATTTCTTTGCTAGTCTATGGATTGCCGCCGGCTGCAGCCGGAATAATCTAATGATAAGCGGAGAATACGGATGGCACAGGACACAATTCCGGCGTTGTTGCACCACTGGGCCGACACCCGGCCAGAGACGGTGTGGATGCGGGCGCTGCAGGAGGAGGGCTCCGACGACTGGACCTGGGGCCATGCCCGGGATGAGGCCATGGCGGTGGCGTCGGTGCTGGAGGAGGAGTTTGGCGCCGGCCAGCGGATGGTGATCCTGTCGGCCAATTGTCCACACTGGTTCCTCGCGGACATGGCAATCATCGCCTCGGGCAATATCACCGTCAGCATGTTTACCACGCTGCAGCCCGATCTTGCCCAGTATATTCTCGAGTTCACCGAATCCGCCGTCATGTTCGTGGGACGGGCGCCCAACTGGGAAGCGGTGCAGGACATTCTCCCGGAGGGTATTACCCTCGTCGCCCTGCCGGGTGTGGAGATCGACCGGCCGCATCTTGCCTGGGACGACCTGGTGGCGCGCGGCAAGGGGCGTCGTCCCAGGCATGAGGCAAAGCCGGACGATGTGATGTCGCTGGTATTCACCTCCGGCACCACCGGCAAACCCAAGGGGGTCATCCAGACCCACGCCACCAACCTGATCCCGGTGTACCGGGCGGTGGAGTTCTTCGGCACCCCGGACAACGCACGTTATTTTTCCTATCTGCCCCTGTCGCACATTGCCGAGCGCCAGATCGTCGAATTTTCCTCCCTGGTGGTGGCCGGCCAGGTCAGCTTCAATCGCGGCCTGGATACCATACTCCCGGACTTGCAGCGCACCCGGCCGCAGATATTTTTCGGCCCGCCACGCATCTGGGAGCAGTTCCAGCAGGCGATTATCGGCAAAATGGGCGGGCAGCGGGCGCTGGATGAGCTGCTGCAAAAGGACCGCGAGGGGGTGGGCCGCCTCATTCTGGAGACCATGGGCCTGGACCAGGTGGACTTCTGCCTGACCGCGGCGGCACCCACGCCCCCGGCGCTGATTCAGTGGTTTTCCGAGATCGGCCTGGAGCTGATGGAGGGCTTCGGCCAGACGGAGGCCATGGGCCTGATTCTCAACCACGATGAAGATCGCCGCATTGGCTCCATTGGCAAACCCCTGCCAGGCGTGGAAATCAAGCTGACGGAGGAGTCAGAACTCGCGGTGCGCGCCGATGGCTGTACCCCCGGCTATTACCAGCAGCCCGAAAAAACCGCGGAGCTGTTGCGCGACGGCTGGCTGCATACCGGTGACAAGGCAAAGGTCGACGAGGATGGCTTCATCTACATCACCGGTCGGGTGAAGGACTATTTCAAGACCATCCAGGGCAAGTTTGTCGCGCCACCGCCCATCGAGGGCAAGTTTGCCAAGAACCCCTATAACCAGCAGCAGTGTCTGCTGGGCCGTGGATTCTCCAAGACGGTCATGGTGGCGGTGTTGACCGAGGAAGCGTTGAACAAGGAACGCGAGGCGGTCGAGCAGTCTGTGCGCGACACGGTGGCTGCGATCAATGACGAGGTCGAACAGCATGCCCGTATTGGTGCGGTGATCCTGTCCGCCGAGCCCTGGAGTATCGAGAACGGTGTGCTGACGCCCACGATGAAAATACGGCGCGAGAAAATCGACGAGCGCTTTGCCAGCCGGGCCGAGGAACTGGCGCGGGAGGCGGCGGCGCGGCGCGAGCTGCTGGTGCACTGGTGGGAATAGCTTGCCGTAAACCGGGGGTCAGCCCCCGGCTGGCTTAGCGTCTGCATCCGCCGCTGCGGTTGTTTCACCGGGCGACTCAGGGCCCGGTTCGGACCTCGCCTCATCCGCGGACATCCCGGTTGCGGGCAGAATATCCCCGACCGCCTCGTCTTCACTGCGCGGGTCCAGCACAAAGCCCGTGGGTGCTGTCTCCAGGCTGGCGGCGGAGAAAGGCGTCTGCTCGTCCACTGGCGTTGCCGCCCCACGTATACATTCGATCGCCAGGTAAACCGCAAACAGCGCACACAGACCGGCCGAGGCCCAGAACAGGGCCGCGGGACTGGAGAGGGTCATGACCTGTCCCAGCAACAGGGGTGCGGTCGCCGCCGCCATGGCGTTGAGCATCAGTACCGAGGTGCCGATTTCGACAAACTCCGCTTTGTCCGAGTTGTCCGCCGCCATCGCCAGGGATATGGCGTACATGGGCATCACCCAGGCACCGAACAGGAATACCGCCGCGAGGTGCCAGGGTTTGCCAACGCTGAAGGCAACGGCGGCAGCGGCAATGCCGCCCAGCACGCTCAGGGCCAGCATCACCAGGCGTCGATCCAGCCGGTCCGAGAGCCAGCCGATCGGGTATTGAAACAGGGCGCCGCCGGCGATGGCCGCAGTCATGAACAGGGTGACATCGCTCAGGGAGGCGCTGTACCGGCGGGCAAAGATGGCCCCCAGGGCCCAGAAGCCGCCCACTACCAGCCCCGAGAGGATGGTCCCGGCAAAGGCCGAGCGCGAGCGCCGATACAGCAGGCGGAAGCGTGCACGGGTTGATTCCACCGGCGCCGGCGCCAGGCGGCTGGTCAGGCCCACGGGCACAATGGCCAGGGCCATGAAAATGACGGCGAGCATAAAGGGCAGCGACGAACTGGTCGGCCCCACGGTAATCAGGAACTGGCCGCCGGCCATGGACGTCAGGATGATGAAGGTATAGACCGCCAGCACCCGGCCGCGGATCTCCGGCCGCGCCTGGTCATTCAGCCAGCTCTCGATCACGGTATACAGGCCGCAGATAATCGCGCCGGTGATAAAGCGCAGCAGCAGCCAGGCGGGCCAGGCGGAGAAAATATCGAGGGCGAGGAGGGCGCTGATCATGATTGCCGTCAGTACCGCGAAACTGCGTATATGTCCCACCTTGGCGATGATGCGCGGGATCACCAGGCAGCCGGCGATGAAACCGAGGAAATAGGCGGAGGCGCTCATCCCGATCATGAACTCCGACAGCCCATTCAGGGTCCCGCGCAGGGGCAGCAGGGTAAGCTGCATGCCGTGTCCGACCAGCAGCAGGGCAGTGGACATCAACAGCGAGGTCAGGGCGAGCAGGGTTTTCATAAGCGGGCATTGACGATCATGGAAGCGGGCAGTGTAAACCAGGCCCGGGACCGCTTTAAGGGGATTCCCGGGCAGTAATCACATTTTGTTGCGGTATTCGCGCCCGCCCCCGGCACATTGGGCAATCCTGCCGCGCTTGCGGTAGAGTAATGACACTCCTCATCGTAACCTCGAGGCAAAAATGGCCCTGCTCGACGACCTGCGCGCCGCGCGCGTGCTCCCGGTGATTACCGCCAGTGACGTCCCCAGTACAGTGATGCTGTCCCGCACCCTGTACGAAGCGGGCATGGGCGCGGTTGAAATCACCCTGCGCACGGACGCCGCGCTGGAGAGTATTCGCGCGGTCTCTGCCGAAGTCCCGGGGCTGCGCGTGGCGGCGGGCACCGTGACCAGCCCGGCGGAGATTGATGCAGCGATGGCCGCGGGCGCGGACTTGCTGCTGAGTCCAGGCGCCACCCCGGCACTGCTGCGGGCGGCGCAGGAGGCGGGTGTCGATTTTGTCCCGGGGGTGGCCACGGCCTCCGAGGTGATGCAGGGCCTGGAGTTGGGCCTGTCGTGCTTCAAGCTGTTTCCGGCGGAGAGCCTCGGCGGGGTGGCGACCCTGAAATCCCTGGGAGGGCCCTTTCCCGGGGTCAGCTTTTGTCCCACTGGGGGGCTCACCCCGGATAACTTCCGCGCCTACCTGGCGCTGCCCAACGTGGTCTGCTGCGGTGG
Source organism: Sediminihaliea sp. (assembly GCA_965222335.1). GTDB lineage: Bacteria > Pseudomonadota > Gammaproteobacteria > Pseudomonadales > Halieaceae. The sequence continues at coordinate 777,266 of OZ244944.1, read as the reverse complement.
CTCCTGGATGGTGGCGCCGTCGCTGGTGGCGGCGGGTGACTGGCAGCAGATCGGTGCGCTCGCCGCGGCGGCGATGCGCGAGGATTCCTGAGCAGGAGAGCACAAGCCATGGCACAGCAACGGCCCGTGAGGGTGGGTATTATGGGCTTCGGCCAGACCGGCCGGCAGATTTACGAACTCGCTTCCCGCAGCGAGGATGTCGAGGTCGTGGCGATAGCCGACATCGGCAAGGCCGATATCCTGCATTACCTGCTGTGTTCCGAGGTGGAAAACCCTGCCCGGCACCAGCTCGCGGGGAACTTCCTGGCCAATGATCGCTTTCGCGCACGCTTGATGCGTATCGACCAGCCCGCGGAAATGCCCTGGGATATGTTTGGCGTGGATATGGTGATTGACGCGACCGGCAAATTCCGAGAGCGCGCGCACATGCAGGATCACCTGGATAACGGTGCGCCCCGTATTCTGCTGCGGACCCTGCCCCTGGATGCCATCGACCGGATCGTGGTGCCGGGCATCAACCACGCCGGGATTGCCGCCACGGACCGCATGGTTTCCGCCGGCTCGGCCACCACCTCGGCGCTGGCACTGCTCCTGCACATCCTCTGCGCACGGTTCGAGATTGAGTGCGGCAGCATGACCTCGGTGCATTCCTACACCTCGGACCAGGCGCTACAGGACTACGCCGGCAGTGATTTTCGCCGCAGTCGCTCCGCCGCCGAGAATATTATCCCCAACAGCCACGAGGCCGGGCAGTGGCTGGGGCATATCGTACCGGGGATGGACGGGCGCATCCTGACCTCGGCCCTCAACGTACCGATTCACGAGGGCTGCCTGCTGGACGTCAACCTGGTGCTCGCCGACAGTGCTGTGACCGCCGAGGACATCAACGCGGAGATGCGCCGACGCGCCCCGGATTTCCCGGGTATTGTCGACGTGGTGGAGGACCCGATTGTGTCCTCGGACGTGATTGGCAACGCCCATTCCCTGCTGTTCGATGCGAAGGGCACGATCAAGGCCGGCGACCACATCCTCAAGTGCCTGAGCTGGTATGAGAGCCTGGGCCACGCGGCGCGCCTGCTGGATGTTGTGCGCCTGTATGCGAAGCTCGATAGCGAGCAGGAGGCCGTGGCATGAAAGTCGCGATAAACGGATTTGGCCGTATCGGCCGCTCGGTGTTCAGGATTATCGAAGACATGCCCGGGATCGAGGTTGTGGCGATCAATGACCTGTTCGATCCGGAGGCGCTGCGCTACCTGCTCGATTACGACACGATAATGGGCCCCTTCGGCAAGCAGCTGAGCCTGGAGGATGGGCATTTCGTGACCCCGAAGGGGCGGGTCAAGCTGCTTTGCGAACGCGACCCTGCGGCATTGCCCTGGGGGGAAATGGGCATCGATGCGGTGATCGAGGCCACCGGCGCGTTCCGCAAACGCGCGCAGCTGGAACAGCACCTGCAGGCGGGCGCGGGGCGCGTGGTACTGACGGTGCCAGCTTCGGACCCGATTGATTTCACCGTGGTGCTGGGGGTCAACGAGGACGGCCTGCAAGACTCGCACCGGATTATTTCCAATGCCAGCTGTACCACCAACTGCCTGGCGCCAATGGCCCGGGTGCTGCACGATGCTTTTGGCATCGAGGAGGGCGTGATCAACACGGTGCACGCCTACACCAATGACCAGCGACTCGCCGATGTCCCGCATTCCGACTGGCGGCGCAGTCGCGCCGCGGCGGAGAATATCATTCCCACCTCTACCGGGGCCGCGAAAGCGGTGGGGGAAGTGCTGCCGCAGCTCAAGGGTCGCCTGCACGGCATCGCTGCGCGGGTGCCTGTGCCCGATGGCTCGGTGGTCGACCTGTTTGTGAAACTGGGACGCGAGATCGCGGTGGACGACGTGCATGCCGCGGTGCGCGAGGCGGCGGATTCCGAGCGCCTGCGCGGTATCCTGCAGTACAGCGACCGCCCGATCGTGTCCTCTGATATTATCGGTAATTCCCATTCGTCCATTTATGACGCCGGTTTCAGCGCCGTGACCGGCGGTCGCTATCTGCGGGTGCTGAACTGGTACGACAACGAGTGGGGCTATTCCAGCCGGGTGTGCGACCTGCTAGCCCTTCTGGACCAGTGGTAATCCGGGAGGAATCGGGTGGAAGAGGAAGCCGTAGACTACAGTTATCTGCGCAGTAACGTCAGTTTCCTGGGCAGGTTGCTCGGCGAAACCATTGCCAATGCCGAGGGCGACGAGTTCCTGGCGCTGATCGAGCGCATCCGCGGCCAGTCGAAAACCTCGCGCCAGGCTGACGCTGACCCCGTACAGGTGACACGCTCCGAGCTGTTGGATGAACTGCGGCAACTGGATAATGCCCAGCTGGTGCCGGTGGCCAGGGCTTTCAGCCAGTTTCTAAATCTCGCCAACATAGCCGACCAGCACCACACGGTGTCGCGGCATATGGACCCGGTGCTGTCTGCCTCGCGCAACCTGACCTCCACCCTGCAGTCGCTCGCCGAAGAAGGTGTGCCCCGCGAGGCGATCGTGGAAACCATCGAGAAACTGCGCATTGAGCTGGTATTGACCGCGCACCCCACGGAGATCATGCGCCGGACCCTGATTCACAAGCACACCGAAATCGGGCGCTGCCTGTCGCAGCTGGAACTCGAGGGCCTGACCGAGCGCGAGCGACAGCGACTGCACGACCGCCTGCGAGAGCTGATTGCCCAGATCTGGCACGGTGACGACTTTCGTCTGCAGCGCCCGACGCCGGTTGACGAGGCCAAGTGGGGATTCGCCGTGGTCGAGGATTCCCTGTGGCGGGCGGTACCCGAGTTCCTGCGGCGCCTGGATGCTGCCCTGCAGGACTGCTGCGGCGTGGGCCTGCCCCTGGACGCGGCGCCGGTGCGCTTCGTGTCCTGGATCGGCGGCGACCGCGACGGCAATCCCAATGTGACCGCCGAGGTCACCGACGAGGTCATATGGCTCAGCCGTTGGCAGGCCACCCAGCTGTACCTGCAGGATGTAGAGGAGCTGGTGGAGGAGCTGTCCATGACCGCCTGCACCGACGCCCTGCGCAAGCGCGCGGGTAACGCCCACGAGCCCTACCGGGAGGTGCTACGGGAAGTGCGCCAGGTCCTGCGCGAGCACCTGGCGGATATCGAGGAACTGCTTGCCTCGGGTCGCAGGAAGTCCCTGGCACCCCTGCCCGAGTCCGCGCTGTGGGAACCCCTGATGGCCTGCTACGAGTCCATGCTCGCCTGCGGCATGCAGAGTATTGCCGACGAGGGCCTGTTGGATCTGCTGCGCCGGGTTAAGTGTTTCGGCGTGCACCTGGTGCGCCACGACATCCGCCAGGACAGTGCACGGCACACCCAGGTCCTGTCCGAACTGACCGGCTACCTCGGGCTGGGTGATTATGGAGAGTGGGATGAGCAGGCCCGCTGCGCCTTCCTGTTACAGGAGCTGTCCAGCCGGCGGCCGCTGATCCCGACGCGCTGGGAACCCTCGGCGGACGTGGTCGAGGTGCTCGACACCTGCCGCGTGGTTGCCCGGCAGCCGGAGGATTCCCTGGGCGCCTACGTGATCTCCATGGCGCGCCAGGCCTCGGACGTGCTCGCGGTGCACCTGCTGCTGAGGGAGACCGGCTGCCCCTTCGACCTACCGGTATCGCCCCTGTTTGAGACCCTGGATGACCTGTCGCGCGCGCGCCAGGTGATGGAGTCCCTGCTGGAGTCGCCCTGGTACCGCGGCCACATTGGCGGGCGCCTGATGGTGATGATCGGCTACTCGGATTCGGCCAAGGACGCCGGGGTGCTGGCTGCCTCCTGGGCCCAGTACCGGGCCCAGGAGGAGCTGCTGGAGGCCTGTGCCCCTTACGATGTGAAGCTGACCCTGTTCCACGGCCGCGGCGGCACCATCGGTCGCGGCGGCGCCCCGGCCCATGCGGCGCTGCTGTCCCAGCCACCGGGCTCCCTGGAACACGGCCTGCGGGTGACCGAGCAGGGGGAGATGATCCGGGCCAAGCTCGGCTGGAGTTCACTGGCAATCAAGACCCTGGCGCTCTATACCACGGCGATCTGCCGCGCCAACCTGTCTACGCCACCCGCACCAAAACCTGAGTGGCGCGAGATCATGGAGAAGCTTTCGGCTGACTCCTGTGATGCCTACCGCGCGGTGATCCGGGGCGAACCGGAGTTTGTGCCCTATTTTCGTCACGCCACGCCGGAGCAGGAACTGGCGGGCCTGCCCCTGGGCTCGCGACCGGCGCGCCGGGCCAAGGGTGGCGGCATCGAGAGCCTGCGCGCGATTCCCTGGATTTTTGCCTGGTCCCAGAACCGCCTGATGCTGCCCGCCTGGCTCGGCGCGGGCAAGGCCCTGCAGATGGCCATCGACCGCGGCGAGAGCGAGGTACTGCGGGAGATGGCAGCCTCATGGCCGTTCTTCGCCACCCGCCTGTCCATGCTGGAAATGGTTTTCGCAAAGACCGATGCCGGCCTCTCAGCCCATTACGATGACTGCCTGGTGCCGGAGGAGCTGCGGCATATCGGCGCCGGCCTGCGCGCCCAGCTGGCCCACGACACGGATACCGTGCTCGCCCTGAACGGGGTCTCAGCACCCCTGGAGGAAACCCCCTGGATTCGCGAGTCCATCCGCCTGCGCAATATCTACACCGATCCACTCAACGCGCTGCAGGCCGAACTCCTGCAGCGCCAGCGCAAGGACCCCCAGCCCAACCTCGACCAAGCCATTATGGTCACCTTCGCCGGGATTGCCGCGGGGATGCGTAATACGGGGTAGATGCCGGGAACCTGCCCCGAGGCGACTGACGTCCATCCGATGACAGATTGCTTGTTTCAGGATCGATTTATCGGGGTAAGGTTGGCGAGATGGGTAAACTGTCGCGGCAATTCCAGCGAGGCTCGATTGAATGCATGCGCACACTGACTTAGTCCATATAGTAAGCTGTTATTGAGCGCAACCACCAAGGGTCAGAGCATGGAGTTTGTAAGCAGCAGTGCACTTCGATCAGCGCTTCCGATCTCCAGCGGTCTGCGTGTGTTATATCTCGAAGGCGTTGTTCCGTGCGTTACTTATAACCGGCACGCGTTTCCGCGGAAACGTCACGTCGCATACAGCCTCTCCACCTCAAAGCCTGGTTGTTCCAGCAGAATCCGTAGCCTCATTCCTGCAGCGTTTGTTGAGCCAGAGCCTACGCTGGCGCTCCGGCAACGTGGTTGTCGGGTTAGCTTTCTCAGCGCTGCAATAACAAGTAAGGGCAGCGGACGGTTACACCGCCGCTGCCTTCGGCGTTATTGAGCGCAACCACCAAGGGTCAGAGCATGGAGTTTGTAAGCAGCAGTGCACTTCGATCAGCGCTTCTGATCTCCAGGGGTCTGCGTGTGTTATATCTCGAAGACGTTGTTCCGTGCGTTACTTATAACCGGCGCGCGTTTCCGCGGAAACGCCACTTCGCATACAGCCTCTCCACCTCAAAGCCTCGCTGTTCCGGCAGAATGTGTAGCCTCGTTCCTGCAGCGTTTGCTGAGCCAAAGCCTCCTCTGGCGCTCCGGCAACGTGGTTGTCGGATTGGCTTTCCCAGCGCTGCAATAACAAGTAAGGGCAGCGGACGGTTACACCGCCGCTGCCTTCGGCGTTAGCGCAAAATCGGAGTGCGGAGCTAAGCTATGTGGGAAGAAATACTTACCGATTTGGAGCGACCAGCAACTATCGAATTTGGTATACATCAGCTTGAGCGTAATGAAAGCGGTCGCATCTGGCGCAGGCATGATGATCGGAGTCGTTTCGATAATTTATCGAATGCGCTGTTCAGTGACAGAGGTGCATATGCAGCATGCACCGGGACATCCGATTACCCTACGAGAAAATACTCCGCGACAGGCCGACTTATAGTGCCATACTCAGCAGCCTGGATACAGGGAGCAGAAATTGCATTTTTAGCAAGGGCGGCTATTCCCTTACCTGAGGTCGTATTGGTAGACAGTGATGCTATGGAGCAGTTCTCGCCTTCAGGTGATATTGATGCTCTGCAAATATTGGCAGAATTGTTTGGTGGCGGTGCTGTTTCTCATGGACTGAGGTGGCTCTCAGCTAATGAAATTGTCTTCCCGAGAAATTGGCGCTAACAAGTCAGGGTTACGGACAGCATACCGTTGCCGCAACCTGAAGCGTTATGTGCCTTCGGAGGATTCATGGCTAGTCCTATAGTCACAGTTGAGTTGCTGGATCGACTAGTGATCCTAGGTTTTACCGATGAGAGCTTTGCCATCGTTCATCATTTTGATGGTGAGCCGATCGAAAGGCATCGCAATTACTGCGTAGATCACGCTGGTAAGTTTCAATCTGGCGGCACCAACGAGGCCGTTCAAAGGCGCCTTCGAATTATTCTGAATTCGTATTTGTTCGGGGGTTTTAGTCGCCCCGAGGCATTTGCCAGCTTGTCTCATGCCGCCGTCGCAGAGATTCCCTTTTAACATGGCCCAGACACATAACAAGAGCCGGCAGTACGCCCCTTCGAGGCCGGACGCCCAACAAGTCGCTTCGCGCCTGGCTGGCCGCCGCTGCGGCAAGCGTTAACCACACTTTCAGGAGTCACGGATGGCGACAACTATTCACCTTGCTGCAGCACTCTGGGCTTTACTGGCCGGGATTAGCCAGCTATTTGCTCGCAAAGGGACAAAGGTACATAAAGTGGTCGGTTGGTCCTGGATGACAGCCATGGTCATTGTGGCCATTTCGTCCTTTTGGCTCACTGGATTCATGGACCTTTTCTGGGGTTACAGTCCTATCCACCTGCTCTCTGTCTGGATATTGGTCTGTGTTGGTGTTTCCGTCTATTCTGCCCGAACTGGCAATACAAAACGGCACCGGGCGTTTGCTGTAGGCGCTTTTTACGGGGTTATTGGTGCGGGACTCGGCACACTGGCGCCAGGTAGGCTAATCCACCAGTGGATTTTTGGTTAACAAGTCAATCAAGTACGTTCCGGGCCTGACGGCCCTGCACCGGACAGCCTTGTCGCCGCTTCGCTCTGCCAAGGCTGCCGCTTATCTTCGGCGTTAGGCACCCATGGATAGCTCGTCACTACATTGGACACAAATTATCGTAACCGCAGCGATTACCACATTGCTTTCGGTTGCGGGCAGCATCTTCTATTTTCACTACACCGATCGTAGCCCTGACCTCTACTACGAGATTTTTCCTGCAGCGTCTTTTGTAAAGGACGAGATTGAAGTAGGCATTCAGACTGCGACCATTCAGAACATTGGCGACAAGGAGGCGGATGATGTGCAGGTGTACTTCGAACTGGCTGCGAATACAGCCGTTCAAGACCTTAAAGTTGAGCCGAGTTCTCCGGCCATACGTTCAGAGATCACTCGCGAGACTAACTCGATCGAATTCGCTTTTCCACGTCTTAATCCGACAGAATCGGTTCGTTTCTCACTTCTATTCGAAAAGGGACGAACAGGGGTGTCTCAGGTGGCCGTGCGAGCCAAAGGAATCAATGGTCGTACGGGGCCGAAGGAATCAGATGATCTACTGTCAAAATTCCTAGCGGTAGTTGCATCGATAGTCGGTGCCGCATTAGGAGCGTTAGTAATGTTTTTAAGTCGATCTTCACTTGAGATAGGCCTAAGTAATATTTTTGCGAAACAACAAAAAGTAGTCGATGAGGAGCTGCGCCAAGTTCGAACTAGAGGAAACGATGAGGTTGATCTGGAAAAACTGTTACAAGAAAATCGCTACAGGCTCTATTTCAACCCGGCAATCCCAGGAGACGTAAAGTCAAAGATCATGGTGTTTGGAGATGGCGGTAGAATTTTGGAGGGACGTAATAGAAATGAGAATAGCTGGCGCATCTCGGATGATTTCCTTGAGCTGGTTGATTCTGATGGATTAGTACATAGCCGTTTCTACTACAGTGCCAGCAACCATTCGTTTTATCACACAAATGACAATGATACGGGCTCCATTCGTAAGCACAATATTCGTGATCAATACATGGTTCCAGAAAGAAATGTGGGCGCCTAACAAGTCAAGCCACGCGGAACCAAAACCGCGCTGCGGTTTTGGTTCCGGTGCTTGAAGCGTTAGGTGGCCTTATTGCGAAAATCGACTCATATGATGAAGCAAAACGAAGTTCGTCCTGCTTTTCGCGTAGTAGCTGCCGTTCTTGCCCTACTTACTTGGCTGGTTTTTTGTTGGCTCATGATCATTGCGTACCAAAAACCGTCCCCAACGACGCAGGATTTTTGGTTTTTATTCGTTGCAGGTTGGTTTGCCTTTGCTGCCACTATTGTGGCATCGCGCGGATACGTCCCGCGCCTACTTTTGTGGATAATGCCAACTACTAGTGGTTTGGGTGTGAGAGGGCTTGATGAAAAGGATTTACGGTGATGATCGGCACACCTCATAAGGCAGGGCTACGGACACGCTGTGCGCGCCGCAGCCTGAAGCGTTATAGAGAATCTTTGATAATCCTCCGAATTTTTCCATTCGCTACATTCACCTAAGTTGTAGTAGCGGCTTTAGTTAAGCGACGGCGGATAACATGAATGAACACGCACCATTTGAAACGATAGAAGGTTTGCGGCGCCTCGAAGTGGAACGCGAGCTTAACCGAGGGATTGATTGTGGCGAGATTGAACAGCTCTTTATCGACCGCACTGAGAAAAACCTAAAGATACAAGGTTACGAATTCCGCGCAAGAACTTTGCGACAGCCTTCGATAAAAGCGGGTTTGCCTGCTCCAATTTGCAAAATCTCACCAGCTGGAGCCCAGAATGACTATGAAATATTCCCCAGAATTAGAGCATATGGCGCGGGTCATTTGGTTCTGGCGACTAGAGCATCTAATTCAATAAGCAAAGAAAATATCGATGCCCTCCTAGAAGTGACCGACTTGTTGGGGCCAGCCTATTCAGGATTCTGGAACATACAGGCTTCAAATTACGATGGATTTCACGCTCAATTCGTCAAGGAGGTTTTACCAATATGGAAATATGTGGGTAAGATTGGCGACAATGCAATGGTCTCCTGCCTCAGCAGCGCAGGGGGCGTGTCAAAGTTTGATTTAGAAGGTTGGCCGTTCGACGGTATATTGCTCATGTCGGACAGTAGATCGGCTTTAGTTAACTCCGTTTGGAATGAACTAGAGTCGATCGGAAATGACGGTCACCTGGATATTCTTGCTCACTGCGCTGAAGTTGGTCGAATTGCAGTTTATCTCGCATTGAAGCCAAAGTTTCGTATCAACTCTGTGGAGGAGGTGACTCATAGAAAAATCGGTGGCATGGAAAAATCTGGATTGTTACTTATCAATTCGGAGGAAGGCACAAGTATGAGTGAACCGTCAGAGACTGCACTACTCAAAATGTTGGAAATAGAGTGGCAAGACCACTTCCACATGCGAGATCAAGCATGGAAGACAATCCAAGTACAGTCCGCAGTAGCTATAGCACTAGTTGGTGCGGATATAGCTTTTCGAAGCGCCGGCGTATCGATAGTTCTGTCCATTATTCTCGTAGTGGTTTCTATCTCTGGACTACTAATTACATGGCATCATCGAAACGCACAGGTCATTAAATTTCGGCACATTATTCGCATTGAGGAAAAACTGCACCTACTTAGTGACGATTTGCTAGATGTTGTTGAGCCCAGTGCATACAAAATTCGCGACATACTGAATCCAGCTGTTGTTAGTACACCAGTTTTCCTGTTGCGTATACAAGTAATGTTATTCGTCTTCTCGATTTTGTTTGTATTGTCTTCTGCGGGAGTTGTAAATGTAGAGGGTCCAGAAAGTGCATCGGGAAAGGATCCACCCACTGCATCTACCCAGTCACCCGACCTGGTGGACCCATCATCAAAGAGCGTGGATAAGAAGTAAATAACACGAATGTCCGATGCAGGTAGTGCATCCTCTATAACAAGGCCAAGCAGTTCGCCCCTATCGGGCCGGACCTCGCCAAGCTCGGCCGCTGTTGGCAGCGTTCGGCACACGCATAGGAGAGCCCGTGAACTTAAACCAAGTCACGCTACCCGTACGGGATATGGATGAAGCTACGCTTTTCTACAGAAGGCTGGGGTTCACGCAGATAGTCGATACAAGCCACTATGCTCGTTTCGAGTGTCCAGATGGCGGCGCAACCTTTTCACTGGCGCTAGACAACGGTGAATATACAAACGGCGCCGTAATTTATTTTGAACATCGAAATCTAGACGGATGGGTTGCAGAGTTAAAGGGAAAAGGTATTCGCTTTGAGCAAGATCCTGCTGATCAAAGATATCTTTGGCGAGAAGCAGTGCTTAAAGATCCCTCAGGCAACAAAATCAAGTTGTACTGGGCGGGTGAAAACCGAATCTATCCTCCATGGCGGGTCGAGATAAATGCTTGACGAGGCAGTGCTGTTCGCCGCTGAAGAATGCGGCCGGACGCTCCTGGCATCGTGCCGCAAACCGCGGCGTTAACGGACCGCTTGCCCTGGTAGCAGGCCATGACAATTACACAGCCCATGTTTCGGATACAGAGAGAACCTGCACGCGCCAACTAATTAGCTCTCGCCAAGCTGATTGGAACGTGGGCATATATTCGATCGGCCTATCGGCCTCATTTTCATAACCTGAAAGCGTCTCCGCGGAAACTTAAGGCATCATCATCGTCCATTTTGTTGGCTACAATTAGCATGGAGCCAAACCGAGGCCTCCCATTAACAAGTACAATCAATCGGGATCGGCGTATTGCCGGCCCTTGTTGTAAGCGTTAAACCTCCAGGAGGCAGAGTTGCCAAAAATAACTCTTAGCGGTCACATAGTCGTTCCGGCTGAGAATCTGGAGGCAGTGCTGAGGGAGCTACCGTCACATATTGAGCAGACACGCAAGGAGCCTGGATGCATGGTCTTCGAGGTGACTCAGGATCGAGGCGATCCGAGCATCTTCAATGTGTACGAAGAGTTTATTGATCGTAGTTCGTTCGAATTTCATCAAGAGCGAGTGCAACGATCAATCTGGGGACAAGTTACCGCAAATGCCCAGAGGCACTATGACTTGACCGAGGCAAGCGGTGGCGTATAACAATCGCACGCAATACCCCGCAGAAAGCGCGGCCGTTATGTTCACTCGACCACTGCCCTCAATCCCAGATGATCTACAAAAGGAACAAAGTCCCTGTCACTGAACAGAAGCGGTAGTTTGTTATCGATGCAGAAGCTGGCAATGACTGCATCGTTGCGGACGGCTTATATCTCATGGCCCGGTTCCTGGGGCCACTTATAACCGGTGGACGTTTCCGCGGAAACGTCACTTTGCACCGATTGCCTCAGGGCAGGGGGTCGCCATCCGTCAGGCGGCAACCGATGTACAGAGAGAGCAGCTCCCGAACTAAGCGCTAATGAGCACTTGACCCCCTCCCGGCAGCGCCAGACAATAAAGGCTCCGTCGGTGCTTTGTGCCGGCATTCCGATTGCAGTTCCACGTGTCCACCAAGAGGCCGCTCACATGCGCAAGCTCACCCGTCATCTTTCCGTATTCGCGATGCTGTTCCTGTTCGGGGCACAGGCCTCGGCAGACTCCTACAGCGACGCACTGGCGTCCTTCAAGGCCGCCGGAGAAAGTGCCAAGTACTTTGATTCAGCCTATGGCTATGCCCTGTTTCCCACGATTGGCAAGGGTGGGATCGGGATTGGCGGTGCCCACGGCAAGGGGCAGGTGTATGTGGGTGGTGAGCATGTGGGCAACTCTACCATGACCCAGGTGACTGTCGGCTTCCAGCTTGGCGGCCAGGCCTTCAGCCAGATCATCTTCTTTGAGAATCAGCAGTCCTTTGAGCAGTTCACCTCGGGCAACTTCGAATTCAGTGCCCAGGCCACTGCGGTCGCGATCACTGCCGGGGTCTCTGCCGAGGCCAACACGGGCGGCGGCATGTCAGCCGGCGCCAGCGGCGGCCGCAATGACGCCAGGACCGCCCACGGTGGTTACCGCAAGGGCATGGCAATTTTCACGATCGCCAAGGGTGGCCTGATGTACGAGGCAGCGCTGGGCGGCCAGAAGTTCAACTACACGCCCCTCTGACACGGAGAAGCGGGCCGGGCTACTGACCGGCTATTCTTCGGGCTTCCGCCTCGGCGTCTGCGGGTGTATCGCCCAGAAGGATGGCGTGCCAGTGGCGGGGGCCGTGCGCGCCCTTGACCAGGGTTGCCTCGACATCTGCAGTGCTTGAGGGCCCCGCGAGGAAATTGATTCCCCGGGGACGGCCGCTGGCTTCAATCAGGCTGCGGATGCGCTGCCAGGCCTCCTCCAGTCGCGGTACCAGGTCCGCAACGTCTACCAGCACGATGTGATCGTCCGCCAGCAGGTTGTGCGCGGCGGGATTGGCGCGTCCGGTGAAGGTCACCGCAGCGCCCGTTTCCGCGACGGCCAGGCGGGCAAAGCTGAGGGCGGCGTGGTCACCATCGCGGGCACTGCCGAATCGCGGCAGTACCCCCGCTTCCCGCCAGGGCATGGCGCCCAGGCGCGGGTCGTTGGCCACGACCACTTTCTGGGTCCGATAGCGTTCAAAGAGGTAACGGGCAATCGCTCGCACCGCCTCGGAGCGGTCTGCCGCGCAGGCGATGCTGCCGCCGTTCTTGAGTACCTGGGCAAGAAATGCCGTGGCCAGGTCCGGCGCCAGGGCGGGCGGTGCCGGGCCCGTGGGCAGGGCAGACAGCTCGGCTTTAATCTCGCTCACGGTGCGACCGCTGCTGACCCGGCGCACGCGGGCCAGGATCTCTTCCCGGGCACGCGCCTCACTCATGTTGCCGGGCCTTGTTCTGGCGGCGGTACTGTTGCATAAATGTCCTGCCCTGGGGGGCGGGGAAGTCGCGCTCGTCGACCCAGCCACTGGCCAGGGGGAGCTTGGAGAGGCGTCCGCGACGGCGTCCCGCCAGGTGTAACAGGCGCATGGCGATCCCGGTCAGTTGTCGATAGAGGCGCGGATAGCGCAACAGTCGCGCGTGCACACTCAGTCCCAGGCGCCATCGCGGTGCCGTGATGCGTTGACTCATCTCGTCCCGGCGCAGGTCACGCAGCATGTCCGGCAGCGGAATATTGGCCGGGCAGACCTCGGCGCAGCGGCCACAGCCGCTGCAGGCGTTGGGCAGGTCGTGGCTGGATTCCAGGGACGTGAGCAGGGGCGTCAGTATCGACCCCATCGGCCCCGGATAGACCCAGCCGTAGGCGTGGCCGCCGACCTCGACATAGATCGGGCAATGATTGAGGCAGGCACCACAGCGAATGCAGTCGAGCATCTCGTGGTAGTCACCGGCCAGGATGTCCGTGCGACCGTTGTCCAGCAGGATGATGTGCGTCTCGCGGGGGCCTTCACTCTCATCCTCCCGGCACGGCCCCGAGTAAAAGCTGGTGTAACAGGTCTGTGACTGCCCGGTAGCCGAGCGCACCAGCAGGCGCTGCAGGGTCGCAGAGTCTTCCATGCGCGGGAGCAGCCGTTCCAGCGTGGTACACACGATCAGCACCGGCGGCAGATTGGCGCAAAGGTCCCCATTGCCCTCGTTGGTCACCAGCATGGTGTAGCCGTTTTCCGCGATCAGTGCGTTGGCACCGATCACGCCGACCTCCGCGGCGAGGAAGTGCTCGCGTAACACGCCACGTGCTTCATTGACCACATCACCCGGACTGTCCAGGTCGCGCTCGCCAAGATCGTGCCGGTCGCGGAACAACCGCGTAATTTCCGTGAGCGGCTTGTGCAGCGCGGGCCCGACAATGTGGCTGGGCGTCTCTCCGGCCTGCTGGATGATGTATTCGCCGAGGTCGGTTTCCAGGACCTCGAGACCGGCGCGCTGCAGGTGCGCATTGAGCGCGGTCTCCTCGGTCACCATGGATTTGCCCTTGGCGACCCTGCGGGCGCCGTGCTCCTGGCAGATCGCCAGCACCGTGCGATTCAACTCGTCGCTGTCGCGGGCAAAATGGACGTGGTTACCGTTGGCAACCGCTTCTTCCTCGAACTGCGTCAGGTAATGGGACAGGTTCTGTCGCGTGTGCTCGCGAACCCGTTTCAGATCGTCCCGCAGGCGTTCAAAATCGCCGTGCGCCGCGACCGCGGCATCGCGCATGAGGGGCATGAATGCGCCCAGTGCCTGGCGTCGTGCCATGCGGGGTGCGTTTTCCATCTCGGCATCGGCGTGGGCCAGGAAGGCGGCGCTGGTATGCTCCACGGTCAGCTACCCTTCCGCCCGGGTTTGCCAATGGCCGGCGCAGACAGGTCGCCGTCCAGCAGCTCCGCCACATGGCGGAATTCCAGGGGCAGGTCGCGCCGGCTGGCCCGCCCCGCCAGGTTCAGCAGGCAACCCAGGTCGCCACCCACCACCAGCCTGGCGCCGGTTTCCGCAGCCTGGTCGAGTTTTTCATCGGCCATGTGTGCCGAGATGCGCGGCATCTTCGCGCAGAAAGTGCCGCCAAAGCCACAGCAGACCTCGGTGTGCTGCATCTCCTGGATGGCGAGCCCACAGCGTGCCGCCAGCAGTCTGCGCGGCTGGTCCTTGACCCCCATTTCCCGCAGCCCGGCGCAGGCGTCGTGGTAGGTAACCCCGCCCGGTACGGGCGCTGGCTGCAGCGGGGGCAGGTCGGTGTGCTGATCCAGGAATGCGGTCAATTCCCAGACGCGCGTGGCCAGTGATTCGGCTCGCATACGCCACTCGCCGTCAAGCAGTCGCGGGTAGTGGTGTCGCAGCATGCCTGCGCAGGAGCCGGAGGGCACGACCACGTAGCGATACTTCTCGAAGTGGGTGATCACGTTGCGGGCCACCGGGACAGCGCCGGCATAGTCTCCGCTGTTGTAGCCGGGCTGGCCACAGCAGGTCTGTGCTTCGGGTACCTCGACGGTAAAACCCGCCTGCTCAAGCAGGCGCAGGCTGGCAAAGGCAACCGAAGGGCGCAGCAGGTCCGCGAGGCAGGTGACGAACAGGGCGATGGGGCCCTCGTCCCCGGCATCGGAGCGGCGTGGCGAATCAGTGTTCTGCGTCATTCAGCGAGTCGTGGCTCTTGGGTCATGGCTTTCGGAATTTCCCGAGCTGTGCCGCCGAGTATATCGGAACCCCCGCCCCTCTGCCGAATCAGGCGACGCTGAGGCTGAGGGCGGCGAGAGCGGCGCCGGTGAGAATGAGCCCGCCACCGACGGCCAGGGGATGGCGGCTCTCCACCAGTCTTGCCAGCACGGCCTTGCGGTCGACGCGCACGCCCGTTGCCGCGAGGGGGGCGACGCTCTCCTGCAGTGCCCGGGGCTCGAACGCGGGGAACCAGCGCGGCCCCGCGTAAACCAGGATATCGTCAATCATCAGGAACCAGCTGCGGTAGAGAATGCGTGAGGTCTGGCCCTGGTGATAGCGGTTGCGGTGATCCACGAGCACCAGGGTATTACCCTGCACGCCCAAAAATCCCGTGGGACTGCGCTGCAGCAGGGCCAGGGCGCCTGCGGGTCCCGCGAGAAACAGCAGCAGTGCGCCGAGTTGATGTACCTCGATCCGCAGCAGCACGGCACCAACCAGCAGGACGCAGACCAGGGCCAGGTACAAGCGGTTGATACGCTGTAGACGCTGTGCACGATAAGGAGAGGGCGACAGCCAGGTGATCTCCGGGGTCGCGGCCAGGGGCGCAGCACCCTGGAGCCGGTTGCCGCTGAATGCCCGGCGGCGCAGATCCTGCAGGTAGGCTATCAGCAGCGCCCCGGCCAGGAGCAGGGCAAGGCCCGTCCGCAGGCCGCCGGCGAGAAACTCGAACAGGCGGATTTCGCCGGCCCGCCCGGCGAGGTAGCCTTCGAGCAGGTCGGAAGACAGGGGTACTTCGGCGGCGCCGTCGGCATTGAAGCGCAGAATTTCCGGCCGGGTGGAATCCAGTGCCAGCAGCTTCCCGTTCCAGTCCAGCAGCTGCTGCGGGTCGAAATTCGCGGGCAGGGCGACGCTGCCCTCGAAGCCCCATTGCGACCCGAAGCGGTATAGGCCGAGGTTGCTGCTGTCTTCTCCGCGCATCACCGCCCACCAGTTATCGGCTGCATGGAGGAAGTTCGTGACCCGCTCCTGGCCGGCTTCCAGCGCAGCGGGTGCGAGCAGAATCAGCTCATCCAGCTGGCTGCCCAGGGCGTCGTCTTCATAGCGCAATACGCTTACCGCCGGTGCCTCCCGGCTGTTGGTATACAGCAGGCCATCGCGCAGGCGCAGCACCGGCGGGTCCGCCAGCGGGTGGCTCGCGGCGGCGACCAGCTCGCCGTCGGCGCTGATCTTCTGCAACGCTTGCCGGCCAGCGTAGGCATGCAGTTGAATCCCGCTGTAGGGGTGTATGCTGATCGCGTCCGGCAGTGGCTGCACCTCGAGGAACACAGTGCATGTTGTGGGCTGCAAGTTGCAGCGCCAGATTGCCGGCGGCGCGTCCGGGTCGGCGGCCGCCCGCGCGCGCACGAAATAGTGCTGGCTGTCGTGTGCCGGGAGGATCGAGGTCACATCCTCCAGCCCGAGGGCGTCCAGCGTCACACCAGCGCTGCCGACGCCCGCCCTGTCGTGCAGCAGCAATCGGTCTGGCAGCACCAGTAACAGGCCGCCATCGTGCAGGGTGGCCATATGGCTCGCGCCCTTCGGTGGTGTCGGGGGGCTCATGCCGGGTAGCAGGGCGCTGGCAACGCCCAGCGCCAGGAGTGCAGTGGCGGCGACCAGCAGAGCGCGCCGCATGGAACGGGTCGCCCGCCGGGGCCGCTCCCGCAGGTCGGCGGAATGGCGAAAGGGCTGGATCTGGTAAAGGTTGGGTGCGGCAGGGGGCGCCGCCGTCCTGGCCGGCGTGGCCCTGCGGCGTTTGCGCGGTGCCGGCCTTGCGCGCGCGGCGAGGTCAGCAAGCTGTCTGGCGGTGCTGGCGCGCCACTGCTTGATCCGGGCGCCGCGCGGCGGCGCGGGTTTGGCTGCCGGGGCAGGGCGAGGCCGGGCTTCCTTCGCCGGTTTTTTCTTGTGCTTGCCTCGGGGTGTCCGGCGCTGCTGTGATCGGCTGACCGCCCAGGCGCGGCCTTCGCCCGCGGCCTGCTTTACCGCAGGTTCGCTCACCTGTGTGGCGGGCTCGTCTGCAGCCTCATAGCGCTCCAGCTCGGCGACCGCGCCAATCTGGTCGAGTTTGTGATAGAGGTCTGCGGCCTGCTTGCGATCGAGGTCACTGCGCAGCACCAGGGGTGCACCGCTGAAGCACCGTCGCAGGTAGTCCGGATCCTCGATGGCCAGGAGGCGGGCGAACTTCGGCTGCACACGCTCGCGCTCGTATCCGGCCTTGATTTCGCCCCTGAAGCTCAGGTTAAACCTGTACACTCCGCGCCGCTCGCCCCTGCTATTTTTAGTGCTTTTATTACTTTTGCATCAATGTACGGGGTTTTATCCGGCTTTTCCAGCAGGCTGCCAGCTACAAGGGGACCTGCTCAAAGCGCAACCCCGCCTTGTCCTGCAGGCGCGCCAGCAGGGGCGAATTGAGCGCCGAAGCGGGCGTCCAGAATCCGCCGCCGACCAGCGGCTCGTCGCGGGCAAGGCACACCGCGGCCTCCGCGAGCATGCGTGAAGTAGAGCCGTAGCCCGGGTCGAGGTCGGCGCTTACGCGGGTGCGAATCGCCTTGCCGGGCAGGTCGGGATGCGTGCCGTGGAAAAACAGCTCATAGTGCCCGGCCTCGCGCGCAGCGCGATCGGGACCTTCTCCCGGGGCCGGCAGGAAGCGTTTGGCAAGTCGCCGGGTCGGCCCGATGGCCAGGACGCCCATAAAAGCCCCCATGCCGGCAGTCGCCGCCAGGGCCTTGCCCCGGGAGCGGCAGAGCTGGCTTTCGTCGTAGCTGAAGTCCGGCCCCCAGGGTGCCCCCAGGAGACAGTGGCTGCGCCTGACGACGCGCGTATTGATCGCCGACATCACGAAGGGCGAGGTCCACTGCTGGAAGTCGCGGTCATAGACCGCGCTGCGCTGGTCCGGGCCGTCCGGTCCGGACGTGCCGGGTGGGCACAGGGAGTAGGGATCCCCCATGGCACGGCGCACCCCCGGGTCTTTGCCGGCATCCTCCAGCATCTGCAGGATACTGGCGATGGTGCCACCGCTGGCACTGCCCCGGTTGCGTCCCACCCGGGCCTTGACCCGCGTGGCCGGCACACCGAGCTGCTCCTGCATCAACTGTTGCAGGTGCCAGGTACCCATGTCCGAGGGGATGGAATCGAAACCGCAGGTGTGCACGATTCTCGCGCCGCTGGCCTCGGCAACGGCCTGGTAAGTGGGAATCACCTTTGCCATCCACGGCACTTCCCCGGTGAGGTCACAGTAGTCGGTGCCGCTCTCGGCACAGGCGGCGACCAGCTGGGTGCCGTAGTTGGCGTAAGGTCCCACCGTGGTGCAGATCACCCGGGTGCGCTCGACCATCGCATCGAGGCTGGCGCGGTCTTTGCTGTCCGCCAGTATCAGGGGCAGGGCTTCCGCATCCGCGTCAGTCAGCAGTTCACGCCGCAGGGCCTCCAGCTTGTCCAGGCTGCGCCCCGCGAGCGCCCAGCGCAAATCTCCGTTCGCGCCGTAGGTTTCCAGCAGGTACTCCGCCACGAGACGGCCGGTAAAACCGGTCGCCCCCCAGAGGATAAGATCGAAATCCGGCGTTGTAGTCATGTTTTGTTGTCCTCGGGTCTATGCAGCCTGGCGAAAGCCGCGCACAGGCGGATGGTCTCCAGGGCGTTGGCAAGGTAGCGCGGGCCAGACTCCAGTTCGTCGATAATGGGCTCGAACATGGCCTTGACGCGCGCGGCATCGGCCTGGCTGCAAAAGTCTTCGAACTGCTCCGGCAGCTGGCCCTGGCGCCAGGTGGCAATTCGCGCGAGCACCGCATCGAGATTGTCCCGGGTCCAGTCAAGCAGGGCATCGCGGTTGGCTTCTTCAGTCATCTGCGCGCCGAAGATGTCGTAGATTTCGTTGTCCCGCAATTCGGGTGCCAGGATGCGTGCGCGCATCAAAGCGGCGAATTCCGGTTCGGTGCTCCTGGCCATGGCGCCGAGCAGGAAGCCCCTGAACAGGGCGTCATCGGAGCGCAGGAAATGCTCCCAGAGTAACTCGGCAAACGGCCTGCCGTGGGCCTCGACCCCCGCGATGAGGGAGATATAGCGCAGGTTGGGATCGAGGCTGTCCAGTCTTAACTCGCGGTCGCCGCCAAAGCCAGTCAGCGTTTCCCCCTGTCGCGTCAGCTGCTGGTGAATCTCCGGGTCCTCCGCACCCAGGCCCAGGGTGGACAGCAACAGCATGCGAAACTGCTTCTGGTCCGGGTCCAGCGCCTTCAGCGCGTCCAGCTCCTCCAGCACCGGGCGGTACCACTGGCGCATGCGCGCCATCAGCGCTTCGCGATCTGCGCCCGAGAGCACGTGCTCTTTCAACTTGTACAGGTCCCCTCGGGGCGCGAGCGCTACCCGCCAGGAGTCGGCGTGGGTAATGGGCCCCACCGCGTCAAGGTAAGCCGGCAGTGGCAACTCACCGCTGTTGAGGGCTGCGCTGAGACTGTTGGCCACCGAGATCTGCTCGCGGGAATTCAGGCTTTCGAAGCGCTCCATCAGGGCGGCCCACTGCCCGGGCGGCAGGGACCAGCGATAATAACCTGCGCCCCCGGCGTTGGGCAGCAGCGCATCGGGGCAGCCCGCAACCGAGGTCAGGGCCAGGGATTGCGTCTGTTCGCTGAGAAGGAAGCACTGGGTGCTGCTGTTTCCGACCTCCCAGATATCCACGCAGGCCGGTACAACCCAGGTTTCCGCAGTATCGCCCGTGGAACCGGCAGGGAGGTAGCGCTGCTGGCTCATACGCAGGCTGGGGCCGTCATTACCGCAGCTGAGCTGGGTCTGCAGCATCGGCAGGCCGGGTTGGCTGATAAAGCTGCTGAAGGCGGCTTTCAGCTTTGCGCTGTCTACCTGGGGATTGGCTTCGGCGATGGCGCCGATAAAGTCCTCGGCGGTGGTGTTGCCAAAGGCGAATTGCTTCATGTAACGACGGATGCCTTCGCGGAAGCGGTCCGCGCCCAGGAAGGCCTCAAACATGTTCAGAACGCCGCCACCTTTGAGGTAGGTGATGTCGTTGAAGGCCGAGCCAATGTCCTGGTGCCGTTCGATAGGCTCCCTGATCGGGCGCGCGCTGGCAAGGCTGTCGCTGTTCATGACGTAGGAGCTGCCATTGCCGAGTGCCTCACGATAACCCTGCTCCGGGTACAGCTGGTCGAGAATGACGTAGGCGTTCCAGGTCGCGAAGGCTTCGTTCAGCCAGATATCGTCCCACCATTCGGGCGTCACCAGGTTGCCAAACCACTGGTGTGACAGTTCGTGGGCGTGGGTAATGAAAAAGCCGCGCTTCTGGCTCACCGAGGCATTTTCGTCGAGCAGGAGAAGCTGTTCCCGGTAGGTAATCGCACCGACGTTTTCCATCGCCCCGGCAGCAAAATCGGGCACCGCGATCAGGTCCAGCTTCGCGTAGGGATAGGCGATGTCGAAGTACTGTTCCATGGCCAGGAAAATTTCGGCCGTGTTCTCCAGGGCATAGCGAATCTGGTCGCCCTTGCCACGGGTGGTGATTCCCCGCAGGGGAATCGGCGCAGTGCGGTACTCGCCCGCGGGGATCGCTTGCCACTCGACTACCTCAAAGGGACCGACGGCGAAGGCCACCAGGTAGGTCGGCAGCGGCGGGGTCCGGGCAAAGGTGATGGTTTTACTGCCATCGCCGTTGTCCACGGTGTCGCTTTCTGGCGCATTGGATAGCGCGGTGAATACCGAGGGCACGGTCAGCTGGATGTCGAAGGGCACCTTGAAGGCCGGTTCGTCGAAGGCGGGGAAGGCAAGCCTTGCCGAGGTCGACTGGAACTGGCTGAAGATGTAACTGTCCTCGCCCTGCTGAACCTTGTACAGGCCCTCAAGATTGGTGTTAAACGGCGCGTCGTAGTGAAAGGTCAGTGTCGCCTGCGCGGCGGGCAGGGTCTCGCTCGCGCTGACTTTCGCCGTACCCGTAGGTAACACCTGCTCCCAGGTCAGGTCGATGCGACGACCATTAGCGAGCTCCGCCTGTGCCTCGCTGACCATCAACGCATTGCCGTGAATCCAGAAATAGTCCAGCGGTTGTGCAATGTCCACCTGGATGCGCGCGGTGCCCGAGAATCGCGGCGCGCGCGGGTCGACCTGCAGCCTTAGATCATAAGCGAGCGGCGCTACCGTGGACGGCAGTCGGGTGGAGGGTGCGGTGCCTGGATAGCCAGCGGGTTGTGCTGTTTCCGCGCCTGTACCCGGGTCAGGGGGCTCCGCACCGGCGTGATTGCAGGCGACCAGTGACAGGCCGAGTGCGCATAGCAGGGCGAGCGGAAACAGGCGCCTGTCTTTCATCATTCACTCTCCCTTTCGCGTGGTGGAAGTTTCCTGTGATCTCGACTACACGGACGACGTTTCCCTGTTGGCCCCGGCTCAGGCGCCGCGGTCTTCGGCTGCAGCGGGCGACTCAAGCCCTTCCCAGCGTTTCGCCTTGAGACTGATCAGCGCAATGATGATGCCGATACCGATGCTGAACAGGGCAATCTGCAGGTAGAGGTTAGGCAACTGCTCGATGTTATTGGGATCGAAATTGCCCGCCAGCAAGCCCGAGATAATATTGCCAATGGAGTAGGTCAGCACGAACACGCCCATCATCTGCCCGGCGAAGCGCCGCGGAGACAGCTTGCTGACCGCGCTCAGGGCGACGGGGCTGAGGCAGAGTTCGCCCACCGTATGCAGGAAGTAGGTGGTGATCAGCCAGTAGGGCGCTACCTTCAGGCCCTGGGCGGCGTGCT
Source organism: Sediminihaliea sp. (assembly GCA_965222335.1). Lineage (GTDB taxonomy): Bacteria > Pseudomonadota > Gammaproteobacteria > Pseudomonadales > Halieaceae. The sequence continues at coordinate 755,442 of OZ244944.1, read as the reverse complement.
GCGCGGCATAAAACATGACCAGGAAGCCGCTGGCCATGATGATCAGGCCGACCGCGCATTTCATGCCGTAGGAGGGCGAAATCATGCGCTTGCCCAGGTTGATCCAGAGGGCGGCGAAAAAGGGCGACAGGATGACAATGAACATCGGGTTGACGTTCTGGAACCAGGAGGCCGGTAGCTCGAAGCCACCGAACATGCGGTCGGTGTAGTCACGTCCGAACAGGTTGAGGGAGGATCCCGCCTGCTCGAATCCGGACCAGAAGCAGGCCGAGGCCACGCAGACCAGGAACAGCGCCCACATACGCTTTTTCTCCGCCTCCGTGAGCTGGCCCAGGAAGTAAACGAAGCCGTAGTAGGCAAAGAAGATCAGGGTAAACGCCACCGCGGTGTACTGGGCGACGGCGACGGGGTTGATGGTGATGACATCGGTCAGGGCCGCGGTGGTGATCAGCGCCGCCGCGATCACCACGGCGGCAATGCCGCGCCAGGCATTGCGGGCACCTGCAGGGGTCATCGGGCTTTCCGGTTCCAGACTGGCATTGCCCAGGTTGCCGATGGTCTTGCGGTACTGTACCAGGCCGATAGCCATACCCACGGCCGCGGCGCCGAAGCCCCAGTGCCAGCCGACGTTCTCGCCAAAGTAGCCGCAGACCGTGTAGCCGAGTACCGAGCCGATGTTGATGCCCATGTAGTACAGGGCATAGCCGCTGTCCCGGCGCACATCGTTGTGGCTGTACAGGTGGCCCACCAGGGCACTGATGTTGGGTTTGAGCAGGCCGGTACCGGAAGCGACCAGGATCAGGCCGATAAAGAAGGTGCTGTCGTTGGGAATCGCCAGCACGATATGGCCGCACATGATGATCACGCCGCCGTACCACACCGTGCGCTGCCCACCGAGCAGGCGGTCGGCGATCCAGCCGCCGGGCAGACCCAGGAAGTAGACGGCGCCGGTGTAGAGGCCGTAGATCGCGGTCGAGGTGGCGACCGTGAAGGCGAGGCCCTCCTCCTGCAGGCTGGCGGTCATAAACAGCACCAGCAGCGCGCGCATACCGTAGTAACTCATGCGTTCCCACATTTCGGTAAAGAAGAGGGTAGAGAGCCCCCTGGGGTGGCCGAAAAATCCGGTATCCAAGGCGGGATTGCTCGCCTGCGCAGCAGCGGAGTCACTCATGCCGGGGGATTCCTTTTATTTTGAGGGTAGGCCCGGTAAGGGGCAGTGCGCGCCATTATAGGGATTTTTCCCCCGGGACGGAAAACCCGGCTCCACGGACCGGGTCCCCACCTCGTGCGCAGGGAGGAGAGAGTGGGTATCATACCGTTTTGTCCTGATTGGAGATCCCATGCTGAACGCTGCCTCTGCGCTGTTGGCCGCCCTGTTCCTGACCCTGACACCCCCGGCACTGGCCGCCGCGAATGGCGAGGTCCCCGACAGTGAACAGATCGACGCCGACCTGCACACACACATCGCCGAAATTTCCAGCGATGCCTACGCGGGCCGCGCCCCGGGCACCCCGGGTGGGGTCAAGACCACCACCTACCTGTCCCAGGCCTTCGCCGATCTGGGCCTGACGCCCGGCAACAACGGCAGCTGGTACCAGGACGTGCCGATCACTTCGGTCACCACTTCACCGGAGACCGTGCTCAGCCTGCGCGGGGAGGGTTTCAGTCGAGATCTCGCCTACGGCCCGGAAATGATGGTGTCTACCCAGCGCCAGGTTGCCCAGGCCGGGATTGAGGATTCGCCGCTGGTATTTGTCGGTTACGGCATCAACGCGCCGGAGCGCGACTGGAACGACTACGCCGGCGTGGATGTCAGCGGCAAGACCGTGGTGGTACTGGTGAACGATCCGGGTTTCGCCACCCAGGACCCGGCGCTCTTCAACGGCAATACCATGACCTACTACGGTCGCTGGGACTACAAGTATGCAGAGGCCGCCCGCCAGGGCGCTGCCGGGGTGCTGATCGTGCACGAAACCGCCCCGGCGGCCTATCCCTGGGAGGTGGTCGAGAACAGCTGGTCCGGTGCCAAGATCGGCCTGACCGCAAGTGACCGCAACCTGGACAAGGTCGCAGTCGAAGGTTGGCTGCCCCTGGAGCAGGCCGAGGCCCTGTTCGCTGCCGCGGGTATGGATTACGCCGAGGCAAAGGCCGCGGCCGCCCGGCCCGGGTTCAAGGCGCGCCCGCTGGCAGATATTCGCGCCTCGGTCACCCTCGAGAACAGCCTGGACAGTACCCGCAGTCGCAACGTCGCAGCCCTGATCAAGGGGGCGGAGCACCCCGACGAGGTGATTATCTACACCGCACACTGGGATCACCTGGGGGTGCGCCCGCAGCAGTCCGGTGACAATATCTACAACGGTGCCAGTGATAACGCCTCTGGTGTAGCGGCCCTGCTGGCCCTGGCGCGCCAGTTCAAGGCGCTGCAGGAACCGCCTGCCCGTTCGGTCCTGTTCCTGGCAGTCACGGCGGAGGAGTCCGGCCTGCTCGGCTCCAGGTGGTACAGCCAGAACCCTGTTTTTGCGCCGGCGAAGACGGTAGCCAACTTCAATATGGATAACATTGCCGCCGGCAATGTCGGGCGCACCCGCGATATCGCCGTCGTGGGTTACGGCAACAGTGAACTGGAGGAGTACCTGGCGGCGGCTGCCGAGGCGCAGGGCCGGGTGCTGGTGCAGGAGCCTTACCCGGAAAAGGGTTACTACTACCGCTCCGACCACTTTTCCCTGGCCAAGGTGGGTATTCCCGCCCTCTACCTGACACGCTCTACCGACAGCATCGAGCACGGCAAGGCCTGGGGGCAGGAGCGGCTGCAGGACTACACGGCCAACCACTACCACAAACCCTCGGACGAGTACGACCCGTCCTGGGACCTCAGCGGCGCCGTGGAGGAGGTGGAATTGCTGTTCACCATGGGGCGCACCCTGGCCAATAACCGGGATTTCCCCAACTGGCGCGAAGGGGTGGAGTTCAAACGCACGCGGCAGGAATCACTGGCCGGGGCGGAGTAATGACAAGCGGCGGTGGCGACCCGCGTTGCCGCCTGCAATGGACGCACTTGCGCCCGAAGCCGAGGATGGGTAGCGATGCTTAAATTCCTGCTGGCGGTGCCAATGGCCGCCCTGTTACTGGCCTGCGCCGAGCGCGACTCCGGGGCGACGCAGCAGGTCCCCCCGCCGGGACCGACTGTCGCCGAGGACAGCGCCGCTGAACCTGCCGCTGTGCCGGCCTTCGATTACAAGATTGATCGCTTCGCGGATATCCAGGTGCTTGCCTACCAGGTGCCTGGCTTTGCCGCACTCAGCCTGCAGCAGAAAAAACTGCTTTATTACCTGTACCAGGCGGCCTATGCCGGCCGTGATATCAATTGGGACCAGAACTACCGCCACAACCTGCGTATCCGGCGGACGCTTGAGTCTGTGGTCAGGCACTATCCCGGGGATCGTGACACGGCAGCCTTCGCTGCATTTCTGGAGTACACCAAGCGGGTCTGGTTTGCCAACGGTATCCATCATCACTACTCGACACTCAAGTTCGTGCCCGGGTTCAGCGAGCAGGACTTCAGCAACTTCGTGCTGGCTGCGGCGGAGTTCGCGGACCTGCCCACCCGGGATGGCCAGGATGCGCAGGGGCTGGTCGCCGAGCTGACGCCGATCCTGTTCGATCCGGCCATTGCGCCGAAGAAGGTCAACACGGCAGCGGACGCGGACAAGATCGCAAGCTCCGCGGTCAATTTCTATCGCGGTGTGAGTGAACAGGAGGTGCGTGATTTCTATGCCCAGAAGGCCAGCGGCGACGACGACACGCCGGTTTCCCACGGCCTGAATTCGCAGCTGGTCAAGCGCCCCGATGGCACGCTGGAAGAGCGGGTGTGGAAGATCGATGGCATGTACGGCGAGGCGATTGCCCAGATTGTGCTGTGGCTGGAAAAAGCGATCAGCGTGGCCGAGAACGACAAGCAGCGCCGGGCGCTCGAACTGCTGGTGCAGTACTATCGCAGCGGCGATCTGCGCGATTTTGACCGCTACAACATTGCCTGGGTCGAGGATGCGGATTCCAGGGTGGATGTCGTCAACGGCTTTATCGAGGTCTATGACGACCCCCTGGCTTACCGCGGCAGCTTCGAGTCGGTGGTTTCCTTCCGCGATGAGGAGACCACCCGGCGAATTGCCGCCATTGCCGCCGAGGCCCAGTGGTTCGAGGACAACTCACCGATTATGGATGCGCATAAACGCGAAACCGTGACCGGTATCCAGGGCAAGGCGATTACCGTGGTGGCGGAATCGGGAGATGCTTCCCCCAGTACGCCGATCGGGATCAACCTGCCCAACAGCCACTGGATCAGGTCCAACCACGGTTCCAAGTCGGTGAGCCTGAGCAATATTGTCGCCGCCTACAACGCCGTGCCCAGCGAGACGCTCGAGGAATTCGCCTGGGACCAGGATGAGATTGCGCGTTCGCGCCAGTACAGCGATATCAGCGATGCCCTGCACACCGACATGCACGAGGTGATCGGTCACGCCTCCGGTAAGACCAACCCCGGCGTCGGCTCCGCCACGGAAACCCTGCGGGAGTACAGCTCGACCTCCGAGGAAGCGCGGGCGGACCTGGTGGCACTGTATTTCCTGCTCGACCCGAAGCTGTTGGAGCTGGGGGTACTGCCGAGCCTGGAGGCGGGCAAGGCGGCCTACGACGACTATATCCGCAATGCGATGCTGACCCAGCTTTACCGGATTCAGCCCGGTGAACAGATAGAAGAGGCGCATATGCGCAATCGCGCCCTCGTTGCCCGTTGGGCCTACGAGCAGGGGCGGGCGGACAAGGTGATCGAGCGCCGGGAGCGGGAGGGCAAGACGTATTTCGTGATCAATGACTACGCCGCCCTGCGCACCCTGTTTGGCCAGCTGCTGCGCGAACTCCAGCGGATCAAGTCAGAGGGCGATTACGCGGCGATCAGGGCGCTGGTGGAAGGCTATGGCACCCGCGTCGACCCTGACCTGCATCAGGAGGTGTTGCAGCGCTTTGCGGCCCTCGACGTGGCACCCTACAAGGGCTTCGTCAATCCCTACCTCGAACCCGTGGTCAGGGATGGCAGGATTGTCGATGTGAAACTGAGCTACCCCGCAAGCTTTGCCGAGCAGATGCTTTACTACGCGGAGCATCACTCCTTCCTGCCGCACGCAAACTAGGTGGCCTGGCGTCAGGCGGCGCGTTCGTCCTGCGGCGCGGCCGTGGCCTGCGCCAGTGCGGCCTGCAGTTCGGCCGGGTCACGCAGGCGCTTGAGCGCCTCGAATAGCAGGGCGGCCTGGGGGTAGTAGCCCCGTAGGTAGACCAGCCACTGTTTCAGGGGGTTGCCGGCGCCCCGGGGATCGTAGTTTTCCAGAGTCAGGGCAAAGAAGCGCTGCACCTGCGCCAGTACCTCGGGCCAGGACATGGCGGGGCAGTCGCGGCCCGCATCGCCGGCGGCGATCAGCCGCGGCAGGTCCGGCCGGCACAGGGCGCCCCGGCCTAGCATCAGGTCGCTACAGCCACTGACCTCGCGGCAGCGCCGGGCGTCCTCGACACTCCATATCTCGCCATTGGCGATCACCGGTATCGCCAGCGTGGTCCGTGCCTCGTTGATGCGGTCCCAGTAGGCGGGCGGGCGGTAGCCATCGCGCTTGGTGCGTGCGTGAATTGTCAGTTCGGTGGGTCCCGCGGCGCCGATCGCCTGGAGATTGTCCCGGAACAGGGCCGGGTCTTCGTAACCGAGGCGCATTTTCACACTCACGGGTATCGCCGCGGGCACCGCGCCGCGTACCGCGGCAACCAGGCTGTGCACACGCTCGGGCTCGCGCAGGAGAATAGCGCCGCCGTCAGAGCGATTCACGGTTTTTGCGGGGCAGCCAAAATTGAGGTCAATGCCCGGCGCTCCGAGCGCAGCGGCACGGGCCGCGTTCTCCGCCAGGGGTGTGGGCTGTCCGCCGAGCAGTTGCAGGTAGACCGGGGTGCCCGCTCGCGTGCGGCCACCGCTGTGAAGCTCGGGGCAGATGCGATAGAACACCCGTGGCGGCAGCAGCTGGTCCGTGACCCGCAGAAACTCGGTGACGCAACGATCCAGCCCGCCCAGGCTACTGAGCAGGTCGCGCATGGTGTGGTCGATCACGCCCTCCATGGGCGCAAGCATCAGGCGCATTGGCAATCGTCGTCGAACCGGATGAGCGGCGAGTATACGCGAGTGCGCCTGCCAGCGCATTGGCGCTGGGGGTCGCTCCTGATTTATGATAGCTCGCTGCACGCGGTCCAGAAGCGCAACGAGGCAGACAGCAATGCCGGTACAGCAAACAGATATTGTCAGCGCGGGTCTTGAGCTTATGCTTTACGGCATGGGCACGGTGATCGTGTTCCTGACCCTGCTGGTCCTGGCGACGATCCTGATGTCGCGCCTGGTCGGCCGATTTTTCCCGGAGCCGGAGATTCGGCCGACACCCGCGCGCCAGGCATTCGGCGCCCCGGCGCCGGCGCAGGACAAACAGCTTATGGCGGTCATCGCGGCCGCGATTCACAAACACCGCTCGCGGCGCTGACGGACGCCGCCGGCAACCGCCCTGAAACAAGAGGTCAGGCACCCATGGAAGACAGCAAACGCTCGCTGGGTATCACCGACGTCGTACTGCGCGATGCCCACCAGTCCCTGTTCGCAACGCGGATGCGCCTCGACGATATGCTGCCGATTGCCGCGGAGCTGGACGAGGTAGGCTTCTGGTCACTGGAGTCCTGGGGCGGGGCGACCTTTGATGCCTGCATTCGCTACCTCGGTGAGGATCCCTGGGAGCGCATCCGTGAGCTGAAAAAGGCCATGCCCAAAACACCGCAGCAGATGCTGTTCCGCGGTCAGAATATTCTCGGCTACCGGCACTACGCCGACGACGTGGTGGCAAAATTCGTGGAGCGCGCTGCCCATAACGGGGTCGATGTATTTCGCGTGTTCGACGCGATGAATGACATGCGCAATATCGAATCCGCCCTGAAGGCGGTAAAGCAGGTCGGCAAGCATGCCCAGGGTACGATTGCCTACACCCTCAGCCCCGTGCACGATATTCAGACCTGGGTAGAGCAGGGCAAGCGCATCGAGGACATGGGCGCCGATTCGATTGCGATCAAGGACATGGCCGGCCTGCTGCGTCCCTACACCGGCTACGAGCTGGTCAGCCAGCTCAAGGCCAGCTGTGATATTCCGATCCACATGCAGTGCCACGCCACCACCGGCCTGTCCACCTCGACCATTCTGAAGTGCGTCGAGGCCGGTATCGATAACGTCGACACTTCGATCTCGTCCATGTCCATGACCTACGGTCACTCACCCACCGAGACCGTGGTGGCGATTATGCAGGAAACCGATCGCGACACGGGGCTGGATATCGAAAAGCTGGAGTCGATCGCGGCGTATTTTCGCACCGTGCGCAAGAAGTACGCCCGCTTCGAGGGTTCCCTGCGGGGTGTGGATTCCCGCATCCTCGTGGCCCAGGTGCCCGGCGGTATGCTGACCAATATGGAAAACCAGCTGCGTGAGCAGGGCGCCGCGGATCGCCTCGACGAGGTGCTTGAGGAAATTCCGCGGGTGCGTGAGGACCTGGGTTTTATTCCCCTGGTGACACCCACCTCGCAGATCGTGGGCACCCAGGCGGTGATCAATGTCCTCACCGGCGAACGCTACAAGTCGATTTCCCGGGAGACCGCAGGGGTCCTGAAGGGCGAGTACGGCGCCACCCCTGCAGCGGTGAACGAATCGCTGCAGGCACGGGTGCTGGACGGCGCCGAGCCGATCACCTGTCGTCCCGCCGACCTGCTGGAGGACGAACTGGAGGCCCTGACCGGTGAACTGCGCAGCCTCGCCGAGGAGAAAGGCCTGCAACTGAGCGCGGGCGATTCCGAGGTCGACGACGTGTTGACCTATGCCCTGTTCCCCCAGGTGGGTCTCAAGTTTCTGGAAAACCGGGGTGATCCCTCGGCCTTCGAACCGGCGCCCGGCAGTGAGCCGGAGCCTGCAGCGGCACCCGCCCCGGCGGCGCAGCCGGCGGGCGGCCCCGAAGTCTATACCGTGCGCGTCAACGGCGAGTCCTACGTGGTGGAAGTCGCAGAGGGCGGTGATATCAGCTCGGTAGAGTCCTCGGCTGAGACCGCCCCGCGGGCGCCCGCGCCCAGTGCCCCCAGTGGGGGTGGCGAGGCGCTACCCGCGCCCCTGGCCGGCACCATTGTGCGTATCAACGTGGCCGAGGGCGAGGCGGTAAAAAGTGGTGACGTGGTCCTGATCCTGGAAGCCATGAAGATGGAGACCGAGGTCAGGGCGCCGGGTGACGGCAGCATTGCCGAGATCTGCGTCAAGGTGGGGGATGCCGTCAATTCGGGCGATACCCTGGTCAAACTGGGCTAAACCCGCGTGGAAAACCTTCTCAACCTGTGGCAGTCATCGGGCCTGGCGCAAATGGCGCCCGGCCAGGGCGCCATGATTCTGATCGGCCTGGGGCTGCTGTTCCTGGCTATTCGCCGGGGCTTCGAGCCGCTGCTGCTGGTGCCGATCGGGTTTGGCGGTATCCTCGCCAATATCCCGGGGGCCGGCCTGGCCTATCCGGCGATCGAAAATGCCCTGCTGGATGGCGCCCCCGCGCTGCTGCAGAGCGTGGCGGCGCAGCTGGGTGTGGCCGCCGACAGCGGGGTCAAGGCCATGATGGCGGCCTACGACGCGGCCCCACCCGCCACCCGGGTGGCCGTTTCCGGGCTCGCCCATGCGGCCGGTTACAGCAACGGCATGTTGTACAACTTCTATATGGTGGCGATCGACAGCGGTGTCGCGCCGCTGGTGATCTTCATGGGCGTGGGGGCGATGACGGACTTCGGTCCGCTGCTGGCCAATCCGCGCACCATGTTCCTCGGCGCGGCCGCCCAGTTCGGTATCTTTGCCACCCTGCTCGGGGCCGTGGGGATGACGGCGCTGGGCCTGATGGACTTCACCCTGGCGGATGCCGCGGCAATTGGGATCATCGGTGGCGCCGACGGTCCCACCGCCATTTACGTATCCAGTGTGCTGGCGCCCGACCTGCTGGGCGCGATCGCCGTTGCGGCCTATTCCTACATGGCCCTGGTGCCGATGATCCAGCCGCCGATCATGCGTGCCCTGACCACGAAGGAGGAGCGCGCCATCGTGATGACGCAGCTGCGGCCGGTCTCCCGCCGGGAGAAGATCGTATTTCCCCTGGTCCTGCTGATCCTGGTCGCGCTGCTGCTGCCCGATGCGGCGCCGCTGCTGGGGATGTTCTGTTTTGGCAACCTGATGAAAGAGTGCGGGGTGGTAGAGCGCCTTTCCGACACTGTGCAGAATGCCCTGATCAACATCACCACGATTTTCCTCGGCCTCTCGGTGGGTTCGAAACTGGTGGCGGACAAGTTTCTCGATACCAATACCCTGGGCATCCTCGGCCTGGGTATGGTGGCCTTCGCTATCGGCACCGCCTGCGGGGTGCTGATGGCCAAGCTGATGAACCGCTTCGGGTCCGTGCCCCTCAATCCACTGATCGGTTCCGCGGGTGTCTCCGCGGTGCCCATGGCGGCGCGGGTCTCCAACAAGGTGGGCCTGGAGTCCAATCCGCACAACTTCCTGTTGATGCACGCCATGGGGCCCAACGTCGCCGGAGTGATTGGTTCGGCGGTCGCCGCCGGGGTCATGATCAGTCTCGTCGGCCGCTGAAGCCGCTGCATCCCATTGGTGCCCCCTGCGTTATTTTTGTACACTGTCGCCACACTTCTGCTGACCGGACCCCCCGCGAATGAACCCCAACTATCTCGATTTTGAACAGCCCATTGCCGAGCTTGAGGTCAAGATCGAGGAGCTGCGGCACGTCGGGACTGATGCCGATATCAATATCAGCGACGAGATCGAGAAGCTGAGGGAGAAGAGCACCCGCCTCACCGAAAAGATCTACAGCAATCTCAGCGCCTGGGACATTGTCCGGGTGGCGCGCCACCCCCTGCGGCCCTACAGCCTGGATTACATTCCCAGGGTATTCACCGAGTTCGACGAACTGCACGGCGATCGTCACTTCGGTGATGACAAGGCCATCGTCGGCGGGATTGCCCGCCTGCGGGGGCGGCCGGTAATGGTGATCGGCCAGGAGAAAGGCCGCGCGGTGAAGGACAAGGTGATGCGCAATTTCGGCATGCCCAAGCCCGAGGGTTACCGCAAGGCCCTGCGCCTGATGCAGATGGCCGAGCGCTTCCAGCTGCCGGTGGTGACCCTCATCGATACGCCGGGAGCCTATCCCGGCATTGATTCCGAGGAGCGCGGCATCAGCGAGTCCATCGCCACCAACCTGGCGGTAATGTCGCGCCTGGCCACGCCCATCATTTGCGTGGTGATCGGCGAGGGCAGCTCCGGGGGCGCCCTGGGGATCGGCGTGGGAGACCACCTGGCCATGCTGCAGTATTCCACCTACTTCGTCATTTCCCCGGAGGGCTGTGCCAACATTATCTGGAAGAGCACGGACCACGCCCCCGACGCGGCCCAGGCCATGGGGGTGACCTCCAGCGTGCTCAAGGAGCTGGGTATTGTGGATGCCTCCATTGAGGAGCCCCTCGGCGGCGCCCACCGCAATGTCGAGCAAATGGCCGAGCGGCTGGAGGCGCACATCGTGGCCGAACTGGAGCGCCTGGAGCAGATGCCGCGCGAGGACATGCTCGAGCAGCGCTACCAGCGGCTCATGTCCTACGGCAACTAGGCAGGCCCGATGCGGGCCCCGCCCGTACCATGCCTGATTCCCCTTCTCCCGAGTTAGACTCCGCGGAATTCCGCGCCTGCCTGGACGCGGCCCTGGGTGCGCCGGGCTGGTGCGTGGCCCTGAGTGGCGGTCTCGACTCCAGTGTCCTATTACATCGTCTCGCCGCGTACCGCGAGCGCCATCCAGGCACCCCCGCCTTGCGTGCCCTGCACGTCAATCACGGTCTGCACGCCGATGCCGATGCCTGGGCCCGCCACTGCGAGGCGTTGGCGGCGCAGCTGCGCGTGCCGCTGCAAACACTGACAGTCGCGGTCGAGGGCAGCGGCCAGGGCCTGGAAGCGGCGGCCAGAGGGGCGCGCTACGAGGCCCTGGGGCAGCAGCTGGGCAGCGGCGAGATACTGTTCACCGCCCACCACCTCGACGACCAGGTCGAAACCCTGCTGCTGCGCCTGATGCGGGGCGCTGGCCTGGAGGGGCTGGGGGCGATACCCGCGCAACGGCCGCTCGGCCGCGGCAGCGTACTGCGACCTTTGCTTGGTTTTGCCCGCGCCGAGCTGGCAGCTTACGCCCGGGCACATGCCCTGGTCCCGGTGGACGATCCCTCGAATAACGACACCGCCCTGGATCGCAACTACCTGCGTCACCGGGTGCTGCCGCTGCTGGAAGCGCGCTGGCCCGGCTACCGCAACACCCTGGGTCGGGCAGCGCGCCACCTGCGTGATGCGGCGGCGGTACTGCGTGAGTCCGAGCCGCCGCTGCCCACCTGCCACAGCCGGCTGGGGGATCCAGGGCTGCAGCTGAAGCCCTTGCTGGCCCTGGCTGACCCGCTCGCAGCCCGCGCCCTGCGCCAGTGGTGGCAGGCCCTGGCGCCGGATGCGCCCCCGGCGAGCGCCGCGCTGGAAGAGTTCCTGCGGCAGTTGCGCCTGGCCGGGGAGGGGAGGGCGCCGAGAATCGACAGTGGCGGGGTCTCGGTACAGCGTTTTCGCGATGCGATCTACGCCCTGCCACCGGCGGCGGCCGCAAGCCGCCCGGCGACCCTCAGCCTGGGCGCGAATGAAGTCGTGGAGGTACCCGGTGTGGGCAGGCTCAGCCTGCAGCCGGCGGCCGGGCCCGGCCTGGCCCTGGCCCCGGGGGGGCGCCTGGAGATTCGCTGGCGCCAGGGAGGCGAACAGTGCCGGCCCCGGCAGCGTCATGCCTGCAGCCTCAAGCAGTGGTTGCAGGAGGCCGGCGTGCCGCCCTGGTGGCGGGACCGGATGCCCCTGGTGTACTGTGACCAGAGACTGGTTGCCGTCGTGGGTCTGGGCTTCTGTGAGGAGGCAGTTCTGGCTGATGAAGATGCCTGGGAGGTTAACTGGGAACGAAATACAAGCCCCTGTCGCGATTGAGCCGGCGAGGCCTTTCTGCTACCCTGACGTCCCATCTTTTTGCAGTTCCTGCGCGCCTCGAACAGCCTTCATGGCACGGTGGTGTGCAGGGATCTTGTGTCCCGAACTACAGCGTGGTTAAAGGCTTTTCATGACGCGATATGTCTTCGTCACCGGTGGGGTGGTTTCGTCTCTGGGTAAGGGGATCGCTGCCGCCTCCCTGGCTGCGCTGCTGGAAGCAAGGGGCCTGAAGGTCACCCTGCTCAAGCTGGATCCCTACATCAACGTTGATCCGGGGACCATGAGCCCCTTCCAGCACGGGGAGGTGTTCGTGACCGAGGACGGCGCCGAGACCGACCTCGACCTGGGTCACTATGAACGCTTCACCCGGGCGACCATGCACCGCAGCAACAACTTCACCACCGGGCGGGTGTACAACGCGGTCCTGCGCAAGGAGCGCCGCGGAGACTATCTGGGTGGTACGGTGCAGGTCATCCCCCACATTACCGACGAGATCAAGCGGCGGGTGATCCTGGGGGCGGACGACGCCGAGATCGCGGTGGTGGAAATTGGCGGTACCGTCGGTGACATCGAGAGCCAGCCCTTCCTCGAGGCCATTCGCCAGCTGCGTATCGAGGTGGGCGCGAACAATGCCCTGCTGATGCACCTCACCCTGGTGCCCTACATCGCGACCGCCGGGGAAACCAAGACCAAGCCGACCCAGCACTCGGTCAAGGAACTGCGCTCCATCGGCCTGCAGCCGGATATCCTGCTCTGCCGCAGCTCGGTGGAACTGGAAGAGAGCGCGCGCAAGAAGATCTCCCTGTTCACCAACGTCGAAGAGCGCGCGGTCATCCCGCTGATGGACGCCGATTCCATCTACCGTATCCCGGGCATGCTGCACGATCGTGGCCTGGACGACATTGTGGTCGAGCGCTTCAACCTGAGCTGCCCGGCGGCGGACCTGAGCGAATGGGAAGAAGTCGTGCGCCGGGAATTTTCCGATACCCGCGGCAAGGTCCGGGTAGCCATGGTCGGCAAGTACATGGATCTGCTGGACGCCTACAAGTCGCTCAACGAGGCGCTCAAGCACGCCGGGCTGCAGACCCTGGCGGACGTGCAGGTGGACTACATCGACGCCGAGGACATCGAGCGCGACGGCACCGCGGTGCTGGAGTCCGCGGATGCGATCCTGGTGCCCGGTGGTTTCGGTGACCGGGGCGTTGAGGGCAAGATCACTGCGGTGCGTTACGCCCGCGAGAACAACGTGCCGTTCCTCGGCATCTGCCTGGGCATGCACGTGGCGCTGATCGAGTACGCGCGCAATGTGTGCCACCTGGAGGGCGCCCATTCCACCGAGATGGAGCCCACCACGCCGCACCCCATCGTCGGCCTGATCACCGAGTGGCAGAACGTGGACGGCACCACCGAGACCCGGGACGAAAATTCCGACCTCGGGGGCACCATGCGCCTCGGTGCGCAGGAGTGCCACCTGGAACCGGGGACCATGGTGCGCGAGATTTACGGCAAGGAATCGGTGATGGAGCGCCATCGTCACCGCTACGAGATCAACAACAACTATATCGAGCGTCTGGTGGAGGCAGGGGTGCGCGTCTGTGGCTGGTCGGCTGACCGCTCCCTGGTGGAGATGATCGAGCTGCCGGCCCACCCCTGGTTTGTCGCCTGCCAGTTCCACCCGGAATTCACCTCGCGCCCGCGCGGTGGACACCCGCTGTTCACCAGTTACATCGAGGCAGCCCTGGAGCACGCCAGGGCCTGAATTACCGCCGCTGCGGCGGCGTTCAGTGAGGAGAGCACATCGTGACGCAAGCGAGCATCACCCTGGGTGATCTGACTATCGCCAACCGCGCGCCCTTTGTCCTGCTGGGCGGGATCAACGTGATCGAGAGCCGGGAACTGGCCCTGGAGGCGGCTGAGCACTACCAGCAGGTGTGTCAGCGCCTGGGCATCCCCTACGTGTTCAAGGCCTCATTCGACAAGGCCAACCGTTCCTCGATTCACTCCTTCCGTGGCCCCGGCCTGGAAAAGGGGCTGGAGATACTGGCAGAAGTGAAGGCGCGCTTCGGAGTGCCGGTGATTACCGACGTGCATACCCCGGAGCAGGCAGCGCCCGCGGCGGCAGTCTGTGACATTATCCAGCTGCCGGCTTTCCTTGCCCGCCAGACTGACCTGGTGACGGCAATGGCGGCGACCGGCGCAGTGATCAACATCAAGAAGCCCCAGTTCCTGTCGCCGCCGCAGATGGCGAACGTGGCCGAGAAATTTCGCGAGTGCGGCAATGACCGGCTGCTGATCTGCGAGCGCGGCAGCAATTTTGGTTACGACAACCTGGTGGTGGATATGCTCGGCTTCGGGGTAATGAAGCAGGCCTGCGGTGACGTGCCGCTGATTTTCGATGTCACCCACGCCCTGCAGTGTCGGGACCCCATGGGCGCCGCTTCGGGCGGGCGCCGCTCCCAGGTCCTGGAGCTGGCCCGCGCGGGGATGGCGGTGGGCCTGGCAGGCCTGTTCCTGGAGGCCCATCCGGACCCTGACGCGGCCCTCTGTGACGGCCCCAGCGCCCTGCCGCTGGCGCAGCTGGAGCCCTTCCTGGCCCAGGTCAAGGCGGTGGATGACCTGGTCAAGAGCCTGCCGACCGTGGCTATCAGCTAGTTTTAACCCAAACAACGGAGTAGGAACATGAGCAAGATCGCAGACATCCAGGCCTTCGAGGTGCTGGACTCCCGGGGTAATCCCACCGTCGAGGCCGAGGTGACCCTGGCGTCCGGGCAGGTCGGTGCCGCCTGCGCGCCCTCGGGTGCGTCCACGGGATCCCGCGAGGCCCTGGAGCTGCGCGATGGCGACAAGGCCCGCTACCTGGGCAAGGGTGTACTCAAGGCCGTAGCCAACGTCAACGGCCCGATTCGCGACCTGCTCACGGGTATGGACGCCCTTGATCAGCGCGCCCTGGACCGGGCCATGATTGACGCCGACGGCACCGAGAACAAGGCCGCCTTCGGCGCCAACGCGATTCTCGCGGTGTCGCTCGCCGCGGCCAGGGCGGCCGCCGCGGCGCGCAGTGTCCCCCTCTACCGCCACATCGCCGATATCAACGGCAGTGCGGAGTTCACCCTGCCCGTGCCGATGATGAATATCCTCAATGGGGGCGAGCACGCAGACAACAACGTGGACATCCAGGAGTTCATGGTGCAGCCGGTGGCGGCGCCGAGCTTTGCCGAGGCCCTGCGCACCGGCGCCGAGATATTTCACCACCTGAAGAAAGTCCTCAGCGAGCGGGGCCTGGCCACGGCGGTGGGTGACGAGGGTGGTTTTGCTCCCGACCTGCCCTCCAACGAGGCGGCCCTGGAGGTGATTGCCGAGGCCGTGGGCCGGGCGGGCTATCAGCTGGGCAGCGACGTGACCCTGGCGCTGGACTGCGCCGCCTCGGAGTTCTACCGCGACGGTGTTTACGACCTGGCGGGGGAGGGCAAGCAGTTCAGCAGCGCCGAATTCACCGATTACCTGGCCGAGCTGGCGGCGAGTCACCCGATTATTTCGATCGAGGATGGCCTGGACGAGTCCGACTGGGATGGCTGGAAGCTGCTGACCGACAAGATTGGTGACAGAGTGCAGCTGGTCGGTGACGACCTGTTTGTGACCAACACCCGTATCCTGCAGCAGGGCATTGACCGCGGCGTGGGCAACTCCATCCTGATCAAGTTCAACCAGATCGGCAGCCTCAGCGAAACCCTCGATGCGATTGCCATGGCCAAGCAGGCCGGCTACACCGCGGTTATCTCCCACCGCTCCGGCGAGACCGAGGACACCACCATTGCCGACCTGGCGGTCGCCACCGCGGCGGGCCAGATCAAGACCGGTTCCCTTTGCCGTTCCGACCGGGTTGCCAAGTACAACCGCCTGCTGCGTATCGAGGCAGAGCTGGGCGCCGCGGCACCCTACCGCGGCCTGGCGGAATTCCGGCGTCAGGCGTAACCCTTGCGCTGGCTGCTCTCCACTCTCGTGATACTGCTGCTGGTGCTGCAGTACCGGCTGTGGTTTGCCGAGGGCAGTCTCGCCGAGCAGCATCGCCTGGAGCAGCGCGTCCAGGAGCAGGCGGCGACTAACCGCGCCCTGCGCGAGCGCAACGCGGTCCTGGAGCGCGAGGTGCTGGCGCTGCAGAGCGGCAATGAGAGCGTCGAGCAGCGCGCCCGCGAGCAGTTGGGCCTGATTCGCGAGGGCGAGGTGTTCTACCAGTTTGCCGACGCCAATGATCCGCGGGCCTCCAGCGGCCCCGGGAAGCCCGGTACACCAGCGGCCCCGGACACGGCCACCGACAGCAGCGGCGCCGTTGCCGCCACGGCGGAAGCCGCGCGCGATGAGTGATCCCAGCCTGTGGGCGGTGGTGCCGGCGGCGGGCGCGGGTGAGCGTATGGGCGCCGAGTGCCCGAAGCAGTATTTGCCCCTGGCCGGCCAGTCGGTGCTGCAGCACAGCCTGCGGCCGCTGCTGGCAGAGTCACGAATTCGGGGCATCGCCCTGGTACTGAGCCCCGACGACAGCCGGGCCGAGGCGCTGCCACTGCTGGGTGATGCCCGGGTGGAACGGGTGGCGGGTGGCGCCCGTCGTTGCGATTCGGTGCTGGCGGGGCTCCGGCACCTGGCGCGGCGCGCCGCGGCCGAGGACTGGGTGCTGGTGCACGATGCTGCCCGGCCTTGCCTCGCCGATGCGGACCTGCAGCGCCTGATTGCCAGCGTGCTCGCGCGGGGCGAGGGCGGGCTGCTGGCCCAGCCTGTGCTGGATACCCTCAAGCGCGCCGACGCCGAGGGCCGGGTGCTGGGCACCGAGGACAGGCGCCTGTACTGGCGCGCGCAGACGCCGCAGATGTTTCGCCTGGGGGAACTGAGTGAGGTCCTGACCGGGGCAGACCGGGCCGGGGTCGAGGTCACGGACGAGGCCTCGGCCATGGAATGGGCCGGCCACGCGGTGCATCTGGTGAGCGGCAGCGCCGCCAACCTCAAGGTGACGCTGCCGGGCGACCTCGAACTGGCGGCCTGGTACCTTGCGCATGAAGAGGGGGTGCAGCACTGATGCGAATTGGTCACGGCTTTGACGTGCACCGCTTTGGCGCGGGAGACAGCGTGATTCTGGGCGGCGTGAGAATTCCCCACAACGCCGGACTGGAGGCGCATTCGGACGGGGATGTCCTGGTGCACGCCGTGTGTGACGCCCTGCTGGGAGCGATTGCTGCCGGCGATATCGGGCGCCACTTTCCCGACACCGACGCCGCCTATGCCGGGGCCGACAGCCGCGACCTGCTGCGCGCGGTGATGCGCCGGGTGCGGGCCGCGGGCTGGATCCTGGGCAACCTGGATGCCACCGTGATTGCCCAGGCGCCGCGCCTGGCGACGCATATTCCCGCCATGGTTGAACACCTGGCCGCTGACCTTGGGGCGGCCGCAAGCCAGGTCAATATCAAGGCCACCACCACCGAGGGCCTCGGCTACACCGGCCGGGGTGAAGGTATCGCCGCCCACGCCGTGGTCTTGCTGGCGGCGCCCACGGCGTGATGGCTGAGCGCCCCCTGGCGGGGCCGTCGCCCCGGGTGAGCGGTCGCCTGCGCTGCACGCCGGAAGATTTCATTGTGCGCGAGC
This sequence comes from Sediminihaliea sp., assembly GCA_965222335.1. Lineage (GTDB taxonomy): Bacteria > Pseudomonadota > Gammaproteobacteria > Pseudomonadales > Halieaceae. The sequence goes on along the minus strand of OZ244944.1, from coordinate 737,681 downwards.
AACTGGGTTTCGTCCCCGACGGTGACGGCGAACACGCTTTCCTGCATCTGGAAAAGCGGGGTCTGAATACCCCGGACCTGGCCCAGCGGCTGTCGGAGCTCAGCGGCGTACCCCTGCGGGACATCGGCTTCAGCGGCCTCAAGGACCGCCAGGCGGTGACCAGCCAGTGGTTCAGCCTCGGCCTGGCCGGGCGCGCGGAACCGGAATGGCGGCGCCTGGAGGCTCGCGGTGACGTGCGCGTCCTCGAGGTCAGCCGCCACCGGCGCAAACTGCGTCGCGGGGTGCACCGCGGCAATCATTTCAGCCTGGTGCTGCGGGATGTACAGGGCGGCCGTGATAGCCTGGTGACGGCCCTGGAGCAGCTGCAGCGATGCGGGGCGCCTAATTATTTCGCCGAGCAGCGCTTCGGCCGCGATGGCAGTAACCTGGTGCGGGCACGCGCCTGGGTCGCGGGGGGCGGACGGCGCGTGACGCGCCAGCGTCGCGGCATCCAGCTCTCGGCCCTGCGCGCCGACCTGTTCAACCGGATACTGGCGGGGCGTGTTCGCGCGGGCACCTGGGATCGCGTACTCGACGGAGACCTGTGCGTCCTGCAGGGCACCCGCAGCCAGTTCCAGTGCGCGCGGGTGGATGTCGACCTGCAGCGGCGGGCGGAGCAGGGCGACGTGCATCCGGCGCTACCCCTCTGGGGGCGTGGAGAATCGCGCCAGGGCAGTGCCCGCTGTGCGGAACAGGCGATGTGGCTGTCCGGGCAGGAGGATATCTGTCGCTTTCTGGAAGCGGCGGGCCTGGACCTGGATTACCGCCCGGCCCGGTGCCTGCTGGATGACTTTTCCTGGAACTTTTGTGATGATGACGCCCTTGGGCTGAGCTTCAGCCTGGGAGTCGGGAGTTACGCCACGGCCGTGCTGGCGCAGATAATAGATTACCAAGAAGGAGATAACCCGGGTGGTGACGGCAGTGAGTAGCGTCGACCTGAAAGGCATCGGTATGACCTCTCAGCGCACGCGAGAGCGCCTGGTGCAACGCCTGATCGAGCAGGGTATTACCAATCAGGCGGTGTTGGAGGTCATGCGCAGCACCCCGCGCCACCTGTTCCTGGACGAGGCCATGGCGCACCGCGCCTACGAGGACACGGCCCTGCCCATCGGCTACCAGCAGACCCTCTCCCAGCCCTACATCGTGGCCCGTATGACCGAGCTGCTGCTCGCCGGCGGCAGCTGCGACAACGTTCTCGAAATCGGCACCGGCTCCGGCTACCAGACCGCGGTACTGGCCCAGCTGGTGGGCCAGGTTTACAGCGTGGAACGGATCAAGCCCCTGCTGGACCGGGCGCGGCCCCGCCTGCGGCAGCTGAAGCTGCGCAACCTGCAGCTGCGCCACGCCGACGGCTGCCTGGGCTGGGCGGACAAGGGCCCCTTTGATGGCATTCTCAGTGCGGCGGCGCCGGAAGAGGTGCCCCAGGAGCTGTTGCAGCAGCTGGCCCCCGGGGGGCGCCTGGTGATTCCGGTCGGCGGCAGCAGCCAGTACCTGCGGGTGATCACCCGCGAGGCCGAGGGCTTCGCCAGCGAAACCCTGGATGCGGTGCGCTTTGTGCCGCTGCGTCCCGGCACGGTGCGCTGAATGGGTGCCTGCCTGATTGCACACAGCGGGGCCACCGCTTGGGGTCGCTAGGCATCTTTCTGCGCGGCATGCTGATGGGCGCGGCGGATATCGTTCCCGGCGTCTCCGGCGGCACCATGGCTTTTATCACGGGCATCTACGACCGCCTGCTGGGGAGTATCCGGTCCTTCGACCTGGGGTTGCTGCGGCTGCTCGCGCGCGGGCAGGTGGCAGCGGCGTGGCGTCACGTTGACGGCGGTTTCCTGCTGGCCCTGTTGCTGGGTATTGCGACCAGCGTGCTGTCCCTGGCGCGCCTGCTGTCCTGGTTACTGGAGAACCACCCCGTGCCCCTGTGGGCTTTCTTCTTCGGCCTGATTCTCGCTTCCGCCCTGGTCCTGCTGCGTCAGGTAGAGCGCTGGAACCCGGTACGGGTGTTCTGGCTGCTGCTGGGTACGGGGATCGCCCTGGGCATTGCCCTGTCCCCGATGGTGGGGCTGGGGCAAGGCACCGCCAGCATTTTTTTCGCCGGTTTCCTGGCCATCTGCGCGATGATTCTGCCCGGTATTTCCGGCAGCTTTATCCTCGTGCTGCTGGGTATGTATGCCACGGCGCTGACCGCGATCAAGTCCCTGGACCTGGCCTTTATCGCCGTGTTCGCCGCGGGCGCGGCCTGCGGCCTGATGGTGTTTTCCCGCCTGCTGCACTGGCTGCTGCACCGTTATCGCGCGGCGATGATGGCCCTGCTCACCGGCTTCCTGTTCGGCTCCCTGGCCGTGGTATGGCCCTGGAAGCGCGCCCTCGACTGGGTGGTGACGGGAGAGGGAGAGCTGCGCCCGGTGCAGCAGATGCCAATACTGCCAGGCACCTTTCTGGAGGTGTCTGGCCAGCAGCCCCAGGTGCTGCTTTGCCTGGTGCTGGCCGCTATCGGTGCCCTCGCGGTCTGGTCCATTGACCGGCTCTGGACGGACCCCGGTCCGTCCGTTTGAGCACGGGACAGGGGGCGCCGGGTGATGGAGTTGAGAGTCGTCGTCTGCAGTGCCCTGATGCTGGCGCTGGCGGCCTGTGGTGGTAACCCCCGGGCGCCGATAGAGAACCGCCAGGGGCCGGCGGATACCCGCAAGCCGCCGGTGATGTCGAGCCAGGCCACCCGCCCGGGGACTGCCCGCCAAGGCATGTACACGGTACAGCGCGGGGACACCCTGTATTCCATCGCCTGGCGCCACGGCCTGGACTTTCGTGCCCTGGCTCGCGCCAACGGAGTCCCTGCGCCCTACCGTATTTACCCCGGGCAGCAGCTGCGTCTTGCCGCCGCGCCGGCACCGGCAACTGCCCCGGTGAATCGCCCGGCGCCAAAGCCCGCTCCCCAGCCGCGCCCGCCCCTGGTCGAGGCGGCCACCAAACCGCCGGTATCCGCGCCGCCTGTCACGAAGCCTTCATCCCCCGGTGGTACAACATCCCCCGCGGCGACGCCTGCACCGCAGCTTGGAGCGGTCACAGCCTGGCGCTGGCCCACTGAGGGCCGGGTGGTGCGGGGTTTCTCCAGCAGCGTGCACAAGGGCATCGATATCGGCGGCAATCGCGGCCAGGCTGTGAATGCGGTGGCCGATGGGGTGGTGGTTTATGCGGGCACGGGCATCGTCGGGTTCGGGGAACTGCTGATCGTAAAGCACAACGACACCTACCTCAGCGCCTACGGCCACAACGACCGCCTGCTGGTGGCGGAGGGTGCCAGCGTGCGGGCCGGGCAGAGAATCGCGGATATGGGCAGCTCCGGCACCGACACCGTTAAGCTGCACTTCGAGATCCGGCGCGCGGGAAAGCCGGTCGACCCGATCGGCCTGCTGCCCCGACGCTAGGCCCGATTTGACCTGCCCCCCGGGCCTGGAAAAATTTTGTCGCGGGTTATTGATCCTGACGGCTGATCAGGGGTAGTCTAGTCGGCCGGCGATGAATCTCTCAGTTATCAGAACAGAACAATGAGGTCTGCCATGGATGCGGGAACGCCAAAGAAGTCAGCGAAAGGGAGTTCGTCAGGGGCATCAGGCGGTCGCCGCAAGCAGGCAGTGGTAAATGGTGCCGGTGGTTCCGGCAAAAAGTGTGCACCGAAAACACCGGATCCCCTCGAACCCGTTGACAGCGAACTGGATGAGGCCGCCATGGAAGCGCAGGCCGAAGTCGAGTTCAACCTTGCCAAGTCCGCCCGGCATGTAGAAAAATCCCTCGACGCCACCCAGCTGTACCTCAACGAAATCGGTTTCTCCCCGCTCCTCACCGCAGAGGAAGAAAAGCATTTCGCCCGCCTGGCACGTAAAGGTGACGAGGCCGGACGCAAGCGGATGATCGAAAGCAACCTGCGGCTGGTAGTGAAGATTTCCCGGCGTTATATCAATCGCGGCCTGACCCTGCTCGATCTTATCGAAGAGGGTAATCTCGGCCTGATTCGGGCGGTGGAGAAATTTGACCCCGAGCGGGGCTTTCGTTTCTCGACCTACGCCACCTGGTGGATTCGCCAGACCATCGAGCGCGCGATCATGAACCAGACGCGCACGATTCGCCTGCCCATCCATGTGGTCAAGGAACTCAACGTTTACCTGCGCGCGGCGCGTGAGCTCACCCAGAAGCTGGACCACGAGCCCAGTGCCGAGGAAATCGCGGAAATGCTCGACCGCCCCCCCGGCGACGTCAAGCGGCTGCTGGGGCTGAACGAGCGCGTGACCTCGATGGATTTGCCCGTCGGCCCGGATTCCGACAAGGCGGTCGTGGATACCATTGCCGACATTACCGTATCCGACCCCTCCCAATTGCTGCAGGATAACGATATTCGCGACAGCATTGGTATGTGGCTTGATGAGTTACCCGAAAAGCAGCGCGAGGTGGTATCCCGTCGTTTCGGCCTGCGCGGCTACGAGAGCAGCACGCTGGAGGAAGTGGGGCGGGAGATTGGCCTGACCCGGGAGCGGGTGCGGCAGATACAGGTGGAAGCGCTGCGGCGCCTGCGCAGCATCATGGAGACCGAGGGTCTCAGCGGCGACTCCCTGTTTAGTTGAATCAGGCAGGCAAAAAAAACCCGCCATGCAGCGGGTTTTTTTTGCCTGGGCGTTTATCGTTCCAGCAGTTCCAGCTTGTTCGGCTTGTGCTCCCATTCCTTGGCGTCTGGCGGAGATTCTTTCATCTCGGTGATATTGGGCCACACCTCGGCCAGCTCGGCATTGAGCTCCAGAAAAACCTGCTGGTCTTCCGGCAGCTCGTCCTCGGAATAAATGGCGTCTACCGGGCACTCGGGCTCACACAGGGCGCAGTCGATGCACTCGTCGGGGTGGATCACGAGGAAATTGGGCCCCTCGTAGAAACAATCCACCGGACAGACTTCAACACAGTCCGTGTGTTTGCACTTGATGCATTGCTCACCAACAACAAATGTCATGCTAAAACGGCCTCTCGCACTGCGGGCTAAGCTGAAAACGGCGGCCAGTTTACCCGCTGAGGGCGGCAAAATGAAGTCTTTTCAATCCAGTAGCGCACGCAGTTGATACAGCTTCTCCAGTGCCTCCCGAGGTGACAGGCCGTCGATGTCCAGGCTCTCCAGGGCCTCGACCGCCGGATGGGGGTCGCTGCCGGCGAACAGCTCGGCCTGGGCCGGTGCCGGCTCGCTGGAGGGGCGCCGACCACGCTCCAGCTCCGCCAGTTTCGCCGCGGCAGCCTTCAGGACGGGGCCCGGGATACCCGCCAGCTTGGCCACCTGCAGGCCGTAGCTGCGATCTGCGGGCCCCTCCTGGATATTGTGCAGGAACACCACGTGGTCCTCGTGCTCGGTAGCGTCGAGGTGCACATTGGCCATGGTGTCACACTGGGCGGGCAGCGCGGTGAGTTCGAAGTAGTGGGTGGCAAACAGGGTAAAGGACTGCACGGTGCGGGCCAGGGCGACGGCGGCGGCCCAGGCCAGGCTGAGGCCGTCGAAGGTGCTGGTGCCGCGGCCTACCTCGTCCATCAGCACCAGGCTGCGAGGGGTGGCATTGTGCAGAATATTCGCGGTTTCGGTCATTTCCACCATAAAGGTGGAGCGTCCCGAGGCCAGATCGTCCGAGGAGCCAATACGGGTAAAAATGCGGTCCAGGGGCGCGAGCCTGGCAGCGCTGGCGGGTACGTAACTGCCGATATGCGCGAGCAGGGCGATCACTGCGTTCTGGCGCATGTAGGTCGACTTGCCGCCCATGTTGGGCCCGGTGATCAGGAGCATCCGGCGCCGTGCCGTGAGCAGGGTGTCATTGGCGATGAAGGGCTCCTCCAGCACCTGCTCCACCACCAGGTGACGACCGTCTGCGACCTCGAATACCGGCTCATCGGTGAATTCCGGCAGGCACAGGTCGAGGCGGTCGGCGCGCTCCGCCAGATTGGCCAGGACGTCGATCTCCGACACCGCCGCGGCGCTGTCCTGCAGCGCAGCCAGGTCCTCGTTGAGGCGCTCGAGCAATTGCTCGTAGAGTAGCTTTTCCCGCGCCAGGGCGCGGCTCTTGCTCGACAGCGCCTTGTCCTCGAAGGTCTTGAGTTCCGGCGTGATAAAGCGCTCGGCGTTCTTCAGGGTCTGGCGGCGCACATAGCTGTCCGGCGCCTGGCCGGACTGGGCGCGGCTGATTTCGATGTAATAGCCGTGAACCCGGTTGTAGCCCACTTTCAGGGTGCTGATCCCCGTGGCTTCCCGCTCCCGGCGCTCGATCTCCAGCAGGTAATCGCCGGCATGGGTGCTGATGGCGCGAAGTTCGTCGAGTTCCTCGTCGTAGCCGTCGCCGATCACCCCGCCGTCGCGCAGTACCACCGGGGGATTGTCCACCAGGGCGCGTGCCAGCAGGTCGACCAGTGCCGGGTACTCGCCGGTGAGATCAACGAGCTGCGCCAGGCGCGGCGCCTCGCAGGCGGCCAGGGCTTCACGCAGCCGCGGCAGGGCGGCGAGGGAGGCCCCCAGCCGGGTCAGGTCCCGGGGCCGCGCCGAGCGCAGGGCCACCCGGGCGAGGATGCGCTCCATGTCACCGATCGCCTTGAGCGCCTCGCGCAGGCCTTCGAAGTGGTAGTCCGCGAGCAGGGCGGCGACCGCCGCCTGGCGCTCGCGCAGCTGCGCAGGATCGGTCAGGGGCCGGTGCAGCCAGCGGCGCAGCAGGCGGCTGCCCATGGCCGTGACCGCGCGATCCATCACCGAGAGCAGGGTGTTGTTGCTGCCCCCGGCCAGGTTGGTGTCAATTTCCAGATTGCGCCGGGTGGCGGCGTCCAGGATCACGCTGTCGGCCCGGTTCTCGTGGCTGAGGGCGCGAATATGGGGCAGGTTGCTGCGCTGGGTGTCCTTGACGTATTGCAGCAGACAGCCCGCGGCACCCAGGGCCAGGGCCAGGTGCGCGCAGCCGAAGCCCTGCAGGTCGTGGGTCTGGAACTGGGTGTTGAGGGCGCGCTCGGCGCTGGCGAGGTCAAACTCCCACTCGGGCTGGGCCCGGGCACCACCGCGGCCGGTGACAGCCGGGTGCTCAAGGGTATCGAGGTAGAGGATCTCCGCCGGGTTCAGTCGCTGCAGTTCTCCGGTCAGGGCTTCATCTCCTTTGACTTCGCTCACCTGGAAGCGCCCGCTGGACAGGTCCAGCCACGCCAGGCCGTAGTCTTCGCCCCGGGCGTTCACCGCCAGCAGCAGGTTGTCCACGCGGTCTTCCAGCAGGGCCTCGTCGCTCAGGGTGCCGGGGGTCACCACCCGCACCACCCGGCGCTCTACCGGCCCCTTGCTGGTGGCCGGGTCGCCGATCTGTTCGCAGATGGCCACCGACACCCCGGCGCGCACCAGGCGCGCGAGGTAGCCCTCGGCGGCATGGTAGGGCACCCCGGCCATGGGGATCGGCTGCCCGGCCGACTTGCCCCGGGCGGTCAGGGTGATATCCAGGATTTCCGCTGCCCGACGCGCGTCGTCGTGGAACAGTTCGTAGAAATCGCCCATGCGGTAGAACACGAGGTCCTGCGGGTGCTCCGCCTTGATTCGCAGGTATTGCTGCATCATGGGGGTGTGCTGTGTATCAGGGGTCCGCGTCACGCGTGTCTCCGGCCCGGGGTGGTGATAGGTTGAGTGCTGAGGGGCTAGCCACCTTCGGGGAGGGAGTCTACCAGATCACACCCTGCTGACGAGGCCGGATCCGGTGCTGGATGGCCCGGGCCGCAGGCGACCCGGGTAGTGGGGTGTCAGGCCACGCCGTAGCGCTCAAAAGGACCAAAGAACCCGTACTCGAACAGGCCGTAACCCACGTCACCGCCAGCCTCGAAGCGCGCGGCGTTATCGCACAGGCCGAACATCCGGTCCTGGTCGGCGTTGACGTCCAGGGTGAAGCTCTCCACGACTTCCTTGCCCTTGTACATGCCGTGCTTCCAGTCGGCTTCCAGGCCGTAGCCGGTACCGACCATCACCCACACGTGGGTGAGGGGGGTGACCTTGATGTCCAGGGGGCCCTCCGGTGCGTCCGGGAAGCTCAGTACCGAGCTGTCGACAAAGGCCTGGTAGGGTTTGGCCACCGACAGGACGTGGTGGTGTTCCGGGCGACCCAGCCAGTCCACCTCCCGTTCGGGGTCCTTCCACACGCGCACTGCCTCTTCCAGCACCCGGGTGCCATCGTTGTGCTCGTTGAGGATATAGATGATGGAGTAGTCATCGAACTGCATCGGTGCGTAGTTCCACATGCCCTCCATGATCGGGGTGCCCTCGTGAATCCCGGGGGGCTCGAACTCGCCCACCGGGCGGATGCCCCAGGACCGGTCGCGACTGCCTTTCCAGCGATCTGGCGTCACCTCGAAGTGCTTGTCCCCGACGCGCAGGCTGCCGGTCCAGCAACCGGTCTGGGCGAAGCGCATGGAATCGAACAGCACCCGGCCGTGTTTGCGAATGTACTGCCGGGGCTCCAGGAAGGCGGGGATCGCGCCCTCCCAGGTCACGTCCATGGCGATGGGGTGCTCGGGGATATCGTCGATCACGAAACGTACCTTCTCCAGGCCCTTGATCACCTCGATCCGCAGGGGGCCCACGCTGGTGTCCATGCGGTCGGTCAGCTCCCGGGAGCCGCGTACCACGTGGTGCTCATCGCCGCAGCGCACCACCGCGAAGGCGTCCTGCACGCCCAGGGTGGGGTACTGCCCCATGCCCATGACCATAAACAGGTCGTCGCTGGAGGCGTGCATGTTGAAGTAGTAGCGGTCATAGAAGTTGCGGTCCGAAGTCCCCACATGGCGTATCACGTCCGCGATCTGGTGCAGGGGGTAGTCGTCCATGGGGGAAAGCATTGGCATCTCCTGGGCTGTAGGCCCTGTTGTTATTGCTCGGGTGATTGCTGGTCTGTGCAGTGTAAACGCAAAACCATACGATCGTATAGTCAAGCCTCCCGGCGGTCGCCGGCCGGGGCGCCTCAGGCGCGCTCAGTCACCGCCCACCGGCAGCCCGCGCAGGCTGCGGTGCAGCGCACTGACAGCTAAAAGGCTCAGCAGGGCGAACAGGGTCGCCACCGGGGCGAAACCCAGGATATCTGCCAGCGCGCCCATGGCGAAGGCACCGATCGCGGGCGCCCCCATGGTGACCACGGTCCACAGACTGAGCACGCGACCGCGGAAGGCATCATCCACCAGCAGCTGGGCGAGGGCCTGGCCGCCGGTACCGGCAGCGGTGGTGGCGAGGCTGAGGGCGAAGATGACGAGTGTGAGCGCCCAGGTCTGGGTGGCCCAGGTGATGGGCAGCACCACCAGGGCGGCGGCCCCCAGGCTGAGTATCACCATGCGCAACAGGGCCGTTTCATCACTGCGGTGCCGGGCCAGCCACAGTCCGCCGGTGATCGATCCCGCTCCTGCGGCGGCGGTCAGGGTGGCCAGCGTCAGCGGCGTGCCATCCAGCAGCTTGCCGGACAGGGCTGGCAGCAGCTCGATCAGGGTTCGGCCGAGGAAGCCGTTGACCAGGGTCAGCAGCATGACCATGCGGATGGCCTGATGACCGGCCACGAAACGCAGTCCTTCCCTGAGTTGCTGCCCGACGGAGCCGCGCTGCGCGCCGTCGGCGGCATGGATACCATGAATGCGCAACAGGGCGAGCAGCGCGCCGCAAAACAGGCCGGCAGCGACCGCGAAGGCGCCCGCCTCGGACACCTGCACCAGCAGCCAGCCTGCAAGCGCTGGCCCCAGTATCCGCGACAGATTGAACAGGATTGCAGAAATACCGATGGCACTAGGCAGCGCGTGCCGCGGCACCAGTCGCGGCATCAGCGCCAGGCGCAGCGGGTGGTGCGCCGCGGACACGGCGCCGACGAGGGTGGCGAGGCACAATAGCACCGGTAGCGTGAACTGATCGCTTAGCAGGGCCAGTGCGGCCAGGGCGGCGAGAGCGCCCTGGCTGGCCAGGGTCACCAGCAGGCCGTTACGCGGGCTGATGCGGTCGGACAGCACCCCGAACAGGGGCGACAGGACAAAAGTCGGCAGCAGCAGCAGGGCGCTGGTAATCCCCACCCAGGTCGCGGTCTCGGTCAGGTCCCAGGCACTCCAGCCGAGCAGGAAACGGGTCACCCAGGTGCCCATGGTGGACAGGCAGCTCACCAGGAAATAACGGCGGAAGGCGGGCTCCGCCAGGGCAGTCAATCCGGGGGAGCGGGTTATCCGGCTGGTAGCGCTCGTCATGCAATGCTTCTTGCGGGGTGGGCGCGCCACTCTAGCGCCTTGCCCGCGTGCCCGCAAACCGGGCGGTGGGCCTTGCAAATGGCCGGTTTATACCCATATAAAGGGTATGGATTTAGCCGGCCGTCTGGCCGGTGACCATCGTGTGAGCGAGCGGAGGGCGCCGGCAGGAGCCGGTGCCGGGGAAGCTATGGAATTCAAGGACTACTACAAGATTCTGGGTGTCGAGCCAGAGGCGGACAAGGCGGAGATCAAGGCGGCCTACCGCAAGCTGGCGCGCAAGTATCACCCGGACCTCAACCCGGGTGACGAGGCGGAGGCCAACTTCAAGGAAGTGGCGGAAGCCTGGGAAGTACTCGGCGATGCCGAGCGTCGCGCCGAATTCGACGAGCTGCGACGCTACGGTGCAGGTGGCGGGCGCGAGTTTGAGCCGCCGCCGGGCTGGGAAGCCACTGGCTTTGGCGGAGGCACCGAGTTTGCCGGTGACTTCTCCGACTTCTTCAACTCGATGTTCGGGGGCGGTTTCCGCGACAGCGGCCCGCGTCCCCGCCGCGGGCAGGATATCGAGATCGAAATGCCGGTCTTCCTCGAGGAAACCCTGGAGGACACACGCAAGCCCGTGCAGTACGAAATGCCCGTGGTGGAAGGTGGACGTCGCCGCAACGTACGCAAATCACTGCAGGTGACCGTTCCCGCGGGCGTCAGCGAGGGCGAGCGTATTCGCGTGCGTGGGCAGGGGGTTCCCGGCCAGGGTGACGCCGAGGCGGGGGACCTCTATCTGCACATCCGCCTGGTGCCGCACCCGCTGTTCGACGTCGAGGGGCATGACCTGCTGGTGACGGTCCCGGTGGCGCCCTGGGAGGCGGCCCTGGGCACCCAGCTTACCCTGCCCACGCTCGATGGCAGGATCAACCTGAAGGTCGCGCCGAACAGCCAATCCGGGCGCAAACTGCGGATAAAAGGCAGGGGCCTGGTGTCCCGCCAGGGCCGGGGCGACCTGTATGCGGTACTCAAGGTGGTGATGCCGTCCTCGAGTGATGACGCCGCGCAAAAGCTCTGGCGGGAATTGCAGGCGCAGGCGGCATTTGATCCACGGGCCAACTGGGGGGATGCGGCATGAGTGCGAACCTGATCAGGATTACCGTGCGCGAAATCTGCGAGCGTGAGGGAATATCGCCACAGCAGCTGGTGACCATTGTCGAATACGGTATCGCCAAGCCCCTGCGTGGTGCCGGCGAGGATGACTGGGTTTTCGATGCCGCCACCGCGCGCTGGATGCACAAGGCCCTGCGCCTGCGGCGCGACCTGGAGCTGGACTGGGTTGCCACCTCGGTACTGGTTGACCTGCTGCGCCAGCGCGAGCAACTGCACCGGGAGAACGAGGCCCTGCGGCGACAGCTGCAGCGCTTCCTGCTGGAGGAGTGACGGCAGGCCCCCACAGGCGGCTATACTGGGGCTGGGCGCGCCGGTAGCGCGCCGGGCCGGGCCAGGGAGGTGACGCCGGATAATGGGGACAGAGATCGACCGTACAAGCTTCGAGGCGTCGGACTACCTGGCTTTTGCACGCCGCCTGGAGCAGAACCTGGAGCAGTTGCGCAGCTGCCTGGACCAGCCCGGTTTCGGTGAGGGGCCGGGCTCCCTCGGTTCCGAGCTGGAGATGTACCTGGCGGACAGGGAGGGCAGCCCGCTGTACCTCAACCAGGAGGTACTGGCTGACGCCAACGACCCCCAGCTGACCCTGGAGCTCAATCGCTACAATCTGGAGTACAACCTGTCGCCGCAAGCCCTGGCCGGGCAACCCTTCGCGCGTACCGAGGAAGAGATGCTGGCCAAGCTCAAGGGGCTGCGGCCACTGGTGGAGGCGCGCGGCGGCCAGGTGCTGCTGACCGGCATCCTGCCCACCCTGCAGCCCACGGATTTTGGCCCCGAGTGCCTTACCGACCAGCCGCGCTTTCACGCCCTGGTGGAGCAGTTGATCAAGCGCCGCGGGCGCGCCTTCGAGGTCGATATCAACGGCGACGAGTCCTTGCAGCTGTCGATGGCGGATATCGTGCTCGAGGGCGCCAATACCTCGTTTCAGGTGCACTACCGGGTGAATCCCGGGGCGTTCGCCGACACTTTCAATGCGGTGCAGCTGGTCACCCCGCTGGTGCTGGCGATCGCCGGCAATTCCCCAATCCTGTTCGGCCACAGCCTGTGGCAGGAGACCCGGGTGCCGTTGTTCAAGCAGTCCATCGATACGCGCATCCGTGACCGCTACGGCTGGAATGAGCCGGCGCGGGTGAACTTCGGCCACGGCTGGGTACGCCGCGGGCCCTATGAACTGTTTGCCGAGGCGGTGCGTTTGTATCCGCCGCTGCTGCCGGTTTGCGGCAGCGCCCGGGACCACGAACCGGACCCGGGTGAGCCGCCCGCGCTGCAGGAATTGCGCCTGCACCAGAGCACGGTCTGGTCATGGAACCGGCCGGTCTACGATCCTGCAGACGGTGGCCACCTGCGGATCGAAATGCGCGCCCTGCCGGCGGGGCCGACACCGGTGGACATGGTGGCCAACGCGGCCCTGATGATCGGGCTGGCGGAGGGCCTGCGCCCGCGCATCAATGACCTGCTCCCCGCTTTGCCATTCCACCTGGCCGAATACAATTTCTATCGCGCGGCACAGCACGGCCTGCACGCACGTCTGCTGTGGCCGGAGCTGGACCAGACCAGCTATCGTGAACAGCGCGCGGGCAACGTGATCCGCGAGCTACTGTCGCTGGCCTACCGCGGCCTGGCGGATATCGGTATCGAGCGCAGCGAGGCGGAATACTACCTCGGCATCATCGCCCAGCGCCTGGCGCGAGCGCAGACCGGCGCCAGCTGGCAGCTCGCGCGCCTGCGCGCACTGCGTGAATCCCACTCGCGGGAGGTGGCGCTGCGGCATATGCTGCAGGACTTTGTGGGTCACAGCGTGGGCAATCGGCCGGTGGCGGAGTGGCCGCTGTGAGGCGCTTCCGCTTCCTGCGCAATCCGCTCGCCACCGAAGTGGGCGCCGATGCGGAAGCATTTCTGCGCCTGCTGGGTGGCCCCAGCTGTATTTTCCTGGATGGCGAGGATACCGCGCGTACCCGCGCCTTCGTGACCCTGCTGCACGGCAATGAGCCCTCGGGGGCGATGGCCCTGCATCGCTGGCTCAAGTCAGGCCAGCGCTGTGCGGTGAACGTCGTCTGTATCGTTGCCTCGGTGACCGCGGCCCTGCAGGCGCCGCTGTTCAGTTACCGCATGCTACCGGGCGCGCGGGACCTCAACCGCTGCTTTCGCCCGCCCTTTGAGGACGAGCAGGGCCGGCTGGCGGAGGAAATCCTGGAGATTCTGCGTCTGCACCGGCCCGAGGCCGTCATCGACATGCACAACACCTCCGGCAGTGGCCCCGCCTTTGGCGTCTGCACGCACGCCGATCGCGAGCACGACGCGCTGGTTTCGCTGTTTACCGAGCGCCTGATCATCTCCAACCTCAGTCTCGGCGCGCTCATGGACATTTCCGAGCACTCCTACCCCACGGTTACGGTAGAGGTGGGAGGGCGCAACGACGCGGCAGCCCATGAGGCGGCCTACGCTGGCCTGCAGCGCTACTTTACCCGACCGCGGGTGCTGGCCGCCGACAACGGCGCGCCGCCGCAGCTAGAGTGGCTGCTGGACCCGATTCGCCTGGAACTGAACGAGGGGATCAGCCTCGCCTACGCCAGCGAACCCGCCCCGGATGCGGATGTCACCCTGCTGCCCGATGTGGAGCGCCTGAATTTTGGCAGCGTCACCCCCGAGACCCTGCTCGGCTGGGTGCGGGGGGGCGATCCCCGGCGCCTGTTCACGGCCCTGGATGCCGGGGGACGCAGTGCCGTGGTGCGCCTGGTCCGGATCGAAAACGGCCGTCTCTACCCGGCCCAGCGGCTCAAGCTGTTCATGATCACCAACAACCCGGACATCGCGCAGACGGACTGCCTGTGCTACGCGGTCAGCGATCCGGACCCCGAGAGCCCACCTGTCGTCTAATCAGGCGGGTGCTTCGCCTCTGGCTGAAATTCATCGTTTTCGGGGCTTGCATTTGCCGGGTAAAACACTGAGGATATGTACAGTAGTTTGCTGGCACCCGAGATTGCCAGCACGAGCGTAAGAAACACCAGAAACTCGGCAAGCAGACCCAACCACAGCGGATGAACCGGCGGAGATTGACGATGGATGCCAATAAGCAAAAAGCACTGGACGCGGCCCTGGGCCAGATCGAACGGCAGTTTGGCAAGGGCACGGTGATGCGCATGGGCGACAACGAGCGCGTCGCCATGCCCGCCATTTCCACCGGCTCCCTGGGCCTGGATATCGCCCTGGGTATCGGCGGCCTCCCCAAGGGCCGTATCTGTGAGATCTACGGGCCGGAATCCTCGGGCAAGACCACCCTGACCCTGCAGGTGATCGCCGAGGCGCAGAAGGCCGGCGGCACCGCGGCCTTTATCGACGCCGAGCACGCGATGGACCCGACCTACGCCGAGAAACTGGGGGTACAGGTCGACGACCTGATCCTGTCGCAGCCGGACACCGGCGAGCAGGCCCTGGAAGTGGCGGAAATGCTGGTGCGCTCCGGTGCGGTGGATGTGCTGGTCATCGACTCCGTGGCGGCCCTGGTTCCGCGCGCGGAAATCGAGGGTGAGATGGGTGACTCCCACGTCGGCCTGCAGGCGCGCCTGCTGAGCCAGGCGATGCGCAAACTCACCGCCACCATCAAGCAGACCAATTGCCTGGTGATCTTTATCAACCAGATCCGGATGAAGATCGGGGTCATGTTCGGCAATCCGGAAACCACCACCGGTGGCAACGCCCTCAAGTTCTACTCCTCGGTGCGGCTGGATATCCGCCGCATCGGTGCGGTCAAGGACGGCGACGAGGTCGTGGGTAACGAGACCCGGGTGAAGGTGGTCAAGAACAAGGTGTCGCCGCCGTTCAAGCAGGCCGAGTTCCAGATCATGTACGGCAAGGGTATCTACCACATGGGCGAAGTCATCGACTGGGGGGTCAAGCTGAACCTCGTCGACAAATCCGGCGCCTGGTATGCCTACAAGGGTGACAAGATCGGTCAGGGCAAGGCCAACGCGGCCAAGTTCCTGGAGGACAATCCCGCGGTCGCGAACGAGATCGAAAGCCAGATTCGCAGCCAGACCATGGGCACCCCGGTGCCCAAGGGCGAGGCCCCGAAAGAGGCTGACGAGGTCACCGCAGACACCGAGTAAGCTTATTCCCTGATGCGAGCAAGTTCCCCCTCAGGCGCCGGTCCCACTGATCCCACAATCACTGCCGGCGCCCTTTTTTTATCGATGCACTTCGATCGTGGCTCCTGACGCAAGGCCAGAAGAGAATCTGCTGCCGCCCGACCCGGAGACAGAGGATCCGGCCGCGGTGCGGCGAGCGGCGATGGACCTGCTGGCGCGTCGCGAACATTCCCTTGTCGAACTACGGCGCAAGCTGTCACGGCGCTTCCCCGACAACCACCTGATCGAGACGGAGTTGGACAAGCTCGCCGCGGAAAACCTGCAAAGCGATGCCCGCTACGCAGAAAGTTTCGTGCGCCAGCGGGCGACGCGGGGGCATGGGCCCCGGCGCCTGCGGCAGGAAATGCGTGACCGTGGCCTTGCGGACGGTGAGATTGAAACTGCCCTCGGGGCAGTGGATATCGACTGGCAGGGCCTGGCCGCGGAGGTTTACCACAGGAAGTTTGGCGCCGCGCCGCCCGCAGACCTGAAGGAAAAAGCACGCCGCCTGCGCTTTATGCAATATCGTGGTTTTGACGGCGACGCCATCCGGGACCTGCAGGAACTATAGGCCCATCGCCTGGCGTCGGTGTCAGCAGTAATATTGACGCATTTCCCGCCAGGGCCATAATGTAATCAGCAGCCGCTCATCGGCTGCGCCCAATAATCAGACTCCACGGAGGAGCGCCCCATGTCGATTCTTACCGCTGCCGATGCGAACAAGGCACCCTGGCACCTCTGGGTAGTGGGCGGTCTGTCACTACTGTGGAATGCCTTCGGTGCCTTCGATTACGTGATGACGCAAACGCGCAACGAGCAGTATATGAGCGCGTTTTCCGAGGAGCAGCTCGCGTTTTTCTACAGCATGCCCGCCTGGGTGGATGCCGCCTGGGCCATCGCGGTCTGGGGCGGCGTGCTCGGCTCGATCTGCCTGCTGCTGCGCCGGCGCCTGGCGGTGGTGATCTTCCTGCTGTCCTTCCTGGCCATGGCGCTCACCATGGTACGCAACTACCTTCTGGCAGACGGCCTCGCGGTGATAGGGGATAACCTCTCTCTGGTGCTCACCGCCGCTGTGGTGCTGGTCGCCGCATTCCTGTTTGCCTATGCCGGCGCCCTGAGTAGCCGGAACGTGTTGCGCTGAGCCGCCACGGCACACCTGCTGGGGCGTTATTGCGGATCCGTCGTTCAGCTTCTATGTTGAATGGATAAACAACCATAAGCAGCCACTTGTGGGGCCGCCCCACACGCTTCCAACAGGGGTCCAGGCTATGCGCAGGAGAACGTTTGTTGAGGCGGGGCTGGGTGCCCTGTTAGCGGGTGCCACGCTGTCCCGTGGCGCCCTCGCTGGTGTTTATGCAGGGCTGATGTCGGTGGATGCGGATCTGCCCGCGCTCACCCGTGACAACCGCGAGCAGGTGCTGCCCCGGACCACGGTACAGGAGCTCGCCGATGCGGTTCGGGGGAATCTGCTGTTGCCGGGTAACGCTGGCTACGATGTCGCCCGCCAGGTGCTCAATCCGGATATCGACAAACACCCGGCACTGATTGTGCAGCCGAGCGGAACCGCGGATGTGATCAGCGCGGTGCAGTTCGCCCGGGACAATAACCTGCTGGTCGCGGTGAAATGTGGCGGCCACAGCTATGCCGGCAAGTCCACCATCAATGGCGGCCTGATGCTGGACCTGTCGACCTACCGCAATACGCGCGTCGCTCGCGCGGACCAGCGGGCCTTCGTGACCGGCGGCTGCCTGCTGGGCCATCTTGACCACGAATCCATGGCCCATGGCATGGTCACCACAGCGGGTACCGTGTCCCACACCGGGGTCGGGGGACTGGCAACGGCAGGTGGATTCGGCCGCCTGGGTCGCCGCTTTGGTCTCAGCCTGGATAACATTGTTGCCGCGAACGTGGTTGCGGCCGACGGACGCCTTTATCACGCCAGTGCAGATGAAAACCCGGACCTCTACTGGGGCGTGCGCGGCGGCGGTGGCAATTTCGGCGTGGTCACCAATTTCGAGTTCGCCCTGCACCCGATGTCGAGAACCGTGATTGGCGGCAATATCGTGTATCCATTCAGCCGTGCCCGTGAAGTGATGGACGTCTACGCCGAATACTCACCGGTGGCGCCGGATGACCTCTATCTCGACCTGGTCATGGTGCGCCCGCCCGGGGGCAAGGACGGGGTGGCCATCCTCGACGTCTGCTACAGCGGCCCACCCGAGGGATACGAGCGGGCGATGCGGCCCTTCACCGCCCTGGGCGCACCCCTTGCCAACCAGGTGAAGCCCGTCGACTACGTGGCTTTGCAGCGCAGCGGCGACACCACGGATCCGCGCGCGACCGGCACCTACATGAAGGGTGGTTTTATCTCCGAGTTGCCGCAGAAACTCGTGGATACCGCGATTGAGGGGCTGGAAGCAGATCCCAACCGCAGTTCCCTGCTGGTGTTCCAGCACGCCGGCGGCGCGATATCCCGGGTCCCGGCCGATGCGACCGCCTTTGCGCATCGCTATGCCAGCCACAACATGTTGCCCATGGTGGCCTGGCCCGCGGGCGCCGACCGCAGCGCGCATGTGCGTTTCCTGAAGCAATACTGGGCGTCGCTAAAGCCCTTCACACATGGCTTCTACAGCGTTGAGGTCGACGAGCATTCCCGCGGTGAGATGAACCAGAATTACCAGGGCAATTACCCTCGCCTGGCAAAGATAAAACACCGCTACGACCCGGAGAACATTTTTCGGCTGAACGCCAATATTACACCCGCTGCCTGAGGTGCACCGGTATCGCGACAGGCAGACGTCAGAAGTCATGCGAGACGTCTGAGGCCCCCGGGGCCGGTTTGCTTTGCTATACATTCTCTGACCGCATGGGGCCGACGGCTTGTACAGCCTCCCTGGCTGACCCATGCTGAGCAGATACTGATAAGACTGCCAGAAGGGTGCCGGCCATGTTGAGTCGCTTCGATGACTATCCCATCCACCAGACTGCGGAGCCGCTGGCCCAGACGGCCAGCAGCGACCGCTTCACCTATGACCGCTACTGGTACAACGCGCACGATCGCGACGGAGGCTTTTATTTTGGCATCGGCCTTTGCCGCTACCCGAATCTGGGGATCATGGACTGCAGCCTCAGCCTCGCGGTAGACGGGCGGCAGTATGCCTTCCACGGCTCACGCCGGGCGCCGCAGGAGCCCACAGAGACCGAGGTGGGCCCCTTCAGGCTGGAGATTCTGGAGCCCATGGGACGTCATCGCGTGACCATCGCGGACAATGACACGGGGATCAGCTGTGACCTGGTGTACACGCCGCGCACCGCCTGCATCGAGGAAGGGCGCCAGACCCTGCGCAATGACCGTCACCTGGTCATGGATGCCACCCGCCTGGACCAGTTCGGGTTCTGGCAGGGCTGGATTCGCTACGACGGCAAGGAACTGAGCGTCGATGGGCGCAGCACCTTCGGTCTCAAGGACCGGTCGTGGGGTATCCGCCCGGTGGGGGATGCCTACACCGGCGGCGCGCCCATGGACACTTTCCAGGCGGTGCATTTTTGCTGGCTGCCGGTGCACTGGGAGGACCAGTGCAGCCTGGCCGGCTGGTTTGAGGACGAGGCGGGCTACCAGTGGCACAACGACCAGTGCATCCTGCCACTGTACGCCGACAGTGACCAGATTCCGGGCACCACGGACCCGGCGGCGCGTGTCTGGCAGGGCCCCGTGGGTCACCAGGTGGAAATGCTCCCGGGCACGCGACGGGCGCGCTCAGCGGTGGTCACCATGCACGATCGCAGTGGCGAGACCCTGGAAATTCACGTCGAGCCGCTGATGGTGCACCGGATGAAGGGTCTGGGATACCAGCACCCCGAATGGGGCCATGGCAAGTGGCACGATGAGCTCGCCATCGGCGGGGAAAGCTGGTCGGATGCCGACCTTGATCCGCTGGCACTGGAGAATCTGCACGTGCAGCAGGTTATTCGTGCCACCTGTAATGGCAAAGTGGGGCACGGGGTGCTGGAACAGATGCACATCGGCCCCTCTGCCAGCTATGGCTTCAAGGACTGGTTCGACGGCGCGACCTAGTCCGGACCCGCCACCGGAGTTCGAGTCGGCTAGTCTGCGCCGAAAGGCGGCCGCTGCCCGGCGCAGATCACATCGGTAACCCGCTCCGTGTCCATATACTCGCGCAGGCGCACGACCTTGCCGTCGCGGAAGCTGAACAGGAAGTGGTAGTCGTTCTCGTAGGTCTGTCCGGAAATGTGCTCGCCACGGCTCACGGCTTCCACCGCGACCTTGTCGCCCTCGGCCACCATGCCATTGACGGTGAACTCGATACCGTCGGGGAACACGTCGAAAATACCGCCAATCGCACTGGGGATCTGGTCATAGCCCGACTCACCCGAGATCAGCGTATTGCCCATGGTTTCCACGCAACCGTCTTCCGCGTACGCGGCTACCACCGCGGCCACGTTACCGGCGCTAAGGTCCTGGAAAAACCGGGAGACAATGGCCTTGTTGGTTTCCTCTGTGTTCATGCAGTCGCGCCCCGCCTGATGCTGTTTTCACTGGTCTTTGTCGCATCATAGTCGGGGCGCGCGGCGCTGCCACGTGACCGGGTTCAGCATACTGTGCCGGGTTGGCTTATCGGTTGCGTCCGAGTCTCTCGTGCGCATCGACCCATTCGTTGCGCCGGGTCTCCTTGTCCACCCGGGTCGCTGCGCCGAGGGAAAGTTCCCCGGCCACGGTCAGGGCGGCGGCAATCTCGGCAAACTTGAGCGCCTTGCCCGCGCCAAAGCAATCCATGATCTCCAGGCATTCGCGCTGGGTCGGCAGGGCGGTCCCGCCACCGTAGGTGGCCACGATCAGGGAGGGCAGGGTAATGGAGTAGTGGTAGTCCCCGTCGCGGGTCACCTTGTTGTACATGGTGCACTGGTTGGATTCGCCAATGTTGGCGATATCCTGGCCGGTGGCGAGGTACAGGGCTGCCAGCCCGTTGGCCGGGTGCGCGGCGTTATTGGAGGAGTTGGTAAGAAAGGCGCTCAGGGTACTGATACCCTGCCCGTAGTGCATCTGCTCCGGGGTGATCCGCAGGTTGTCGATCAACACCTGGCGCGGGATTGTCAGCTCGGCCGTGACACGACGGCCGCGGCCCTTGAGCATGTTCACCGAGGAGGTTTTTTTCTCGGTGTCGAAATTCCCGGATAGCAGGTAGTGGGACAGTCGCGGAAACTGTTCGCGAATCCACTCGCAGGCGACAAAGGTGGCCTTGCTGGTCATATTCTGTCCGGCGGCGTCACCGGTGCTGTAGTCGAAGCGGGTGAATACCATATTGTGGGCGATGTAATGCTCGATCTCCCGCAGCTTGCCCACCGAGGTAGTGCCTTCGGCTACTTCGCGAATGCGATCCGTGTTCTCGACCAGCCACTGGTGGAAGTCGCGGGCATCGCGAGCATTACGACACACAAACACGGGTGCGCGCTGCATCGCCTCGCCGCAGACCGTGGTCATGACGCCACCGCTCTCGCGGATCACTTTCATGCCACGGTTGTAGCTCGCCAGCATGGTGCCTTCGACGGTGGCCATGGGCACGTAGAACTCGCCCTGGGCGTGCTCGCCGTTGACCAGCAGCGGTCCGGCGAGGCCGATGGGTACCTGCGCCACACCGAACAGGTTTTCGATATTGCCCGACATCACCTCCGGCTCGAAGGAAAACTGACGCGTGTGGTTGAGCCTGGCCGGGGTATTGTCCTCGATAAACTGCTGGCGCTGGGCGACGATCTCCTGGCTGTAGTCCTGTTCGCTGGAGCGGGGGATTTTCTTGCTCACGGTGTTCTCCTGTGGCTGGGGCGTCGTGGTTGCAGCTGGAAAAGGTACGCGGGCGCCACTCGCAGGTCAACGGCGCCCTCAGGCGGGCGCGGTGGTAGCCAGGTGCTCGCGCAACACGTTGAGGAAGGCCGCGCCGTACTTGTCCAGCTTGCGTTCGCCGACACCGCCCACTTGCGCCAGCTCCGCCAGTGACTGGGGCATCCGCTGGCACATCTCGCGCAGGGTGCGGTCATGGAAAATGATGTAGGGCGGTATGCCCTGTTCCTCCGCCAGCTCCCGGCGGCAGTCGCGCAGTGCCTCCCAGAGGGCGACATCGATATCCTCCGGCAGGGGCTGGCGGGTGGTCTGGCGGGCGCTCTGGCGCTTGGGGTCCTGGCGCAGGTCCAGGGTTTCCTCGCCTCGCAGCAGGGGGCGGCAGCGGTCTTCCAGGCGCAGGGCGCCGAACCGGGCCATGTCGACGCTGAGGTAGCCCCGGGCCACCAGCTGGCGAAAAACCGAACGCCACTGGTTGGCATCGAGGTCCTTGCCAATGCCGTAGGTGGGTAGCTGGTGATGATCAAACTGCAGAATGTGCTCGTTGTCGGCGCCGCGCAGGACGTCGATCAGGTGATTGACCCCGAAGCGCTGGCCGGTGCGGTAGACCGCGCTCAAGGCCTTGCGGGCGGGCTCGGTGCCGTCCCAGGTGTCCACCGGCTGCAGGCAGGTATCACAGTTGCCACAGGGCCTATCCAGGCGGTCATCAAAGTAGTGCAGCAGGGCCTGCCGACGGCAGCTGGTGATTTCACACAGGCCCAGCATGGCGTTGAGGCGATGCTGCTCGGCGCGCTTGTGCTCTTCACTGCCCTCCGAGCCGTCCATCATCTGGCGCAGCTTGATCACATCCTGCAGGCCGTAGACCATCCAGGCATCGGCGGGCTGGCCGTCACGCCCCGCGCGCCCCGTCTCCTGGTAGTAGGCTTCAATGGTCTTGGGCAGGTCGAGGTGGGCCACGAAGCGCACATCCGGCTTGTCGATGCCCATGCCGAAGGCGATCGTGGCGACAATAATCACCCCCTCCTCGCGCAGGAAGCGGGCCTGGTGACTGGCACGCAGCCTGGCATCCAGGCCCGCGTGGTAGGGCAGGGCGTTGAAACCCTGTTCGCAGAGCCAGGCGGCGGTTTCCTCGGTCTTGTTGCGCGACAGGCAGTACACAATACCGGCGTCCCGGGGGTGCTCGTCCTGCAGAAAGCGCAGTAACTGCTGCCTGGGGTTCTGCTTCAGGGCGATGCGATAGCAGATGTTGGGCCGGTCAAAGCCGGCGATAACCTGGCGCGCATCCTGCAGCTGCAGGCGCTGCAGGATTTCCTGCCGGGTGCGCGCGTCGGCGGTGGCGGTCAGTGCCACACGCGGGACCTCGGGGAAGCGCTCGTGCAGGAGCCCCAGCTGCAGGTAATCGGCGCGGAAGTCGTGGCCCCACTGGGACACACAGTGCGCCTCGTCGATGGCGAAAAGTGCGATCTCGATCTCCTGCAGCAGCCGCTGGGTGCGCTCCTGGATCAGGCGCTCCGGCGCCACGTAGAGCAGGTCCAGTTCTCCCGCGCGCAGGGATTGCTCCACCGCCGCGACCTCCTGCGGTGGCAGGCTGGAATTGAGGAAGCTGGCCCTCACCCCGAGCTGGCGCAGGCTTTCCACCTGGTCCTGCATCAACGCGATCAGGGGTGAAATCACCACCGCGCAGCCCGGCCGCACCAGCGCGGGAACCTGGTAGCAGAGGGACTTGCCGCCCCCGGTGGGCATCAGCACCAGGGCGTCTTCCCCGGCGATAATGCCGTGGATAACCTCGGCCTGGTAGGGGCGAAAGCGGGTGTAACCGAAGGTGTGCTGGAGAATCTCCAGGGCGGGATCTGGGTGTGAAGTCATAGGCGGGAGTATACCGCAGCCGGTGGGGCGGCTGCGGGGTCAATTTCGCCCGGCGGGGGCTAAATACCGGCGTTGAGCGCCCGCAGGACCTCGTTGCGCAGCTGCGCAGGCTCGATAACCCGGTCGAAAGCCATCGCATCCGCCGGCACCCAGGCGCCTGCCTGCAGGGACTGCATGCGGGCGGCGTCCTCGGTGCCTGCGCCGCTGGCCGCGGCACCGCCAAGGGCCGGTACCCCGCCCAGGGTGACGCCGGGGAGGGCCAGGCTGGCGACCTGGTGATCGAAGGGGTTCATGCCCATGACCGAACTGCCGAAACCAAAGGCCTTGCGCAGGGTCACCACCACCTTGCGCACGCGGCAGGCTCGCTGGGCACGGAACATGGCTGCCGCCGCCCTCAGGATGCCCGCCTGCTCGGAGGCGGGGCCCGGCATCACTCCCGGATTGTCCAGCAGGCTGACCAGGGGCAGGCTGAACTGCTGCGCCACCTCGAGGAAGTGGGTCGCCTTGCGCGCCGCTTCGGCGGTGATGGCCCCGGCCTGCACCAGCGGCTGGTTGGCCAACAGCAGGCAGGGCGTACCGCCGATCCGTGCCAGGGCGGTAATCAGGTTGCGCCCGTAGTCGGGCTGCAGTTCAAACAGGGAATCCGTGTCTACCAGCGTCGTCAGGACCGCGCGCATGTCATAGCCCTGCTGCGGATCAGGCGGAATCAAATCGAGCAGCTCATCGGTCTCGCGCTCGCCGGTATCGCTACCCGTGGTGCAGGGCAGCGCATCCCCGGCCCGCTGGGGCAGATACTGGAGGAAGCGTCTCGCCATCTGCAGGCACTGATCCTCGTCGGCGCCGAGGTTGTGGGCGACGCCGCTGCGACTGCAGTGCATCGTCGCGCTGCCGAGTTCCTCCGGGCTCACCTCGCGACCGGTTGCCGCCGCCACCAGCGGCGGCCCGGCACTGAACAGGGTGGCGCCCTCGGCCATGATCACCAGGTCGGCAAACATGCCCGTCAGCGCGCCGTGGCCGGCCGAGGTGCCCAGCACCAGGGTGATCACCGGTACCCGGCCTTTGAGGTCGGAGACCAGCTGCAGGTCGCCGGGGGCATGGGGGTAGCGCTCCGACTGGTTGCTGGCGCGTTCGCCGGCGCCGTCGAGCAGCAGAATCAGGGGGATGGCCTGTTCCGCGGCGAGGCGCACCAGCCGCGCCCGCTTGGCCGCATTGGGGTGGCCGATGGAGCCGCCCTTGACCGTGAAGTCCTCGGCAATCAACACCACCGGCCGCCCCTCGATGCGGGCGGTGCCGCCGACCAGGGCATCCGCCGGGACTGCGGGTTCGCCAGTGGGCGGTGCGCCACCGGCAAGACTGCCGTACTCGGCGAAACTGTCGGCATCGCACAGGCGCTCGATGCGCTCGCGGGCAGTCAGGCGGCCGCGCGCGTGCTGGCGCGCGATGCGCTCCTCGCCGCCCATCCCGCGGGCCTGGCGCTCGCGGGCCTGCAGTTCTTCCAGCAGCCCCTGCCAGGCATCCCGGTGCTGTTCCATGATTTGCGACCTCCCCGCCGCTCCCTTGTAGGGGACGTTACGGAAGCCAGCCCCCAGTGGCAATCGCGGGGCCGGGGCAGGGGTTCACTATATTGGCGCGGCCGGCAGTTTGTCGGCCCCGGGGCCTACCAGGGCACGGGCTTGCCCGCCCAGTCGAGGTAGGCCAGTTCGCCGTCGCAGGGCGCCTCGTCCATGATCTGCAGCAACTGGGTGGCGACAAAGTCCGGCGAGAACAGCTTGTCCTCGGGTACCGAACGCTGGAAGGGTGCCGACAGCGCGGTATCGGTGGTCCCGGGGTGGAAAGCAATGAGTTTGACCCTGGGAGCACGGCGGGCGTATTCGATGGCGGCAGTCTTCAGCATCATGTTGAGTGCGGCCTTGGCCGCCCGGTAGCTGTACCAGCCCCCGCGGTGATTGTCGCCGATGCTGCCCACCCGCGCGCTGAGGGCTGCCACCACGGCGCCGGGCGAGTCCCGCAGCCGGGCGGTGAGGGCGCTCAGCCACTGCATGGGCAGGACCGTATTGACCTCCAGGACCGCGAGGCTCGCTGCGGGGTCAAAGCGTTCAATCGCCTTTTCCGGGCGGATGGCCTCGCCGTGGAGAATGCCGTTGCAGATCACCACGCGCACCAGGTCGACATCCCCGGGCAGGCTGGCAACGGTCTCGCCAATCGCCGCGGCGGAGTTGTCGCAGACCATCCAGGTCAGACTGGCAGCATCGGCAAGGCCTGCGGGGGCCGGATTCCGGCTACAGGCAAACACGTGCTGAATATCGTCGCGCTCCAGCAGCGCGGCCACCAGCGCCTGCCCGATGCCGCCGCCGGCCCCCACCACCAGTGCCGCACGCTGTGCCTGCGCATTAGTCATTGGGGCTGGCACTGACTGCACCCGTAAAGTCGACGGCTGTTAAATTCCGTGCGGTAGACCGGGGTGCCGCAGCCGTAGCAGGGCAGCTCGGGCCGCCCGAATACGGCGAAGCGGCGCTTGCCGCGGGGCAGGCCCTCGCGCTCGAGGTGTCGAGCGAGGGCGGGCTTGAGGGTAATACCGCCGGTCTGGTAGCTGCGCCGGGGGATCTCGAGGGTCAGCCGCGCGAGCCGGCCGCGCTCGCCGCGGCTGAGGGTGTCAGCGCGGCGCCAGGGGTTCAGGCCCGCAGCGTACAGAATCTCCGAACGCAGGTAGTTGCCCACTCCGGCGAGAAAGCCCTGGTCGAGGTAGAGTGTCGCCAGCTGGCGGCGCGAGAAGGGGGCAGTGCAGAGCCGCTCCGCGATGTCCCGCCATTGCAGGTCCGCCGACATGATGTCCGGTCCCAGCTTCTGCAGGAAGGGATGCAGCGGCAGTTCCTCGCGCGGCCAGACGCTGATATCCGAGGCGCTGTACAGCACCGCCGAGTGCGTGCCGGTCTGCAGCAGCAGGCGTTCGCTGCGGGAACTCTCCGGTAACCGGTGACCGCGATAGATCTTCCAGACCCCGTAGAGCTGGTTGTGGGAGTAGATGCTCCAGCCGTTACTGAAATGGGTCAGCAGGGCCTTGCCCCGGGTTTCCACCGACTCGACCTCGTGGCCGCGCAGGCGCCGGCTGTAGTGTCGCAGGCGGGGCAGGCCAAAGCGGACCTTGTCCACGGTCCGGCCGGCGAGCACGGCCTCGAGCTCATCGGCAGCGCGGCGAATTTCGGGTCCTTCGGGCATGCAGGGTTGATCCGTGTTGGTATTGTGGGGCTGTCCCGGAGACAGCATCAACTGCGGAACTTACGCGTGACGCCCGCCGCCGGATTGCCGCGCCTGATCTGTCCCGGCCGGGACGGCGTAATCGCTGCATGCAAGCAATACCTTCCAACACGGCGCGGCAGCGGCTGGTCATCGGCCTCGGTCTGGGCGGTTTACTGCCCTTTATTGCCCTGAGCAGCGGCTTGTGGCTGTGGCCCGCAGGGCGGGACCTGCAGGCCTCCCTGCTCACGGCCTATGCCCTGGCGATCGTATGCTTCCTCTGCGGCAGCTGGTGGGGTGTGTCCCTGCTGCGGCATGCCCGCGGGCCCCTGGTGGTCGGCAACAGCCTGGTGGTGCTGGCGGTGCTGGGGCACGCCCTGCTGTCTGCACCGGCATTAGCGCTGCTGGCGGTAGCGCTGCTGGTGACGACCTGGCTGTACGAGGGCTGGCACCCGGTGTTCGGGCGCCAGCCGCGCTACTACCGACGTTTGCGTGGCCTGCTTACGCTGGTTGCGTCGCTGGCTTTGCTGCTGGCGCTGCCGGTTCTGGGCCGGTGACCGGGTCGGGCGCTGGCAGGTCGAAGGCGGCCCAGTCCGGATTGGCCATCAGCTCGACGAAGCGGGAGAAGTTCCAGGGCCAGCTGGCGGGGATACCCTGCTTGTCCAGGTACCAGCTGACACAGCCGCCCCGGTACCAGACGGTCTCCTTGGCGGCGGCGATGCGCCGTGCCTCGTAGGCCTCGGTCGCGGCGTGGGTCGGGGCGATCTCGCGGCAGTCCCCGCGCTCCAGGCGCTCGAGTAGCTGCGCAATATAACCCCACTGGTGCTCGGCGATGTCGATCAGGGAGAAGTTGCCCACCGGGCCACTGGGCCCGTTGAGCATAAACAGGTTGGGAAAGTCCGGCATCGAAATCGCGAGGTAGGCCTTGGGCCGGTCCGCCCAGAACGTTTCCAGGTCGGCGCCGTCGCGCCCCGTGATCTGCATCGGGCGCATAAAGGCATCGGCGTGAAAGCCGGTGGCGTAGACGATCAGGTCGAGTTCGTGCAGCTCGCCGTCAGCGGTGCGGATGCCCTCGGGTTCGATCCCGGCAATATCCTCGGTGACCAGGTGCGAGCCCGGTTGCTGGATCGCCTGGTAGTAGTTGGGAGAAAAAATCAGGCGCTTGCACAGGGGGGCGTGATCCGGCCGCAGGCGCTCCCGCAGCGCCGGATCCTGCACATTGTCTTCCAGGTTGGCCAGGCAGGCTGCAGCCATTTCCCGGGCGCCCTCTGAATCCATGTCGGTGATGGCCTCGGTATAGCGCTCCACCGCCGCCATATACTCCTCGGTGTTGAGCACCTGTTCCATGACCGCGGGATCGCGGAAGGCGGCGCGCTCTTCCGCGCTGAAGTGGCCATTCTCCACCGGCATGATCCACTGCGCAGTGCGCTGGTAGTGCTCCAGCTTGGCGGCACGCCCCGCCAGCGCCGAGACAATCTGTACCCCGGTGGAGCCGTTGCCGATAACGCCAATGCGCTTGCCGTCCAGCGGCACCGAGTGGTCCCAGCGGGCGCTGTGGAACAGGGCGCCGCGAAAGGTTTCCGCCCCAGGAACCTCCGGGTAACGGGGCTGGTGCAGTACCCCGGTGGCGGCGATCAGGACGTCGGCGCGGGCGCTGCGGCCGTCTGCAAATTGTAGCTGCCACTGGCCATCGACATACTCCGCAGCCGTAGCCTGGGCGCCGAACTCGATAATGTCATAGAGGCCGTACCTGGCCGCGGTACGCTCGAAATAGTCCTGGATTTCGGCGCCCGGCGGCAGGTGGCGGGTCCAGTCGGGGTTGCGCTCGAAGGAGTAGGTGTAGTGGTGGGACGGTACGTCGCAGGTGAGCCCCGGATAGGTGTTCTCGCGCCAGGTGCCGCCCACGCGGTCCGCCTTCTCGTACAGGGTTACCTCATGGTAGCCACGCTCGCGCAACTTGATCCCGGCGAGCAGGCCGGCCATGCCGGCGCCAAGAATGGCGACACTGGGTTTGTGCTCAGTCATGCTGTCTCTCCTGCGCGCTGGCGGGCGCGCTCCCGATTGCCTGTGTGACTGCATCCTAGGGCAAGCTGGACCTGGCTGGCATAACAAAAGTGTCATTTGCTAGCTACATAAATGTTAGTGTGTCCCTGATCAGAGCAATGGGAGACAGGCCATGGCAAGGCCCCAGCAGCCCCCCCGGCCCGCCGTTGCGAGTACTGCCCAGCCGATGGTCGATGTGCTGCAGCGGGAGCTGCAGCGCGCAGGCATTGGCGAGGTGGGCAAGCCGCCTGCCCGGCTGGAGGACTTTGCCCGCTGGTACCTGGCGGTAGTGCAGCGTCTGGAGGTATTTCTCGCGCGGGACAGCGACACGCCACCGATGGCCCGGGGCGAGGTCGAGCTGATGTGTCGTGCGGCGATGTCGGCTCCGGACCTTGCCGGCGCCATCGCGCTGTGCAGCCGTTTCAGCAGCATGCTCTACCCGCGGGCCGGGGCCCTGCGACTGTCGGTTGCGAAGGGCGTCGCCTCCCTGCAGCTGGATTCCCTGCGCGAGACCACGACCAGCACCAGCAGCCTGGTCGATATTACCGGCCTGTTCGCCTTCCGGCAGCTGCTGCAGTGGCTGAGTGGGCGCCAGCTGCCACTGCAGCAGGTATGTATCGGCCCGATCCAGCGCGAGGATGTGATGCCCTTCCTGAAGCTGTTCGGCGCGCCGGTGCTGGCAGGCGGGAGCGTGTATGCCCTGGAGTTCGATGCCGCCGCCCTGCAGTGGTCCACCGTGCGCTCGGCAGCGGAATTCGATACCTTCTTCGCCCTGTTTCCCTGTGCGGTATTTGACTTGCAGTCGAGCCAGCTGGACGCCCAGGTTGCGGCCCTTCTGGAGGCATCGCTGCGGCGGGGGGAGGGGCTGCCCACCCAGGCGCAGATGGCGGAACTGCTGGCAATGCCGCTGTCGACCCTGCGCCGTCGGCTGCGGGACCTCGGACTCAACTATCGGCAGCTGCGCACACGCTGCCTGCAGGTGCAGGCGGGGATTCTGCTGCGACGCGGTGAGCTGTCGGTAGCGCAGATTGCGGCTCGCCTGGGCTTCAGCGATGCCGGCGCATTCCGTCGAGCTTTTCGGCAGTGGTATGGCTGTTCACCCCGCGACTGGTTGGCGGGGGCGGGCGACCATTCCTATAATCGGCGTTAGCTGCGCTAACAGGAGATGCCACGTGATTACCGAGAACACCGTGAGTTCAACCCCCGTCGAGATTGCTGCCCCGGCGGCGCTGGTGTGGGAGGTGCTGGTTGATTTCCCGCGCTACGGGGAGTGGAACACCTTCTGTCCCAGCGCCGAGGCGGAGCTGGTTCTCGACTCACCGATCAAGATGCAGGTCGACCTGGGATTTGGCTTGCAGGAGAACGTCGAGTACATCTGCCAGATTGAACCGGAGCGCGCGATTGCCTGGCGCATGGCCAATCAGCCGGGTGACCCGGTGCACGCGGTGCGCACGCAGACGCTGACCCCCCTCGGTGAGGCGCGCTGCCGCTATGAATCAGAGGATGTGTTCAGCGGCGAGGGAATGCCGGACATGATGGCCGCCATGGCCAGCGCCGTGGAAGCGGGCTTCGATACCTGTGCCCGGGACCTGAAAGCCCACTGTGAGCGCCTCTACGCGCAGCAACAGGGCTGATAAAATAGGTTGACCGCCCGCTGTGGGGCGATATACTGCACATGCTTGTCTGTTTTCCATCTATTTATGCAGTCAATTCCGAAGTCTAGTGTTCTGCGTTCTCGCCGATAGTACCTCGCCCTGATATTCATAAGTAATTGTTCTCACGCAAGCTCACGCCCACGGGCACAACTTTATGAAATATTAGGAAATAGCGTATGTCTACCAGCACTGGCACCGTCAAGTGGTTTAACGAATCCAAGGGTTTTGGCTTTATCGAGCAGGAATCCGGTCCTGACGTGTTTGCACACTTCAGCGCGATCACCGGCTCAGGCTTCAAGACCCTGCTCGAAGGCCAGAAGGTCGAGTTCACCGTCTCCCAGGGTCAGAAAGGCCCCCAGGCGGAAAACATCACCGTCGTATAACTGTTGATTTCCGGCCGGCGCATCCCTGCGCCGGCCGGTTTCCAGTCTCCCTGGCAAGCCAGTCCCGCAAGCCAGGTCGGCAACCCGAAGCCTATCCGGATTGCCCCATCGGGACACCATTCACGCAAGCTGCTTGCAAGCAACAGCAGCCCTCCCCGCAAAGGAGCGAAGCATGTCTTTATTAATCGGCGAAAACGCCGTTGTCAGCATCCACTACAAGCTATCCGATGCCGAAGGCACCGAGATGGAAAATTCTGCCGGTGCGGAGCCGCTGCGCTACCTGCACGGCAATGGCAACCTGATTCCCGGCCTTGAAAACGCCTTGGTGGGCAAGTCCACCGGCGATGAACTCAGTGTCGCGATTCCACCCGAAGAAGCCTATGGCGAGGTCATGCCCCAGCTGGTGCAGGAAGTCGATCGCGCCGTATTCCAGGGTGTCGATACCATCGAACCCGGCATGGCTTTCCAGAGCCAGGCGCCTGACGGTTCCACCCAGCGCATCGTGGTGCGCGAGGTCGACGGCGACAGCGTGACTATCGACGCGAATCACCCCCTGGCCGGGGTTGAGCTGCATTTTGATGTGCAGGTGGTCGATGTGCGCCCCGCGACTGACGAAGAGCTGGAGCACGGGCACGCCCACTGATCCTGGCGGCGGGCCCGTCCCCGGGCCCGCGTTTCAGGCGACCGGCTGATAGAACTGGTCGTACCAGCGCCGCAGTTTATTGATAGGACCATCCCCATCGCAGAGGATGGGGTCCTCCCGGTACATCTTGTCCTGCCAGATCAGAACGTCCTGCCCGAAGGCGGCGTGCGCTACCGATGGGTAGAGCTCGGCGAACTCCGGGGACAGGGGGTCGTCGGTCAGGCTGCTCATGATGACTGCCGAGCACAGGTCCAGTTCGTCATCATTCACCGGCGTGTGATAGTTCACCCACCAGCTCCTGAAACTGACCTCGGGGCTGCGCGATTCCGTGTAGTAATACATGATGGAAGGCCCGTGATAGGTGGCGTCGCCCCAGGCGTCCGCTTCCTCGCCCGCGCCCTGGTTACGCGCTTCCACGAGATCGAAATCCAGTCCCGGTGGCGTGATCATGCCCGCCTCGGGGTCGCGCTGGACGCTCGACACCTGGGTCACGGTGTAGTCCCCGAAACGGTTTTCAAAGGATTTCACATTGCCCCCGTGCACATGCGGGAAGTGGGCGATGTCCACTATATTCTCGATCACGTCGCAGGGCTTTGCCCGGACCCGGGAGCGGTGGAACTGCCAGTCACCCCAGGCATCGCCGCCCCAGTCTTCAATAACCGGGAGGTAGTCCACGGGTTCAGAGCCCTGTGGGCAGAACCAGAGGGCGATAAAACCGTTGCGCTCGAGCACCGGCCAGGACTTCAGGGCGTTAACGGCGCGCTCGGGAATCTTGCGCGCATAGGGAATGGCAACGCACTCGCCGGTGTCGCTGAATGTCCAGCCATGGAAGGGGCAGGCGATCTGGTCCCCACAGACGCGACCACCGTCGCTGGCGAGGTGTGCGCCCAGGTGAGGGCAGTAGGCGTCCAGTATGGACACGGCGCCCGACTCGCCCCGCCAGACCACGAAATCCCGCTCAAAGTAGCGCAGCGGTTTGGCCTCGCCCGGGGCCAGCTCACTGGAGAACAGCACGATGTGCCATCCCCTGGCGTAGTGGCCTTTCTCGAGGAAGGCGTAGGTAGAGCTCTTCATGCAGTCTCCTCCTGTGCGCTCAAGGCGTGTTGTGCGGCGATATAGGCAAAGGTCATCGCCGAGCCGATGGTAGCCCCTGCCCCGGGGTAGGTATCTCCCATGACGGCAGCGCTGGCGTTGCCCGCGGCGTAGAGGCCGGGGATGGGACGCTGGTCCTGATCCAATACCCGGGCGTGTTCGTCACAGAGCAGCCCGCCCTTGGTGTCCAGGTCACCGGGCTCGCAGCGCAGGGCGTAGTAGGGCGCTTTCTCCAGGGGTGCCAGGGACGGGTTGGGCTGCACTTCCGGGTCAGCGTAGTAGCGGTCGTGCAGGGTCTGCCCACGGCCGAAGGCAGGATCTTCGCCCCGGCGCGCGTGGGTGTTGAAGTCGGCGACGGTTTGCTCGAGGTTACTGGCGTCTATTCCGAGCTTCTGCGCCAGCTCCCCGAGTGACTCGGCCCGGGTAAACAGCCCGGAAGAAAAATAGTCATCCGGGAGCTTGTTGTCGTCGGTAATTTTCGCCGGCTTGATATGACCTGCGGTGTATTTTTCCCGGTACAGGCGGTCGAAAACAAGATAACAGGGAATGGCCTCGCCACCCTCGGCTTGATTTGCGTACTGCTCCTTGACCACGTCCTCGTAGGGCTGTGCCTCGTTGGTAAAGCGTCGCCCCTGGCCGTTGACCATGATCGAGCCGGGGTTTGCCTTGCCCGAGATCAGCGCCAGGCTGCGGCCGTCCGGCAGCCGATAACAGGGCGACCACCAGGCGCTGCCCATGAAACCCAGGGCGGCATTGACCGACTCCCCAAGCGCGATACTGTCGCCGGTGGCGCCCGTGGCTGCCGCCGTCCACTCGTCGCTGGAGGGCTGGGGCTGGTAGCGCTGGCGCAGTGCGGCGTTGCGGGCGAAGCCGCCGGTGCACAGCAGTACACCCCGACTGGCCCTGACCACCTGCTCGCCTCCGGCCGTGGCCAGGCGGGCGCCAACTACTCGCCCATCCTCGGTGAGCAGCTCCGTGGCCGGTGCCGAGAGTTGCAGGGGAATGTCGCGGTCCAGCAGGGATCGGCGCAGGCGGGCGACCAGAGCGGGGCCCAGGGTCAGCCGGTCGTCACTGCGGCGCGCCATGCGTGCCGGTAGATCAAGGTAGTAGCGCAGGGCCAGCCGGGCGCCGAGGAGATAGGCGCCGGCGTCCATGGCCTGCAGGCGACGACCCTCTACCACCGAGACGTTAAAGGGTAGCAGCAGGCCGGTGTAGTGATCGCGACTCAGGGTCTCGGCGGCCTCGCCCAGGCGGCGCAGGTTGAAGGGTGCCGGGTCCATGGAACGACCGCCTGGCTTGTAGCCGGGCACGCTCTCGTAATAGTCCATGTAAGCGGGCAGTGGCGTGTAATGTACGTGGCTGTGCTGCATCATGAACTGCAGCATTTCCGGGGCCCGCCGGGCATAGGCCTGGAGGCGGGCGTCGGGCACGCTGTCACCGATCAGCCCCTTGAGGTAGCGGTAGCCCTCCTCGGGACTGTCTTCGAGGCCGAACTCGGCGAGGCGATGATTGCCCGGAATCCAGGCCACCCCGCCGGACTTGGCGGTAGTGCCGCCGTACACCGGGGCCTTTTCCGCAACCATCACCGAGGCGCCCAGCTGGTGCGCCGCGACCGCGCCGGTCATTCCCCCGGCCCCGGCACCGATAACCAGCCAGTCGACCGTCTTGTCGGCGGCCATCAGGACGTTCCTCCCGACGCAGGTGCCACGCCCGCCGGCTCACCATTGGCCTCGATAAAGTCCCGCAGCACCTGCTCCACGTAGGCGCAGTCCGTTTCGGTCATGGTGGGGTGACAGGGCAGCATGACACCGTGCTCCATAATCTGGTCACAGTTGCCCAGGCCCGCCGGGTGGACCCGGTAGTCACGCCCCGCGAGCATCGGGTGGCGGGTGATATTGCCGGAGAAAATCACGCGTGAAAAAACGCCGTTGTCTTCCAGGTGCATCTGCAGGCGCTTGCGCTGCCAGCCGGTGGACGGGTTGATCTGCACCGGGAAACAGATCCAGGTGGTCTCGGTGTCCGGCAGCAGGGTGGGTACGATGAACTGGTCGGGATAGTCGGCGAAAAACCGGTAATAGCGCTGGAAGCGCTCGTCGCGCAGCTGCCACAGGGACTCGATGCGGTCCATCTGGGCGATGCCGAAAGCGGCGCCGGCCTCGTTGGGAATGAAGCCGTAGGCGAGATCCTCGAAGATAAACAGCGAGTCGTACTCGACCCCGTCCAGCTGCTCGAGAAAGCGCCCGTCGCTGTCCGCGACGCGTGTCCCGAACATGTACTTCTCGGAGCTGCGGCCCCAGGCCCTCAGGCTCAGGGCGCGATCCAGGTACTGGTCGTCGTCGAAGAAAACCATGCCGCCGTTGCCCAGGGCGGTGATGATGTGAAAAATGGAAAAGCTGGTGATCGAGATGTCAGCCCGGGTGCCCGTCTTGCGCCCGCGCAGGGTGCCTCCCAGGGTGTCGGCGGAGTCGTGGATGACCAGCAGCCCGTTGCGATCCGCGATCTCCCGCACCCGGTCCCAGTCGCAGATGCCGCCCACCAGGTCCGGGATCAGCACGGCCCGGGTGTCTTCGGTGATCACGTCTTCAATACGCTCCACCAGGATCTGGTAGTCCGCCAGGCCGACGTCGACGAACACCGGTTTGTAGCCCGCCTGGTAGATGCTGGCGACATCGGTGGAGAAGGTCAGTGCCGGGGTGATGACCTCGCTGCCCGGCGGCAGGTTGGCCAGGCGCATGGCAATCAGCAGGGCCGAGGAGCCTGAGTTGACCATGACCCCGTGGCGCTTGCCCATGAAGTCGGCAACCCGCCGTTCGAACTCACAGACCTTGTTGCCGGGTACCAGGCCCATGGGGTCGGCAAGTACCGCATTGACCGCGTCGATTTCCGCGCTGTCGTACATGGCGCCGCCGTAGCGGACAACGCGGGGTTCAATTCGCTGTTGCTGGGGCACTTTGCTGCTCCTTGTGGCGTGCGTGTGGTTACGCGACTGCGCCGATGCCTGAATCATGAGCGAAAAATAGAAACATGTAGCAGCGTGTATGCCTACGCCCGCGGCAGGTGGGGCGCAACAATTCAGAGCCCAGTTCAACAATGCGGCCTCGCCAGTTGACCTGCCCGGGGGGCGGCCCTACTGTCGCCGGACATCGAATAACAAGCGGAGTGACTCCATGCAGGATCTGGCAAACAGGGTTGCGGTGATTACCGGCGCCGGCGGTGGCATTGGCGAGGGGATTGCCCGGGCCGCGGCAGCCGCCGGGATGCGCGTGGTGGTGGCTGATATCGATACTGACAAGGCGGAAGCGGTAGCGGCGGATCTACGTGCCGGCGGCACCGAGGCGCTGGCGCACAGGGTGGACGTGTCCGATCTGGCCTCGGTGCAGGACCTGAGGGACGCCGCCCTGGAGCGCTTTGGCCAGGTCCACCTGCTGTGTAACAACGCGGGTGTCTGGCTGGGCGCACTGATGCAGGACGCGGATATCAAGGACTGGCAGTTCCTGATCAACGTCAACCTCTACGGCGTCATTCATGGGGTGAATACCTTTCTGCCGTTGATGCTCGAGCAGGGGGAAGGCCATATCGTCAATACCGCTTCCATGGGCGGCCTGATTGCCGGCCCCCCCGAGGGGCTTTACTGCACCACCAAGTTCGCCATCGTGGGGCTCTCCGAGGCCCTGCTGATGGAATTGGGGGAAACCGACGTGCACGTCTCGGTGCTGTGTCCCGGCCTGGTCAATACCGACCTGGTCAAGCAATCTTTTGCGGTGCGCCCGGAAAGCGCAAACTCCGGTATCGATCACGCGCAGCCCGGGCCGCCTACGGAACAGGGTATTGCGCCCCTGAAAGTGGGCGAGCAGGTGCTGGATGCGGTGCGCGAGCAGCGCTTCTACGTGATCACCCACGACGACTATCGCGAGATCATCCAGATGCGGCACGACGGCATTCTCGCGGCTCTGGATGAAACAGTCGCGCGCTATGGCTCCACCCGCGAAGGCGCACTGAAATGAGCGGTCGCGGCTTCCTGTGCGCCGTGCTGGCGCTGGCCTGCGTGTCCTCGGCGCAGGCTGCCATGACCTATACCGAAGAGCGCGAACCCTGTGCGGTGCACGAGCCCCTCAGGCAGCCCCTGTTCGGTGATCTCCACGTGCACACCCGCTACTCCCTCGATGCCAGCACCCAGGGCACCCGCACTTCCCCCGACCAGGCCTACGCCTTCGCCCGTGGCGAGCGCCTGCCGATCCAGCCCTGGACTGACGAGGGTGAAGCGCTGCGCTCGCTGCAGCTGCGACGGCCGCTGGATTTTGCCATGGTCTCCGACCACGCGGAGCTCCTCGGCGAGGTGGCGATGTGCAATAACCCGGAACTCCCGGGGCACAACAGCTGGCAATGCCTGGTGTACCGCTACATTCCACGTGCGGCATTCTACCTGTTCAATTCCTTCGCCTCGGTCAAGGCCCAGCACCTGGGGTTGTGTGGCGATGAGGACCAGCTTTGCCTGGAGGCGTCCCGCGGGCCCTGGGCGGAGATGCAGGCAGCGGCCGAGGCGCACTACGATCGCAGCAGTGACTGCCAGTTCACCACCTTCATTGGCTACGAGTGGACCGGGTTGTCGCCCAAAGACGGGGGCAACCTCCATCGCAATGTGGTCTTCCGTAACGCCCGGGTGCCGGAGCTGCCCATCAGCTTTATCGACGGCCCCCGGGCCGAGTCGCTATGGCGCTCCCTCGACAGCCAGTGCAACAGCGCCGATGGTGAGTGCGACTCCCTGGTGATTCCCCACAACGCCAATCTCAGCGCCGGAAAAATGTACTCCGGCCTGACCGATGACGGCGAGCCCATGACGGCGGATTACGCCCGGCTGCGCCAGGCATTCGAGCCCCTGGCGGAAATCATGCAGCACAAGGGGGCATCGGAGTGTTTCTACCAGGCCGGGGTCACCCAGGATGAGCTGTGTGCGTTTGAGCAGTTGCCGGTCAACAATATCGCCAGCTTTGATGATCCCCCGACGCCCGATACCGGCTTTCTCCGGCGGGCACTTGCCGACGGCATGCAACTCGGGCGCGAACTGGGCGTGAACCCCTACCAGCAGGGTTTTATCGCCAGCACGGATACCCACCTCGGTACCCCCGGTGCAGCCGACGAAGACCGCTTCCTTGGCCACGGCGGCGCCGGGGTGCCTGCGGCGAAGGAGATACCGCCGGGCCTGCCGGACAAGCTCGAGTACAACCCGGGCGGTCTGGCCGTCCTGTGGGCGGAGGAGAACAGCCGCGACGCCCTGTTCGCGGCAATGCGTCGGCGCGAGGCCTACGGCACCAGCGGTCCGCGGATCGTGACCCGCTTCTTCGCCGGCTGGGATTACCCGGCCGATCTCTGTGCCCAGCCTGACCGGATCGCCCGCGCCTACGCCGGCGGCGTCCCGATGGGCGGAGAGCTCTCAAAGCCGCCCGCTGCTGATGCGGCGCCTGTGTTCATGGTGGCGGCACAGCAGGATGCCGGTACGCCCGATGCTCCTGGTCTGCCATTGCAGCGCCTGCAGCTGATCAAGTCCTGGCTGGATGGGGCGGGAGAGCGCCGGGAGCAGGTACTGGATATCGCTGGCAGCGCGGACAATGGTGCCAGTGTTGATCTGTCGACCTGCGAGCCCCGCGGTAGCGGGCACGCCCAGCTGTGCAGCGTGTGGCGGGATGAGCAGTTCGATCCACAACAGTCGGCGTTTTACTACGCCCGGGTGGTGGAAAACCCCAGTTGTCGCTGGAGCCAGCGTCAGTGCGTGGCGGCGGGGGTGAACTGTGCGCAGCCGGACAGCGTGCCGGACGAGTTTGCCAATTGCTGCGCGGCGGAACACCGCCCGGTGGTGCAGGAGCGGGCGTGGGCCTCGCCGATCTGGTACACGCCGCCGGGTTGAGGGGTCAGCTCCCGGACAGGGCGCGGCGGGCGTAGTCCAGGGACGCCGCCGCGTCCACCCGGGAGCTGTAGGCCTCTACAAACAGTTTGCCAACGACCTTGCCCGCGGGATCGACAATGATCATCCCGGGGTAGGGAATGCCGTACTGCGGGTCACCCGGGCTGTATTCCTGATTCAGGATGCCCAGGGTCTTGAAGCTCATGGCGTCGATATCCGAGAGCAGGGGAATGGTGATGCCGTGCTGTTCGGCAAAGGCCCGCTGTAATTCCGGCGCGTCGTAGGTAATGCCCACCAGCGCGATCCCCGCTGCATCGTAGTCGGCCTTGTGGGCCTGTAGCTGGATCATCTGCTTCATGCAGTAGGGGCACCAGTCCACCGAGCGCACTGCGACCAGCGCCGTGCCACGGGGGCCGGCAAAGCGGTCCAGCCTGCGCACGGTCTCTCCCTGGTAGCGTGCATGCACGCCGGGAAAATCCGAGCCTACCGCGGGGCCGGGGTCGAAGTTATCGGTGTCTTCGGCCACGAACATGTTTTCGGTGAGCTTGGCATAGGCCGCCTCCTTCATCCTGTCCTGGTAGCTGTAAACCAGGCCCAGGGCGAGCAGTAGCAGGGCGGCGAGAACGATCAGGGAGCGGCGCATGGTGAACCCTCGAGGTTATTAGCTTATGCGAAAATAGCAGTCTAACCCGGTCCCTGTGCTGTTGTCGCCAGCCAGAATTTCCGCGTATCCTTGCGTTTTTTCACCTGCGCATCGAGCCCATTGATGATTGACCAGCTGCTCATTTCCGGCCTGTTTCTGATCTTGCTGGGCGGTCTGATATTTACTGACAGGCCCGCCTCGCAGATTTTTCTTGGCTGCATGCTCGGTGCTTATTTTCTCGGCCTGGTGGAAACCAGCGAGGTTCTGGAAAAGGCAGCCAACACCGGTCTGATTACCCTGGTGTTGCTGCTGCTGGTGTCGGTGGGGCTGGAAAAGCTGTCCTGGCTGAACCGCCTGTCAGGAACCCTGATCTCCGCCCGCTTTGCTCCCAGCGTATTGCGCCTGGGCGCGGTCACCGCCGTGTTCTCGGCGTTTGTAAACAACACTGCGGTGGTCGCGACACTGGCGCAGACGGTGCGCAACAACCGCCACCACCCGGCCTCCCGCCTGCTGATTCCCCTGTCCTATGCGGCGATCCTGGGTGGCACCATGACCCTGATAGGCACCTCCACCAACCTGATTGTGAGCAGCTTCCTTGAGGACGCCACGGGCCAGGGCCTGAACTTCTTTGACTTCCTGGTGGTCGGCGCCAGCGCCACCCTGGTGGGGCTGCTGGTGATCCTGGTCTCCACCCGCTTCCTGCCTACCGACAGCGCCGAGCAGCTCGACGTCAACGAATACCTGATCGAAGTGGAGGTGGGTCCTGAGTCCTCCCTGATAGGCAACACCATCGCCGACAATCAACTGCGCGAACTGGATGCCCTGTTCCTGGTGGAGATTGTGCGCGACGAACATCTCATTTCGCCGGTGGCACCCAGTGAGTTTATCGAGGCGGGAGACAAACTGATCTTCTCAGGGGATATCAAGCAGGTGGGTGCCCTTGACGCCTTCGACGGCCTGCACCTGTTTGCGGTCGACGAGGGCCTGCTGCGCGAGAACATGATGGAAGTGATCGTGATGCCCGACGCGTCCATCGAGGGCAAGACGATCAAGGACAGCGGTTTCCGCTCACTGTTTGACGCCGCCGTGGTGGGCCTGCGACGCGGCGGTAAACGCCTGTCCGGCAAGCTCGGGAATATCACCATCCATGCGGGTGACAACCTGATGCTGGCGACCGGTCCCGATTTCCATGACCGCAACAACCTGGGCAAGAACTTCGTGGTGATCGATGACTCTGTCAACGGCGCGAACTCAACCCCGCTGCAGAACTGGTTTGTGACCTTGACGCTGATCGCGGTGGTGACCCTGGCATCGCTGGAAATTCTGCCCCTGATCAAGGGGCTCGCTTTCCTGCTGGTGTGCATGCTCGGGCTGCGCCTGGTCCGCGCCTCGGAGCTTCGCCGCCGCTTTCCCTTCGAGATCTGGCTGATCATCGGTTCGGCACTGACCCTGTCGCAGGCGCTGACCAATTCCGGGCTGGTGGACCTGATCTCCGACGGCCTGCATGGCCAGCTGTCGGCGCTGGGGCCCTACGCTGCGATGATCGGTATCTACCTGGGCACGCTGTTGCTGACCGAGCTGATGACCAACAATGCGGCGGCGGCCCTCAGTTTCCCGATTGCCTTTGGCCTGGCGGAAAGCTTCGGCGTGAGTCATATGCCCTTCGTGCTGGCCGTGGCCTTTGGCGCCAGTGCCAGCTTTCTCACCCCCTACGGTTACACCACCAACCTGATGGTGCAGAACCTGGGTGGCTACGGCATGCGTGACTACGTACGCGCCGGTCTGCCAGTGTCGATCGCCTATTCCCTGGTTGTGTTGGTGCTACTGCCCCGGGTGTTTCCCTTCTAGGGTTGTCCTGCGCCGGGTCGCGCCAATGGCGAGCTGGTATATACTGCGGTGACAGCGAAGCGATAGCAGAGGTCAGTAATGCAGCAGCTCAGCGGACTCGATGCCACGTTCCTTTACGCGGAACTCGACAAGTCACCCATGCACATCGGCCCGCTGATGATCTACGACCCCTCGACTGCCCCCGGGGGGTTTGTGCGTTTCAAGGATATCCTGCGCACCTTCGAGGAGCGCCTGGACCGCTCGCCGGTGTTCCGGCGCAAGCTGGCGACGGTCCCGCTGAACCTGGACCAGCCTTACTGGGTGGAGGACGAGAATTTCGACCTCGAGTTTCACGTGCGCCATATTGCCTTGCCCAAGCCCGGTGACTGGCGTCAGCTCTGTATACTCGTTGCCCGCTTGCACGCGCGGCCACTGGACCGCGCCCGGCCCCTGTGGGAGGCCTACGTGATTGAGGGGCTGGATAACGTCAAGGGTTTTCCCAAGGGCAGCTTTGCGATCTTCCTGAAAATTCATCACGCGGCGATTGACGGCGCTACCGGCACCGAAATCGTCGCCGCGATTCACGACCTGACCCGCGAACCACCGCCGCCCCGGCCCGCGGGTGAGCGGCCCGTGGTCACGGCCCCCAGGCTCCCGGAGATGTTATGGCGGGCCTATCTCGCCAACCTCAAGGCGCCCCTGCGGCTGGCGAGGCTGGCAACGCGCGGAGTACCCGCCTGGCGGCGGGTCCATGACGGGGTGAAGGCCAAGCGCTTCCACAACCTGCCCAGCAAGGCGCACACCCGTTTCAACAATGCGGTCACCCCGCACCGCGTATTCGGTGCTGCTGATTTCGAGCTGTCAGTGATTCGGCGGGCGCGGGAGGGGGTGGAGGGTGCCACCGTCAACGACGTGATCCTGACGATTGTCGGCGGCGCCCTGCGCAAGTACCTGACCTTGCATGGTGAACTACCCGATCTCAGCCTGGTGGCGGGTGCGCCGGTGAACGTGCGCGGCAGGGAAGAGCAGGGCGCGGGCGGCAACGTGGTCTCCATGATGGCGGTGTCACTGCGCACAGACGTGGCGGACTTCGTGGAGCGCCTGCAGGCGGTTCACGGCGAGGCGGTTTCTTCCAAGGCCTATCACCAGGCGGTGGGCGCGAGGATGATGACTGACCTCACCCAGAGCGTGCCGGCGGAACTGGCGGCACTGGCGGTTCGTTCGGCCCTGGCATCGGGTTTGATGGCGGAGATGAAGCCCATATTCAACACCATTGTGACTAACGTGCCCGGCCCGCAGATTCCGCTGTACATGGGCGGTGCCGAGGTAGTCCGCAGCTACGGACTGGGTCCCTGTGCCGATGGCCTGGGCCTGTTTCATGCAGTGACCAGCTATAACGGGCAAATCTGCGTTTCCTTCCAGGCCTGCCGGACGCAGTTGCCTGACCCGGCTGTCTACGAACAGTGCCTGGACGAAGTGTATCGCGAGCTACAGGCGTGCTTTCCTGCGCGGCCGGGTGGCAAGAAGCCCGCCCCGGCAAAGAAGAAGGCTGCCGCCAAAAAGCCGGCAGCAAAGAAAGCGACAGCCAAAAAAGCGACAGCCAAAAAAGCGACGGCGAAGAAAGCTGCGGCCAGGAAAGCCCCGGCGAGGGGAAAGACCGCGCGGGAGGCCGCCCCGCGCAAGGCTGCAACGAAAAAAACCGCGACCAAGAAATCTACTGCGGCGGTGAAGTCCCCGGCGCGGAAAAAAACCTCGGGAAAAAGCGCCCCACGGAAGGCCGCCCCACGGAAGGCCGCCCCTAAGAAATCGGTGCGGCCCAAGCACGCCAGGCAGTGATCTCCGGGTAGATCGGGTGGCGCTATAGCCTGCGGATGGTCGGGCTTGCAAATTCCGTCCGCGTCGTTACTCGCGTGAATAACTATACCCCGGGGCCCAATCGCTGCACCCGATACGAATTAGTCGTGGCTGCTGTCCCCGTCCGGTTGACCGTTTCTTGTTTCGCCCCCTAAGCTGCGCTGAGTCGAATAAGCGGAGAGTAAGCATGCGAATGCAGGACAAGGTGGTGATCGTCACCGGCGCCAGCCAGGGCATTGGCGCTGCCACGGCAAAACGTTTAGCCGAGGAGGGTGCCCACGTGGTGCTCGCGGCGAGGCGGCAGGAAGTGCTTGACCAGCTGGCGGCAGAGATCAATGCTGACGGCGGCAGCGCGCTGGGTGTGGCCACTGACGTCAGCGACGAGGCCTCGGTCAAGGCGCTGGTCGCTGCCACGGTGGAGCACTACGGCGGCATCGATGTGGTGGTCAACAATGCGGTCCTGATGGTCCCCGGGATGCTGGCGACGCACGCTACCCGCGACTGGCGACACAATTTCACCGTGTCGCTGGATGGCGCCATGTTCCTGATGCGCGAGGCTTACGCGGAACTTAAGGCGCGCAAGGGGGCGGTGGTAAACGTTTCCTCGGTGTGCGGCCTCAAGGGGTCGGCGGGGACCGCGGGCTACTCTGCGGCAAAATCCGCGATGCTGGCCCTGTCGCGCAACGCCGCCATTGAATGGGGCGGCCAGGTGCGGGTGAACAGCGTAATCCCGGGGGCGTTTCTGACCCCGCCCACGGCGGCGTTGCTGCCGGATCAGGCGACCCAGGACGCCACCGCGAACTCCATCCCCATCAAGCGCATCGGTGACCCCTTGGAGTGTGCCAACGCGATCCTCTTCCTGGCCAGTGATGAGGCCTCCTATATCACCGGCGCAGAGCTGGTGGTCGATGGTGGTCGCACCGCGGAGCTTGTCACCGGCGCTGCGAGTTGGGACTGAGCGATGGCTGACACAGACCTGGAAGCGCGCATCGACCGCCTGGAGTCCCTGGACGAGATTCGTCAGCTGGCGGCCAAGTACGCCCTCTCCCTGGACATGCGGGACCTGGATGCACACGTCAACCTGTTCGCCCACGATATCCGTGTGAGCCGGGACAAGACCGGCCGTGCCCACCTCAAGCGCTGGCTCGACGACACCCTGCGCCTGCAGTTTACCGGCACCTCGCACCATATCGGCAATCACATCATCGAGTTTGACGACGCGGATCATGCCCACGGTGTGGTCTACTCCAAGAACGAGCACGAGACCCCCTGCGCCAGCGGCGAAGCCCAGTGGGTGATCATGCAGATGCTCTACTGGGACAATTACGAGCGCATTGAC
This sequence comes from Sediminihaliea sp., assembly GCA_965222335.1. Lineage (GTDB taxonomy): Bacteria > Pseudomonadota > Gammaproteobacteria > Pseudomonadales > Halieaceae. The sequence continues at coordinate 693,807 of OZ244944.1, read as the reverse complement.
GGGCGCTGGTTCTTCCGTCGTCGTCTGCCCTGTTACTGGTATGCCAGTGACCTCAACCAGCCACCGGTGGGTGACAATAAAATGCGTTGGCCCGACCGTGAGGCCTACGCCGGGGCCTTCCATGATCTGTGGCCATCCTGGGCGGAGTTCTGGGCCAATCCACCGGCGGAGGACGCGCCCGAGGTGGCAGCGCCCGCGCCCCTGGAACAATTCCTGACCTCGATGCGGCGCGATGCCGCAGAGCCCCGGATACGGGTAAGGTAGCCGCATGGATATATTCACACCAGTAAACCTCGGCGAACTGGCGCTGCGCAACCGCGTGGTGATGGCGCCGATGACGCGCAGCCGGGCCGACGCAGACGCGGTGCCCAGCGAGGAGATGGCGGCGTACTACCGCCAGCGCGCAGGCGCCGGGCTGATTATCAGTGAGGGGATTGCGCCCAGCGCCGACGGCCTGGGCTATTGTCGTACGCCTGGCATCTACAATACAGCGCAGGCAGACGCCTGGCGCCGCGTGACGGACGGCGTGCATGCGGAGGGAGGCCTGATTGTGGCCCAGCTGATGCACGTGGGTCGTGTCGCCAGCCCCCTGAACAAGCCCGCAGGGAGCGAGACAGTGGCCCCCTCGGCCGTGGCGGCGGACGCCAGGATGTACACCGACCAGCAGGGAATGCAGCCGATGGTCACGCCCCGGGCCCTGGAGATGTCGGAGATTCCGGGGGTTGTCGATGAGTATCGACAGGCCGCACGTCTCGCCCTGGAGGCGGGCTTCGACGCCGTCGAGCTGCATTGCACCAGCGGCTACCTGCCGGCCCAGTTTCTGTCCACGGGCACCAATCACCGGACCGATGCCTACGGCGGTTCCTTGGCCAACCGGGCGCGCTTCGTGCTGGAGGTGCTGGAGGCCCTGTGTGAGGTCTGCGGTGGCGGACGGGTGGGCATGCGCATCTGCCCGGACAATACCTTCAACGACCTCACGGATGACAACCCCCAGGAGACCTTCGACTATTTGCTGTCGGCGGCCGCCGGGCTCGACCTGGCCTACCTGCACGTGATTCGGATGCCCAGCGGGCGGGTGGATAATCTGGCCCTGGGGCAGCGTTACTTCGGCGACCGGCTGATTGCCAATGAAAGCTTTGACCTGGCAGAGGCGCAACAGGCGATCGCCGCCGGTGAGGTGACCGCGGTCGCTTTTGGCAGGTCATTTATCGCCAATCCCGATTTGGTGGAACGCTTCCGCAGCGGTCAGGCCCTGGCGACATTCGACGCGTCGACGCTGTACTCCCCGGGTCCCGAGGGCTACATCACTTACCCACCCGCCGGGACGGACTGAAGCACTGTCCCGGCGACTGAGTCCTCAGAGGACGCTTCAGGCAGACTGAAGGCCATGTAGACGTCCCCGGTGGCCGTACCCAGCTTGCCGCCACTGCAGGTGATGACAATATACTGCCTGCCATCGACTTCGTAGGTGGCCGGCGTCGCGTAGCCCGCGGCGGGCAAATCGTGTTGCCAGAGCAGGTCGCCGCTTGCCTTGTCGAAGATGCGCAGCTTTGAGTCCGGGGTGGCGGCTATGATCAACAGGCCGCCCGCGGTGACCACCGGGCCACCGTAGTTACGGGTGCCGGTGGGCGCTATACCTTCCGCGGTCAGTTCCGCGTATTCACCCAGGGGAACCTGCCAGCGCCTTTTTCCGGTTTCCAGGTTGATTGCGGTCAGGGTGCCCCAGGGTGGTTTAATGGCGGGGTAGTAGCGTGAGTCAACAAATTCGCGGTAGCCCGCGAACACGTAGCGGGTTTCAGTCGCGCCGGCATCGCCGGTATCGACCTCGCCCGCGGCCTGGGCAAACAGGTAGTCGACCACCGCATCGCGTTCGTGCCGGTTGAGGTGGTTGAAGGGCATCATGCGCCCCTTGCCCTCCATCACGACCCGGTGGGCTTCGCGCTTGTTGAGACGCTCGTGGATGTCCGTCAGGGCAGGTGCGTAGGGGTAGAAGCCCTCAAGATTGACGCCGTGACAGCCGCTGCAGTGCTGCCGGAACAGGAATTGCCCCAGGCCCAGTTCACTGCCGCGGTTGACTTCGATCGCCTGCATCTGGACCAGGTGGGGTACCTCCATGGCGTTGATGTAGTAGGTGCCCGTTGCCGGATCAAACGCCCCACCGCCCCAGTTGGCGCCGCCGTAGAAGCCCGGGAACAGCACGCTCGGCTTGAGGCCGGGGGGGCGCAGGTAAGCAAACTCCTCCGCCTGTTGCCACTGCGCCAGCGCCTCGGCGCGGGCCTCGGGTGTGATGTCGGTCAGGTCATCCCGGGTCATGGACTGGCGGGTAAAGGGCTCGGGCAGGGTCACCCGGGGCTGGGTCGGGTAGGCCTGCTCTCCGGGGATGGTGGATGGCGGTACCGGCGCCTCCGCGATCGGGAACACGGGTTTGCCGCTGTCCCGGTCCAGCAGGTAGAGCACCCCCTGCTTGGAGGCCTGGGCCAGCCAGTCGTGCTGCCTGCCGTCTCGCTCGACCCTGACCAGCGTCGGTGCCGAGCTGAGGTCCCGGTCCCAGAGGTCATGGTGGACCGCCTGGAAGTGCCACAGGCGCTTGCCGCTGCGGGCGTCAAGGGCCAGGATGCTGTTGCCAAACAGGTTGGCGCCGTGACGCTCGCTGCCGTCGAAGTCCGGGGTCGGTGAACCGGTCGGTGCATAAACCACGCCGCGCGCGGCATCCACGCTCAGGCCCGCCCAGGCGTTGGCGCCGCCAGCGGTCTGCCAGGCATCTTCTGGCCAGGTGTCGTGGCCGACCTCGCCCGGGCGCGGAATGGTGTGGAACTTCCATACCTGCTTGCCGGTCCTGACGTCGTAGGCCCGGATATCCCCGGGCGCGGCCCCGCTGGACTCCGTAACCGCAGAGCCGAGGATCAGGAGGTCTTCAAACAGTACGCCCGGGGAGGGCACATTGACACTGATCCTGTCCACCGGCCGGTCCAGCCCCTGGCGCAGGTCCACACGCCCCCCGTCGCCAAAGCTGGGGATCAGCTCGCCGGTGGCAGCGTCCAGCGCCATCAGGTAGTGCCCGGTGGTGAACAGGATGCGCGCGCCGTCGGTCCTGTCGCCGGGCCAGTAGGTCACCCCGCGCATATTGGACAGGCCGACATGACTGGCGGCGGGGGTGTGCGTCCACAGTTCCCGGCCGCTGGCGGCATCCAGGGCAAAGACGTTGTACAGCGGACTGCGCCCGTAAAGGATACCGTCGACCACGATCGGGTTCAGCTGTAGTTCCGAGCTGGCGGGTAGCTCCTCGCCCGCGGCGCTGTGGTAGCGCCAGGCCGGCTGCAGCTGGCCGACGTTGTCGCGGTTGATGCTTTCCAGCGAGGAGTAGTGGGTGTTGCCCTGGTCGCCGCCGTAAGTCTGCCAGCCGGTGTAGTCCTGCGCCTGGCTTTCGGCCAGGGGCCACGCGAGGCAGGCGGCAGCCAGCAGCAGAGCCGTGCATGATCGCGTCCGGTGCCTGCCGAGCGCCCCTGCGAGGCCCTTGCCCCCATGTCTTCCTGTTTGCAGTTGCTGCATCTTGTTGCCCTGCCTGAACGACCTGCCTGATAACGGGAAATTACCCTAGCACGGTGGGCAGGCACGGCGCCGCCCGGGGTGGTAGCCCCAGCTGAACTGCCGCCCTGAATTGTTGCGCCTGCGCCCCCTGGTGCTTCAGGGGTGCGCGCGAGTGGCTTAGTCTGTGTGTCCAGATTCAATGAGAGGAGCGCAAGTCATGCTGTTGGCAAACAAAGTAGCCCTGGTAACCGGGGCGGGACAGGGGGTAGGCCAGGGCATCGCCCTGGCGCTGGCTGCCGAGGGGGCCAAAGTCGTGGTCACCGGTCGCACCCTGGAAAAGCTGGAAGCCACCTGCCAGCAGGTGCGCGATGCGGGCGGCGAGGCCCTGCCCCTGGCCTGTGACGTCAAGGACCCGGCGGCGCTGGCACATACGGTGGAACAGGCCGTGGCCACCTTCGGCGGCCTGAATATCCTGGTCAACAATGCCCAGGAGGTGCCGCTGGGATCCCTGGAGCAGGTGACGGATGATGCCTTCACCCGGGGCTGGGAGTCGGGGCCGCTGGCGACCTTTCGCCTGATGAAGCTCTGCTATCCGCACCTGCGGGGCGGCGGCGTGATTATCAACCTCGCCAGCAGCGCTGCCAAGCGCTGGGACATGAGCGGCTACGGCGCCTACGCCGCGACCAAGGAGGCGATTCGCTCACTCACGCGTGCGGCCGCCTGCGAGTGGGGCCCCGAGGGCGTGCGCTGTAACGTGATCCTGCCCCACGCCCTGTCACCGGGCCTGAAAGCCTGGACCGAGGCGAGGCCGGAGGAGGCCGAGGCCTTTGTGAGTACAATACCGCAGCGTCGCATCGGCGACTGCCAGGAAGATATTGGCCGTTTCGTGGCCATGCTGTGCAGTGATCACTCGGCTTACGTCAACGGCCAGAGCATCGCCCTCGACGGCGGCCAGGCCTACCTGGGCTAGTAGGGGCGGTCACCATCGACCACGATACGCTCCATTCGGCGATGCTGGGGGAAGTAGTCGTTGACCGGTTTGTGCTGGGTACTGCGATTATCCCAGATGGCAATGCTGTGGGGCGTCCAGCGGAAGCGACAGGTAAATTCGTCCGTGCGCGCATGCTGGAACAGGAAGTCCAGCAGGGCGCGGCTCTCGGCGCGTGACAGTTCGCAGACCCGGGTGGTGAACAGGCTGTTGACGAACAGCACTTTGCGCCCGGTCTCCGGATGGGTGCGTATCACCGGGTGAACCACCGTGGGGTTGTTGGCCACCGCTTCCGCCAGGCGCTCGCGGCCGCCGGGCTCGGCCAGGCTCTCCTTGAAGCCCCAGCTGAAATCGTGTTCGGCGGTCAGGCCCTCGAGAAAGCGCTGCATGGTCGGCGACAGGGCCGCATAGGCCGCGGTCATGCTCGCCCACTGGGTATCGCCACCGCGCTCGGGAACAATCACTGACTTCAGGAAGGTGGCCATGGGCGGGTGTGCCCGGAAGGTCATATCGCTGTGCCAGGCCTCGATCCTGGTGGGCTTGTCCGCGGTGCTCTCAAGGATCGTGATCTCGGGAAAGCCCTCCACAGTGGCGTACGCCGGGTGGGACTGCAGCGGACCGAAGGCGCTGGCCAGCGCGTGCTGGCTCGCGGGGCTGATGTCCTGGTCGCGAAAGAAGATAACCTCGTGCTCATTGAGCAGCTCGCGCAGGGTCTGGACAGTGTCGGGCTCCAGGCGCCGGGACAGGTCCAGGCCGCGGATTTCGGCGCCTAGGGCGGCAGAGAGCCGGGTGATTTCAAGCATTTTCAGCTGGCTTCCACGTGGCATTTGAGAGGCGGAATTCTAGCACCAGGCAAGTCACCGATAACAGGCGTTCAGGCCGTCCCGGTCGCCGGCAGGGAAACCATGATGTGCAGCCCGGGATCACCGTTCTGGGCGCGTACGGTGCCACCGTGGGCTAGAATTCCCCTTTGCGCGATGGCCAGGCCGAGGCCATAGCCCCCGCTAGCTCGCGCGCGCGCGGAATCCACGCGGTAGAATGGCTCGAACAGCCGCGGTAGCGATGCCTCGGGCACCCCGGGGCCGGCATCCTCGATCACGATGAGAAAGCTGTCATCCTGCCGTGTCAGGCTGACATTCACCTTAGTCCCGGGCGGGGTATGCTGTACCGCGTTGCGCAGGATATTGTCCAGCGCCCGGCGCAGCAGTTCGCGGTCGGCCTTGACCAGGGCTGGTCTGGAAATGCCTGTCAGGTCGATGACCTTATCCTGTTCACTGGCTTCCAGGCCCACGTCTTCGCACAGGGTGTGCAGCAGGTCGGCCAGGTTCACCTGCTCCTTTAATTCGGGCGCGGGGCGCTGTGTCTCCAGCAGCTGCGTGATCAGTGCTTCCAGGCGCTCCGCCTCACGGCCGATGCGTGCCAGCTGCGTCTCGCTCTCCTGTGGGGCGCGCTGTGCCAGCGCCAGTGCCACCTGCAGTCGCGCCAGCGGGGAGCGCAATTCATGAGATACATCATGCAGCAACTCCTTCTGGGTATTAATCCGACGCTGCAACTGCTCGGCCATGGTATTGAAGCTGCGGGCAAGGTTCCCGGTTTCGTCACCGCCCTCAAAGGCGCCGGGTACCCTGGCGTCCAGGTCTCCGGCTGCCAGCGCCTGTGCCGCTTGCTCCACGCGCTGCAGCCGACGGGTCATGACCCGGGCCAACAGGTAGCAGAGTAGGCCGCTGACCAGTACCGCCAGGAGCAGCCGCAGCCACAGCTGTTCCCCGAGCAGGTGCAGCAGCGGATATCGGGGTGGCTGCAGGTAGAGCAGGGCGTGGAGCAACCCAAGGTCTTCGCGATAAATGGGCTGTAGCACCAGGCGCCCACCGGCGGCCCGCGCCGTCATGCGGCGGGGCCCCTTCTCGAGCCGCTGCAGGGCGGCCAGCATGCGCTCGGGAACTGCCCGCCCCAGCAGGTCCTGGTTGCGCTGGTCAAGCAGGTAAATTTGCACTCTGTGCTCATGCGCCTGCTGGGCGATCAGGGGCGCCAGTCCTTCCCTGGATACATTTTGCAGCTGATACATCAGTCGTAGCAGGTAGCGCGGGGGCGGACCGGCGCGGTCGTGGCGTTCGAGACCCCCGGGACGGCTGTCAAAGTAACTGGCGGTGAGCATCCAGCTTGCGAGTACCGCGGTGCTCACCACCCAGAACCCGATAAACAGCTTGATGGAGAGCCGCTGTCGCCAGATCACGCGTCACCTGCCTCGTCGAGGAGCTGGTAGCCGTGCCCGCGAATGCTGACGATAATGTCCGCAGCGCCGGCGGCGGCGAGTTTTTTGCGGATTTTGCTGATGTGAACATCGACGCTGCGATCGTACGCGGCAAGTCGCCGACCCAATACCTCCCGAGACAGCGTTTCCTTGTCAACTGCCTGGCCGACGCGGGCCAACAGGCTTGCCAGCAAGTTGAACTCGGTGCTGGTCAGCGGCAGCGGCGCAGCGTTGTAGCTTGCCTCGCGCCGTGCCGGGTTAAGCGACAGGAGGCCGCGCTGCAATGTACCGGTACGGAGCGTGCCCTGGCTGCGGCGCAGCACGGCCCGCAGGCGCGCGGCCAGTTCCCGCGGATTGCAGGGTTTTGCCAGGTAGTCGTCAGCCCCCAGTTCCAGCCCCAGGATGCGATCACTGTCTTCCCCCCGGGCAGTCAGCATCAGGACCGGTGTATCGACAACCCGCCGCAGCTCGCGCAGTACTTCCAGACCCGGGCGTCCCGGCAGCATGATATCCAGGACAATAATATCGTGGTGCTGCCTGCGGGCCTCGCTCAGCGCGGCATTACCGTCATGCACCGCATGCAGGCGGAAACCCTCGGTCTCGAGGAATTCGCCCAGGAGCTGGCACAGTTCGACATCGTCGTCGACGAGCAGTATGTCCGTGGTCATGGCCGTGGCCGGATCGCTGAAACTGACCCGATTGTGGGTAATAAGCCTGCGGCTGTCACCTGCATTGACGCCGATGCACTTTTCTTTACCGTTCTTTACACCGTCCCGGCTGAGATTAACCCGGCTGCTCTCTAGACTTCCTCATCAGCCTGCACTGTGCAGGCCCTTCAAAACCAGGGAGAGAGTCATGAACCAAGCGATAAAACAACTAGTGGCCGGTGCCTGCATCAGCCTTTCCTTACTCGGTGCTACCGCGAGCCAGGCGCGTCCCGGCGGTGACGGTCCCATGGCGTCGCCGCGGATGCTGGAACACATGGCCTCCGAGCTCGAGCTCAGTGATCCCCAGCGCGCAGAAATCAAAACGGTAATGTCGCAGGGAGAGGAGACCCTTGAGGCGGATCGCCAGCGACTGCGGGAACTGAAAGCGCAGCTCAGGGAGCCCGATGGTGCGTTCGACGCGGGACAGGCCCAGCGCCTGGCGGACGAGCTGGGAGAGGTGACCGCACGCATGGCTTACGCGATGGCGGCGAAGCAGGCCGAACTGCGCGCAATCCTGAGTCCCGAGCAGCGTCAGGAACTCGATTCACTGCGAGACCAGCGCCAGCAGCTCGGGCCCCGTGGCAGGCATGCCGGGCACCGCGGAGACAAGGCGCCTGACCGGTAGCGCGGCGCAGGCGCTACAGGCTCTGGCGCTCCAGTCCCAGGGTATCCTCCACGCTATCGGCGTTGCCGGCATTCGTGATCACCACGGTGCTGGCAAGCTCAGGCTGGAGGTAGGTCTCTGCCACCCGCCGCAGGTCCTCCAGCGAGACCGCGAGTACCCGCTGGCGGAAGACCTCACGCTGGGCGTGACTGCGACCGAACAGGCGGTTGTGGAAGTGCTGCTTGGCCTCGCCGGCAGGTGAGCTGGGCTTGTCCATGCTGCCGATGACACCGAGAATCGCCTCCTCCAGGGGGCGATTCTCGTGTTGCGTGTCCAGCAGCCAGCGCACCGAGGCATCGAAGTCGTCGAGGGTGCCTTCGATCCGGGGGTCGCGGTAGGAGTAGAAGCGGAATGCGGCAATGCCGCTATCCTGGCTGGCGCCGCCGCCGTAGGCCCCGCCCTGTTCGCGTATCGCCCGGTGCAGGAAACCATTGCGCAGGAAGCCCCCCAGCACCACCAGGGCCGCGGCGTCCGCGTGCTCCACCGGTACGCTCGGATAGGCCCGGGCGCAGAAGTTAACCTGGGTGTTGGTTACCCAGATCTCGCGCACGTGCTCGCGACGCCGGGGCAGGCTGAAACTCTCCGCCCCGCTGGCGGAGGGCAGTGACGCCCATATATCCAGGGCCTTGTCGCCCGCTTCCGTCACGTGTTGCTCATCGGCAATCGTCAGCAATTCCCGCGGCGTGGTCTGCAGTCGCTGGTGCAGTGCCGCCAGGCGACTGGACAGCTGCCCCCGGGCCTCAGGTGCCTGCAGGGACTTGTCCAGCGCGCGCAGCGACTTCAGCCCGGCGAGGCCGGAGAGTTGGTGATTGAGGTTTGCCAGCGGACTCATGCCGGCGCAGGCCGCGGCCATGGCGAGGCCGTGGCCGTTGCCGGTGACCGACTGGTCCCGACGTGCGCGCTGCTGGCTGACCAGTTCGCGGATACGATCCTGCTCATTGAAATCCGGCGACGTGAAGGTGTCCCGCATCAATGCCAGCTGTGCGTCCATATGGCGTGCCAGGGCCTTGGAGGACAGCACGAGATTGGCCTGCACGGCCTGTTCGTCGTCGACGGCACCGCGCATTGAGGTGAAGGCATTGATCGAGCCCACCGTGGCCGACTGGCGGTGTTGCGTTGCCAGGTAGTCCTCGCCCGCCACACCGAGTTCGCTGAGGACATGGGTGCACAGGGGCAGGATCTGCAGCTCTTCCGGTTCCAGGGCGGGCAGCGGCGCGACCAGCTGTTGGTACACCAGGCCGTTGGTGCCCTGGCTGTAGCGGGTCAGTTTAAGGTCTTCCCGGCGAGTCTCCGTGGAGGACAGCTCCGGCAGGCTCGCCGGCACATCCGCCAGCTCGACGCGGGGCAAGCTACCCACGTCATCGGCCTGCTCCTGGCGCGCCTGCAGGCGCTGGGCCAGGTCGATCACGCGCTTTTCGTCCTCGGCGTCCATGTCGGCGCGAATGCTGGCCAGTTTCGCCGTCTCGGCAGCCGCGCGTTCCGCGGACAGCTGCTGGTCGGGGTGCATGACCAGGGTGACACGGTGGGGGTTGTCCAGCAGTAGTGTACGGGCCAGGCCTTTGATGTAGTCCGGGTCGCGAATGTTGTCGCGCAAGCGCGCGATGACCGGGTCGAGGTCCAGCACCGCAATCGGGTCGCTGTAGTGCGTGGCGCAGCCCAGGGACTGGAGGATCAGCTGCAGGCCATAGGGGAAGCTATCGCCACTGATTTCCCGCTGGTGCAGCTCCAGCTGGTGCAGTACGGCCTCCAGCCGCTCCTCGCCGATGCCCTCGCTGGCCAGGCCTTCAATCACGTCCAGTACCAGCTTCTCTACCGCTTCCACGTGAACAGTCTCGGACCCTTCGACGCCGCAGCAAAACACCATCTGGCGCATCGAATCTTCCAGTCCGCACAGAGGCGACGGGGATTGCCCCAGCTCGGTAGTCTCCAGGGCCTGCATCAGGGGCGAGGCGCTGTTGTCCAGCAGCACGCTGGACAGTAGCTGTGCCTCCAGCATCTGCATCAGGTCGGTGCTTTCGTCCAGCATCCAGCCGAGCACGATGTGGGTCTTGTTCGCGGTGTCGCCGCTCTCGTCGTAGGCGTAGGGCTTGTGCACGCGCATCGGTTTGGCGTGCCGGCGCTGGGGTTTGACCTCGATACGCTCGTCCAGGCGCTCAAAGCGATTGAGCGCGCGATCCTCTATCACCGCCTGGTGCTCCGCTGCAGGGATATCGCCAAAGGTCATGAAGATCGCGTTACTGGGGTGGTAGTGGCTGCGGTAAAAAGCCTTCAGCTGGTCGTAAGTGAGGTCCGGAATACGCGCCGGATCGCCGCCGCTGTTGTAGTGGTAGGTATTGTCGGGAAACAGGTTCTCGCACAGGTTCTGCCACAGGACACTGCTGACAGAGCTCATCGCACCCTTCATCTCGTTGAATACCACCCCTTTGTAAACCAGCTCGCTGTCGGGGTTCGCCGGCTCCTCGAACTCGACCCGATGGCCCTCCTGGGCGAAGTCGAGTTCGTCCAGGCGTGAAAAGAAGACCGCGTCCAGGTAGACGTCGAGCAGGTTGTTGAAGTCCTTGCGGTTCTGGCTGGCAAAAGGGTAGGCGGTCCAGTCGCTGCTGGTGAGGGCGTTCATAAAGGTGTTCAGGGAGCGCCGGAGCATCATGAAGAAGGGATCACGCACCGGGTAGCGCTCGCTGCCGCAGAGGACCGTATGCTCGAGAATATGGGCGACGCCGCTGGAATCCTCGGGCACCGTGCGCAGGGCAACCAGGAATACGTTTTCGCGACTGTCCGCGGCCAGGTGGTAGTGCAGGGCACCGGTGCGGCGGTGGCGATACTCTTCGACCCGCAGGTTCAGGGCATCGATGGTGACTTCCCGCACTGGCTCAAAGGTGGCTTGCGGGTCCGTTGCTGGTGCGGTGCTGGTGGTCATGGCAGTCTCTTTCAGGGCGCGAAAGGTCGCGCGTTCAGGGTGCTTGCTCGTCGTTCGCCGCGGTGGGCAACGCCTCGATGCGGTAGATCCAGGGCCAGCGTTTGCCGGTTACCCAGATGGCACCGGAGGCGGGGTCCCGGGCGATGCCGTTGAGCACATCGGTATCGGGCCTGCGCTCACTGTCCGGCAGGAGGCCAGTCAGGTCAAGTTGCGACGTGACCGCACCGGAGGCCGGATCAACCACCACAATAGTATCGCTTTGCCAGACGTTCGCCCAAACGCTGCCGTCAATCCACTCCAGCTCATTGAGCCGGGTGACCGGGCGCCCGCCGGCGGTCACCTGAACGCTGCGCAGGATGTGGCCGTCCTCTGGATCCATGAAATGCAGGTGGTCGCTGCCGTCGCTGTAGATGAGTTCGCTGCCGTTCCAGGTCAGCCCCCAGCCCTCGCCGGGAATCCTGAACCAGCGTTTGGGCGTGAGCGCCTCGCGGTGGTAGACGAGGACCATGCGTGCGCGCCAGGTCAGCTGGAACACCTCGTCGCCGACCACCGCGAGACCCTCCGCGAACAGGCGGGGGTCGAGTGCCCGGGCGAGTTCCAGCTCGGCCTCGGGCAGGCGATAGCGCAACAGTTGGGAGCGGCCATAGCCGCCGCTGCTGACATAGAGCCGATCGTCGACAATCTGCAGTCCCTGGACAAAATTGGCCCGCGACTGGGGCATGCGCTCCAGTACCTTGTAGGTCAGGGGTTCCTGGCCGGAGCCGGGCCCGCTGAGCAGCAATGACAGGCACAGCAGGGCGCAGGGCCAGGGCGCAGGCCATTGGCGTGGGCGTGCATTCATTGCCGTTTGCGCCCCAGGTCGCGGATCAGGAATCGCGCGGGGGCCAGCGCCCGGCAGAGGTCCCGCTGCACCGGGGGTGGCTCGTGGCAGATTTCACTGGCCAGGATTTCCGCGGCCAGGGGCGTCGAGGTGAGGCCGCGTGAGCCGTGGGCGGTGCTCAGGTAGAGCCCGCCCTGGTAGCGGCCGCGCACCTTGATGTCGCGTCGGGCATTGCGCCGCAGGCCGGCGTAGTCCTCGAGGAAGGCGGCGCGGTCCGGCACCCGGCCCACCAGCGGCAGGTAGTCCGGGCTGGCGCAGCGAAAGCCGACCCGGCCACCGAGAGATTCCGGGGCCAGGGCCGCCAGGGCGGGCTCCCAGTCCGGCACCGCCTCGGCCAGGCGTTGCAGGTTGTAGGCCTGGTCGTCGGGGTCAACCTCCAGGTTGTCATCCTCCAGGCCAATGGTTGCGCCGCCAAAGGTTGCGCCGATACAGTGTTCGCCATTGACCGCGGGGGCGATGTAGCCGCGGTGGCAGAACACGGCCCTGAGCGTGTCGCCGGTGGCGCTTGCCGGTACCCGCGTGGTCTGGCCGCGAATCGGACGCAGGGGCAGCCAGTCCAGGTCAGCGCTTGTGGCGGCGGCGTGACCGGTGGCGATGATCGCACAGTCGGCCCCGGCGAGGACTTCGCCGCTGTCGTTGCGGGCGATCCAGGCCTCCCCCTCGCGCTGCAGGGTGAGGGAGCCACAGAGTTCCTGCAGGCTCACCCGGGGGTGCTCGACCCAGGCGCGGCAGGCGGCGGCGGGTCGCAGCCAGCCCGATGCGGGGTACCAGTAGCCGCGCTGTCCCTGGTGTACTCCCAGGTAGGCATCGGCGGTCTCCGCGTCCAGGACCCGGGCGAGGCCGGGGATTTCCCGCAGCCGGCTCGCCATCAGGTCGAGTTCGTCGTTGTCCGCCTGCTGATGAAAACTGCCGCAGAGGGCCCCGTCAATTCCCTCCCGCAGTCGTTGCTCCCGGAACAGCTGTGCGTAGTGCCGGCTGGCGTGGCTGAAGCTGAGCAGGGCGAAATCCACCAGCGCGGAATGCCGCGGTGACAGGCGCGTGTACAACACCCCCTGGGCGTTGCCGGAGGCGCCACCGGCCAGGGTATCCTGCTCCAGCAGGGTGACCGCGATCCCGCGCCGGGCGAGGGCGTGCGCGGCGGCGCAGCCCGCGAGTCCGGCACCCAGAACCAGGGCCGAGCGGGGTCGCGCCGGCGTCCGGGCAGGCAGGTCCCAGGGTGTTCCCGTGACCGGTGACGGGGCCGGTCGCTGTTCCAGCTCGCCCAGGAGGCGCTCGCGCTTGCGCCCGAAGCCGGGTGCCCGGGTGACCGCGAAGCCGGCATTTTCCAGGGTTCTGCGCACGGCGCCCGCGGCGGTAAAGGTGGCGAAGGTGGCGCCCTCTCGACTGAGGGGGGCGAGCAGTTGCAACAGGTCCGGCGACCACATGGCGAGATTGCGCGCGGGGGCGAAGCCGTCCAGGAACCAGGCATCTACCAACGGCTCTCCCCGGGCGGCCAGGTCGGACAGGGCCTCGCTGGCCTCGGCCCACCACAGGTCCAGGATCACGGCGCCATCGGCAAATACCAGGCGGTGGGTGCCGGGCAGGCGCTCCGGGTACTGGGTGCACAGGGCGTCGGCGAAGGCGGCCAGCTGCGGCCACGTCGCCAGGGCCCTCGCCAGGTCGGCGCGCTCCAGGGGAAACTGCTCCACGGAAATGAAGTGCAGGGGCGGCGCCCCGGCAGGCAGCTGGCTCCAGGCCTCCCAGGCGAGCAGGAAGTTGAGCCCGGTGCCGAAACCGGTCTCGGCGATGACAAAGGCCTGGCGGCGATTTAACCAGCGCTCGGGCAGGCGATTGCCCGCGAGGAAGACGAAGCGGCTCTCCTCCAGGCCATCGTCGCGGGAGTAGTAGACGTCGTCGAACTGCCGGGAGCGCGGTGTCCCGGATGCCGCCCACTCGAGCTCTGCCCCGGGCATGGGCTGCCAGGGCTGGTTGTCGCGTTTCACTCGCTGATCCCGCCGCGATTGCAAGGCGCTGATCATAGCAAAGGCCCGTTTCCTGCGTCACCCGCAGCCCCGCTGGCTGGCGTTTGCCCGGGACAGGTATTAGACTTGCCGCCCTTTACCCAGTGAGTTCCTCATGGCCCAGGATCAGACCCAGACCATTCCCCGGGACAAGTTTCTAACCATGTCCGTCAACCTGTTGCACAAGGCCCTGCTCGAGCCCAGCCGGACCGACGCCAAGGCGCTGTACCGGGACATGGTAGAAGGCCGGCCCGTGCACCTGACCCGGGTGCAGATGGAAGATAAATCACAGGTGCGATTTGACCTCGCCCTGGATCACAGTGAATTCCGCGGCAAACTGAACTTCGGCACCTTCCGCAACGGCCTCACGGTGTTGATCGGCCGCCTGGTGGAGGCTCTGGAGCAGGAGCAGAATATCACCGTGTTCACTGCCCAGCACGACCCCAACGTGATGATCTTCGGGATTACGGGGGTCACCGTGCAGGACAACCAGGCCAACGTCATGGTGCTCGGTGCCGACGCGGCCAGGGGGCAGCCCTCGGTGGTATTGAAGCTGATGTACCTGGATCCCCAGCAGTTTGGCGAGGGCCAGGAAGTGGCGGCGGCGCCTGCAGGAGAGAGTCGGGAAACGCCCGCTAAGGGCTGAAGTGGGGCTCCTGCGGGAGCTCAATGCGCAGTTTCTCCGTGGGCGCCATCACCTCGGCATCGCCACTGGCCACCAGCTTGCCGTGCTGGTTGGTGGCGCGGCAGGCGAGGCGAACCCACTGGCGCCGTTCGCGCTTCTCGGTCACGCTCAGCTCAACGGTGACGGTATCGCCAATATGCACCGGCAGGCGAAAGCGCAGGTCCTGGCCCAGGTAGACCGTGCCGGGTCCGGGCAGCACCGTGGCCAGGGCGGCCGAGATCAGGCCACCGGTGAGCATGCCGTGGGCCACGGGCTCTCCAAAAGGGGTGCCGGCGGCAAACGCGGGATCCAGGTGCACCGGGTTGACGTCGCCGGTGGCTGCGGCGAAGAGCTGGATATGGCGCGCCGTAATCGTGCGCGTGAAGGTGGCGCTGAGGCCCACCGCCAACTCGGAGAACGTGGTATTTTCCCGGATGGTCATGCTTTGCGTCTCGCTGCAGTCAGGGTGAAGCCAGTATACGTTAACCACGGGTGCGAGGCCTTTGGTGCGGAATAATAAGCAGGAGGAGAAGATCGTGTCCGATCAGTCCGTTAGCTCACAAGCCGAATTAATGCGCCGCGTGGCGGAGGAAGTGGGCGTGCCCCTGGAGGTCCCCGTCGACCGCTTCGACAACGTGGTGGCCATGGCGGAGCACGCCTTCGCCGAATTTCCCCAGCGCGCCGCTTTTTCCAGTCTGGGCAGGACCCTGTCTTTCTCCGAACTGGACCGCCTGTCGGCGCAGTTTGCCGCCTGGCTGCAGCACTGCACTGATCTGGAGCCGGGCGACCGGATCGCGGTGCAGATGCCCAACCTGATCCAGTACCCGGTGGTGGTGCTGGGCGCCCTGCGCGCGGGCATGGTGATCGTCAATACCAACCCCCTGTACAGCGAGCGCGAGATTGAACACCAGTTCAACGACGCCGGGGTCAAGGCGCTGGTGGTGCAGGCCAACGTGGCCCAGGCCGTATCGCGGGTGCTGCCACGTACCGGCGTGAAATACACGGTGGTGACCGAGCTGGCGGACCTGCACAGCCCGTTCAAGCGCCTGCTGATCAACAACGTGGCCAAGTATGTGAAGAAGCTGGTGCCCCCGTTTGATATCCCCGGTGCCCTGTCACTGAACCGGGTACTGGACAGCGGTGCCCGCCACCGGCTGGACCCGGTTTCCCAGGCGCCGGACACGCTGGCCATGCTGCAGTACACCGGTGGCACCACCGGGGTGGCCAAGGGTGCGATGCTGTCCCAGGGTAACCTGGTCGCCAATGTACTACAGGTGGACGCCCTCCTGGGCACCCACCCGCTGGAGGAGGATGATCGGGTCCTGGTACAGCCCCTGCCGGTTTACCACATCTATGCCTTTATGACCTCGGTGTACTCCATGCTCAATGGCTGGCACACCGTATACGTGCCCAACCCCCGCGACATCGACTCGGTGGTGGCGGCCATCAGGGAATACCGCCCGGCCATGTTCTGTGGCCTGAACACCCTGTTCGTTGCCCTGGTCAACAACGCCGGGTTTAGCAAACTGGATTTCTCCCCCCTCAAGGTCACCCTGTCGGGTGGTATGGCGCTCACCCACGCCGCTGCGGAAAAATGGCAGGAGGTGACCGGTTGCCCGGTGTCCGAGGGCTATGGCCTGACCGAGACCTCGCCGGTGGTGTCCACCAACCCAGGCAACCGGATCGTCATCGGCAGTATCGGCATGCCGGTACCCAACACCGAAGTGCGGATCGTGGACGAAGCGGGCGAGGTCCTGGGTATAGGCGAGGCCGGTGAGCTTTGCGTGCGCGGGCCCCAGGTGATGCAGGGTTACTGGAATCGTCCGGAAGAGACCGCCAAGGTGATGGACGAGGAGGGCTACTTCCGCACCGGCGACATCGCCATGATTCGCGAGGACGGCTTCCTGCAGATCGTGGATCGCAAGAAGGACATGATGGTGGTGTCCGGGTTTAACGTGTACCCGAACGAACTCGAGGATGTACTCTACCAGCATCCCGACGTGCTCGAGTGTGCCGCGGTGGGAGTGCCCGATGAAACAACCGGCGAGGTGATCAAGATGTTTGTGGTCAGCCGCTCCGGCGAGCTGACCGCAGAGGAAGTGCGCGAGTTCTGCCGGCGCAGCCTGACCGCCTACAAGGTGCCCAAACTGGTCGAGTTCCGCAGCGAGCTGCCCAAGACCAACGTGGGCAAGATCCTGCGCCGGGAGCTGCGCGACAATCCCTAGCGAGCGGATACCGCGCCATGTCTGAGCAGGCCGGCGAAACGCGCCGGATACCGGCTATCGACTACCCTGCGGAATTGCCCGTGGCGGAGCGGCGGGCGGAGATCGCCCGTACCATTCGCGATCACCAGGTGGTCATCGTGGCCGGGGAGACCGGTTCCGGCAAGACCACGCAGTTACCCAAGATATGCCTGGAACTGGGGCGCGGCCGTGAGCAGCGCATCGGCCACACCCAGCCGCGACGACTGGCGGCGCGTACTGTCTCCCAGCGCATTGCCAGCGAACTGGGTACCGCGCCGGGCGACACGGTGGGCTACCAGGTGCGCTTCACCGACGAGGTATCCGCCAACACCGCGGTCAAGCTGATGACCGACGGTATCCTGCTGGCGGAGATTCAGCGAGATCGCCTGCTCCGCCAGTACGACACGCTGATCATCGACGAGGCGCACGAGCGCAGCCTGAATATCGATTTCCTGCTCGGCTACCTGAAGAACATCCTGCCCAGGCGCCCGGATCTCAAGCTGATCATTACCTCGGCGACGATCGATCTCGAGCGCTTCTCCCGGCATTTCGATGACGCGCCGATCATCGAGGTCTCCGGGCGTACCTATCCCGTGGAGACGCTGTATATCGATCCGGCGGAGGACCGCGACCTGGGGGTGCAGGAACAGATCGTGGCCCTGGCCGGAGATATTGACCGCGGCGAGCTGGGTCCCCGTGGCGACATCCTTGTGTTCTGCTCCGGCGAGCGGGAAATCCGCGAGCTGGCCCGCAGCCTGCGCCGGGATACCGAGCTCGACGTGCTGCCGCTGTACGCGCGCCTCAGCCAGGGTGAACAGCAGCGGGTGTTTGATCTGTCCCGGCGGCGGGGGACGCGCATCGTCCTCGCCACCAACGTGGCGGAAACCTCGGTGACCGTGCCCGGCATTCGCTACGTGATCGACCCCGGCGAGGCGCGTATCAGCCGCTACAGCTATCGCACCAAGGTGCAGCGTCTGCCGATCGAGCCGATTTCCCAGGCCAGCGCTGACCAGCGCAAGGGTCGCTGCGGGCGCATCGCCGCCGGCGTCTGCATACGTCTCTACAGTGAAGAGGACTTCGCCCGCCGGCCCGAGTACACCGACCCCGAAATTCGGCGCACCAATCTCGCCGCCGTGATCCTGCAGATGCTGCAGCTGCGACTCGGCGAGCTGCGCGACTTTCCCTTTATCGACCCGCCTGACCCGCGGATGGTGCGCGACGGTTACAAGCTCCTGGAGGAACTGGGTGCAGTGACTCCCCGCGGCAAGCTGACCGCGGTGGGCAAGCGGATGACCCGGATGCCGGTGGACCCGCGCCTGGCGCGCATGGTGCTGGCGGGGGCAGAGGGGGCCTGCCTCGACGAGATCCTGGTGATCGCAAGTGCCCTGTCCATCCAGGATCCGCGGGAGCGGCCGGCGGACAAACAGCAGCAGGCGGACCAGGCTCACGCGCGTTTCCGCGACCCGCGCTCCGACTTTATGGCCTGGCTCAATCTCTGGCGCTACTACGAGGCGCAGCGCCAGGCCCTGAGCCAGAACCAGCTGCGCAAGCTGTGCCAGAAGGAGTTCCTGTCCTTCATGCGGATGCGCGAATGGCGCGACATCCACAGCCAGTTGGCCATCGCCTGTCGCCAGCAGGGCCTGAAACCGCGGCGGGAGCTGGCAGAGGAAACGGATTACGCCGCGCTGCACCGGGCCCTGCTGGCGGGACTGCTGGGGCATATTGCCCAGTTCCAGGAAGGCCGCGAGTACCTGGGCGCCCGCAATCGCAAGCTGCAGATATTCCCGGGCTCCGCGCTGGCGCGGAAACGTCCCCGCTGGCTGGTGGCGGCGGAGATCGTCGAGACCTCCAACGTGTTCGCGCGGGAGGTGGCCAGCATCGACCCGGAGTGGACCCTGGATATCAACCCGGCGCTGCTCAAGCACCATTACTACGAGCCCCGCTGGAATCCGCGCGGCGGCCGGGTCAACGCTTATGAGCGAGTGACCCTTTACGGGCTCACGGTGGCGGACAAACGCCGGGTGCACTACGGGCCGATCGCGCCGCGGGAGAGTCGGGAGATCCTGATCCGGGAAGGCCTGGTGGCGGGGCGGCTGTCATCGCCTCCGGGCTTCCTCAAACACAACCTGCGCCAGGTGCGGGCGCTGGAGGAGCTCGAGTCCCGGGCGCGTCGTCGCGATATTCTCGCGGATGACCAGGTTTTGTTCGACTTTTATGCCGAGCGCCTGCCCGAGGACATCACCACCGCATCCCGCCTGCGGGGCTGGCTGAAAAACACTCCCGGCGCCGACGACGCCCTGCGGATACCGCGGGATTTGCTGCAGGCCCGCGACCCGGGCGCGGAACTGGTGCAGCAGTTCCCGGACCACCTCGACTGGGAGGACATGCAGTTCCGGCTCAGCTACCAGTTCGAGCCGGGCGCCGCCGCTGACGGGGTCTCGGTGACGGTGCCGGTGGGGCTGTTGAATCGGGTGCCCCGGTTTCGCTTCGAGTGGCTGGTGCCCGGTCTGCTGCGGGAAAAGTGTGTGCAGCTGGTCAAGGGGCTGCCAAAGTCCCAGCGCAAGCACCTGGTGCCCGTGCCGGACTACGTGGATCGCGCCCTGGCCGGGATCGAGGTGGGGGACCAGGCCCTGACCGATGCCCTGGCCCGGGCCATGTCAAGCCTGGGGGGCGTGCAGATCGCGCCGCAGGATTTCGCGCCCGAACGGCTGGATGATTTCTACCGGATGAACGTGCGCGTAGTCGATGCCCACGGTAAGCTGCTGGACCAGGGGCGTGACCTGCAGGCCTTGATCCAGGCCTATCGCGGCGATACCCGGGAAACCGTCAGCCACGCCAGGGGGCCTGCGTCTCCGGCCCGCGAGGGGCTGTCACGCTGGGATATCGGCGACCTGCCCCGGGAGTGGCGCTTCCGCCAGGCCGGGGTGGAGATCGTGTCCTATCCCGCCTTTGCCGATCGTGGCGAGCACGTCGACGTGGCGCTGTTTGACTATCCGGGTGAGGCCCACCTGGCGCACCGCCGCGGTATTATTCGCCTCGCCCGCCTGCAACGCCGGCAGCCGGTGAAATACCTGCGCAAACAGCTGTTGCGCAGTAACGAGGACATGCTGGTGCTGGCGGCGGCGCAGCTGGAGCGTGCCGCTCTGGTAGATGAGGTGATCGATGCGGCTTGGGCGGCAGCCTTGAAGCTGGAGCAAGACCTGCCCAGGGAAGAGAGCGACTTTGCTCAGCGGCTGGCAGCGGGGGAGAGTGACATCGTACCCATCGCCATCGAGATGGAGAGTTTGCTGCGCAACGCCCTGCAGCCGCTGGCCCAGGCCCAGCGGCGCCTGCCTGACGAGCGCAGGGGACCGGCGGGTGTCCTGCACCGGGATATCGCGCACCAGCTAAGCCTGCTGTGGCGCAGCGGCAGCCTCGCAGATATCCCCAGAAGCTGGCTGGACCAGTATCCGCGCTACATGAAGGCGCTGCTGCAGCGGGTGGAACGCTTTCCCGCGCACCCTGACAAGGACCAGCGCAATGCCGAGCAGCTGGAAACACTGTGGGCGCCGCTGCGGGAACAGCTGGAGGCGCGCTTGGGACTGTTGCTGCTGAGCGAGCCAGCGGCGAGATACCGCTGGATGCTGGAAGAGTTCCGGGTGTCCCTGTTTGCCCAGCAGCTCGGCACGCGGCTCCCGGTTTCCGAAAAGCGCCTGCGATCCCAGTGGGCAGATGTCGAGGCCTGGCTCAAGAACAACCCCCATTGACGCGGAACTGTGACATATTACCATTTGCCGTCCCGGGGTAATGAAACTTCACTGCTGATGACGGGTCGTAACTTCTGTGGACGCACTCCTGCCCCGATTCCGGCAGCGAGACAATCCCGACGGCTTCACATAACTCAACAGACAAATAGGAACACATCATGGCTCACATCAAGAAACCCCTGACCGCTGCCCTGAGCGCAGCATTCCTCGCCAGTGCCATCGCGCCGATGGCCTCTGCAGAGTCCAATCCCTTCTCCGCCCAACAGCTGAGCGGCGGCTACGATCTCGCCAACTACGACAAGCACAAGGAAGGCTCCTGCGGCGAGGGAAAAGGTGAAGGCGAAGGCAAGTGCGGCGAAGGCAAATGTGGTGACAAGAAAGCCAAGGGCGAAGGCAAGTGCGGCGAAGGCAAGTGTGGCGACAAGAAAGCCGGCGGCGAAGGCAAGTGCGGTGAAGGCAAGTGTGGCGACAAGAAAGCCGACGGCGAAGGCAAGTGTGGCGACATGAAAGCCGGCGGTGAAGGCAAGTGTGGCGAAGGTAAGTGCGGCGGTGCCTGATGCCTGAAGCGGTAACAGAGATCCGCGGTGCGGGTCTCGGTTTGAGGCGGGCCCTGTTGGGCCCGCTTCTGTCTGCGCAGCCCGGGTCCGTGGATTTTCTCGAGGTGGCGCCGGAGAACTGGCTCGGCGTGGGCGGTCGCTACGGGCGGCAGTTTCGCGAGCTCGCCGAGCGTTACCCGTTGGCACTGCACGGATTGTCTCTCGACATCGGCGGGCCCGATCCGCTGGACCGCGACCTGGTGCACGGCGTGCGGGGAATGATGGACGAGTTTTCGGTGTCCCTCTATAGCGAACACCTGACCTACTGCGCCGCCGAGGGTCACCTGTACGACCTGCTGCCGATTCCCTTTACCGAGGAGGCGGTTGCCTACGTGGCCGATCGCGTGCGCCAGGTGCAGGATATTATCGGTCAGCCCCTGGTGCTGGAGAACGCGTCCTATTACGCCCAGGCACACACTGAGCTCAGCGAGGCTGAATTTATCAACGCTGTGGTGCGCGAGTCCGGCTGTGAGTTGCTGCTGGACGTCAACAATATCTACGTCAACAGTATTAACCATTGCTATGACCCGCTGGTATTCATGGACAGCCTGCCGCTGGATCGTGCGCGCTACATCCATGTCGCGGGCCATTTCGACGAGGCGCCCGACCTCAAGGTGGACACCCACGGTGCGGACGTCATCGACCCGGTATGGGCATTGCTGGACGCTGCCTACACCCGTGTAGGCGCGCTGCCCACGCTTCTGGAGCGGGATTTCAACCTGCCCCCTCTGGATATCCTGCTGCAGGAGCTTGCCCAGGTTGCGGCACGGCAGGCGCGGGTAGAGAGCCGGCCTCGGGCCGCGGGGCAGGGTGCGTGAGCCTGTCCCTGCGGGAGGCCCAACTGGGCATGGCGAGCTACCTGCGCAACCCGGCGCAGACCCCCCCGCCGGCGGGCATAGAAGCGCGCCGGCTCAAGGTCTACAGGGAGCTCATCTACAACAATATCGAGGGTTTCATCAGCGGGGGTTTTCCGGTCCTGCGCAGCCTGTATGATGACAGCCAGTGGCAGGACCTGGTGCAGACGTTTATTGATGGACATCGCTGTCGCACCCCCTACTTCCTGGAAATCAGCCAGGAGTTCATTGCCTTTCTGGCCGAGCGGCATGCGCACCGTGACTGCGATCCGCCCTTTATCACCGAGCTGGCCCACTACGAATGGGTGGAACTGGCCCTGGATGTAGCCGAGGAGCAGCCCCCGGGCCTGCCCGACGATCTGGACCCCCTGACCCGGAAGCCGCAACTCTCGCCGCTCGCCTGGGTACTCAGCTACCGCTTTCCGGTACACCGTGTGGGCCCGGGATTCCGTCCCACTGCGGCCCCGGAGCAGCCCACATTCCTGGCGGTCTATCGGGATCGTGAAGAAAGTGTGCAGTTCATGGAATTAAATGCGGCCAGTGCACGTCTACTGGAGATGGTGCGCGATGCCGATTTGCCGACAGGCGCCGAGTTGCTCGCTCGCCTGGCGCAGGAGATGCAGGCGGATCCCGCCGCGGTCACGCGATTCGGCGCGGAGCAGCTGAATCAGTTTGCGGCCCGCGGTATCCTGTCCCTGGAAGATGTGGAATGAACCAATCGGGTGTTGCCCGCGATAGTCGCCGGGCGTAATATCTGCGCGCTATCTATCACCCCTAACGAGTGAACTGCCTCGACCTGTCATGCCCCAAGTATCACGCGCCATATTACTGCTTCTAACGCTGCTCGCCCTGCCGGCAGCGGCGGAAGACGTGATTGAGGAAACCACGGTCAAGGATCCCCTGGAGACCGTGAACCGGGCGATATTCTCCTTCAATGACGGTCTCGACACCTACTTCCTGCGTCCGGTGGCTTCCGGCTATCGTTTTATTACCCCGGACTTTGCCGAACGCGGGATAGGTAACTTTTTTGCCAACCTGTTTGACGCCAACTCCGCCTTCAACGCTTTGCTGCAGGGGCGCTTTTCCAGCGCTGCGCGCGGAGGCGGCCGTTTCCTGGTGAATTCCACCTTTGGTGTGCTGGGCTTTTTCGATATCGCCTCGCGCATGGATTTCCTGTACCCCTACCGTACTGACTTCGGCCATACCCTGGCAATCTGGGGGGTTCCCGATGGCCCCTACCTGATGGTGCCGGTACTGGGCCCGCGCACGATGCGCAGTGGCACCGGCTCGATCGTGGATGCCTACACCTCGCCCCAGGCCTTTATCGATAACGTGCGCCTGCGCAATTCCCTGTACGGGCTGGAACTGGTGGATAGCCGCGCGAGTCTCCTGGATGCCGATGAGTTGCTGTCCGGCGACCGCTATATCTTCGTCCGCGATGCCTACCTGCAGCAGCGCCGCGTACTGGTCAATGACGGGGAGGTGGAGGACAGCTTCTCTGATTTCGGGGTGGACGGTGCCTGGGAAGAGGAATTTTGACGCGGCCTCATGCCGCGTTTCGCAAGTGATTGGCAAAACTGTGAAATCGTGCTCAATCGCGCGTCGTCGCTGTTGCCTGTCAGGGGCAAGGGGCGTAGGGTCTGGCGGAAGCCTCTACCCGCAAATTTCATGATAGCCACCAACGGCAATGTGCTGATAATCGACGACCAGCCCGGGCGCGCGCAGGATCTGGCCTCTGTCGTCACGTCTGCCGGCTTCCATGTTGATATCGTCAATGACGTCGCCACCACCGGATTCTCCCTCGCTGGTGGCAGCGAGCTGGACGTTGTGCTCTGTGAAATGCACCTGGAGGGGGTGTCCTGGAGCGAGGCCCGCCGCAGCCTGCGCGAGATGGATGTGCAGGTGCCAGCGATCATGCTGTCCGATGAGGCCGAGGCGAGGAGCATGATGACGGCCCTGCGCCTGGGTGCCAGCGACTTTTTTGTTCGTCCCCTGGAAGATGAAGAGGCCCTGATCAAGTCCATCGAGCGCTGCGTGCGCCAGCGCCAGATGCGCCGTGAGCTGGACGAGTCGCGGCGCCGCCTGGAGTCGGCCAACACCGAGCTCCGCGGCACGGTCAAAGTGCTGGAGCAGGACCAGCAGGCGGGGCGGCAGGTACAGATGAGCATGTTGCCAGTCACGCCGATGGTGCAGGGCGACTACAGCTTCAGCCATTCGGTGATTCCCTCCCTGTTCCTCAGTGGTGACTTCACCGACTATTTCACCGTGGGTGAAGAGCACGTGGTGTTCTTTATGGCTGATGTGTCGGGCCACGGCAGTTCCAGCGCCTTTGCCACGGTGCTGCTGAAGAACCTGTTTGCACGCAAGCGTTCGGACTTTAACCGCAAGAACGACGACACGGTGATGAGCCCGGTGGCCATGCTGCATCGCGCCAACCAGGAACTGTTGCAGCTGGATGTCGGCAAGTTCGCCACCATGGTGGTGGGGCTACTGGATCTGCAGGGCAACACACTGCGCTATAGTATTGCCGGTCACCTGCCGCAGCCGGTGCTGGCCTCCAGCCAGGGCGCACAGTACCTGGTGGGCGAGGGCTCAGCGGTTGGCCTGATGGAAGACCCGGACTATCATGAGCAGGAAGTCGCGCTGCCGGACAGTTTCACGATTGCCCTGTTTTCCGATGGCATCCTTGAGATACTGCCGCGGGAAGACCTGATCGACAAGGAGGCTTATTTGCTCAAGGCCTTTGAGGACGTCGCGGACACGCCGGCTGAAATGGTTTCCCGCCTGGGCCTGGACCAGGTGGAAGAAGCGCCGGACGATATCGCGGCCTTGTTTATTACCAAGCGGAGTTGATGTGTCAGAAGGCAAGATCCTAGCCGCCAGCCAGGACGGCGCCTACGTAATTCGCATGGAAGGTGATGTACGCTTAACGCTGTGCACCACAATAGATGATTTCATCCAGCGCATGTTCTCCGACCCTGAGTTTGTCAGTGTCTGGATTGACCTGTGTGATACCGAAGGGCTGGACAGCACGACCCTGGGGTTGCTCGCCAAGCTGGCCCTGGAGGTGCAGGATCGCTATGGTTTCCAGCCGGCCATCTACTGCTGTAACCCCGGCCTGAACCGCCTGCTGCAAAGCATGGGATTCCACCGCCTGTTCGACATCCGCGAGGAAGTGTGTGGGTCGCCGGCCGGGATCGACGAGATTCCACACATCGAAGACAGCGAGTCCGCGGTAAAAGAGAAGATCATCGAAGCTCACCGCGTGTTGATGGGGCTCAGCGACGAGAATCGCGATCGCTTCCGCGACCTCATGGAAGTCCTGGAGCGCAGCTAGTCCTGCGGCTGCGCTGCCAGCTTGCTGCGGATGAATACCGCATGGGGCACGTAGATCAGCTCCGCCACCTGGCGCACCAGCGCCTCCTCGTACTTGTGCAGCTCCCCGTCGGCGTAGGCCACCTGCCACATGGTAGCGACCAGCTGCTCCTTGCGCGCCGGGGTGAAGTGGTCATTGACCAGGCGAGTGAATTCAAACAAGGAAGTGGCGGCGTCCGCCTCCTCGGCGGCAGCGTCCAGCAGGGCATCCACCTCTGCCGTCGACAGTCCCAGGTTATTCTGTAACGCCCTGCGAATCGTTGCCGTTTCGCTGGCGTCTTCTCCGAAGTCCGCTCTCGCCGTTTCGATAAGAAGCGCGGCGGCGACCCGGTGCAGGCGGTGTTCGAGGTCCTCCGGGGTTTCCTCCGGTGGCGGGCTAAACAGGGATTTCAGGGCTTCAATCATGTGCGGCTGATAAGCTGTTCGAGTTTTTCCTGGTCGGTAATAAACGTGCGAATCCCTTCGGCAAGCTTCTCCGTGGCCATCGCATCCGCGTTGAGTTGCAGGCGGAAGTCGTTCTCTGATGGCGCCTGCGCAGGCTGGCCGCTTTGGGCGCGGTCCGGGTCGAGGCACCGCGGCAGTTCACCGTTGTCCTCGCTCAGGGTCTCCAGCAACGCGGGGCTGATGGTCAGCCGGTCGCAGCCCGCCAGGGCCTCGATCTGCCCGGCATTGCGGAAGCTCGCGCCCATGACCACCGTGTCGTAGCCGTGCTGTTTGTAGTAGTTGTAGATCCGGGTGACCGATTGCACGCCCGGGTCATCTCCGGGGTGTTTGATGACGAGGTCGGTATTGGCCTTGTACCAGTCCAGGATGCGGCCCACGAAGGGGGAGATGAGGTAAACCCCCGCATCGGCGCAGGCGGCAGCCTGGCTGAATCCGAACAGCAGGGTAAGGTTGCAATTGATACCTTCCCGCTCCAGTTCGCGGGCGGCCCGGATGCCTTCCCAGGTTGCCGCTATTTTCACCAGGATACGTCCCCGGGAGACATCGGCTTCTTCATACAGCCCGACCAGCTTGCGTGCTCGCGCCAGGGTACCGGGCCCGTCAAAGGACAGGCGCGCATCCACCTCGGTGGAAATGCGCCCGGGGATGATGCGCAGGATTTCGCGACCCACATCAACCGCAAAGCGGTCGCAGCAGTCGGCGAGTTGCTCGGGTCCAGAACCCCCGCGCGCCTCGGCCCAGTCCCGGGCGGCGCGCAGCATGTCGGCGTAGTGGGGCAGGGCGGCTGCCTTCAGCAGCAGCGAGGGGTTGGTGGTGGCGTCGGTCGGGGCAAATTGGCGAATCGCCTCGATATCGCCGGTATCGGCGACCACCTCGGTCATGGTTTTCAGCTGGTCCAGTTTGCTGGTCATTGCGAATCCTGTCAGGCCGCGGAGGTGGCGGGGGGTGCGCTGGCCCGGACCAGGTCCAGGGCGTGGCGCAGCACATCCGCATCCGCGGCGGGTTTATAGGCATTTTCACTCAGGTGGCGGCGGAACTTGCGTGCGCCGGGCACGCCCTGGAACAGGCCCAGTATGTGTCGGGTGATGTGGTTCAGGTGGGCCCCGCGGGCAAGCTGTTGCTCCACGTAGGGCAAGAGGGTCTCAATGACGGCCTCTCGGCTACTGGCGATACGCTCGTCGCCAAACAGGCGCGCGTCCACCTCGGCCAGCCGCCATGGATTCTGGTAGGCCTCCCGCCCCAGCATCACGCCGTCGCAGTTTGCCAGGTGAGACTCGGTTTCCTCCAGGCTCTGGATGCCGCCGTTAACCACAATCTGGAGGTCCGGGAAGTCCTGCTTCAGGCGGTATACCCAGGGATAGTTCAACGGCGGTACCTCGCGGTTCTCCTTGGGCGACAGGCCCTGCAGCCAGGCCTTGCGGGCGTGAACGATGAACACCTCGCAGCCTGCCGCCGCCACGGTGCCGACGAAGTCGCGCAGCTCGGCGTAGCTCTCCATGTGGTCAATACCGATGCGGTGCTTCACCGTCACCGCCAGGTCGCAGGCCTCGCGCATCGCGGCAACACCGGCTGCGACCCGCGCCGGGTGCGCCATCAGGCAGGCGCCAAACATGCCCGATTGCACCCGGTCTGACGGGCAGCCGCAGTTCAGGTTGACCTCGTCGTACTGCCACTGCTGTGCCCAGCGCGCGCAGCGCGCCAGCTCCTGCGGGTCGCTGCCGCCGAGCTGCAGAGCCACGGGATGCTCCACAGCGTGGTAGTCGAGGAAACGCTCACGATCGCCGTGAATCAGCGCCCCGGTGGTGACCATCTCCGTGTACAGGCGCGCGTGGCGCGTGAGCAGGCGCCAGAAGTAACGGCAGTGCCGATCCGACCAGTCCATCATCGGGGCAATGCAGAAACGCCAGGGCTGTGGTTCCCCGGCGGATTGGGTAACGGGGTCAGACATTAATCGGGACAAGTTTGTACAAAAGCCCGTAATTGTAGGGGAAGTGCCAACGCGGTGCACGCCTGGCCAAGGGCTGCCTGGTAGCGGCTGCCCCCGGATTTTGTCTACACTGAACGGACTTGGGAGGCGCCATGATTTTCGTATTTGAGGTCCATATCCAGCCGGGTTACAGCGCGCAGCAATACGCGGATGCCTGGGTGCGCGCCAGTCGCCTGATCCAGGAAGCGCCCGGGGCGCGCGGTACGCGGCTACACCGCAAGATCGACGATCCCTCGGTGCTGCTGGCCATTGCGACCTGGGATAGCAAGGACCAGCGCGACGCGATGGAGCAGAACCTGCCGCAGCGGGTGCGCGATATCATCGCCGCCGAGGCGCCGTTTATCGAGGTGAAGGTGATCGGCGAATTCCACGCCCCGGACTGGCAGGTGATCCCCGGCTAGTCGCCCGGCTCGAACACCACCACGTGCTTGAGATTGAAGCGTACCGGCAGGCGCTGGCCTACCGGTACGTCCACGTGGCTGGGGGTCAGGCAGGGGGCGTGCTGGCCGTTCGGCAGCACCACCTCGTAGAGGTAATGCGCACCGCGAAACGCACGGCCGACTACGGGCAGGGTCAGGCTGCTGAGCTCGTCGTGCTCGATGTCGTCCGGGCGCACCAGCAGGTGCAGTTCCTCGCCCGCGCGCCACTGCCGGTGCTTCTGGTCCAGGCTGCCGAGGCCGTCGTTCAGTTCACCGGCTTCATTGACCGTGACCGAGATGATCGAGCCCTGGCCGATGAACGAAGCCACGAATTCGCTGCTGGGGTTGTGGTAGAGGTTGTAGGGGGTATCCAGCTGCGCCACCTGCCCGTCGCGCAGCAGCGCTACCCGGTCGGCCATGGCGAAGGCCTCGTGTTGGTCGTGGGTCACCAGAATCGCGGTGACGTTGTTGCGCTTGAGTAGCTCGCGCACCTCCGCTGCCAACTGTTCCCGCAGTTCAGTATCGAGGCTCGAGAATGGTTCGTCCATAAGCAGGATTTCCGGCGACGGGGCCAGGGCCCGGGCCAGGGCCACCCGCTGCTGCTGGCCACCGGAAAGTTCGTGAGGATAGGCCTTCCCAAGGTGGCCGAGGCCCACCAGGGACAGCATTTCCTCGACCCGGGCGGAGCGGCTTTGCCGGGAGCCGGCGGAGAGACCGAAGCCCACGTTGGCGCGCACATTCAGGTGGGGAAACAGGGCGAAGTCCTGGAACACCATACCCACCTTGCGCCGCTCCGGGGGCAGCTGTGAGCCGCGCTGGCTGATCACCTCGCCGCGCAGCACGATGCGGCCAGACGCGACCGGCTCGAAGCCGGCGATGGCCCGCAGCAGCGTGGTCTTGCCGCAGCCCGAGGGGCCCAGCAGGCAGCCGATCTGGCCCGGCTCCAGACTCATGGATACGCGCTCTACCGCGGTGAAGTCCCCATAGCGTACGCTTACCTGGTCGATGGCTAGCTGGCTACTCATGGCCCTCCTCGCGGCCGGTAATCGCACGGGTGCTGGTGCGGGTCATGAGAATAACAGGCAGCAGCCCGATGAGCACGATCGCCAGGGCGGGCAGGGCGGCATCGGCCAGGCGCTCGTCCGAGGCCAGCTCGTGGGCCCGCACCGCCAGGGTGCTGAAATCAAAGGGCCGCAGGATCAGGGTCGTGGGCAGTTCCTTGAGCACGTCCACAAATACCAGCAGCAGGGCAGTGACCAGGGATCCACGCAGCATCGGCAGGTGCACGCGGCCCAGTACCCGCATCGGTCCCAGGCCCAGGGAGCGGGCGGATTCATCGAGACTGGGTCGGATGCGCGCCAGCCCCGACTCCACGGTCTGCAGGGACACCGAGAGAAAGCGCACTACATAGGCAAACACCAGGGCCACCAGGGTACCGCTGAGGAGCAGGCCGGTGGAGATGCCGGTGTAGGTGCGCATCAGGGTGTCAACCTGGTTGTCGAACCAGGCGAAGGGGATCAGCACGCCGACCGCGATCACGGTTCCGGGCACCGCGTAGCCCATGGACGCGACCCGCGTTGCCTGCTGTTCTGCGGGGCCGGGATGCAGCCGCCGACCGTAGCCCAGCAGCAGGGCGATCAGCAGACAGCAAGCCGAGGCAATCGCGGCGAGGCTGAAACTGCTGCCGACCAGGCCGAGAAATGCGGCCGAGTCAGTATCCCCGAGGCGGCTCCAGGCCCAGGTTGCCAGCTGCGCGGCGGGCAGCAGAAAGCCCGCGACCACGATCAGCGAAGCGAGCCC
Organism: Sediminihaliea sp.; assembly: GCA_965222335.1. GTDB lineage: Bacteria > Pseudomonadota > Gammaproteobacteria > Pseudomonadales > Halieaceae. Next base: position 663,744 of record OZ244944.1, on the reverse strand, counting down.
ACAGGCGCCCGCGGCGCGCCAGCCATGCAGCGGAATGCGCCGGGGCCGACCGGTAGTGGCGCGCTGGTGGAAGCGCATCCGGCGGCGGGAGCGCTGCTCCAGCACGAACAGCACAAACACGAACAGCAGCAGGAAAGCCGCCAGTTGGGCGGCGGTCTGGAGCTCGCCCAGGCCGTACCAGGTGCGGAAAATTCCGGTAGTAAAGGCGCTGACGCCGAAGTAGTCCACGGTGCCGTAGTCCGCCAGGGCCTCCATCAGCGCCAGGCTGACGCCGGCGGCGATCGCCGGGCGCGCCATCGGCAGTGCCACGCGGAAGAGGGTGGCCCAGGGACCGCGGCCCAGATTGCGGCTGGCCTCCAGGACCGCAGTGGACTGCTCGAGGAAAGCCACCCGCGTGAGCAGGAACACGTAGGGGTAGAGCACCAAAGACAGCATGCAGATCGCCCCGCCGAGGGAGCGGATACGCGGAAACCAGTAGTCGCCATAGCCCCAGCCAAAGGTCTCGCGCAGGGCGGTCTGTACCGGGCCGGCAAAATCCAGCAGGCCGGTGTAGGTGTAGGCGATGATATAGGCGGGCATCGCCATGGGCAGCAGCAGCGCCCAGTTGAACAGGCGGCGGCCGGGAAACTCGCACATCGCGGTCAGCCAGGCCGCGGAGACACCCAGCACCAGGGTGCCGATGCCCACGCCGAGCATCAGCAAGAGGGAATTGATCACGTAGTCCCGCAGCACCGTATCCAGCAGGTGCTCCCAAACGGGACTGAAGCCCTGGGCCAGGCTGGCCACGATCACCAGCACGGGGATCGCGATCACGCCGGCGGTGAGCCACATCAGTACGCGCCAGGGCAGGGCGGCGCGGCGTTGGGAGTGGTGGGTGATTGGCGTGGCGGCGGCAGCTACTTCCAACTCGCCCTGTCCATGGCCATTACCGCCTGGGCATTGAGGCGACCCAACTCGGTGACGTCCAGCTGGTCCTGTTTAAAACTGCCCCAGGCGGCCAGGGTTTCACTCACCGGGATATCCGCGCGGACCGGGTATTCGTTGTTGCGCTCGGCGTACCAGCGCTGGGCCTCGTCACCGGCGAGGAACTCCAGCAGCCGGATCGCTTCCGCCTTGTGCGGGGCCGCGGCCGTGACCCCGGCACCGCTGACGTTAATGTGGGTGCCGCGCCCCTCCTGATTGGGGAAGAACAGGGCCACTTTGCTTGCGGCGGCGGTTTCCTCACTGTCCTCAGACTGCAGCATCGCGCCGTAGTAGTAACTGTTGACCAGCGCCAGGTCGCACTGGCCCGCGGCCACGGCCTTGATCTGGTCGCGGTCACCACCCTGGGGCGGGCGTGCCATGTTGGCGACCAGGCCCTCAAGCCATTCGCCGGTGGCCTCGGTGCCATCGTGCGCGAGCATGCTCGCAACCAGTGACTGGTTATAGATATTGCCGGAGGAGCGCACGCAAATACGCTGGCGCCACTTCGGGTCCGCGAGTGCGGCGTAGGTGCTGAGCGCCTCGGGCTGCACCCGGTCCGGGGCGTAGGCAATGACCCGGGCGCGCACCGACAGGCCGAACCAGTGATTTTCCTTGCTGCGCAGGTGCGCGGGCACTGCTTGCTGGAGGAGTTCCGACTCCACGCTCTGCAGCACCCCGGCTTCCTGGGCGCGGTACAGGCGGCCGGCATCCACCGTGAGCAGGAGGTCGGCGGGCGAGTTACGCCCCTCGCTGCGCAGACGGGTGAGGAGGGCATCACCGCTGCCGGTGACGAGGTTGACGGCGATCCCGGTTTCCTCGCTGAAACGATCCAGGATGGGCTTGATCAGGGCCTCCTGGCGGGCCGAGTAGACGTTGACCTCGGCAAGGGCAGGAGTGCCCGTCAGGCACAGCAGGCCAAACAGAAATGCACATAGCGGGGAGCGCGCTCGATCCCATGACAACATAGATACCTCGCTTGATGATAGAGAGAGCTGTAAACGCTTATTATTCTCATTTAAGCGCCGAACAGCAAGTGCTGATTTGCGCGCGACCACTCGGCCACCACGCGTCACTGTCCGCGGCCCGGGGGCCCGGTAGGATTTGCCCCGGCGAGTCCGTATAATCGCGCCCTCGCATCGGTAAAGCCCTGGATCCCATGACTGTTCGCACGCGCGTCGCGCCATCGCCCACCGGTGACCCCCATGTGGGCACCGCCTATATCGCCCTGTTCAACCTCTGTTTCGCCCGCGCCCACGGGGGCCAGTTCATCCTGCGCATCGAGGACACTGACAGCGTGCGCAGTACCGCCGAGTCGGAGCAGGCCATCCTGGATTCCCTGCGCTGGCTGGGCCTGGAGTGGGACGAGGGCCCGGACGTGGGCGGCGAGCACGGCCCCTACCGCCAGAGCGAGCGCATGGAAATCTACGGCGAGTACGCGCGCCAGCTCGTGGAGGCGGGCAAGGCCTTTGTCTGCTATCGCACCAGCGAGGAACTGGATGCCCTGCGCGAGGCGCGGCGTGAAGCTGGCAACAGCACCGCGCTCAAGCCCTCGGACCTCATGCTGCCGGAAGACGAGGTGGCACGGCGCCGCGAGGCGGGGGACGCCTACGTGATCCGCATGCGGGTGCCCGAGGACGAAGGCAGCTGCCAGATCCAGGACATGTTGCGCGGCGATATCGAGCTGGACTGGGGCATGGTCGACGCTCAGATCCTGCTCAAGTCAGACGGCATGCCGACCTATCACCTGGCCAATGTGGTGGACGATCACCTCATGGGCATCACCCACGTGCTGCGCGGTGAGGAGTGGATCAATTCCGCGCCCAAGCACAAGCTGCTGTACGAATACTTCGGCTGGGAGATGCCGCAGCTGTGCCACCTGCCCCTGTTGCGCAACCCGGACAAGTCCAAGCTCAGCAAGCGCAAGAACCCGACCAGCATCCTGTACTACCAGCGCATGGGCTTTTTGCCGGAAGCGCTGCTGAACTACCTGGGACGCATGGGCTGGTCGATGCCCGATGAGCGGGAAAGGTTTTCCCTGCCGGAGATGCAGGCGCAGTTCGACATCCAGCGCGTCTCCCTGGGCGGGCCGATCTTCGATGTGGAAAAACTGCGCTGGCTCAACGGCCTGTGGATTCGCGAGGACCTCGACACCGAGGCCCTGGCAAAACGCCTGGTGGCGTGGGCCTACAACGAGGACAACCTGTTCAGGGTGCTGCCTCATGCGCAGAAGCGCATGGAAATACTCAGTGATTTCGCCCCGCTGGCGGCCTTCCTGGTGTCCGGCACCCTGCCGATAGACGAGGCGAGTTTCGCCGGCATCAAGGGAGAGCGCGAAGATATTGTGCGGCACCTGCAGTTCGCCCTGTGGCGGATGGAGGCCCTGAGGCACTGGCAGCGGGATGCGATCTGGGACGAACTGAAGGCCCTGGCCGACGCCGAGGGGGTGAAGGTCAAGGATTTCCTGGCGCCGATTTTCATTGCAATCTCCGGCTCCAGCGCTTCGTTCTCCGTGGTGGACTCGATGGAGATGCTGGGCCCGGACATGAGCCGCGCGCGTTTGCGCCACGCCATCGAAGTGCTGGGCGGGGTCTCCAAGAAGGCGGCCAAGCGCCTGGAAAAAGCTTACCAACAACTGGGGTAGCAGGATCATGGAAGCAGGTTTGTTCGGCTCTCTGGTCAGCACCGGCTTACGGGCGGCCAACGGTATTCAAAGTCACCCGGCCACGTACACGCCGGCGCAGACGCTGCGCCTGTACGACATGGAGAACTGCCCTTACTGCCGGCTGGTGCGCGAAGCGCTGACGGAACTGAACCTGGATGTCGCCATCCTGCCCTGCCCCAAGGGTGGTACCCGCTTTCGCCCGGCGGCGGAAGCCCTGGGTGGCAAGGCCCAGTTCCCGCTACTGGAAGATCCCAACTACGCGAGCCTGCGCTACGAATCCCTGGACATTATCGCCTATCTCTACGACCGCTATGCCAAGCGGCGCATGCCCCTGAAGTGGCGCGCGGGCGGCCTGCAGACCTTTGGCTCCGTGCTCGCCAGCACACCGCGCCTGGGCAACGGCCTGCGCGCCAATCCAGGGCGGGAGCCCGCGCAGCTGCTGGAGCTCTACAGCTTTGAAAGCAGCCCCTACGCGCGCCTGGTGCGGGAAGTGCTGTGCGAAATGGAAATCCCCTACATCGTGCGCCAGTGCGGCCGCACCCGGGCCTCGGAGTGGCTGCTGCCGGCGGTGCGCGATCGGCTGGGGGTGGAAGCGGACAGTGAGCTCCCCAACCGGCAATACCTGCTGGAACGCACCGGGCGCATGGCGATTCCCTACCTGGTAGACCCCAATACGGGTGCCGGGCTGTACGAGTCGGCCGCGATTATCGACTACCTGTGGTCGCACTACGGGCAATGAGCGCCGCGGGTCACGACGGGACGCAGCGCGCGCCGGAAAGTCGCTTCCGCTTTCTGGTTGTGGGTTCCGGCCGCAGCGGCACCAGCCTGCTGGCGGGCATGCTCGGGGCGCATCCATCGATCGAGATGGGCTTCGAGGTGGGCGGGGTCAAATACCTGCGCGGACGCGACCTGGAACTCAATGATCGCAATGTCTTCGGCCAGCGTGCGGGCGCCTTTCTCAGTGCCTGCGAGACAGAGGCCGCCGCCTCCACCGCGCCCCTGTGGGGCAACAAGGTGACAACCGAGCAGCTCTCGGGTCTGAACAAGCACAATATGTTTAACCGGCCCCACCTGGATGTGCTCGATGCCTTCTTCAACGGGGTGCTGGCGGGCATGCCCGTGATCCACCTTCTGCGGGACGGGCGCGCCTGCGTGGCCTCCAAGCTGGCCCGCACCCGGCAGGACCTGGAGCAGGCCTGCGACAACTGGCGCTACGCGGTCCGCGTTTACGAATTCCTGCAGGATCGCGAGCACACCGTGTTCCTGCGCTTCGAGGATCTGGTGCGCGATCCCCAGCAGGAGCTGGAAAGGGTGCTGGCACCGCTGGGCCTGGAATTCGAACCCGTCATGGTATCCACCGAGGGCACCATGTCCGACACCATCCCCCGGATGTACCGGCGTCGCGGCGTAGAGAAACAGCGTGCGGCAGCGGTAGACCCGGAGCATCCCTGCGTGCCCCTGATTGCGGAAGAACTGGCGCGTTGCGGCTACTGCTAGTGCGGGCCGCCACCAGGCAGCCTACAATGAGCGTTGGTACCCAGGCATCGAGGTTTCCCCGTGGCCATTAGCACTTTTGACCTGTTCAAGATCGGGATAGGCCCCTCCAGTTCCCACACCGTGGGACCCATGAACGCAGCGCGGCAGTTCGCCAGCGCCCTGCAGGATAGTGGCAAGCTGGACAGTTGTGTGCGCGTCACCGCGGAGTTGTACGGCTCTCTGGGGGCCACGGGCGCCGGCCACGGTTCTCCCAAGGCGGTGATCCTGGGGCTGGAGGGCGAGACCCCGGAAGGCGTCGAGGTTGAGCGCATCGCCGACCGGGTGGCGACGGTGCGGGAACAGGGCCGGCTGAATATCATGGGCGAGCACGAGATCGACTTCAGCTACCGCAACGACCTGATTATGCATCGCAGCGAGTCGCTGCCTTATCACTCCAATGGCATGCGTTTTACTGCCTACGACGACTCGGGAGAAGCGGTCGATGTCCGCATCTTTTACTCGGTGGGGGGCGGCTTCGTGGTCGACGAAAAGTCCGCCGAGGGCGATATAATCGTCGATGACCCCACCGAGATACCTTATCCCTTTACCTCCGCCGCCGAACTGCTGGCGCACTGCAAGGAGGCGGGGCTGTCAATCAGCGCGCTGATGTTGGCCAACGAGAAATCCTGGCGCAGCGAGGCGGCCATCCGCGAGGAATTGCTCAAGATCTGGCGGGTGATGGACGACAGCATCGCCCGCGGCGCCAGGACCGAGGGCATTATGCCTGGAGGCCTGAAAGTGAAGCGGCGCGCGGCCCAACTCCATCGCCAGCTCAAGAGCGCCTCCGGCAGCCTGGGCGACGAGTCCATGACCACCATGGACTGGGTCACGCTCTACGCCCTGGCGGTCAACGAGGAAAATGCCGCCGGGGGGCGCATCGTGACCGCACCCACCAACGGCGCCGCAGGCATCATCCCGGCGGTGTTGAAGTACTACCTGACCCACTGCAAGGGTGCTAGCGAAGAGGATGTGGTGCGCTTCCTGCTCACGGCGGCGGCGATCGGCATCCTGTACAAGATCAACGCCTCCATCTCCGGAGCCGAGGTAGGCTGCCAGGGGGAGGTGGGTTCCGCCTGCTCCATGGCCGCGGGCGCCCTCGCCGATGCCCTCGGTGGTTCCCCGGGTCAGGTGGAAAACGCCGCAGAGATCGGCATGGAGCACAACCTGGGTCTGACCTGCGACCCCATCGGCGGCCTGGTGCAGGTGCCCTGTATCGAGCGCAACGCGATGGCGGCGATCAAGGCCATCAGCGCCGCGCGCATGGCCCTGCGCGGGTCCGGAGAGCACTACGTGTCCCTGGACCAGGTGATCAAGACCATGCGCGACACCGGACGCGACATGCAGGACAAGTACAAGGAGACCGCCCGCGGCGGGCTCGCGGTCAACGTGCTTGAGGTCCCGGTCAGCATTATCGAGTGCTAGGCTGATGGCATTGCGCCATAGCGAGCGCGGGCTATTGACACCCCCGGGCTTGCTCACTAAAATGCGCAGCTCTTCGTTGACAGATGTCGGATTTAATCCAAGGCAAATCAACGAGTTAAGAAAATTGGGGCTATAGCTCAGCTGGGAGAGCGCAACACTGGCAGTGTTGAGGTCAGCGGTTCGATCCCGCTTAGCTCCACCAATCCAAAACCCTCGAGTCGAAAGGCCCGGGGGTTTTTTTATGGTCCGCCGTGCGAACCGCTGACCGGGTCAGCGCCGATGGGCCGGCCCGTTCGATCCCGCTTAGCTCCACCAAACAAAGAACCCTCGGTCCATCAGGCCCGGGGGTTTTTTTAAGGTCCGCGGTGCGAACCTCTGACCGGGTCAGCGCCGGCAGGCCGGCCCGTTTGATCCCGCTTAGCTCCACCAAACAAGAACCCTCGAGTCGAAAGGCCCGGGGGTTTTTTTATGCCCAGGGACGGGCGGTAGATCGCGAGAGGCATGGAGGGCCTGCCCCGCTTTATCGGGCATGCCGGTAGCGATCAATGGTTCGCGACCCAATAGTGTCGCTTAGCCCAGCTAAGAACTTTTCGACATCACCACCTTTCTAAAATCATTAAAGCGCCCCGCGTAGCCTTCGCCTTGGTGCCACTTTTCGAGATCATCCCACACAACTTCATGATTGCTTGCGATGTCCAGTGCCTGCATCCAGCATTGTCGGTCTCAGCTCGCCCCAACTTTGCTGGCTGGACGCTCACAACGGTTTTCCGCTTCGCCGAGGACGGCTTCTCTGGAGTGTCAGTTGATCCTGAACATCGGATGGCAATTGGGTGAGTGCCTTATTCAACAGGG